>JAKSIG010000004.1 GCA_024398955.1 Fibrobacter sp. | reverse complement strand
TGTCTAGATTGTCTTCGTGCTGATACACCGCAATATTCGCCAGAATGCTAACCGCATCGGAATGATAATTCTTGATTTTGTCTTTGGGAACCTCATACACATACACAACACCATCCCTACAGCCTTCTTTTTCGTCACTCATGCCGTAATCGGGGTCGTTGTAGCAAGCAAAAAACACAGCCTGCAGCGCACTTGTGGTAACATCCAAAAGACGGGTAGGAATCTGGTAATGTTGCATCAAGACAAGTTTTTCAAAAGTTGACCTGCAGGCGGCAAACTCGTCGGGCAGGTGGCGTTCCGTCTCGCGGAAATTCTCCGCTTCCTTTTTCAGACGACCATTTCTTGCAATACTAGGGGTCGCTCCCGTCGGGCCATAGTCCTCCGCTTCACCTCGGTAATAATAACAGACATTTTCACGATGGCCCTCCAGGCCTTCGCGTTCTATCTGTTTCAGGCAGTCCAAAAGTTCTGCAATGGAATGAATCGTGCGCACGATTTGAATGTAAAAAAAAAAAAACAATGTCAAGTATTTTTGCCGAAAACGGCAAAAAACTTGACTTTTTTCGGTAATTTTCACAGAAGATTCATAACTTTCGCCACCATTTTGACACTTTGTGACAAGAATTTGTGTGTACATTTGATTGCGGCGAAATTCGCGCAGATTTCAAACCGATTTCTGATTTTTAGATAAGCAAAACCGAAGCACAAAACCGTCGCTTTTCAGCATGTAGCGACAGGAGGAACGATGAGTACACATGTAATGTACTTGACATTTTGTATCCGATTAGATACATTTAGGAGGATAAGATGTTTTCAATAGAGAAAACTGAAACCTTCTCAAAATGGTATGCGGACCTTAAGGACAATCAGGCAAAGCAGAGAATATTCTCTCGATTATTGAGAGTTGAACTAGGAAATCTTGGTGATGTCAAAAACATTGGTGACGGGATATCCGAAATGCGATTTGATGTTGGACCTGGATATAGGCTCTACTACGCCATACGAGGACAGGTTGTAATCATTCTCCTATGTGGTGGAGACAAATCAACACAACGGCGAGACATTGAAAAGGCAAAGGAAATGTGGAGGGCGATTCAAAATGAAAACAAGTAAGCTGGATTTATCAGAACTTTTGGATAACGAGGAGGTTATCGCAGGAGTCATCAGCGATGCGCTCGAATCAAACGACAGCACCGTTTTGTTGAGGACCATCGGATACGTAGCCAAAGCTCGCGGCATCGCACAAATTGCAAAAGCAACAGGCCTCGGCAGAGAAAGTCTTTACAAGGCACTGAATGAAGATGCCCACCCCCGTTTTGACACCATTTTACGCGTATTGAACGCACTAAATGTTCAAATGATCGCGGTTCCTAAAGTTCGCACAAAGAGAAAGGTCACCCGCAAACTTGCCGTTGCCGAAAAGAAAGCCCTGTATAAAGCATAAGTTTGGGAAAACTTCAGATTGGGCAAAAAGCAGTTCCATTCAAGGACTGTTTTTTTACGTTTTTTTGGAAAAATTCTAAATGGCGCTCTTTGAGCGCATTTAGTTCGGCTCGGATATGCCAAATTGTGTAAACACATTTGGCGCATTTCTCACCTTTTTCTAAATTTACCCACATTAAGAAATTATTTGTGGAAATAAAATACTATGGAAATATAGACAAGGCGAGTGTCGCGACAGAATGTTTACATTCTGGCATGACCGAGCCGAAGGATATTATGGAAACACGTTATAATTCTTCAGAAGTTGAAGCCCGCTGGCACCAGACCTGGGCTGAAAAAAATAGCTTTGCACCTAGCGGTAAGGGCGAACCGTTCTCTGTCGTCATTCCGCCTCCTAACGTGACCGGCGCCCTGCACCTGGGCCACGCCTTGAACGACACCCTTCAGGATATTTTGGTACGCTACCGCCGTAAGACTGGCCGCGACACTTTGTGGATTCCGGGTACGGACCACGCCGGTATCGCAACCCAGGCTGTTGTGGAAAAGCGCCTGTTCCAGGACGAACACAAGACCCGTCACGACATTGGCCGCGACGCCCTGGTGGAACGCATCTGGAAGTGGAAGGAAGAATATGAAGCCCGCATTACCAAGCAGCTGAAGAGCCTGGGTGTGAGCTGCGACTGGAGCCGTCAGCGCTTCACCTTGGACCCCATCTGCGCCAAGGCTGTTCGCCACGCCTTCTTCAACCTGTTCAAGAAGGGCTTGATCTACCGCGGTAAGCGTCTGGTGAACTGGGACACCAAGCTCCAGACTGCCGTTGCCGACGACGAAATCTATTACGAACATGTGAAGGGTCACTTCTGGACCTTCAAGTATCCTCTGGCCGACGGTTCGGGCTTCATTCCCGTTTCCACCACCCGTCCGGAAACCATCATGGGCGATACCGCTCTTGCCGTGCACCCCAGCGACGAACGCTATGCACAGTTCATCGGCAAGATGCTGAAGGTTCCCTTCGTTGATCGCGAAATTCCCGTGATTGCAGACGCCATCCTCGTGGACAAGGACTTCGGTACCGGTTCCGTGAAGGTGACTCCGGCTCATGACCCCAACGACTATGCTACCGGTCTCCGTCACAAGCTCCCCATGATCAACATCATGAACGACGACGGCTCCCTGAATGAAAACGCCGGCAAGTTCCAGGGCCTTAAGGGCCAGGCTGCCCGCGACGCCGTTGTTGCAGGCCTCGAAGAACTCGGCCTCCTCATCAAGGTGGAAGACCACGAAATGGACGTGGGCCACTCTGACCGCAGCAAGACTGTTATTGAACCGTACCTCAGCGACCAGTGGTTCGTGAAGATGGACGTTCTTGCCGAAAACGCAATGAACGCCGTGAAGTCCGGTGAAATCAAGATTCTCCCGGAACGCTACGCCAACAAGTACCTCGACTGGCTCGCCGAAAAGCGCGACTGGTGCATCAGCCGTCAGCTCTGGTGGGGCCACCGCATTCCTATCTGGCACACCGACGCAAGCGAAGAAGAACTGAAGGCCGTATTCGGCAACCGCGAAGACATCTTCTTCTACAAGGCAGAAAACGGCGGCTACCTGGTCTGCTCTCAGGAAGAAAACCTTGCTGAAGATGCAGTGCCGGGCCACGTTCTCAAGCAGGAAGACGACGTTCTGGACACCTGGTTCTCCAGTGGTCTCTGGCCCCACTCTACCATGGGTTGGCCGGAAAACACCGACACTCTTAAGAAGTACTACCCCACTTCCGTGCTGGTGACCAGCCGCGACATCATCACCCTCTGGGTGGCTCGCATGGTGCTGTTCTCCCAGGAAAACATGGGTACGATCCCGTTCCACACCGTTTACATCCACCCGAAGATCCTGGACGGCAATGGCATGACCATGAGTAAGTCCAAGGGTAACGGCGTGGACCCCATGGACATCGAACGCAAGTACGGTACCGACGCTCTCCGTTTCGTGATGGCAAGCCTCTGCACCGACAACCAGGACGTTCGTCTGCCGGTGAAGAAGGAAAAGCAGGAAGACGGTACCGAAATCAACACTTCTGAAAAGTTCGAAATCGGCCGTAACTTCTCCAACAAGATTTGGAACGCTTGCCGCTTCCTCTACCCGCAGCTGGAACAGGCTGGCGCCCTTGCCGCCGAACTTCCCATGGACAAGAATTTGTTCGCACTGGAAGACAAGTGGATCCTTTCTCGCCTGCAGACCACCATCAAGGATGCGACCCGCATGCTGGAAGAATACCACTTCGCAGAACTTGCAGGTTTCCTCTACCGCTTCGTGTGGGATGACGTTTGCAGCCAGTACCTTGAAATCAAGAAGGCTGTGATCAACCGTGAAACTTTGGACGCCGAAAAGAAGAACGCCATGGCAATCCTCAGCTACGTGCTGAAGAATGTTCTTGACCTTCTCCACCCGGTAATGCCCTTCATCACTGAAGAACTGAACAGCATCCTGTTCCAGGGCTCCGAAATGGTGATCAGCCGCCCCTGGCCCACTGCTGATGAATCTCTCATCAACAAGGACATCGAAGCCGCCTTCGACCAGGCATTCGCCGTGGTGGAAGCCGTTCGCGGTGTCCGTGGCCGTTACAGCGTTTCTCCCGCTACCAAGCTGAAGGCCGTTGTTTCTGTGGACGACGCAGCAACCGAAGCTTCCGTGAATGCATGCCTCGCCATCATCACCGAACTTGGTGGCATCGAAAGCATTACCGTTGGCGTGAAGGCCGCAAAGCCCAAGTTCAGCGCCTCTGCTGTTGTGCCCGGTGGCGAACTCTTCATCCCGCTGGAAGGTATCCTTGACCCGGCTGCAGAAATCGCACGCCTCGAAAAGGAAATCGAAAAGGCCAAGAGCTTTGCAGCTTCCATCGAAAAGAAGCTCAGCAACGAGAAGTTCGTCAGCGGTGCCCCGGAAGCAGTGGTCAACGCAGAACGTGTCAAGCTGGCTACACAGCAAGATATTATTGCTAAGAACGAAAAGGCTCTAGCTGAGTTGAAGTAAGAATGACAAGTACGTAAGCCGAGTGTCGCGGACAAATTCATTTGTCCATGACCGAGGCTAGTACTTGGTACATGAGCGTAGCGAATGTACAAAAGGCTCTGGCAGAATTGAAGTAAACCTTCAAGTTTGCCGGCGCAAATCAGCGACCGCAACTGGGCCTGTTAAAAGAGGACGTCCATCAGGGCATCCTCTTTTTTAATGCAATTTTTAAGACTGATTTATTCAGCCCAATGATTTCCATTATAATTGCGGGCCGTATCTGCATCCATCCCAATCTGACGAATTAAATCATCAAGGCTGGCGAACTTTTTTTCTGGGCGCAAATAGCCCATCAGGTCAAGCACCAGATGTTGGCCGTAGATATTCTCGTTAAAGTCTAGCAGATAGGCCTCAATGGCCATATGGTGCGTACCCGGTGTAGAAGGCTGGATCCCGATGTTCAAAACAGAACGGAAAATGCGACCATCGGCCAAGCGGGCATTAGCAACGTACACGCCGCCCTTCGGCAAGAACTTATACTGTTCCACCTGCAAATTGGCAGTCGGAAATCCCAAAGTGCGTCCAAGACGCTTACCCTCAACCACAGTTCCTGTTAGGCGATAAGGTCGGCCCAAGTATGTCTGGGCCCGTTCAACGTCTCCATTTTCAAGAGCTGTACGCACCGCAGAAGAACTGACGCGCTCGCCCTTGTGCAACACAATGGAAAGCATCTGGGTCGAAAGTTCCGGGAAGGCTGCCGTAATGGTTTCGTAGTTGCCCTTGCCACCCGCACCAAAGCAGTGATCATGTCCAAAGAACATGGAACTCACATTCAGCTTTTCAATGAGTTCTGTACGAATAAATTCATCAAAAGGCAGATGCATCAGTTCGCGGGTAAACGGCAACACAACAAATTCAAGCCCCAGACTTTCTATAAAGTCACGTTTCTCTGCAGTCGTGGTCAACAATAGCGGATCACCGGGGCCTCGCAAAACGTAGTTGGAATGAGGTTCAAAGCTGATAACGGTCGGGCGCAGTCCATTAGCTTCTGCCACAGCCTTCAGAGAACGGAACAGAGCCTGGTGACCAAGATGGCAACCATCAAAATTACCCATTGTTACAGCGCGTTTCATCTTAAAAACCACATCTCTCATTTTCAGTTATGATTTACAAAATCTGAATTGCGAGTTAGAAATCGCAAATCCATCACCTGCTATTTTCTAGTAATTCATAACTCTTAATTTGTAATTCCTTAATCGTCCTCAGCCAAATAAATCTTTGGCCTAATGCGACCCGGTTCGTAATGGCAAAAACTCAGGACCTCGCCATTCAAGTTGGCAACAAAAACATTGCCTTCGGCGTCAACCCCTTCAATAGGAGTCTTCCAAGGCAGGTAATTACCCTGACGAATGACTGCCGCCTGGGCATCGTCTAACCGAACAACCGGGAAATCCAGAATCTGGTCCACAGGCAAAAGATGTTCACGAGTTAAATTCTCTCCACGAACGGCCTTGTCCAAGGTCACATTGCCAATACGATGGCGACGGATTCCAGAGACGCAGCCGCAGGTTCCGAGAGCGCGGGCAATGTCACGACCCAGTGCACGAATGTAGGTTCCCTTGCTGCATTCACAGATCAAATCGAATGTGGCAATGGAACGACCGGAACAGCCTTCTGTGACATCGTTTGCCACCACGTCGGTCACCTTAAGGGAGGCAATATGAATCCTGCGAGGTTTTAGTTCAATGTCGCGACCGCGTTCCATAAGGTCGCTGGCGCGAACGCCGTTAATCTTGACGGCGCAATACTTGGGAGGAATCTGTTCGATGTCGCCAGTGAACTGGGGCAGTACGGACTCTAGTGCAGCACGGTCTATTGCCTGCGATTCCTCGAGCCTCGAACCTGTAACCTCGAACCTGCTATCCTGTTCCACCACCTCGCCGTCCCATTCCAGCGTGTCGGTTTCATAACCCAAGTGCAACCTAAAGCTATAGCACTTGTCCTTTGCTTCAACAAAGGGCAGCAAACGAGTGACGCGGCCGGTAGCAGCAATAATCAAGCCAGAGGCTCGCAAGTCCAGGGTGCCTGCGTGCCCAACTCTCTTCGTAGAAAAGACCCTTTTCAGAGGGAAAAGGGCCTTAAAAGAAGTTTCACCAGCAATCTTGTCTAATAGGACGAAGCCAGAATTGGACAATTAGAGTTCCCCTTTCTGTTTCAGGTCTGCAAGAATGCTTTCGATATGCATGGCGTGTTCCAGGTTTTCGTCTAGCACAAAGTTCAACTCAGGAATTTTGCGAATCTTGAGTGCCTTTCCCAAGACTCCGCGGATAAAGCCGGCGGAATTGTTGAGGCCAATCAGGGAATCGCGTTTTTCCTTATCGGAACCCATGACAGATACCATGATCTTTGCGTAGCTCAGGTCATCGGTAATGGTCACGCGGGTAATGCTAGAAAGCGTACTGACACGAGGATCCTTCAGGCCCTTCTGCAAGAGCTTGGAGATTTCCTCGCGGAACTGTTCGCCTAATCTGTCGGTTCTACGACTCATTAGTATTCCTTATAAGGTTTGCTTACGCTTCGGAAGAAGCTTCAGCCTGCTTCTTAGCCTTTTCTTCGGCTTCTTCGCGGGCAACGTCCTTCAAGGTACGGGCAACAGAGACTTCCTTGAAGAAGATCAAGCTATCGCCTTCACGAATATCGTCGTAACCCTTAAGGCCGATACCGCATTCAAAGCCGCGGGCAACGGACTTGACGTCGTCCTTCATGCGCTTCAGAGACTGAACCACGGTAGTACCAAGTTCTACGCCGTTGCGGTATACGCGGACATGGCTTTCGCGGTCCACGGAGCCGTCGGTAACCATACAGCCGGCGATGAGACCAACCTTGGGAACCTTGAACACCTGGCGGATTTCAGCTTCACCGCTGAGTTCTTCACGCAGAGTGGGCTTGAGGAGGCCTTCAACAGCGTTGGTGATATCTTCGATACAGTCGTAAATCACGCGGTAGTTGCGGATTTCGATGCCTTCCTTCTGGGCCATTTCGCGGACGGCGAGAGACGGCATCAAATGGAAGGAAACGATGATAGCCTGAGCGGTTGTTGCAAGCAGGATATCGGATTCCGTGATGGTACCAACACCCTTACGGATGATGTTGACGCGGACTTCCTTATTGGTAAGCTTTTCGAGGGATGCAGCAAGGGCTTCTGCAGAACCACCCACGTCAGCCTTGACGATGAGGTTGAGTTCAGACAGCTTGCCGTCCTTCTTTTCGTTAAATGTATTTTCGAGAGAAACTGTCTTACGAGCGCGAAGGTCACGTTCACGGGCGGCCATACGACGCTTGGAGGCAATTTCACGTGCGGACTTTTCATCTTCCACAACGATAAGGTCATCACCAGCCTGAGGAGTACCGTCGAAACCGAGCACCTGGCAAGGTGCAGAAGGCGGGACTTCCTTCAGCTGTTCACCACGTTCGTTGAACATTGCACGGACACGACCTGCGTAGATACCGCAGACAAACGGGTCACCCACATGGAGAGTACCGTTCTGCACGAGGATCGTAGCCATAGAACCCTTACCCACGTCAAGCTTGGATTCAACCACAGCACCGCGAGCATGAGCATCCGGGTTAGCCTTAAGTTCAAGAACTTCGGCTTCGAGAGCCAGAGTTTCGAGCAGCTGATCCATACCCTGACCGGTACGGGCAGAGACTTCGATACAGCTGGTAGTGCCACCCCACTGTTCCACTTCTACACCGCGTTCAGCAAGCTGTGCACGGATCTTGTCGGGATTTGCAGTAGGAAGGTCAATCTTTGTAATAGCCACCACCATAGGAACCTTTTCGCGCTTGGCAAGCTCGATAGATTCAACAGTCTGGGGCATGACCATGGAGTCGGCAGCAACAACCAGCACAATAACGTCGGTCACCTGAGAACCGCGGGCACGCATTGCGGAGAATGCTTCGTGACCCGGAGTATCCAGGAAGGTAACCTTGCCCTGGCTGGTGGTAACCTCGTAAGCACCAATATGCTGGGTAATACCGCCGGATTCGCCAGAAACCACGTGAGTCTTACGAATCCAGTCAAGGAGAGAAGTCTTACCATGGTCAACGTGACCCATCACGGTAACCACAGGGTGACGAGGCTGCAGGTTTTCTTCCTGTTCCTCTTCGACGCCCAGAGCTTCTTCTTCGTATTCTTCCATCAGCTGAGCTTCAAAGCCGAATTCATCGGCCAAAAGCTGGATGGTTTCAAAGTCAAGGCGAGCATTGATGGTCACCATCATGCCCATTTCCATGCACTTTGCAATAACGCGAGCGGGCATCTGTTCCATCAGGCCGGCCAATTCGCCAACAGTGATGAAGTCAGAAGTCTTCAGAATCTTCTTATCTTCAGAAACTTCACCTTCTGCCTTTTCTTTACGGTAAACCTTCTTGACCGGCTTCTTGGAAAGGTCAGCCATCACGCGGGACACGTTCTGACGAACGACTTCCTGCTGCTGTTCCCTCTGCTGGTCCATACGGTCCTTGCCATTGTTACGACGATTCTTGTCGTTCTGACCATGGCGACCATTCTGCTGGCCACCCTTACCATTGCCCTTGCCATTCTGACCGCCAAAGCCACCCTGGCCACCAAAAGCCTGGTTGTTGCTGGCGTTGAAGGCTTCCTGCATAGAGGAGCCAGTAAAGCCACTGGTACGTCCGGTAAAGGTACGACCACCATTATTGTTGTTGCGGTCACCGCCCTGGCCACCCTGGCCCGGACGACGATTACCGCCATTGCGGTTATCCTGACCGTTGTTGAGACGGCCAAAAGTACCTGTGTAACCCTGGGCATTGCCGTTTCCACGGGAACCACCAGGACCACGATGTCCACCACGACTCTGCTGAGCCATCTGGCGAGACTTTTCAATTCGAGCAAGAATTGCGGCATCCGGCTTAAAGACCTGAGCCTTCATAGGAGGCTGCTTCAGTTCCATGCCCGGAGAAACCATAGACGGAGCTTCGGCGGCAGGTGCTGCAGGCTTGGGAGCATCGGCAGGTTTTGCTGCAGCCGGGGCAGCGGGCTTTACAGCGGGACTCGGAGCAGCCGGAGCTTCGGCGGCAGCGGCCTTAGAAGATTCAGCAGAAGCAGGCTTCGGTGCAGGAGCAGCCGGTTTTTCTTCGACAGGCTTTGCTACAGGCTTGGGTGCCTCATCCGCAGCAGGAGCGGGCTTCGGTGCAGAAGCTACAGGAGCCTCAACCTTAACGGCGGGCTTCGGAGCCTCTTCCGCAGGAGCGGCAGGCTTCGGTGCTGCAGGAGCGGGCTTTACAACAGCCGCGGTCGTTACCTTTGCTGCGCCCTTCTTAATCGTAACGGTAGCGCCCTTAATCAGAGTAGCCTTAAGAGTACGGCCACCAGCTGCAGGTGCAGCAGTCTTCTTGGCGGCGCTTGCACTGGGAGCATGGTCAGCAGTATTCTTCTTCAAATTTTTGTTGCGGGCTTCGGCCTTCTGCTTTTCAGCCTCGGCTGCTGCTTCGATTTTCTCATAGTCCTTGGCATCAACCTTGGACATGTGAGTACGGACAGTCACGCCCGCGTCGCGAAGCAGTTTCATCACAACGTCAACCTTGACGCCGTGGGATTCAGCCCAATCAGTAGGTTTAATTTGATCTTCAATAGCCATGAATTAGCTTCCAGTGTTCCTTTTTTCAATTCTTTTGAGCCTACACCCCTTGTGTAAGCACTTGCGACCATTGGCCTTTTTGATTAACGACCTCTGCGGCCTGCGGCCTGATGCATATCAGCTGCAGAAGGAGAGGTAATCTTTGCCTTGGTCTCATCGTCCTTTTCAGACCATTCCTTTTCGCCGAACACGTCAAGATTGCGCTGAACAAGTTCTGCAGCCAGCTTAACGTTCTGACCATTCTTGCCAATAGCAAGAGCCAGGTTTTCGTCGCTAATGATAACTACGGTACGACGGGTATCGGGAACGTGAATCAGCTTAACGACATTTGCCGGTGCAAGAGCACGCTGGATAAACACATCCTGATCCGGATTCCACTGAACGATGTCAATGCGTTCGTTACCAAGTTCACGCACGATAGTCTGAACGCGAGCACCCTTCATGCCGACGCATGCGCCAACGGGGTCAATCTTTTCGTCGCGGGAATAGACAGCAATCTTTGCACGGAAGCCCGGTTCACGAGCCACGCCCTTGATTTCTACAGAGCCTTCGTAAATTTCGGGAACTTCCTGACGGAACAGTTCCTTGAGGAAGTCGCCATTTGCGCGAGACAGGATAACCTGTGCGCCATTCTTGGAAGATTCTTCGACGCGTGCGATAACAGCCTTGATGGAAGCACCCTGAGTCCAGCGTTCACGCTTGATCTGTTCACGGAACGGAATCATGGCTTCGGTCTGCTTACCCAGCTTGACGATGATGTTACTTTGTTCAAGACGAAGGACTTCGCCGCTAACCATAGAACCGATACGGCTGCGATAGGTGTCCATAATCTTCTGACGTTCGACATCGCGAATCTGCTGGTTCAGCAGCTGCTTTGCGGTCTGGATTGCCTGACGGCCGAAGGTGGAAATAGGAATTTCCATTTCGAGAGAGTCACCGGGCTGAGCGTCTTCGTTGAATTCACGAGCTTCATCCACCAGCATGTAGCCCTTATCCAATTCTTCCACTTCATCAGCAGTCATATTGGGATCGTAGTCCGGATAGTCGTCAACAACGGCCACGCGGAGGAACACGTGCACTTCGTTGGTTTCCATATCGAAGTCCACATCGATCTTCTTCTCGATGTGCAAGTACTTGCGAGCTGCAGTGACCAGAGCTTCCTTGAGAGCATTCAGGACAACGGAGTCTTCCATGTCCTTGGCTTCGACAACGCCCTTCAGCACTTCGAGCAAATTAACTTTCGGTTCGTTCTTCATAACATGACCTTCCTATTATATTTGTACATCCACTTTCGCTACCAGAACCTCAGCCCGAGGTATAACCACGTTCTCGGGATTGCCCTTTACGGTAAGCGTCAAATTTTCTTCGTCCGCATCAACCAGAGTGCCTACAACGGGCTTGCCTGTACTGCGGGTTACACGAATCAAGCGGCCCTTGTTGCGTGTAAAATCAGCGACCGACTTCAAGGGGCGGTCCAATCCCGGAGAAGACACTTCCAAGGTGAAAGCACCTTCAATAATTTCAGGATCCAAATCAAAAGCATCAGAGAGGTGATGGCTGACTGCAGTACAGTCATCAATAGATACGCCCTCGGGCTTATCGATATAAAGGCGAAGAGTTTTGCGTTTTCCGGCACGGAACAAGTCCTGTTCCACCAGAGTAACGCCTGCGGCTGCGCAAGCTTCGGCGATCAGTGCATCCAACTTTAAGTTCGGGGCTGCCAAATAGACCTCTTTAAAAAAAATTGCCGTCCGCTAACGGATACCACTTAACCATCATTAGGCGAGGCGATATCCACGGACAGTCCTTAAACCAAAACAAATAGAGAAATTTTAGCGATTCTGTTCAACCCGGGTAACGCGATTCTTGGTCAAAATCCAGTCATTTAGGTCAACAAGAGTATCAGCAAGCCTCTTCACAGCCAAAATTTCATCGGTATTTTTAAGTAGGCTATCTTCACGAGGGTCAATTTTATAGTTGAAGGCGCGAAATTCGCCATCATTCACCTTGCGATTCATCACCCGCAAATCCTGTAACGAAAGAGCACGAACGCCAGCAGGCACCCCAAGGGCAAACGGCTTGGGCGAATTTCTCAGAAGATTATGTCCCAGGAAGGAATTCGCAACACGAACATTGGCCAGGGCAAGAATAGTCGGAGAAATATCGCTCTGACTAGCAGCCTCTTCATGCACAACGCCTCCAGATATGCCGGGGCCATTCATCACAAAAGGAATCCAGGACGCATTGGAATAACCATCGGCACCAATAGCGGAGACTCCATGTTCACCCTGGGGGAACCCATGATCGCCAAGGACGATAACGTAGGTATCCTTAAACCAGGGCTCTACAGACAAACTATTAATAAATCGTCCTAACTGTCTATCGGCCCACCCCATTGTGTAGCGCATACGATCAGCCTGAGACAGGGCCTTCGCCTCGTCGCTCATTCCCGGAACAAGATTAAAAGGATAATGGTTGCTTCTAGTGATAAGGGATGCCACAAAAGGCTTGCCCTTTTTTGCCAGAGAATCACGAATGAACTTTGCGGAAACATCAAAGAAGGTAGAGTCATCTTCGTAAGCTCTATCGTAATGGGTACGGTCATACCACTTCTGGAACCATACAGACAAATTATCCCAGGCGGGATCGGCTGCAGCAAAAAAATGCGTCACATATCCAGAATCACGAAGAACAGAAGCAAAGCTGGGCACGTTCACGTTAGCCAATTCCGTCGCCGTACTGCGAGAACTATGAACCGGGAATCCAAAGTGACTAGATAGAACACCACCCACGGTTGGAGTTCCGCCCACATAGAATCTAGACCAGGCAGCCCCTTCTCGAGCCAGGGAATCAATAACGGGAGTTACACTGCCCCGGGCATCGTCCGGATTCAAGTAACCCACATCCATCCCCCTCTGGGATTCCATAAAGATTACCAGGAAGTTTGGACGAACGGATTGCAGTGAATTATCCGCAATCTTTTTTGAAGAAACCTTAGGAACACGATACAGCGGATAGTTTTCGTCCACGTATTCATAGTCTTCTGCATCAGGGCCCTCAATTTCGGCCCAGACTCTGCGCGCGGTCTCTGTAGCAGCCTTTACATAGGCGGGATCCAGATTCCCCTTGTCAGAAAACATATCCGCAACGTCGCCAATAAAAATGCTAACAACTGGTTCCAGCTTGCGCATACGGTTTGTGCCGGTCCATATGACTTTCAGGAACAATTCCGAAAAGCCGAAGAAGGCGACACAGCCTATAATCCAGCCCCTAAAGAGCGAGACCCGAATTCCACGCCGGGCAAAGGCGCCATAAATCAGCTTCCACAGGAAATACGCTGCGGGAGCCATCAAGGCCAGTACCACCCACTGCAGATAAGGAACAGACTGATCCGCAGCCACGTAATCCCAAAGCATGGCTAAAGAAGACACGTCCTTGTAAGTATCCAGAAGCGAAATGGAAAAATGCGTTCCCAGGAATCTGCAGAATTCATGGTCCAGCAAGGTAAAAGGCAGCAGAATCCCCTGCAGTGTCACAAAAAAGGGCAACAGCACTCGGCGAACCTTAGAAGCCGAAGGCAAAAGCAGGGCTAACAGCAAAAACGGCAAGGCCATTTCTGCAATCCAGATAAAGTCAATGCATATGGCATGGAAAATATACCAGTCAGGTTTCGCCACAAAGGGATTGCCGTAGGCGTTGTTCCTGAACAGCAAAAGCCCGCGAAGAACACCGTGAATAGCCCAGAAGGAAAGCAAAGCAGAAAGAATCTTGAAGAATCCCTCAAGTTCCATTTGCTTTAGAGTGCCTCCGAGGCTCTTTACCTTCCCTATCAAGTTTTCCATAGCTTAAAAAATAGTTATCTTAGCAGTCAATATGATTTACGCACTTCTTATTCTCGCAAGCATTATCGGAATTTCTGTTTCCGTCTACTTTCTGCGCAAAAATCTTGTTGTCATTCGCGAAAAGAACAAGAAGGAGCCCAAGGCCTACAAGCGCGGCATGAACTACGTTCTTACCGGCCTGTGGTACGGTTATCTCATAATCTTCTTTGTTGGTCTTACGGTCAACAACATCTTTTTCGGGTAGTCCGCAAAACTAAAGGCTACGTCCCTGGCTCTTAAGCCAGCGTTCATACAGGAACATGGCTATCAGATTCTTGCCGTCCACGAATTGGTGGCCGGCTTCTTCGTATGGAAGGACTTCTGTTCTGATCCATTCAATTTCTTCGGTGTACTGCTGGTCCTTGCCGTCCATGGACTTCAGTTGTTCTGGAGTCACCTCACGTTCAATGGCAAAAAGGCGAATACGTTCATCCAAAAGGCCACAGCTTGCAGCAAAGCCCTCGCTGGCGCCCTTGTACCAGAATTCCATAAGATCGATCAGCTCAGAATCATCAGCCTTAATCTGAGCTTCTTCTTCAAGTTCAGACAAAGCGACTTTACGATAGTCTCCAGTCCAGTCCAAAATTCCTGCCGGGATTTCTAGGGAACCCTGTTCCGAAATTGCAAAACGAGGCTGACGCACCAACAGCAGATAAGGCTTACCTTCGCAACGAAGAACAACGAGAATGCCGACTGCGTTTCCACGTACAAGTACAATACCATGAACAGGTCTACCATCCGGCAAGGTTGCCGTTGCCTCTAGCTTAATAAATAAAGGCTGACGCCCCTTGCGCAAGAAATCTACAGAAGCAAAGTGAACCTTCTGCACCTTGAATTTTTTTTGGGAGGCGGCAAGCCACTCGGTATAAATTCTGGAATTAAGAACAACTTCCTTATCGGATTCCGCAATTTCTGCGGCAAAAGAGTATTCGATCATTCTTGACCTACTTTTTTGACTTTGTCGTATCCACAATCAATGTATCGGGAGCGACGGTCGCCTCTTTCCAGACAGCAAGTAAACTATCCAGAATCGAAAGAGAATCCACCACCATCCTACTTCCGCTCATATTGTACACCATCCACTCTTCAGCTGTAGCCGGTCCGCAGAAGGATTCTTCTTCGTCAGGCTTAAAAAGTTCACGAATAAAGCGAACCCTTTGCCCAACAGCGTAGTAAGCTACGTTAAAGGAATTGTAGGTTCCACACTTAGGGATGTGTTCTATATAGTAGGTACTATAATGCCAGATGGTGTCAGGTCGTTCCTGCAGCTTGCCCAGCGACGTAGAATCGTCTTCCCACTTGGAGTTAATGCAGTACACAGAATCTGTATCGGCACAGGCATAATGCACGGGAACCAAATTGGTATCCTGCAACTTCCAGGAGGTAGGATATATGGTATCCGCAATGGTAGAATTGCACATGTCGATTCGATGAGTACAGGTAGACTTCATGGTTCGCCAGTAAAAGACTCGAGGCGTCAAGGAGTCCAGTACCCGCAATAGCGTTGGAATGGTATCCTTACGTTTAGAGTTATACTTTTTGATGTCATTGGTTCTAATGGGATAATTATGAGGCAGGCCAAAAGCGGAATCCATATACACAAAGAAAGTATCCTTTGCTATGGAACCTCTACGAATCATGATTGAATCAAGAATGGAGTCTTTATCGTTCTTGACCTTAATCTGGGATATGTTCCTGACATCTCCGCTGCGAACAAGAATACGAATTGTTGTATCAGGCCTGTAGAAGGGAGCAGCACAGTCCTCTTCGGTCACGTGGATTTTTACAGACGGCATAATCCACAAGATTGAATCTTCACGTTTATAGTCAAGATTAATTGCCTGCAACGCGCAATTGGAAAAAGACCAGATGTTTCCAAGGCTAAGAAGCAGCGTGTCGCCGACCAAGTGAATCCTTTTTCCAGAGTCTAGACTGGCCGAAAGAAAGAAACCTTCACCATCATATTCTTCATTTCCACTAGACACCGATATGGGGCCATCGGTACTTTTTTCGCAGCCCGCATAAAAGCAAAGCAGCCAAAGGGCGCCTAGGGCAAGAAAAAGCATTTTCGTGGAAATTCTGGACTTCATGACCCAAAGGTATTAAAATGGCAGATTATTTTCAAAGTTCCTTAGACCTACAGAGTCCACAGGATGTGTTGCCGCATAAAAATCGGACCAACGAACAAAAAGACCATTCTGGCGAATCGTCAGAAAGAACTTTGCGCTATCTTGGGGAGGAAGGTTCCCAAGCTTTTGGTCTAGGGCGACTAAACCGCCAACGGTCATGGATTCACTCAACACACCTAATCCAGAAGTTCTGCTGGTCACATTATAGCCATGGTCAACATCCACAAAATACCCGAGAGAATCCTTGCCAGTTGCAAGAACCTTGCCCGAAAGAACCGGATGCACCGGAGCTTCACCTAGACCGCGGAACACATCCATAGCCAAAAGGGATTCCTGACCTTCAAAGTCAAAGTCTTCTGCAATAGGCAACGCGGACCATTCCAAAGGCTTCTGCGGGCAAACCCCCGGATAGCGGCAGCCAGTAGCCTTATTTACCCACACAAAACTGGAATCAGCATTCATGTAGCGAAAGTATACAGACTTTTCGCCATCGTCATGCATCACAAAAACAGGATCGGCAAAACTGTTCTGTTTTGCAAACCAGTGCAATTTAGACTGTTCTGCCCGACGGAGTTGCGCCACATAGCGCAGAAATGAATTTGGCAAGCGACCCACATCTGTGGAGTCGTTTATGATCCAGGAGCATTGGGCAAACTCCTTTTCTAAGGCAAAAGGAGTTCCCCCGTAAGAACTGCATTGCTGGTCCCAGGGCTTTTCAACTTTAACATCTTCGTTTCCAAGCTCCGACAAACCATCTGCGATCTTTGTAACAAGCCCCGACCAGTAGAAGAAGAATGCGGCAATCGCAATCAGCAATAGGCGCAGCAAAGGAAACTTGTGGGTAGGATTGATGGGCTTTTGCTTGCCTTTGTACTCTTGAAAGTCAGCAGCCATCTTAACTAGAACATGAAGAATGCCAAAGTTCCACCAATGGCAGCCAACAGAAGCAGCACGACGATAATGACAGTGCGGGCAGAAGACGGTTCTTCATCAAAAGGAACATCCAACCCCTTCTGCTGCTTTTTCTTATCATCCTTGATGATAGCATTAAAGCTCTTGGTAAAGCGACGATGGGCACCTGTGTGACGGTCCAGAGCAGCAGCTCGCGGTTCTTCGGAACGGGTGGTATTTTGAGAAGCCACCGCCGCCGGTTGAGAGTCTTCTGCCGGTTCAGCCTTTTCCGCTTCTACAGAATGGGACTGCAGCGAGAAAGACATCATGTCGGCTTCAAAGGCGAATACTCGAATGTTCTTGTCGAGGCCTGCCTTCTTGAGCCCATCAACAATAATTTTATTGTTGGAAAGAACTGCGAACAAGCCACCCTTGCTTGCCATTTCCTGCTGGAACATAATAAAGGCGTTATAAGCGTCGCTATAGACAAAGTCCAAGCCAGTCAAATCAACAGCCAAGAACTGCTCATCTTTTTTTTCTTCCAGAAGAGCACGCACGTCCTTCTTGAATTGCTCGGCGTCAAAAGCCCCGATAGGATTCAGGGGGGCCGACATCAAATCAAAAATTCCAACTTCACGATAATTCTTTAACTGAGGCATACTAGAAATATAACCTAAAATTGACGTTTTGTGAAATCTATCACTAAAAAATGGACTCTACTTCAAGCTATTCAAGAATTTCATCGTCCGTTTCGATGATGTTTGATCCAGAAGGAGCAAGTTCCTCGGATTCAATCAGTTCCTGCCCTTCCGACTTTTCAGCCTTTTGATCCTGAACAGCGGCTCTGTCATCATGAGCTTCTGTTTCGACAACCTTTTCATCGGCGGGTTCCACTACAGATTCTTCGACATACTCGTCTTCAGGTTCTTCGGTCAGCAAGGACGATTTACGTACGGCCATCGCTTCGGGCGTACCTTCGCGGGGAGCCCTGGCAAACAAATATGGACTTACGCTAATGCTTACACGATGTACCCGAGAAAGCACCGGATGAGATTCAAAGGCATAGTCCACCTTCAGGAACTTAGCTATAGTGAGACCGGCACCAGCAGTTACGCTCTGGAACGTGGTAAAGCTGCTCAAGCCTGCACGCAAGGAAAGTCCAAAGTCAAAAGTAAATTCAAGACCTCCACGGCCTCCTGCCAACCAGTCCAGAGGGTCTTCCCAAATACGGCCCCCGCCATCATTGTCCTCATCAAAATCCATTTCTCGAGATTCCTGATGGAACAATCCCGCGCTCTGCCAATAGACGCCCAACTTGCCATACAAGTACGGGACATCGATTCCATAGTTGGCCGCCAAATAAAATTCCGGTGAGCTGTATTCAAATTCCCCAGATTCCCACGAAGCTGCAGACGAAGTCCAACCCTTCAGGAATCCCGACAAATAAAGACGGTCCAACGCCCTAAAGCGAACGCCCGCATCTCCACGGAATCCGTAGCCAGTCTGATCCATTTCACGATACAGCCCATGAAACGAAACACCCAGAGAAAGTCGATCCGTTAGACGCTTGCCCACAGAAAGCGAGAATACGTAATCAGCGATGGAAAGCGTATTGTAGTTAGACCCCTCGGGAAGCGGCTCGCCTTCCTTGATATAGGGAATATCATCGGCCCCGAAGCGAGCAAAGGCAACACCCAGGCCAAGTCCATTTCCTAATGGGATAGCGGCAGATGCAAAATCATACTTGGTGTCTTCGTAATATTCCGTATGAGAAAAACAGGCCCAGGCGTAATTGACATCGGACAGCTGATAAGGATTCGAAAACAGGCCAAGATAATCGCCATCTACAGCCATGGCCGCAGAGCCCAAGGCCGCTGAACGAGCCCCAGGTTCAATATCCAAGGTCGCATTTGCTCCAGTTACACGGTCGGCCGCATAGGAGTAGCCTACAGCAATAAATGCCATAAGCGCGGTTCCTAAAGCACGACCCAGAGAATATTTTTTTGCAAATGCCATAACTTGACACCCAAGATAGATTATTTTTGTTTCAGAAACTAATGACGAAGCCATTTAATGAACCTTTCCGAACACATCACTAATTTTTTGAACTATCTGGGCGCCCAGCGCAGATTTTCTAAACTGACTGTAGACACTTACCGTAAGTCCCTAGAAAAGTTCAGCGAATTTCTTTGTGCATCACAGAAGAATGTTCAAGACATCCCCCTGACATCGTTCTGCGAGATTAATGTTAAAGGTTTCGTATGGGATATGAAAATCAAGCAAGGACTTGCGCCGGCAAGTATCTGCGAGCACCTAGCCGCCCTAAAAAGCTTCGGCAAATACCTTGTGCGTTCCATGGTCCTTTCGACGAATCCCGCAGGCAACGTTCCCATGCCCAAGCGCCCCAAGCGCCTTGTGAACTTTTTAAGCCAGAAGGATTTGGCCGACAGTAAGTTTCCTGAAATTGAGCATCCAACCTACAAGCAGATGCGCGCCCGTTTCCTGCTAGAATTGATTTACGGTTCGGGCCTTCGAATTTCGGAATGCCAAAGTCTACACTGGAATCAAATTATGGAATCGGAGCACCTTGTTCGCGTCGTCGGTAAAGGGAACAAGGAACGTATCGTGCCTATCACCGAGTCTCTGTTAAAGTACATCGGACTTTTTAAACAGGCAGAAATTGAAGCAGGACGTTTACCAACGCCCACAGGCAGCGTGTTTCTTGGAGCCAATGGAGACGCAATCAATGTGCGAACCCTGCGTCAGGACATTCACGACCTGCTACGAGATATCGGCTGGGAAGGCAAGGCAAGCCCCCACGTGCTGCGTCACAGTTTTGCCACGCACCTGCTTGAAAATGGCGCAGAAATCATGAGCGTCAAGGAGATGCTTGGGCACGAAAGCATCAGCACCACGCAAGTCTACACACACGTCAGCGCCGAACGACTTCGCGAAGCCTTCAAAAAGACGCACCCCCGCGCATAACACGCGAGTTCCCTCAGCATCCTATTAGAAGAAGCTTCCCTTGATACCAACAGCAATTGTCCACTGCTGTCCAAAGTCGTCCCAGTCAGGAGCGTCCCACTTTCTCATAGGGCTCTCATCGTATTCATCCTTCGGGTCTGCTGCATTGGACTTGTCGTGGAGCGGCAACGAAAAGCCCACATACACAGGGAAGTCTGCGTCAGAGAATTCGATGCCGTAAGCAAAGGCCACAGACCAGGCCTGATGATCCGGATCAGGACGCGGATCGTAAGTGCCAGCCTTTTCAGAAGAAATCCAGGCAACTCCTAGAGGTACAGAAAAACTCATGCCGAAAGACTGTACAATTCCAGGGCGACCACGATAGCCGTAGGCAATGGAACCACCTACACTAGGAGGCGTATAGGCACCTAAATCATTTTCGCCATAGAACTTGAACCTGTAATCAAAACGCTTTCCTGAATAGCCCTTGCCATCCCAATAAGAATCGTTGAATTCATTCTCACCAGAAATCAAGTGCATCGCAAAAGGATGAGTGTAGCTCAGGCCATAAA
Organism: Fibrobacter sp.; assembly: GCA_024398955.1. Taxonomy (GTDB): domain Bacteria; phylum Fibrobacterota; class Fibrobacteria; order Fibrobacterales; family Fibrobacteraceae; genus Fibrobacter. The sequence continues at coordinate 82,877 of JAKSIG010000004.1, read as the reverse complement.
GCCAGATACCCTTATCGGTATCGCGACTATAGTCCCAGCCAAGAGTCAGACTATAAAGGCCAGAACCCTTCTGAAAACTACTTGGCAAGATTTCTTCGGCAGCATCAGTACCTCGTTTAATATCGTACTGCCCCGTAGGAATACTGAGACTTGCAGACAAAGAGGCCGCACCGCCACTGCCAATGGTCTTGCTAAAGTCAAAGGAAATATCTCCAAGACCACCCGTAGACCGATCCGTAGGAATCTGATTGCTTCGGTACTGGACTTCACCCTGGTGGCTAGTCCAGGGAATCGTTACGCCAAGCTTCGTCGACCAGGTCGGCTTAATGGAAAAATGAGGCGATACAGTCAAACCCGAAAAATTCTGACCGACATTGTACTTGGTAAAAACTTCTGTTTCGAGGTAACCCCCAGAAACGCCCTGGCCAATCCACTTGATTCCGTCGCCAGAACCACCACCGCTACCGCCAGCACCACAGCCTCCGATAGACTCCCATGGGGTTGCAACTTCAACAGGGCCTTTAAAACCTAAACCGAAGGCGGCAATTCCTGCCACCACAGCAAAAGCCATTCCGCAAATTTTTCTGCAAGTCATTTTCATCGTGAACTCCATCAAGCCTTACGGAAGTTGTAAGATATAAGCATTATTGGTTCCTGTAGCCAGGAACTTTCCGTCTGGAGAACGGCCTCCGATCATAGGAACCGGAGCCAGTTCGCGAACCTGACCCACCCAGTCAAAAGCAAGATCGGCAGGAGCATCTACATTCAAGGAGATTTCACGCATAACCGTACGACCAGCAGAACCATTCTGCACAGAAGCAGCCGTCAAGTCATTCTTATTTACAAACTGCGAACCCGTCGGGAATTCTGCCCATACAACAAAGAGACGTTCGCCGTACTTAAACCAGTGAGGCTGAGCCGGAGACCCCATCATGTCTTCACCGACTTCAATCTTTACAGGGGCTGCATTTTCAGACAGCTGCTGGACATATGAATTCCAGCCATTCATCGAAGGATTGACTGCGTTATAGACCACATAATTTCCGTCAGGGGAAATCAGCGGACTGTCTACCATCCAGCCATCAATGCCAGAAGGTTTCTTTAACTTCTTGGCATTGGCAACAGCCTTCTTTAAATCACCAGAGGCTAAATCGACAAATACAATTTCATTCTTTTCGTTAACATAGACCAGGCGAACATCCTTAGTACCAAAGAATCCTTCAATTGTGGAATCCTTGGCTGAAGTATCGGGAACGGCCTCGGGAGAAACCCAAACATGAGGCGTTGCAAATTCGCCAATTTTCTTTTCGTAGAACCAGAACTTTTTCTTATCCTGCATGCGAACGGCAAAGATGCCATAATCCAGATTTTCGCAAGCTTTACGACCGTCGATGTCGTAAGCCCTAAGGGCTACGATAAAATTCGGATGGGTACTCCATTCGGGATCCTGAAACTGACACTCGCCAGCCGTGGTATCTCGCATGATATACCAACGAACTGTATTGGAGGAATCCGTTACAGTCAAGCGATCATGCTGAATAACCCTGGATGTCGTAAAACCGGAATCAGAAGGAGTTACATTCAACTTTCCTCCAAAGTTCAACCACAGCATGGAGCCAGGATAATTCACTGTATCCTGGGAGACCGAGGCATTACAAATCTGTTTGCCTTCGTTAACGGCAAATATGGTTCCCATATCGGTCTTAGCACTAGATGCCGAATTCTCGGAAGAATACTCCGATTCGTCAAACTGTTCTGGCTCGTATACACAAGCAGTCAAGCCCATCAAGGCAGAAATAGCGGTCAATAAAAACTTTTTCATCAGAAGATAATATAAAAAATAGCTATTTGCTATTTGACCATTCCAGCCGAGTCTTCCTTATAAATCGTAGATAAACGAATACAAGAATCGTACCAGCAGTAATCCAGCTTAAGGGATAACAGACCATTAGGGAGGCAAAAGTTCCAAATTTAGGGAACAATGCAAAAACCCAGAAAATACGAACGCCACATATACCAAACACACAAATTAATGTGGGCAACATCGACTTACCCATACCGCGAAGGGCACCGGAGCAAACGTCTATCAGCACATTGATGAATTCCAGGCCAATAACGATATACACTCGGTACATTCCTGTTGCAATGGTACTTTCGTCGTTGGTAAAAATAGACAGAATGGGATGATAAAAAATGCTGACTATTAAGCCAAGAGTAAAAGTGGAAACGCCCGACAGCAAAAGGGTCCAGCGAACAACTTTTCTGCAACGTTCCAAATTGCGGGCGCCATAATTTTGCCCCACAAAGGTTACGCAGGCGTGCCCAAAGGATGCCAGCCAGAAGTACACAATCAGTTCGGGATTCATGGCCACCGCAGAAGCCGCCACCGCCGTAGAACCTAGGCTGTTAATCGCCGACTGTATGCAAACATTGCTGAAGGAGAACAGGGCCCCCTGTACACCAGCAGGCAATCCAATCTTGATGATTCGTCCTAAAATCCATGGCGTAAAATGCATCTTCCAGAATTCAAATCTGAAAGGACCGGTCTCACGTCGCAAGAAATACAGCAAAGTGATGGAGCTAATGACATTTGCGATAACTGTTGCAATAGCAACCCCATCCACATCCATATGGCAGCCAACAACAAATACAACGTTCAGCAGCAGGTTTATGGCTCCAGCTACCAGCAGTACATAAAAAGGTCGCTTTGTATCGCCCTTGCTACGAAGAAGTGCTGCACAAAAATTGTACAGCATAATGAAGGGCATTCCCATAAAGTAAATTCTGAAATAGAGGGTTGCTTGGTCCAGAATATCCGCAGGAGTAGATATCGCAGACAGAATAGGACGGGCAAAACAGATCCCGATAATGCCCAGCACAATACCGCAGGCAAGGGAAACTGCAATCGAGGTATGCACCCCGCGAGAAACAGAGCGGTAGCGTCCTTCTCCTAGAGCATTCGCCACCACCACATTGGCACCGATGGAAAGGCCCACAAACAGATTTACCATCAAATTGATGACAAAGGTATTGGCACCTACCGCAGCCAGGGCAGCATCCCCCGCGAACTTTCCCACAACAGCAACATCGGCGGAGTTAAATAATTGCTGAAAAATGGAACTGGCCGCCAGAGGCACAGCAAACTTTAGGATTTTATCCCAAATCGAGCCGGTAAGCAAGTCCATGTTTTTTGCATTCGCCATACAGCACCTTAATCGGCCCCGCAATTTAGAAAAAGGGGTTATCACACCAAAGGGTAATTACTAACTTTGTTGCGTAAAAATTTAACTGGAGATTATCATGGGTTTTAAATGTGGTATCGTAGGTCTGCCCAACGTTGGCAAGAGCACCATCTTTAACGCAATTACCAATGCAGGCGCCGAAGCCGCCAACTATCCCTTCTGCACCATCGACCCTAACGTGGGCATGGTGAACGTTCCCGACGCACGTCTCGACGCACTTGTTAAGGTTTACAACCCCAAGTCCATCGTTCCCGCTGTTACGGAATTCGTAGACATTGCAGGCCTTGTAAAGGGTGCAGCCAACGGCGAAGGCCTCGGCAACCAGTTCCTCACCCACATCCGCGAATGCCAGGCCATTATGGAAGTGGTCCGCTGTTTTGACGACGGCGACATCGTTCACGTTCACGGTTCCGTAGACCCGGTCCGCGACGTGGAAATCATCGAAACCGAACTGATCCTTAAGGACCTGGAATCCGTCGAAAAGCGCCTGGCTACCGAAGCCAAGAATGCCCGCATGGGTGGCGCCGAGGCCAAGGCCCGTCTGGCCGCCTGCGAAAAGCTCCGCGACGCATTCCAGGAAGGCAAGGCCGCCCGTGGTCTCGCTGGCGAAAGCGAAGAAATGGACCAGATCATCAAGGACCTGGCCCTGCTTACTGCAAAGCCTTTGTTCTACTGCGCCAACGTAAAGGAAGACGACATCCTTACCGGCAACGCCTACGTAGACGCCCTCAAGGAATACGCTTCCAAGAACGGTCACGAAGTCATCATGATTTCCGGTAAGATCGAAGAAGAACTCTCCCAGATGGAACCCGCCGATAAGGTTGAATTCCTCAAGGACCTGGGCCTCCAGGAATCCGGCTTGGACGCTGTTGTCCGCAAGGGTTACGAAATCCTCGGCCTTCGCACCTTCCTTACCGCCGGCGAAAAGGAATGCCGTGCATGGACCTTCGAAGCAGGTTTCAAGGCCCCCCAGTGCGCAGGCGTCATCCACTCCGACTTCGAACGCGGTTTTATCCGAGCCGAAACATTGAGCTATGCCGACTTCGAAAAGTACGGCAGCTGGAATGCCGCCAAGGAAGCCGGCGTGCTCCGTACCGAAGGTAAGGAATACGTGGTGCAGGACGGCGACATCATGCTGTTCCGCTTCAACGTGTAAGAGAACCACGGCTACGCCGCGATTATCAATTACGAATCGCAAATTAAGACCTGCAATTTTTTTTGAAAATTTCGCGGAAGCGTGGTTGTGACAAAGCCCATTCGTAAATCAAAAAAGGACTGCATTGCAGTCCTTTTTTGATTTTAAACGTTCCCTTTACTTTTTCTTCTTAGCAGCCCGTCGAGCCTTGATTTCATCTACAATGGGGCGAATGATGCTGGCCATGTTCATTGCCGTACCAATTAGAATCAACGCCGAAGCCGCATGAATCCCTATGCCTGGTTCTACCTTAAGTAAGGGTATTCCCATTGCAGCGTTTAGCTGGCTCAACTGCGCCAACAGAGCCCAAGAAGCTACCATAGTAAGCATGCCCAATGTAATGGAGCCCAATGGAGTTAGCAAAGCAAAAGCCGCCGAAAGAATTGCGCCGATTAGAATGGCATACAAGGCGGGCATGGGTTCAAGTTTCGGGAAATTCGGCATCGTTTCCTTGAACTTTTCCATAGCCTTCGGATTGCCAGTTTCCATCTTCTTCAGCATACCCAAGGCGGGTTCCTGCAGGGCTTCTTCCAGATCAAGGCCACTTGCAATCTCATAAAGATTGGGTTCGGCAATGACCTTATCGTCATTGCAGGACACATTGGCAAGTGGCATTAACAATGCCAAGATTACCAGCAAATAGGGAATCGCGGTAATCTTCTTGAAGAATTTCATTTCCCGACTTGCAGCGGGTTTTTCTGTAGCCATCAAAAACCTTTAATCAGCTAAGATTGAATTTTACTTCTTTTCTTCGGCAGGCTTTTCGTCTGCGGGCTTCTCTTCGGCTGTTTTTTCGGCTACGGGAGTTTCCTTGCCGTCGTTTTCAAAGACCTTTCTGTCGAATGCACAACGGAAACCGATAGATTCAGACCAGTAACGCGGATCTTCATCATCACGTTCCGTCAGATTCAGGTAAGCTTCCTTATCCTTCCAGGATCCGCCCTTGTAAACCTTATGAGAACCGAAGGTGGAGCCGGTGGGGTTGGAATTTTCGACATAGAAGGAGAACATAAAGTACTTGTCCAAAGTCCATTCGGCAACGTTTCCGGACATATCGAAAATGCCCCAGGCGTTGGACTTCTTGCTGCTAACAGGCTGCGGGCCATATTCAGAGCTTCTCTTGCCCAACTTGTAGGAGTTATCGCGATAGACGGCATAAACACCAGCATCGGGATTTTCATCCATGTTCCAGATAGCGCCTTCATTATTGTCGGCACGGCCTGCGAATTCCCACTGAGCTTCCGTGGGAAGGTCACCACCAATAGCCTGGCAGAATGCACGAGCGTCATCCCAGTTAATATTGTGAACCGGCTTGCGGGGGCCAAGGAATGTGGAATGATCCTTAATGCGCTTGGTAGAATCAATGCGGTCCATTACATCCTTAAAGTGCTGCTGAGTCACTTCGGTGGTATGAATTGCAAACGGAGACATGCTTACAACCTTACCATAATAACGGAAGGAACCAGAATCAATCAATGCCACATTGCCACGCATCTTGTCGCGAATAACACGAGGCACCTTCATATTCACATCAACACCGAAACCATAGTCATTACTTGCCTTGACTTCGGGCTTAGATTCGTCTTCCTTTATTTCCTGGGCAACTTCTTCTGCAGGACGGTTCAGCCAGTCCTGAACTTCGGTCTGATCATAGATGTAACCGGGAAGTTCAAAGCTACCGTGGCAAACAACATCCTTTCCATCAATGGAAAGATCCAGCTTTACATAACGGTACTGATGACGGCCCTTCAGCACGCCTTCATCATAAATCCAGACGGGCTTGTTATTAGCCAATTCAACATAGGCCTTTACACTTACACCAGAAGTAAGAACGGTATACAGGGATTCAGCTTCGTAGCCTTCTACGTTGCCGTTCCAGGATACATCAAAACGTTCATTGTCCTTACCCAAAGCCATGCGGACGCTTACAATCTTGTTCACGCCATCTTCGCGTTCGTAGTTCGGTTCGACCTTAGTGGGCACCAGGGAACCACGCAGGGGCAAGGCCTGCAGGCTATCCAGCTTTTCACGAAGAGCTCGGCTAACCTTGCGAGCAGAACCCATCTTACTGGAACGCCACAGATCAAGAGCTTCGGCACGCTTGGTCTCGAACCTGGACAGGTAATCCTTGTAGACATCATCATCACTGGTAACGCTCAAGGAAAGAGGCTTCTTGGGAGTCGGATAGGACTTAACAAATGCAGAGGTATCAACCAGAGCAACATTCTTCTGCATGTCATCGTTAAACTTATCGAACAGCGCTTCGGTTTCTTCGAGAGTCTTTGCTGCAGCAACAGTTTCAACAGTAACAGAAGTCTTAAGGGAACCCTTGGAAGTAGTGTCTACAACGAGAAGATTCGGCTTAACCTTGACAGTGCCACCACCAGGAACGTATACAGCTTCTACATAGGGCAGACGATTCGGAGCTGAGAAGGCGAAGGAATACATACCCGGCTTCACAGGATAAATCTTGGAAGGCACGTGCTTCATCTTCAAGGTGTAGGAAGTAGTCGTCAAACCGGCAAGGGAGGTGTCAATGACGACCACACCCGGAAGATCGGTTTCGATCAACTGCTGCCAGTGACCATTCTTCATAAAGAAAAGCTTAGGAATACGGGGAGAATAAATGTATTCGCGGTCGAAGTAAATGTCAGCTTCGTCCTGGAAAGCCTTATTCTTCTGGGAGCCGTAGAAGCGAAGCCCAATCACCTCGGAAGACTTGAGGTAGTTGTCCTTCAGGCTAAAAGCGTGCAGCTTTTCGTAATTAGAGGCGTCTACCTGACCAGAATACCAAAGATATTCCTTAGGACCCTGCTTGTGACGAAGGTACAGAGTGTTCTGACGGAGGGGCACAGTCGGCCTATCCGAAAAGTTCATGCTGGACTTGACAATTGCCATATCGGCAATAGGTTCCAACAAGACACCCTTCTTAAACAGATTGGGAGCTACCTTATAGTTGCGGTCGTTGTCAGCTGCCATGGTCAATGCTGGAACAAGCAGCAACAGCGGCAACAAACGGGCGCACACACGTGAAATGGACATATCGTCTCCTATTTTCTAAGCTCTACTTGGACGTTTTAAACATCCCAAAAATCTTACAGAAAGATAACTTTTTTGTGAAAAACATTACAAAGGATCCCTAAAAAAGCCTAGCTATTTGGTCCCATTTCCAGCAAATGACCACCTTCTGAGCCCCCAACAGGGCCCAATTCCACCCTCCAGTCGGCCAGACGGATAATATCCGGATGATGCTCGATGACGATTACGGTATCGCCACGAGCGGAAAGACGGCGCAACAGGTTCCAGAGAATCTGGATATCCTTCAGGTGCAGACCGGTGGTTGGCTCGTCCAGCAGGTACACCATTTCGGTGGCGGGGCGCTTGGCCAGTTCTGCAGCCAGCTTGAGTCGCTGGGATTCGCCGCCACTGAGGGTCGTTACCGGCTGGCCTAACTTTACGTACGGCAGGCCCACATCGCGGAGACATTCCAGTTTTGGTAAAATTTTGGGCTGGTCCTTGAAGAACTCGCAAGCTTCCACCACACGCATATCCAGAACATCGGCAATGTTCTTGCCCTTGAAAGTAACCGTCAGGGTTTCCTGGTTGTAGCGTTTTCCACCACAGACTTCGCAGGGTTCCCAGATGTCAGAAAGGAAGTGCATTTCTACAGAGACCGCACCTCGGCCTTCGCAGGCTTCACAGCGTCCGCGGGCAAGGTTATAGCTGAAGCGGCCATAGTCAAAACCTTTTACCTTGGACTGTTCCAGTTTAGCAAACAACTTGCGGATATCGTCGAATACACCAGTAAAGCTGGCAGGCGTACTGCGGGGCGTCCCGGAAATAGGGCTCTGGTCTACAAGCAGGACTTCCCCGCTCTGTTTCTTTTTACCGCGGGCCTGGAACTTTTTCTTGAGTGCCGGAAAGATTTCATCCATGACCAGGGAACTCTTGCCGGAACCAGAAACGCCACAGACCACACTGACAGCACTCTTGGGAAACTTTACAGACAAATTCTTGAGGTTGTTATGGGTAAGACCACTAAATTCGTAGAATTCGGTATTATCTGTAATTCTTATTGGCGCAACTTCGTTGGCCACAGGAGTCTGGTGAGTCAGGAACTTTACCGTTTCGCTGCGGGGGAACTGCTGTAACGCATAGGGTTTTGCCAGAAGTTTCGGGGAACCTTCTGCAACCACTTCACCACCGAAATCACCGGCTCCGGGACCCATGTCGATAATGTGGTCGGCTGCTTCCATCATCTTCTGGTCGTGTTCAACTACAACCAGAGTGTTGCCTAAATCGCGGAGGCGATAGAGAGTGTCCAGAAGTTTTGCAGTATCGCTTTCGTGAAGACCTACGGTAGGTTCGTCAAGAACGTAGAGAACGCCCTCAAGACCACTACCAATCTGACTGGCCAAGCGTATTCGCTGGGATTCGCCACCGCTCAAGGTATCGCCGGCACGGTCCAGGCCGATGTAGCCTAATCCTACGGACTTCAAGAAATCCAGACGGCCGATAATTTCGCGAAGAAGCGGTTCTGCCACGGTGCGCTTGCCCTCGGCGTTCTTTTCGTTATCGAAATTCACATTGGCGAACCAGTCGCGGGCATTGGCGATGCTCATGTGGTGAACATCCATAATGTTCCTGCCATTGATCTTGACGGCAAGATATTCTGGCTTTAGACGTTCCCCGTGGCAGCTGGGGCAAACCTTAGGCTTGTCCTTCTTGCCATCCTTCAGATAACCCAAACCAAGGCAGGTCTCGCAAGCGCCCCAATGGGTATTAAAGCTGAAGAACTTGGGATTCAATGCGGAATCCATATACCAGCCACATTCCGGGCAGCCCGGCTTTTCGCTGGCGGAAAGACGTTCCTGTCCATCGCAATCCATATAAAGAATGCCATTGCCATCGCGGTAGCCCCGTTCAAAGGCTTCTACCAGGCGGGCGCGGTTTTCTTCCTTCACCACCACCTGATCTACAACGGCCAATACCTGCTTTTCGCGGGTGGGAACCTTGGGCAGCGGCAATTCCACAAGTTTGTCGCCCATATAAACCTTGCGGTATCCCTTTTCCGTCAGGATCTTGGAAAGCTTAAGGACGTCCTTGACCTCGAAAGGCGCCAGGACAGTAACCATCTTGTTCAGGTCGCGGCTGAAGGCCAGCTGGATCAAATCGCCGGCAGCGTAGGAATCCACAGGCTTTCCGCAATGGAGGCAATGGGGCGTTCCTGCCCGAGACCAGAAAATACGGAAGTAGTCGTAGATTTCTGTAAGCGTAGCCACCGTACTGCGGGGGCTCTTGCTTGCAGACTTCTGGTCGATTGCGATTGCCGGAGCCAAGCCTGAAATGGAGTCGATGCTTCCGCGGTCAGGGCGTCCCAAGAATCGGCGAGCGTAGGTACTGAGGGTTTCTACAAAGCGACGCTGGCCTTCGTTAAACAGCGTGTGGAACGCCAGGCTGGATTTGCCGGAGCCAGAAACACCCGTAACCACCGTCAACTTGTGGCGAGGAATGGTAACGTCAATATTCTTCAGGTTGTGCTTGCGGGCTCCATGAACTTCAATATCCAGAGAAGGTCCGTCGACGCCAGCCTTCTTTGCTGCGGCATTGTAAATGGCTCGGTTTTCGGCTACAGCGTTCATCTGGCTTACGGGAACGTTTTCGCCATGTTTCTTGGCAAGAACGGGAGCCAGATAGCGGCCTGTTTCGGATTTTTTGCATTTGGCAATCTGTTCCGGAGTTCCCGTAGCGATAATCTTACCGCCATGGATACCAGCATCGGGGCCCAAGTCGATAATCCAGTCGGCGCACTTGATTACATCCAGGTTGTGTTCAATGATGATGACGCTATTGCCCAGACTGCGCAAACGGTTCAGACACTCCATGAGCTTGCGAATATCTTCAAAATGCAAGCCCGTGGTAGGTTCGTCCAGCAGGTACAAGGTCTTGCCAGTTCCCGGGCGACGGAGTTCCGAAGCAATCTTGATTCGCTGGGCTTCGCCACCGCTCAAGGTTGTTGAAGGCTGGCCCAGTGTCAGGTAACCCAAGCCCACTTCGCAAAGCAAGTTCAGGGGGTTGGCGATCTTGGAAATGTCCTTGAAAAATTCTGCGGCCTCGCTAATGCTCATGTCCAGAATTTCGGAGACGTTCTTGCCCTTGTAATAGACTTCGCGGGTGGCGTCGTTAAAACGCTTGCCGTTACAGACTTCGCAAGTCACCTGGACAGAAGGCAGGATGTGCATATCCACCAGCTTGACGCCGGCGCCTTCACAAGCATCGCAACGACCGCCCTTCACGTTAAAGCTGAAACGGCTCTTGCTGTAACCGCGAATCTTGCTTTCTTCCATGCTGGCGAAAAGATCGCGGATGTCGTCCCAAATTTTCGTGTAGGTGGCGGGATTGCTTCGAGGGGTGCGTCCAATAGGCGTCTGGTCGATTTCAATAACCTTGTCAATATTCTCGAGACCTTCCATGTGGTCGAACTTGCCAACGGGTTCTTCAGAATTGAAGAAAACTCGAGCCAGCTCCCGACGAAGAATCTGGTTCACCAAGGTACTCTTGCCAGAGCCCGAAACGCCCGTAACAACGGTAAGGGCGCCATCCAGCGGAAATTCCACATCAATATTCTTCAGGTTGTTTTCTGCAGCACCGCAGACCTTCAACTTGGGCGTCTCCTTGGTAATCTTCTTGCGCTGTGCAGGAATTTCAATAGCCTTGCGACCGCTCAAGTAGGCGCCTGTCAGAGAAGCCTTATTCTTTTCAAGTTCATCGACGGTTCCGGCGGCGATAATGCGACCGCCTTCTACTCCGGCGCCAGGACCAACGTCAATGACGCAGTCGGCGTGACGCATGGTATCTTCGTCATGTTCCACCACAATCAGGCTGTTGCCCTGGGCCCGCAAATGTTCCAGCATGCCAAGCAATTTATCGTTATCGCGGGGATGCAAACCGATGCTAGGTTCATCAAGAACATAAAGCACGCCCTGCAGGCCGGCACCTACTGCGCTGGCCAAACGAATACGCTGGGCTTCGCCGCCACTTAAGGTAGAAGCCTTGCGGGAAATATTCAGGTAACCAAGGCCTACTGCATTCAAGAAACTCAATCGACCGCGAATTTCCTTCAGCACTTCCTTGCCGATTCGCATTTCCTTGTCGCTCAGTTTTAGGCCGTCGAAAAACTCCACAGACTTTTCCACGGACCAGTCGGTCAGTTCCGTAATGTTATGCCCATGGAAATCCACCGCATTGGCAATAGGATTGATGCGGGTTCCCTTACATTCGGGGCAAACGCCAATCTGCATAAACTTACGGAAGTGGTAAATGTGCCACATGTCCCAAAGTTCCTGCATAACGGTGACAACACCCCGTTCGCTTCCGCTGGGAGTTCCATATAGGATAGCATCCTGCTGTTCCTTCTTCAGCTTGCACCAGGGTGTATCAAAGGTAAACTTCATCTCGTTGGCGATAGTACGCAAGTTGCGCCAGCCAAAATCACTAAAGATAATGCAGCCGTCATCCTTCTTCTGACAGGCAAGTGCCCCCTGCTTCAAGCTCAGGCTCTTATCGGGAACAATCAAGTCCACATCAAATTCGCAGCTTTCACCAAGGCCGCGACAAGCGGGGCACTGCCCCTTGGGATCATTGAAGCTGAAGAATCGCGGTTCCAGTTCCGGAATGGAAATGTTGCACTTGGGGCAAGCCAGCAACGTGCCCTGCAGGCGATATTCTTCGGCGCCGTTCAAACCCGCGGCACCGTTCGAACCCGACGGCGAACCCGCGTTATCCGAAGCCGCATCCCCGCGTCCCGAGTTACTTGCACCAAATAGGAAGCTCACCAGCTTTCCTTCCGTCAGCTTCAGGGCGCCTTCCAGAGCCTCCCGCAGACGACTCATATTCTTACGTTCCAGAGTCAGGCGGTCAATGACAGCTTCGATGGTATGCTTTTCGTAACGCACCAGCTGGGGAACTTCGTCAATTCTATAAATGACGCCATCCACACGGGCACGAACAAAACCGTTTTCCTTAAGTTCCGCCAGCTCCTTACGGTATTCGCCCTTACGTTCCTGCACAATGGGAGCCATCACCGTAATCTGGCGGCCTTCGTCTACAGCGTAAAGATTATCAACAATCTGGTCTACCGTCTGGGCCTGAATCACGCGGCCGCACTTGGGGCAATGAGGTACACCCAGGCGAGCAAAAAGCAGACGGTAATGGTCAAGAATTTCAACAACCGTACCCACCGTACTGCGGGGATTGCGGTTCACCGTCTTCTGGTCGATGCTTATGGTTGGAGATATTCCGCGAACGCTTTCTACCTCAGGGCGTTTCATACGGCCAATGAACTGGCGAGCGTAAGCCGAAAGGGATTCCACAAATCTGCGCTGTCCTTCCTGAAACACCGTATCAAAAGCCAAGCTGGATTTACCCGACCCAGAAACACCCGTTACTACCACAATGGAATCACGGGGAATGGAAAGGCTTACATGTCGGAGATTATGCTCGTGGGCGTCGCGAATATCAATAGACTTTGTCATGCGACAAATATAGTGAACATTTGAATACAAGTCAATAAAATTTGCGACTCACATCCCCCATTTCCAATAAATTCTTCTATATTATTAGGCATCGGGGATATAGCTCAGTTGGTAGAGCAACTGGTTCGCAATCAGTAGGTCATGGGTTCGACTCCCACTATCTCCATTAAATATCCCACTTAAAGCCGACTTTAAGTTGTGTCAACAAGCTGCTTTCTGCGTAAACGTTCTTGTAGTAAGCGGGCAGCTGATAGCGACGGTAAAGCTGCTCTACGCCCAGGTAAATCGAAACCGAGCCGGGCTTCCAATAAGACATCAGGCCCCAGGTTCCATTAAACTTCCGGATTTTTTCATAGTCGCTATCAGGGCCATCAAGAATAAAGCCATAGAACAAGTTCAATCGCCCCTCAAGTGTAATGTTTGTCTTGAACTTGTATGAAATTTTTGATCTTAGCGTAGGACCAATCCACATTCCATAATACTTCGGTACGGGAACTACAACGGATACTGCCTCGCTATCCTTTTTTTCGTTTTCTTCTTTTCCATTACCTTTATTTTCATTTTTACTTCTATACAGAGAATCCAGGACATAGGGATCCATCGAGAAACATTCCGGACCGCGCTCCGCTAAACATTGTCCCATAGGATCTCGGGTATCACCAAACTGGTATCCATTTTCAAAATTATTCCAGTTATAGTCCTGTGAATTGTCATACGAGCCATAAATGCTTTCTTCATAAACGGCATCATAAGCCAATTCATAATCCGCCAAATACCGCTTATAATCAAGCACAGAATCAGCCTCTAGGCGAGTTCCAATATAAACAGCACCGTTCCACCCCTGTGTAGCAAACCTATGCCATGAGCCATAAAGTGCATAAGACATTGGTCCATCGGTATCGTAGTAGGCCCAGGCAGCCAAGCCAAAGCGTTGCTTTTCGAACCTGAAAAAATCCTGTTCTACCCAGCCGTAAAATGCAGGCAAGAAATTTCCACCTTGACTTTTGACAAAATCTACACCAAGGTCTACAAGAATCGAAGGACCAAGCAGACTGTATTCTAGACCAAGAGCCAGTTTCCAGTCACAAGTATCTAGTGCGGGCATATCATCATTGGCAACAAACCAATCCCCAGTCACATTCATCCCAAAGGAATGGGTCCAGTCCCCCACAGAATATTCCACAAAAGGATTTACATTCAAAAAAACGTCGCCGCCAAACTCGCTGGTTCGGTCAATTCCATCGTATTCGCTATAATGTAGGCCATAGAATCCCAAGTCTCCCATAACATGAAAAGACCAGGGGGAAACTTCATCTTCTATAGAGGACTCTATTTCAGGGCTTTCAACAGAATCGACCTGCCCTAGGGCGATCTTGTACTCCCTAATGATGTCTTGAATTTCGGCGGTATATGGTCCCGGCAGAGCAGCGGCCTCTTCAAAAGCTTTAACAGCTTCCGGAATATCACCCGCTTCTTCTGCTTTCATAGCCCTATAGTAAGCGGATTCCTGAGTCTCCGCCATAAGCACAGATACTAGCAATAGAACAGCTACTGCAAGTGAACGCATTAGTGGCGATTACGGTCCCCTTCACGCATGGGACCAGGCATATCTCGAGGCGGATTCATGGGCTGAGGCTCATTCCGCTCATATAAAGGGCGACGCTCACGAGGTTGATTTTTTGGGACATCCCCCTCAAAACGAGCATTTTCGTTCCGATTTTTTGGACCGTTATAACGAAGATTTTGTTTTTCGGCAGCGTTCTGGCTTCGCAAATCAGACAAAATCTGTTCTCGAGCCTTGCGCCTTTCGGCACGCATTCTCTGCCAATCTTCGTTCTCCTTCGTTCCCAAATCGGGCGTTTCTTTCGAAATTTCAGCTCTTTCGACGGGGGTCGGGACAGAAGACTCCGGACGCATAGAAGACTCGGCAGCAAAGCCTATTGCTGTCGCCACAAGTAATGTCTGTATGAAAGTCATCTTTTTCATAATTCTACTTTCGCAAATTCCGTGCCAACTATCCTTTTAGGCTAAAGAACCTTTGGGAAGTTCTGCGCTCTAAATATAACAAACCTAACTTTTGAACGTTTCCTTTTTCAAGCCCAGACGTTCCATAATTTCACGTAAAACCTTACGATCGATTCCCAAAATCGTAGCAGCCAAAGTCAAATTAGCATTGCAGTCTTTTAAAGCCTTGCCTATCACTTCACGTTCAACGGCTTCACGAGCTTCCTTCAGAGTTCTTGGAGAATCCTTGGCCTGAGACTGGGCATCTTCAAGGCCCAAGTCTGCCGGCTGAACCACGCCGTGAACAGACTGCACCAGAGCCTTCTGGATTTTATTTTCAAGTTCGCGAACATTTCCTGGCCAGAAATAGCTCAAAATAGCCTTTTCTGCATTGCGACTCAGGTGGAACTTGCCGCGTCCATATTCTGCCCCATATCGAGTCAGGAATTCTTCAGCAAGCAAAATGACATCCTGACCGCGTTCCCGCAAGGGAGGCAGCATTACAGGCATTACCTGAATTCTAAAGTACAAGTCTTCTCTAAATGTCTTGTCTTTTACAGCGGCTTCCAGGTCGACATGTGTTGCGCTAATGACACGTACATTTACAGGAATTTCGCGATTATCACCTACACGAGTAATGTGCTTTTCCTGCAAGACTCGCAGTAGCTTGACTTGCATATTCATCGGCAATTCACCAATCTCATCCAGAAAGATGGTTCCACCATCGGCCTCTTCAAAAAAGCCCTTGCGATTTTCAATGGCTCCAGTAAAAGATCCCTTTGCATGCCCAAACAGCAAAGACTCCATCAGATGTTCGGGAATGGCTCCGCAATTCACCGCAATAAAGGGCCTATCAGCGCGGGGGCTGTGCTTATGGATATAACGGGCCACCACTTCCTTGCCAGTGCCAGTTTCTCCACGGATAATCACGGGCAAAGGCAGTCCTGCCAGCTTATCAGCCAGCGCCACAAGATCCGCCATCACCTTGCTGGAATATACAAAGCCATCATTACGGACAACATTCTTCAACACATCCAGAGATTCCTTATCTCTCAGGCGGTCAAAGGCAGCAAAGGCAAACTTTTCACAAACCGCAACAAAGGAATCAAACAACTTGCTGTCATCTTCGGTAAAGGGTTCTTCGCGGGCGGCTCGTTGCAAATAAAGGTAGCCGGACTCAGAATCCGCAGTACGGAAAGGGGACACCATAATACTCGTCAGCTGGTTTTGTACAATGGACTTCGAAAGGTCTGCGGATTCGTCATCAAGCTGATTCCAGACCACAGCCCGTTTTTCGGACTTGGCCAGCTTAACCGCTGAAATCGAAATAGCAACCGATTCTGGATTGCTCAAATGGAGAGGGCTGTCTCCTCCAATATCCAATACGGCAGCATCTGCGTGAAGGACCTCTTTGGCCACGTCCAAAATCTTCGGGAACAGACTCTCAGGCTGCTGTTCATCCAAAAGAGTCTTTACCACGTCAAGCATCTTTTCTGTGGCAAGCATCGATTCAGATTTCACAAAACACCTCTCGCTGTTAAAACCTGTTACAGACTTACGGATTCCGTTCCAGGGTTGGCAAATCCTTGAGTAGGCTTGAATCCGCAAGAGTTTCTTCGACATCAGCAGGAACATCCATTCCTGATGCCGGTTCTAGACTTCTTGACTTTTGCAGAACCAGGGCGCCGACTTCATCAACACCGGAATTTTTCGCCCCCAAAACAAGGACAACCGCTACAATCAACAATATAAGTCCTATTCCAATGAAAACCGAGGTTTTTACGGGGAATTTTTTTTGAGCAACTTCCCCTTCGGCCCTTAAATTTGATGTTTTTTTGGGGGCAGCATCAACGGCCGGAACATTTTGTCGCATTTTTTCAACCTGTTCCGCCAATGCACCACAAACGAAATCCCGCTCCGCTTTTAAAACGGCTATTTCACCACCGCCAACTTTATTCAACGCAATTTCTAGAACTTCATCCAGTTCATCAAAATCTTCAAATCGATCCTCGGGATTCTTCTGAACAAGACCGTTCCATAAAGGGTCCAGTGCAGAAAGTTCCTGAACAGAAATCGTACCTGTTCCGTAAAGTCGTTCCGTCAGCTTTTGCGGTTCAACGGCTGCCATTTGTGCGGCAAGTTCATCAAAGCTACAGTCTGCCGCAATAAAATCTGCGCCAGAAATCCATCGATACAGCAGCATTCCCAACGCGAACAGATCGGATCTTGCATCAGGATTTTTACCGCGAAAACGTTCCGGAGCCGCATAAGACAAGGCGCCAAGGCCCACAATGCCAAAGTCTATAAGCACCGTCCTAAATGCATCAGCCTCCGGCACCAGTATAACATTGGCAGGACTCAAATCCCCGTGATGAACACCAAAAGAATCCAGGGCAGCCAGGGTCCTTGCCACCTGACGCAAAGCCCGCAACGCAACAACTACAGGCATGCACTCAAATCTAGAGGACGTTACACCATCTACATGCTCATAAACAATAAAGGGTGAACCATCCCGCGTTCCAAACTCACGAACGTGATACAAGCCCTCGTATTTGCAGATGGATATTTTTTCGAGGACGATTCTGTCGAAGCAGGAACCATTCTTGTATTTTTTCAATACAAGATTTTCCTTTAACCCCCGAAGTCCATAAATATCGGCCTCGCCTCCCTCATGGAGCAGAACATCACCAGTCATCACAATTCCCCAGACAGAACTTTAGCCTTGAGCGAATCTTCTGCCACCTGCGTCCAATGGACTAGCGTTCTGTCGTTGGGGGACTTTTCAAGCCCCATGGACCAAATATCCCATGCGGATTCTATGTCTCCCTCATCCCAATAAATATTGCCCAAATTCACATAGGCCGAGATAAAGGCGGGTTCGTGAGTCACAATATGAATGAAAATCTTCTTGGCTTCTTCCACATCCATTTTCAGCCCACTACGGCCCAGAAGCAGCCCCTTCAAATTATAACTGAAGTAATTGGCACTATCCAGCAGAATCGACTGATTCAGCAACGGCAGAACATTAGCACTGGAATTCTGCGACAAAGATGCACGAGCCAGATAAAACAAGCAGGTAGAATAGTTGGCATTGATGCTTCCGCTACTATCGATATTCGAAAGAATCTTGAATTCTCGCACGGCTCGATTCCACAAATCAAACGTAGGAATTCGCAAATGCTCACTTTCTTCGGCAATGGCATAGTAAGAAAGGGCAAGGCCATAGCGAGCATCTCGATTTGCCGGATCATAGTCAAGAGCCTTCGAAAAATTCGCCACGGCACGATCATAATCACCAACACGAAGAGCGGCATTGCCTCGGCCAGCAAAATCATCAAGGCAGGCGGTTAAACACAGAGTAACCACCACAAGCACTGCAGGTACAGCACCGACAATTTTACAAACACGCCCAGGCATACGTCTAAAATACATTATTTATTTAGAAAGCCTGTTGGAAACAGCTATTTTTTATACAAAAATGCCTCCGGCGTTAAGCCAGAGGCATTTTATTATGTGTAATTTTAAAAAATTACTTCACGTCGTACTGAGCAACGGTGTTGCCTTCTGCGTCGAGAGCGCGAACAACGTTTTCATCACGCTGGAGCATGAGGTTAGCCTTTTCGCCCTTAGCAGTGGTGATTTCAACGGACATGGTACCGTCAGCGTTCTTGACAGCTGCGATTTCGTTGCCCTGAGCGTCCTTTTCATAGTAGGTGTCGCCAGCAGCGAGGGGGTTGGAACCGGTCCAGAATTCAACAGTGTTGAGAACGAGGCCGTCAACGAGACCGAGAGCGATACCGTAAACGGGGATAACCATCAGGAAGAAGTGAACGATGGAGTTGATCCACTTGTCACCGAGGGTGCCGTTCCACTGATGAATCTTGTTGAAGCAAGCGTTCTTGCCATAGCAGCCGGTCAGAACGATCATGCCAGCGCAGAGAAGGGTAATGATACCTTTTTTCATTGTATACTCCTTAAGGATTGAGTTTGTCGTTTTTTTCGACTAGCGGAAATATAAATAAAAAAAACTCGGCTTTTGTAGAAATCCCCAATTTTTTTACAAGATTGATATCGCTCACTCATTTTAGAATAATGCACAAATTTTCACTCATTCCAAAATAAACGTTCTAAACAGGCTATTTAAGCCATTTTTTTCAAAAAAAGCAAAGAGATTCAAAAAAAATATATACCTTTGAAGATATGTGATGCTTATCAAGCACCACCATTTGAAGTATGTGAAGGAGTATTAAATGTTGGGTCGTTTAAAAAAATCTTCGATTGTTACGGCATTGATTCTGGGAGCTGCAATGGGAGTTTCTGCCGCCCCCAAACCGCTAACCGTGTGGATCATGCCAAACGGAGCTTCTCCTCAAGAACGACTGGAGCAGCGCCTCAGCCTTTATACCCAAAAAACAGGCATCCCCACGAAAGTCCAGGTTCTGGACTGGGGTGAAGCCTGGAATAGAATTTCCTTGGCACTTTCGTCTGACGACCAGGAAAAACCCGACGTTCTTCAGCTGGGCACCACCTGGATCCCCTATTTTGCCTCACGCAACGAAATCAAGCCTTTAAACAACTGGCTAGATGACATCCAGCCATCCAGATTTGTTCCCATTAGCTGGAATACGACCCACATCGACGGCGACACAATCATTTACTCCGTGCCCTGGTTCATCGACATTCGCCCAGTTCTTGCCAACAAGAGAATACTAAAAGAACACAACATTACCAAGGAAAACGTTTCTACATACGAAGGATTCGTTGACGCCATCCACAAAATTAACGACGCCAAGGAAACTCACGACGACGGTACAACCATCAGGGGTTACGCCTTCCCCGGCAAGAGCGACTGGAACATCCCCCACAACTTCGCCCCCTGGGTCTGGAGTAACGGAGGCTCTTTCGTCAAGAAGGACGACGAAGGAAAGTGGTGTGCCAACATTCTTTCCGAAGAAACCCTAAGAGGCATCTCCCGCTACCTCAATTTCGTACTTGACGGTCTAGTGCAGCCCGAAGCTCTGCAAACAAATACAGCTCAGATTGCCCAGTTCTTTAACAACGGCGAATTGGCATTCATTGTAAATACTTCTGAAATCGTGATGCAGACCCGCATTCACGGAAGCCAGGGCGGACTTTCCAACGCCCGCATCGGTTCTGACAGCGTCATGGTCATCCCCTTCCCCAAGGGTAGTGCTGGTTCCGTCAGTTTCGTAGGCGGAAGCAACCTAGCCATCCCCGCAAAGAACGACCGAAAAGAAGCCAAGGACCTTCTTCTGTTCCTGGTCAATGACGAAAACCAGGATGCCTACACAAGACAGATAGGCCTGCTTCCTTCATCTAGGAAGGTATTGGAATCCTGGTCTTCTGACGAAGATTATCGTGAATTGATTAAAGGGCTTGAAACAGGCAAGACCTATACAGCCATTGCAGAATGGGGCGGCATAGAACAGATTCTCGTGTCCATGTTCAGTTCCGTTTGGGAACAGGTAGAAATTCCCTCCCTCTACTCCGAAGAAAAGCTTTATGATATCTTTAAGCAGTACACCATCGATATCAACAAAAAGCTGAACTGCCCTACCAACGATATTATGACTAAGGCGGAATTCATCGCCACATGGCAGAAAATCAACGGCGCTGCCGAAACCGAAAAAGCTGCTGAAGCTAGCGAAGCCAGCAACAACAGTGTCGTAAACGACAATCTGAAAAAAGCGCCGTTAGTCTTTGTCGTAATGTTAATTCTCGGATTTGCCTTCAATTTCCGCAGAAAGTCAAAGAAATAATCGGTAACTTATGAACGAATCCTTGGCTACAAGATTTTCTAGAAGCATCATTTTCAAGGTCATCCTGGTGCTGCTGATTTCCATGACCCTCGTGGTCACGGGAAGTACGTTCTTTATGAACAACAAGCAGACTAAGTTGATGCTGGAATGGAACTTCAACAACAACGAAGCCCAGCTAAGCCAGCTCATGAATACGGCCACTTCAGAAATGCGCCAGTTCGGAGACCGCTTAACCCTTCTAGCCAAGACTTCAGAACTGCAGAGCATGGACCCGACCATGGCTGCCAGTTACCTCAAGAGCTACAACATTTCTTCGCTATTTATTTCGGGCGAAACAGTCTCCATCTACGACCGTCAAGAAAAGTTTGTATGTGACAACTCCATGGTAGGCATGCCTTCGGCAGACTCCTACCCCGTGGACTTTTCTAGAATCACGCCCCATCGTCCTTACATGACGCCTTGGTTCCGAGATGCGCAGGACGCACCTCCCCAGCGCATTTTTGCAATTGGAATCACAAACCGAGCCGTTGGCGACGGAAGCCTTCTCGCCGGATTCTCCTTACGCAGAATCTGGAAAAACCTTGCAGACTACAAGGTAGGTCAGAATGGTTTTGTCATGGTCATCAACAGCCAAGGCGAAATTCTTTACCACCCCGACCTTAAGCAATGGCTTTCCGGAACGCACAAGATTTCTGAGATGGGACTTAAGGACATCGACCCCAAGAACTTTGGCATCAAGCAGGCTCAGTACTATACGCTGACCAATGGGAACACTTACCTGACCAACTATAAGTACGATTCCAGCTATGATATCGCCATGTTCTCTTTCCAGCCGAAGGTTGAAATAGACAACCTGGTGCAATCATCCTCCATCGGTAACTGGGTCATCCTTGTCGCATCCATCTTTATCATTTTATTCCTCGCTACCTGGATGTTCGCAAAGCTTGGACTCCCCCTGAACCGCCTGACCTACCACATTTACGAAATTACCGAAGGTAAAGAAATGGAGCAGGTTCATGTCGGCAATCGCAAGGATGAAATCGGTTTGCTGTCAAAGGCTTTCAACACCATGATCGCCACCATCCAACGTCAGATTCGTGAACTGGAAGCACATCGTCAAAGCCTGGAGCAGGAAGTTAGCGAAAGAACGAAGGAACTTGAAATCGCCAACAAGAAGCTGGACCTGATTTCTAGGACCGATGAACTTACTGGATTGCCGAACCGCCGCGACATGAACGAAACTATCGCCCACGAAATCGGCAGAACCCAGCGCAGCAAGAAACCCTTCTGTTTCATCTTCGTAGACATAGACCACTTTAAGGTTATTAACGACACCTACGGCCATGCCTGCGGTGACGTAATCTTGAAATCCGTAGCCCAGACAATCCGAGGCCTACTGCGTAAGTACGACGTATTCGCCCGCTACGGCGGTGAAGAATTCCTGACGCTGCTCCCAGAAACTGATCTCGAAGGTGCAACAGCCGTTGCAGAACGTTTCCGCCGCCAAATCGAGATGATGACAGTCCACTACGCAGACTACTCCATCAACATTACCATTACGCTGGGCGTGGCTCAGTTCGACCACCGCCTTGGCGCAGACCGCAGCATCCAGCTGGCCGACAAGGCACTATACCAGGGCAAGGAAAACGGACGAAACAGGGTTGTTGTATGGCAGCCAGAATGGACTACAGAATCAGATTACACAGCTGCAGCTATCGAGCAGGAAGAAATCCGTAAAAGCGAAGCCGCCGCCGCTGAAGCAGCAAAGAACGAAAAGCAAGTCTAACCAAAGGTTTCATCTAAAATTAGGGCGGGGCAACACCCCCGCTCTTTTTGTTTAGAACGAAAAGATGTCCAGAGGGAGGGGAATGCCCCCGCCCTACACGAAAAAGATATCCTTTTCCTACGTAAAGGGGTGGGAGTCCAGAGGGAGGGGAATGCCACCGCCCTACACGAAAAAGATATCCTTTTCCTACATAAAGGGGTGGGAGTCCAGAGGGCGGGGAATGCCCCCGCCCTCTGCATCAAAAAAGCCCGCAACTTTCGTTGCGAGCTTTTTTATCGGGATGACTGAATTCGAATCAGCGACCTCTTGAACCCCATTCAAGCGCTCTACCAGGCTGAGCTACATCCCGAGGTCTCTTTCAAAGAGTGAACCAAAGGTAGTTAATATTTGGAATTTTGCAAGGCAAAAGCCCGAAAAAATTCATTTTTTTACTTCCAGAAGCCAACAACCAGCACTTCTGGTGTAGCCCTAGGGTACTTTTTGCTCTTAAATCCCACAAATTTGCGAATACTCTGCTGTTTCAGTTCCCATCCTTCACGAGTCAGGCCCTTGGTGGAAAAGGTAATTTTTAAGGCAAGAATCTTGCCACCTTCGGTAACCTTTCCATTCTCATCTACCGCAACCTTCACATTCTTAATCTTGACGGAGAAATCTTTGGCCGCCTCATCGGAAAGGGTTAAATCAGGACGATCCTTCTTGTCGGTTTCCCATACATAGAAAGACCATTCCCGTTTTTCACCAGCAGTGTAGTACCCCGCATCAAACATCTTTTCGCTAAAGAAAAATGGAGCCTTGACGGACCCTTCTAGAGCCGCAACATAGGGTTTACCATCGGTTCCTACAAGCACAACCGTAGGGCTAACGGGGCCTTCCATATCTGAGAAATCCATATCGAATTCCACCTTGACAGCACCATTCTTGGCAATTGTTGTAGGATACTTGAAGTTAGAGCAGCCATTGCCCTGACACATGACATTTTCCAGATTGATGTCCTTACCAGAAACATTGGCTCCCTTTAGAATGAAGTGTTTGACATCGCCTTGGTTTACCTCACCAATCTGATAAATTGCCGGGGTAAAAATAATCGGATCAACAGCAAAAGCCTGAATAGAAAGAGCCGCAGTGGCAACAAAGAAAAAAGATTTAAGATTCATGACTTGAATATACAAACTTTACACAAAACACGCAATTTTTTAGACAAGATTATTCAGATCCAGTCAAGGATTTCGCATAGTTCCAGGAATCACAACTTGGTATATACGGCTACAAAACTTTTGCCCTTCACAATATTTTTGATTTGGACTTTTTCAAAGCCAGCCAACCGTCCCAGGTCCTTCAACTGCTCTGATTCAAACTTCTTGAACCCCTTCTTGGTATAGGAAAGTTTATCCAGCCACTCCTTGGTGTAAACCACATTGTAGAAGGCTGCCCCAGGTTTCAGCACACGATGAATTTCGGAGAGCCCTTTCACGGTATCAGGCCAGAAGTAAATGGTGTTGATGGATGATACTGCGGAAAAAGAATCATTCTCAAAAGGAAGCGAACAACAATCCCCCACCTGCAAATGAAGATGGCCATTGCGAGCCGCTTTTTGATTACGCTTGCTCGCCTGAGTCATCATGTCCAGAGAAATGTCAACGCCATACAAGTCCACCTTGAATTTTTTGTACATCTGCTGGAGAAGATAGCCGTTACCGAAACCAATATCTAGCACTTTTTCACCAGGAAGGACGTTCATCAAGGCCACCGTATTCTTGTACATAGCCCTATTGATAACGTTCATGATGACACAGCAAATCTTTCCCACAATTCCGCGAGGATTCCCAAACTGTGATCCAATATATTCAGTAAACTTTGACATAATACAAGTTCTTTTTTCAGGCTGTGGGAAAGTTAGTATTTTCATGCGACATTCGCCTTTTTCTATTTTTATCGTCATGAATATAGACATCGAAAAAATGAACAGTTGTAAGGAATCCTCAAAAATTGCCGACCTCAAGGCTTTAATTGTCCAAAAGGAACTGTTCATTTTTGACCTGGACGGTACCATGTTCAACAGCCTGGGGGACTTGGCTCCGGCAGTGAATTATGCATTGAAACTGTTCGGGATTCAAGAAATTTCAAAGGACAATGTGCGAAGCTGCATCGGGAACGGATCCAGGAATCTAATTCGCAGGTCCGTGGCGTCGGGCATTATGTACGGCGCGGGCAAAACCGCCGGCGAACCCATCGAGGGAAAGAGCCGCGAGGAACATTTGGACGTTAGAGACGCCGAAGCTGTCGCCGCAGTGTTAGAAAGTGCAGGCTTCGACGAAGCCAAGATTGACGAGGTACTGAAAACTTACTCCGGCTATTACTGGGAGCACTGCACCGAAGAAACTGAACCTTATGAAGGCGTCCTGGAATTTATCGACTGGATTTGCGAAAATGACTGCCGCGACGAGGGTGCCGGCAATTCGTCGGGTCGCAACGAGGGCGCAGGTCAAATCGCAGGTCGCAAGATCGCAGCCATGCTGACCAACAAGCCTGTGTTACCTGCAAAAAAGATTTTGGAAAAATTCGGACTGCTGAGCGGAGCCGCGCAGAACAACGCAGACGCCGGAAAAGAATGCGCCTCAAAGAAGCGCGCAGGATGCGAACACTCCGCCCACAAGATTTCCTACTACCTCTGCGGCGACACAACTCCGGAACGCAAGCCCGGTCCTGGCGGCATCTATGCGATTTTGGAGAAGCTGGGCGTGGCTCCGGAAAAGGCGGTCATGATCGGCGACGACACCCCGGATGTGATGGCCGCCAAGAACGCCGGCATCGACAGTATTATTTGCCTGGAAGGTTTCGGCCGCCCCGAAAATCTCTTGCCACTGGAGCCCAAATACACCATCAGGCATATTAAGGATTTACTGAAGCTAGTTTAAAGTTACTCCATCAGCCATTGATTTCAAAAATCTGGATTACCGCAAAAAGTTTTTAACAAGCGATTCTACATCCTTGCGATCCAGGGGCAAGCCATCGCATTCCGTGGTAGCCAGCAAATTCTTCCCTAGGATAAAACCGTTCCTGCGAAAGGTTCGCAATTTACGAACGGTCTTTTTTGCATATTCGGGATCGTCCATACGGCCAAAATGTTCCCACAGGAACTGTTCGCGAGTACGGAGATTTATGCAGGTGAAATCAGGATGGACCGTCAACGCACCAGAACCTTCGCCAGTTTCCAACCGCAGAGGACATTCATACTTGTAAGGTACACCATGTTTCGCCAGGATGTCTGCAATAATCATCTCAGACTTGGAGCGGACTCGTTCCCCGCGGCTGGTGAAAAATTCCGGCTCCCCTTCGCGAAATGATTTGCTCTTGTATGATTGTGCAAGCCAACGGGCCGCATAATCCTCATCGGATAGCGTCACTGGAGAGATATAACCGCGACGCAATTCTCCACGGGATCCGAACAATTCCCGCACCATAGAGGGATTATACTTCTTTATGAAATTATCTATCAGTTTCAGCTGGTATTGCAGTTCCGCTAAAACCGCCTGATCGTATTCCTTCTGGGTAAGCGCCTTGATGAATTTTTGCTCCGAAACGGGAATGTACTTGCCGGCAGGTTTTGCAGAACTTGTCACATGATAGCAGTGAATGTTCCCTCCTCGACGAATCAGCTTGATTCGCCCCGCAGGCGCCTTACTTAAGGAGCGCTTCTTTTCTTCGATAATGGAGTACAGTTCTTCTGCACGTTTCTGGACTGACGCCAGAATTGTATCTGGCGGTAAAAGTTCCAAAGTCTTCATAAAAACCTTTGGTTATGGGCCATATACAAAACAGTGCGCACTCACGCACAAGATGAATTTACAAAAGTCAGCCCGCAAGAAGCACATTTTCATGGTTGCAAAATGAGTTTTCGGTGATTTTTGGACTCCAAATCGTCAGTTAGTAGGTAAATGGATCCCATAAAATTACTTTGTCTATAGTATATTTTGTGTTATGGGTATTTATATAGACTCCAAATAAACAATATTGGTCATATTGGAGCCCATTGCCAAGCCAACAGTTTACCAAGCCGTCTCACTTTTAATTAATTTGTTCAAAATTATGGACTTCAAATTTCAACTTTTCCACCCAATGGAGCCCATTTTTCAGGAAAAACACTCACTCTCCCCTAAAAAATCCATCGCACGCACCCCGCGCAACAGCCCACACCCTGAATTTTTCTATCTTACCCGCCGTTAAAACCATCAGCAAATTGCGATCCTCATGAAGAAATATTACTTAGCCACATACGGCTGCCAAATGAACGAGTACGACTCCGCCCTCATTGCCCAGAAGCTGGACATGGAAGGCTGCATGGAAACAGGCGACATTACCGAAGCCGATTTCATTATCGTCAACACCTGCTCCGTTCGCGAAAAGGCAGAGGACACCGCATTTGCAAACATCAGCAAGTACCGCAAGCTGAAAAAAGCTAACCCGGACTTGAAGGTGGTGGTTTGCGGTTGCATGGCCAAGAACCGCGGCCCGGAAATTCTCAAGCGACTGAAGGTGGTGAACTACGTCGTAGGTCCGGACCAGTACAAGAATATTCCCGAGTTGCTGTTGGCAGGCCCCGATAGCCCGCTGCACAAGACTCACCACCGCATGTTCCTGGACGAAGACATCACCCAGAACTACATCGGCGATTACGCCAAGGTGAAGCACGACTTCAGCACCTTCGTTACCATCCAGCGTGGATGCAACAAGCGCTGCAGCTACTGCATTGTGCCCTACCTCCGCGGCCCCGAAAAGTACCGCGACATGGACGACGTTTTGACGGAAGTTCAGAAGGCCGCAGACAAGGGCATTACGGAAGTCATGCTTTTGGGCCAGACGGTAAACGCCTACAAGAACGGCGACCACAATTTTGCAGACCTGCTCACCCGCGTGTCCGAGATTGGCGGCATTCAGCGTATCCGCTTTACCAGCCCTCATCCGAGGCACTACACCAACGAACTAATCGACGTGCTGCTGAACAATCCCAAGGTCTGCCACTACGCCCACATTCCTATCCAGAGTGGTAGCGACGCCATGCTGAAGAAGATGCGCCGCCAGCACAACATGGAACAGTACATGAGCGTCATCGAGCAGCTCCGCAGCAAGGACCCGCTGTACGGAATTTCTACCGACGTGATTTGCGGTTTCGTTGGCGAAACTGACGCCGACTTCGAAGACACCATGAAAGCCTTTGAAGCCTGCCAGTTCGATAACGCCTTCATGTTCATCTACAGTCCGCGAAAGGGTACCGAATCCTACAAGGAAACGGAAACCCTCACCGCCGAAGAAAAGCTGGCCCGCCACACCCGCCTGGTGGAACTGCAGAACGGCATCACCAAGAAGCGTAACGAGCTGATGATCGGCCGCACCGAGACGCTCCTGGTGGAAGGCTGCTCCAGCCGCGACGAAAACGAATTCATGGGCAAGACCGACAACTTCAAGAAGGTGATCTTCAAGCCTTCCGAAGGCCGCATCGTGAGGCCCGGCGACTACGTGAAGGTAAAGATCGACGACATCCGCGGATGGACTTTACGCGGAACTTTGCTGGACTAGGCAAAACTTATTATAGCAAGAGAACAAAGCAGTTTTTATAAAAAGCTTAAAGACGAGAACCTTATAGGCATCAGGATGAATTACATTAGCAAGCATCTTACCGTAGCAGCAATTCTTTTATCCGCAATCTGCGCAAACGCTCAGGAGTCTGTCGCAACGGCATCTCAATCCGCCGCAGCACCCACCGCCCCTCAAGCCAACCCCGCAGCAACAGCCTTGGCAAATGCACAGAAGTCCTATGTTTCTGGCAACTGGAAGGAAGCCGCTTCCGCCTACGAAAAGGCCTGCCCCCAGCAGCCCAAGGAAAAGCAGGCAGAATGCCTTTTGTGGAATGTTCTCGCCTTATCCCAAACCGGTGACGCAGCCTCATTCAAAAAGGCAGGCAAACGTCTCGACAGTTTAATCCAGAAGGTAAGCCCCCAGGAATCCCTGTACGCAGACCTTATGATGACCAGCGCACAGTTCCGTCTATACCTTGGCAAGTACGACCAAGCAGCACAGGATCTGATTCACGCCATTGAAACTTCGAAGCCTCACCACAACGTAGTCCTTCAAAAAGTTTGCGCTGCAGTAAAGTCTAAGACAAACAACGAAATGCTGAACGAACGCTGTGAACTTCTGAAGAACCCAGACTCCCTGGCAGCAATGCAGGAAAAAAAGACCCCCGTTCCGGCAAGCCAGCCAGCCCCCGACACAGTAGCAAAGGCTACTCAGCAAACGCCCCCCGAGCCCGAGGCTCCCAAGCCTGCTGCAGAATCAAAAACTGCAGCCAAATCTGCCGAACCTATCGCGGCAGAATCCGTCAAGGAAAGTTCAGCTCCGGTTTCAGCGGTCGCACCAGCACCCGCAGTCGCAGCCGAACCAGAGACCAATATCGCACAGCCTTCCACCCCACCGGTTCCAACCGCAGTACCTCAACAGGTTGCCGCACCTGCCGCAGAGCACTGGGTCTTGCAGCTGGGCGCCTTTAGTGTCAAGGATAACGCAACCTTGCTGGTTTCTACCCTCAAAAAAAGAAAAATCAAGGCCGAAATCGTAGAACAACCCCGCGGCGAAAAGATTTTGTACCTGGTGCAGTCAGGGCACTTTTCCTCTCGCGACGAGGCAGTTGACTTCGGAGCAAAGGAACTTGCCCCCCTAAAAGTGGAGTTCCAGCCCCTTTTAAGAAAATAATTTTACAGAAAAACGTGTTTTTTTGGTTCCACTACCTCCAAAAAAATCTAAACTGTTCTATATTTGTGATACCCCTAGCCGGGGTGGTGAAATTGGTAGACGCGCCGGACTCAAAATCCGGTAGAGGTGACTCTGTGAGGGTTCGATTCCCTCCCCCGGCATAAGATCCAAAGTCAAATTGGATAAAAAAGGATTGGATTAATGGCTAATTGGTGTAAGATTGCAGGCATTGTGCTTCTCTGCGGAGGGCTTGTTTTTGCGCAGTCTGACGACGAGTCCGATTCTTATTCTTATGGCGAATCCAACACAGAAGACGTCTTCGAAAACGACGGTGATTCTGAAAATGTTGGTGAAGCATCCGCTTCCGGCGATGAATGGGCCGGCTTTAATTACGAAGAAATTGGCCTTACCCAGTGGGAATTCCAGCAGGCAAAGAAAGAGGGTGTTACCCGCGACAAGCTGACTCACCTGGTAGAAATGGGCGTTCGTCCTTCTGAATACCTCCAGAAACCTTGGGAAAAGCTGGGTGTTTCTGAAGAAGAATGGTTAGACCAGCGTTCTGGCGGCTTTGAAGATGCAGACATCGACCGCTCCTACAGAAATCGTTCTGGCGACCAGCAGTATGCCTATCTGTCCTTACTCCTCCCTTCTCTCTATCAGTGGAAGACTGATCAGTCTATGAAGGCAATCTGGATGGACGCTCTGGTAGGCGTGGGTGCAGGTGTTACCATCTATCTTAAGGTTGATGGTGCAACTGACTGGTGGTACGGTCTGTTGGCTGTTGCCGGCGGCATGGTCTGGTCCTTTGCAGACGCATTCTTCAGCACTCAGTGGGACAGCAACCCCGACGCAAACCGTTTCAGCTACGGCATTATGCCGACGCCCACACACGATAACGCAAGCGTGGGTGTAACCAGCTTCTTCAACGTAAAGTTCTAAGCGCTTAAAATGCAGCTAGAATTACTTAAAAGCAAAATTCATCGCGCAACTGTTACTGATGCAAACCTCAATTACGAGGGTTCTATCACGATTGCCCGCGATTTGATGGATGCAGCAGGCATTCTCCCTTTTGAAAAAGTCGGCGTCCTAGATGTGAACAACGGTTCCCGCCTTGACACCTATGTTATCGAAGGCCCCGCAAAATCCGGCGTCATTTGCCTGAACGGCGCAGCGGCTCGTCTTGTGCAGCCCGGCGACCTAGTGATCATCGTCGCCTACGCTACCATGAGCCCCGAAGAAGCCCAGTGCTGGAAGCCCACTGTAATTCACGTGAACGAAAAGAACGAAATTGTTCAGAAGTAGTTTAACGGTCTCAAAGCCAAAACATTTTACAAAATTAAATAGCACTCGTTAAAAGCGGGTGCTTTACTTTTGACAGCCCCGATTTCTATATTCTGAACATGGGATTTGCTCCAGCCATACTCATAAGCCTGCTAATATGGACTACGGCATTTGCCGCTAGTCCAACCCAGGCTCCAATGGCACTCCGCCCGCAAAAGACGGCCATCGCAGAAATTCCCAAAGACACCATTGTCGATACTGTCTACATAGAAGAACAATCGGTTCCAAAAAAAGACGGCATCCCCTGGAACAGAGATCGCTTTGATCCGGAAGTTCTTGTAAGGCATTCCACCTTTGACCCAGCCTTGTCTATAGGATACACCTATTCAGTAAGCTTTATCGGCGGAACTTTTGGATCCATGGCTCAGCAAAGCTACATGGCCCACCTAGCCTACGAATTTTCACCAGAATGGCACCTATACGCAGACCTTGGACTGTGGATGCCCCTATATAGCCACATGCGCTTCGGCACACCCATCGCCAAAGAGGATTTGCGCCAGGGAAACGTAGACTTTATCCTGCCAGACGTCATGTTGGAATACAAGCCCAACGATAATGTCAATGTAAAACTGATGATCGTGAACGAGAACGACGCAATAAAGGCATATGGGCCTCGAAGATACTATGGCGGTTACTGCAACCCCTGGAGAAATTCTATTTTGTGTCCCTGATGCGATTATTAATCTGTCTCATTTTCTGTTTGGCAATTCTCGGATGCAAGGAAGAAGTTGAAGCACCGAAGGTTCAGGAAGTTCGTTCTTATAAGGGCGATGTGGAAGTCCTGAACAGTTGTGGTATGCAGGGTGCTGCGGCCTCAATGAGAAACTACCTGCGCCAGAACGGTTTTGACGTGGTAAGTTCCAGAAACGACCGCCTGCAAAATTACGAAGAGACCGTAATCGTATTAAGAAACCCGGAATGGGAAGGCGCCCAGGCTCTGGCCAAGGCGTTAAAGACCAACAACGTGCTGGTTGTGGCAAGCAAGCGCGCCGTAGTCGATGCGGCCGTATATATCGGAAAAGACTTTAAACAAATCATAGAACCCGAAGAGGGAAAATAACATGACGAAAAAAAACGAACTGCCGGAATCTATCCAGCTGGGCGCAAGCATTCTTTTTGAATTGCGCGCACAGAACGTGCAACTCATTGACCTTCGCGGAATCAAGGATGTAACCGATTTCTTTCTGGTGGCAACCTGCGAAAGCGAAGCGCAGATGCAGGCAATTCTCAACGAACTCCACAAGGAATTCAAGGCAAACAAGCTTTCTTCCCTCGGGGTAGAATACAAGGAAGGCGTGCGCTGGGCAGTATTCGACGCAGGCCTAGACCTGATGGTACACCTGTTCGAAGAAGAAAAACGCGCAGAAATTTCTCTGGACCGCCTGTACGCAGACGGCAAGATTGAAGAACTGAATGAAGAAGACTTCGCACGCGAAGCCTCCAAGAAGTCAGCCGGTAAGGCAGGAGACGACAATGAACTCGTTTGAGCAAGAAATTGCAAACGCACTAGAAGCAACCGGCAGCTTTACTGCCAATGCAGCCCTCAAGCTTATCTCTGTGCCGCCTGACACCACCCACGGAAACTTTACCATTCCTTGCTTCTCGCTGGCAAAGACCCTGCGCAAGGCACCGAAGATTATTGCCGAAGAACTGGCAGCCCAGGTAAAGCTCCCTGCAGGACTTTCAAAGGTAGAAGCAGTCAATGGCTACCTAAATTTCTTTATCGACCGCAACTTCCTGGCAAAGTCCACTCTTGAAGGTATTGCCGAAAAGGGTCTTGCTTACGGTCACCAGGAATCCAACGGCAAGGTGGTCTGCATCGACTTCAGTTCCCCCAACATCGGTAAGGAACTGGCATTCCACCACCTGCGTTCTACCATGATCGGTAATTCTCTAAGCCGCATTTACAAGGCTGCCGGTTACAAGGTTGAACGTATTAACCATCTGGGTGACTGGGGAACCGCCTTCGGCAAGCTCATCGTGATGTACCTCCGCGAAAAGCGCCCCACCGACCAGGCCACACTGGATTCCCTAACCGTCAAGGAACTGAACATTCTCTATGCAGCCTTCTCCAAGGCCTGCAAGGAAGAGCCTGGCCTGGAAGACGAAGCCCGCGCTGCATTTACCAAGCTGGAACAGGGCGACGAATTCTACCGCACCCTGTGGTCTGCATTTAAGGCAGCAACCTTAAAGGAACTGATGCGCATCTACGACATGATGGGCGTCGGCTTCGACCACTACACTGGCGAATCCTTCTTTGAAGACAAGATTCCGGCTATTCTTGACGAACTTCGCGAAAAGAACCTGATGATCAAGAGCCAGGATCTGGACGTGGTGATGCTGGATGAATTTGACCTGAACCCCTGCCTGATCCGCAAGAGCGACGGTTCTACTTTGTACGCAACCCGCGACCTGGCCGCAGCCGATTACCGCATGAAGGAATACAACTTTGATAAGTGCCTCTATGTGGTTGACCTAGGTCAGGCATTGCACTTCAAGCAGGTGTTCCATGTGCTGAAGAAAATGGGTCGCGAATGGTACACCAACATGTATCACATTCCCTTCGGCGTGATCCTTCAGCTGGTAGATGGCAAGTGGGAAAAGGGCAAGACCCGTACAGGTACAGCAAGTCTTCTGCGTGACGTGATCGAAGCCGCCCAGAAGAAGATTCTTGAATTCATCGACGCCAAGAATCCGGAACTGGAAAACAAGGAACTGATCGCACGTCAGATCGGTATTTCCGCACTGACTTTCAACGACCTGAAGAACAGCCGCGTGAAGGATGTCCGTTTTGACTGGGACGCAGTCATGAGTTTCGAAGGCGATACCGGTCCTTATGTCCAGAACGCACATGTGCGCCTCTGCAGCATCATGAAGAAGGCCGGCTACACCGTTCCCGTTTCCGACGTGAACTACGACCAGCTGGCAGACGATGCCGCCTACAGTCTCATCAACCTTCTGTCCAAGAAGGCCGACAAGATTCTCGGTGCCGTGGCCGGTGACGAACCCAGCGTTCTCGCCCAGTATGCCCTGGAAATCGCAGAAGCCGCCCACAAGTTCATCCACGAAGACCGCGTTCTCGGTTCTGCCGAAGAAAAGTCCCGTCTGTTCCTGGTACAGTCCACCCAGATTGTGCTGGAAAACGTACTGGATCTGCTGGGCCTCTTCCCGATTAGGCAGATGTAAGGAGGCGAGTGAAGCGCGAGTGCTTGACTCGCATTTCCGAGCCGACGAACATCGCATGCGAAGCATGCAAATGTAAGCAAACATAGGATGCACGAGGGAGCTCGCTCACTCGTATATCCTATGTGCAGCACATCGCGCTACATAGTAGCGCAGATGTAAGGAGGCGAGTGAAGCGCGAGTGCTTGACTCGCATTTCCGAGCCGACGAACATCGCGCAGCAGCGCAGCACCGATGTAATATAGATGCAAAGGGGTTGCCATCCCTTGGCGAAATCGCCAAATGCAAGACTCAGTTATGCGCAAATAAATTTGCTCGCAACGTTCGACTTACGCATTTGTGGAATCCCCACTCACAAAAGTCCGTTCTAGCGAACGGACTTTTTCTCGTGTCTGAGGGCGAGTGAACTCGCTCCTCAGGAGGCCCAACCCCCTTGATTGCATATGCAAAAAAGACCCGCAAAATTTCGCAGGTCTTCTGTTGATTTCAGCAAGCTATTGAATCAGGAGGAGGGTTAGTGGTTAACGAACACTTAGGGCGTCGCCCCCTGCGTCATTAGTTCCCGTTAATGCAGCGAACAGAGTAAGCGTTGGTCTTGCTGGGCACCAGCTGGCGAACCATCTGGTCACTCATGCGGCCCATGGCCCAAATCCAGATGGTTTCGTTACGGCCATTCTGAGCAGACCAGAAACCAGCATACTCACCCATGTCTTCGTAGCGAACAGTAGACTTACCAATAAGTTTGCGATAACCGGAAGAGAATACAGAGAAACCATATTCATCGGTACCGCCGCCACCCTGCCAGCCGGTGGTAGCCTTCATCTTCTTGGCAAAAGCTTCGCACTTGTCAACACCGTCATAGCAGTGGGTCAAGCCAACCAGCAGGTCAGTCCATTCGCGGTCACGAGGAAGATGCCAACCTTCGGGGCAGGCCTTACGGGCTCCTTCCAGGTCGTACAGACGGCCGCCACGCATACAGTAGCTTTCCTTATCTTCGTAGCACCAGGAATGGCCATCTACATTGTAGTTCACGTTCTGCGCAAACCATTCGCGGCCTTCAACCTTAATGGTACGATACACCTGACCATCACGAGGGTCGGTAAACACGCCAGAAACCTCTCGAAGGGAGGCGCGCTTTTCCTGTTCGGCCAGACGGAATTCCACCACTTTTTCGCGGCGATACTTTTCACGGCCTTCCAGTTCCTTTTTCCAGGCTTCCTGAGCTGCTTCGTTAGTAAACTTGATTCTAAGATCGGCGACAGCATACAGATCATTACCACAAGCCAGGTCTACACCGGCGATGTTAATGATGTATTCGTGTTCTTCCTTATTCTTGCCCTTGCCCGTGGTGAACTTACGAGGCTTATTGAAATAGGAGATATAGGCTTCCTTGGTTTCGGCGCAGCTTTCGTAGAAGTTTTCTTTTTCGATTCTGTTTGCGGGAACTGTCAGATTACCGGCAGCAGAGAAAGCAAAAAGGCCATCTTCTACCTTGAAAGAAACCGGCTGAACTTCCTTGTAGTGAGTGTACTTACCGAAACGGATATCACCTTCGACCTTGGCGGAACCATAATCACCTTCGCCTTCGGCGTTGTAGATGGCATCCCAGGTCTTTGGCGGAATAGCAACAGCCTGCATAACGGCAAAACCAAAGCTTACCAGAACAGCAGTCTTAAAAGCTTGAGTCAATTTCATTTTTCCTTCTTTTTCTGTAAAGTTTTACGGTTCAATAATAGCTTTTTCAATATCATTTTCAAACCGTTTTTTTATAAACTAACGGCATTTGGAAGCAATGCCTAAAAGCAGGTAAAAATAACTTGTATTTTCGTTTACACAAACATGGCGAAACTCGGATTTTTGTAGATTTGTGAACATGGCTATCACACGTTATATTTTGCAAATTCACTGCCCTGACCAAAAGGGACTTATCGCCGGCACAACGCAAGTTCTTGCGAAAGCCGGGGCAAACATTATTGACCTTCAGCAGCACACTGCCAAGGACATCGAGACCTTCTTCCTACGTGCGGTTTTCGAAGCAGATTCCGAAAACATCGAAGAAGTTCGCAAGCACCTGGAAACCCTGGAAGGTCATCTCCAGCTGAACTGGAAACTGTTCGACACCACCAAGGTGGAACGTGTTGCAATTTTCGTATCCAAGACGGATCACTGCCTTTACGATTTGCTCCTGAAGCATCGCGATGGCGACCTGCCCTGCGAATTCAGCTGCATCGTCGGCAACCACACCGATCTCGCTGCGGTCGGCGGCTCCTTCGGCGTTCCTTTCTACTACGTGCCGTCGAATCCGGACAAGACGATTCCCGAAAACCGTTTCCGCGAAATCATCGCCGAAACAAAGACTGACACCGTGGTTCTGGCCCGCTATATGCAGATTCTTTCTGCAGCCTTTACTGAAGAATTCAAGTACCGAGTCATCAACATCCATCACGGCTTCTTGCCCGCCTTCAAGGGTGCCAAGCCCTACCATCAGGCATGGAACAAGGGCGTGAAGATTATCGGTGCAACAGCGCACTTTGCCACCGAAGATCTGGACCAGGGTCCCATTATCGCCCAGGATATCCAGCGCGTGCCAGAAACAGCCAGCATCAACGAGCTGGTCGAACTGGGTAAGGATATCGAAAAGCGCACATTGTCCCAGGCTCTTAAGCTTTGGCTGGAACACCGTGTTTTTGTTTACAACGGTCGTACTTTTATTCTCTAATCGAGGCAAACATGTCTGAAGAACAAAACAAGCTGGAAACAGCCAATACGACAGCACCTGCAACGGCTGCAGAAGTTCAGGTTTCTGCAACCGCCCCTGCAACAGAGAAACCGGCAGAAGCCCCTAAGGCAACCGAAGAGCAAAAACCGGCCCCGGCAGAAAAACCCGCGGAGACCGTCACTCCGACAAAGCCTCAGGTTGTCGTCCAGAAGGAACGTGGATTTTCGCACTATGTGGGATTCGCACTGCTTTGTGTATTGTGCGTCTGCTTCTTCTTTATTCCTGGCATCGCAGTCTCCTTCGCAGTTAGCCGCGTTGTTGAGCTCAATCCTGCAGCTGCATGGATGTTCAGCGGCATCCTCAGTTTCATTTTCTGGTTGATTTTCAAACTGAAAATCAAGGGATTCAAGAAGTCCTTCTATTTCTACATCGGTCTCTGCGTTCTCGTGGTAGCCATTCTCGTGGTTGTAGAGGTCCTTACAGAACAAACCAATGTATTTGCCAACATTCTTTCAATGCTTGTTGGAGCATCCTCCTAAAGATTTAAAGCTATAACAAAGCGAGATTTAAAATGAATAAGACAGACGCATTCGTCCATTTCCTCGTGGAATCAGGCGCCCTCAAGTTTGGCGACTTCGTTACCAAGAGCGGCCGCAACACTCCGTACTTTATCAATACCGGAGAATTCCGCACCGGCGCATCTTTGTCTAAGTTGGCCGAATTCTACGCAGCTGCATTCGTTGAACATTTCGACGGCAAGGCCACCAACCTTTATGGTCCCGCCTACAAGGGCATCCCCCTGTGCGCAGCTACTGCCATGAAGCTTTCCGACGTTTACGCCAAGAACTTGACCTTTACCTATAATCGTAAAGAAGCAAAGGACCACGGCGAAGGCGGTTCCCTGGTGGGCTACAAGTATGGCGAAAAGACCAACGTTGTCATTATCGAAGATGTGATTACCGCAGGTACCTCCGTCAACGAGACCTTGCAGATTCTTAAGAACATCGAAAATGCAAATGTGATTGGTCTTCTGATTTCTGTAGACCGCAAGGAAAAGCTGGACAATGGCAAGTCTGCCCTGCAGACTGTACAGGAAGAATACGGCATCGAAGCCCACTCTATCGTGAACATCAACGACATTATCGCCTTCCTCGAAAAAGAAGAAAACCGCAAGGCCATCAACGCCCCCGAAGGAATCCTGGAAAAGGTTTACGCCTACCGCGAACAGTGGGGAGCTAAGTAAATCAAAGTTTTAAATCTTTGATTTACAATGAATAATTAAAACAATGATTAATAGTCGCGGCCTTGCCGCCCTATTTTTGTTCATTGTTAACTGTTAATTGAAATGAGAAATGTTCTTGTTCTAACGATAGCGGTCCTGGCTTGCGCTCTTACGGGGTGCAGCCAAAGTTATCAATGGAGCAAGAAACATCCTGCCTACAGCAAGGCTCCTTATGGTGAACTTGCAATTGCAGGCGTGCAAGAAGCATTTGTTCTGACAAGAACCAACTGGTTTGCCAAACGTCTTGATTTTGGAGACAGTACCCAGATCAAGTCCACAGTTTTCTGTGCCCAGGTGATGCTGGACGAATTCCGCGGAGGCTACAGCAAGCTAACGGTATTTCCTGAAAAGGCTCTCGCCCAGTTCCCCGAAGAAAGCCAGAAATTGGACGACCGCATTTTCATGAAGGGGCACTTGCCTGACCAAGGCGTGCAGATGCTGGATAGCGCAGGTAACGTTCCGCCCATCGTCCTGCTAATTCACGAAGTTATTGTAGGAACAGACCTTAAGCGCGAAGACTACTTTGACTACGCTTACACTCATAACGAAAGTCAAGAGAGGTCCGCGGTACAAAACATCAGCGCCATCGTTTCTTACACCCTGTGGGACAACTTAAAGCAACGTCCGCTTTTTAGTGCCGTTGACGAAATTCAGCGGCCAATAGTTCAGTTTACCTTGAAGGATCTGGAACTTTTGGTACGTTCGTCGGTACAGCAGATCCGCAGCAATCTTTATACGGGAGCGAACAAATGAAACCCTTCCGTTCTTCAATAAATTTGCTGTTGGTCGTCCTGCTTACCTTGGCAAGCGTCGCTTCTGCAGGAAAGGTCTACTTTGACTCAAAATGGACTTTGTGGAAAGACGCCGACATCCTTATCTGGAACACCGGAAAGGATCTGCCCATAGAGCCTAAGGAATTTTGCCTTTCTTTACGCAGAAGCAATTCCGGCATCGGAGACCCCAAATGTCGCACCCTTGGCGAATGGGAACGCGACACCATAGCCATTCGCTACGGCAACTGGCTGAGCGCAAACATGGAACCTGGCCTGGCAGCCGGTTACCTAAAGGCTCGTCATCCCTCTATGAGTGCAAAGCTGCAGGCCATCGAAGACAAAATCGTGATGTTCATTTCAGACAAAGGAAGCGAACTTCAGATTGCAATTTTTGACGAGACTTCGTCAGAGCCAAAGGCTGGCGGAGTTGTTCCCATGAACGCCGACAAAATAGCGCTAGGTGACGAAATTGCAAGTACATTCTTTGACAGGAATACCACCCGCAGGCTAAGCAAGGAAGAGCGAGCCAAGAAGCTGACTGAACCCGATGATTTCTATAAGGAAGTTCCAACCTTTAGAGCATGGGCCGGAATTTCGGCAGGTTTTGCCCAGGCGCAGATTCCATTTACTCCCGACAACTGGTACAGCAGCCACACCCGAAGCCAGGTTCGCAACTACCGAATCACAAAGGATTCCGTCAGCCTCTGGAATTTTATTGACGATTCCACCCCATTGTATACTTTGTATGTAGGCGGAACATGGTACGGATTTATCGGTGGTGAAATTTTCTACCGCTACTCAAGTCACAAGGTCAAAACAGACGACAGGGACACGGTTTACAAGGAACTTGATCATTGGGATTTCAGCCAACATGAAATTGGCCTAAACGTAATGTTCTCCCAGACCTTTGAGCCGCTCAAATGGTTTGACATTCATGCATTTGCATTTCTTGGATTCCAATACAGTTTCTATTCCGAAGACATTGCTTTAAAGGATGACAACAAGAAGCCCTCGAAAGCTTACGAATCACGCATCAAATTTGAAGACGCCTACAAGGGCGCTCTTCTCGGTATAGGAAGCCAATTCGTGGTCTTGGACCATTATGGTTTCAGCATCCGCACAGGAATTTCTAGTCGAGGGAAGGACGTTTATACGGAACCCTCTCCCGATGCTGCGGCAGAACCTACAACCATAGGGGCGTCTACCGTAGACTGGTTTATCAGTTTTGGTCTTGAATACCACTGGTCTTTGTAAGAAAGACCGCATGGTTTTACAAGGATTTTTTCTAAATTTGCACTCATTATGAGTGAAAATCAAGAAGTTGTAAAAGAAGAAAAAACTGAAAAAGTCAATCCGTTTTTGACTCCCGTCAATATTATTGAACCCGAACATAAGCTCCCCGACTACACCTTCGACATGCTGCCGGAAGAGCAGAAGACTATTCTTAAAAGCCATGGCTGGACCGACCTGATGCCCGTCCAGCGCAAGACCATGCCCTACATGCTGGCGGCCCGCGATATGCTGGTTCAGTCCAAGACTGGTTCCGGAAAGACCGGCGCCTACGTACTGCCCCTTTTGCAGGTCATTGTCCGTGACCACGTTTTTCCCCAGGCTTTGATTCTGGTTCCCACACGCGAATTGGCTATCCAGGTACAAGACGAAGTGCAGAAACTTTCTGCAGGTACAGGCATCAAATCCGTGGCTATTTTTGGCGGTGTTTCCTATGAACCGCAGTTGAAGGCTTTGAAGGAAGGCGTACACATTATCGTCGCAACCCCCGGCCGCCTGATGGACCATGTGCAGCGCGGTAACGTGGACTTTCTGGATATCCGCGACCTGATCCTGGATGAAGCCGACGAAATGCTATCCATGGGTTTCTACCCGGACATGCAGAAGATTCGCAAGTATCTGCCCAAGCAGATTGCCTGCACCATGTTCAGTGCAACAATCCCCCAAACGGTGAAGGCACTCGCCCGCGAATTCCAGCGTCCTTCCGCAGAATTCCTTTCCCTGTCCTACGACAAGGTGATTGCCAACAACCTGGAACACCGCTGGTATTCTTGCGACGTGATGGACAAGGATTCCATGACAATCAAGGTTCTGGAATACGAGAACCCCGAAAGTTGCATGATTTTCTGTAACAAGAAATGCGACGTCAGCTACCTGGAACAGGTGCTGTCTGGTTACGGTTTTAACGTTGGCGCCCTCTCCGGCGACGTAAGCCAGAATCTTCGCGAAAAGACCCTGAACGCATTCCGCGAAAAGAAACTGCGCATCCTGATTTGTACCGATGTAGCGGCCCGCGGTATCGATGTGGACCACGTGACTCATGTTATAGTCTACGACCACCCCGATGACCACGAAGTCTACGTTCATCGCAGCGGACGTACCGCCCGTGCAGGCCGTAGCGGAGTCTGTATATCCCTCATCACTCCGGTGGAAGAAATCGAGATCAAGAAGACCGCCGCAGACTTCGGCATCAACTTTATCAAGCAGGAACCTCTGACCAACGAAGCAATCGCCAAGAAGGTGGGAGAACGCACCCTCAAGCAACTGCAGGAAGTCAGCAAGCATTTCGGCGGCCAGAAGGCAAAGGAACGCATCAGCCACTTCATCCCCCTGGCCAAGGAGCTGGCCAATGGCACCGAAGACCAGCAGATGCTTCTCGCCTACCTGCTGGATAGGTACGTCTGGAAGAAATAATTAGAGAGTAGAGAGTAGAAACTAGAAACTAGAGACTAGGGACTAGGGATGTCGGGATGGTTCAGCTTGAGATACAGGGATGAAACATTCTTTAAATAATATGCACTTGCATCCTGCAGCCCAAACCCCTAGAACCAAGTCCCTAATTAAACCCCAAAACGAGCAACGCAAGCTACCGCACACCACAAAGCGCGAAGCGCGACCTCAAAACTGATTATGGCTAAGATTAAAGTAAAGAACGCAAGAGAAATTGAAC
This sequence comes from Fibrobacter sp., assembly GCA_024398955.1. Lineage (GTDB taxonomy): Bacteria > Fibrobacterota > Fibrobacteria > Fibrobacterales > Fibrobacteraceae > Fibrobacter. Next base: position 41,332 of record JAKSIG010000004.1, on the reverse strand, counting down.
TGATTCGTGACGCTGGCGCACTGGCTGCAGAAACCCTGATTCGTGCAGGAGAAATGTGCAAGCCCGGCGTTAGCACCCTGGAAATTGATGAATTCATCGGCGACTACACCCGTCAGCACAAGGGCATTTCCGCCTGCAAGGGCTACCATGGCTATCCCCGCTACGCATGCATCAGCATCAACGAAGTGGTTTGCCACGGCATTCCTAACGCAAACACCATCCTTAAGGATGGCGACATCGTGAACATCGACATCACTACAATCCTTCAGGGATACCATGGCGACACCTCCGCCATGTTCTGCGTCGGCAAGGTAAGCAAGCTCGCTCAGGAGCTGGTGGACACCGCCAAGTTCGCCATGGAAGAAGGCATTCGCGTCGCCGGCGAAGCAGGTGCCCGCTGGAACGACATTGGCTACGCCATCAACGATATCGCAGACGAGCACGGCTTTAGCGTTGTGCAGGATTACTGTGGTCACGGCATTGGCCGAGGCTTCCACGAAGAACCGCTGGTTTTCCATTTCCGCAACAACGAAATCACAAGTCTCATCGAAATCGGCAACGTCTTTACCGTAGAGCCCATGCTTAACGCAGGACGTTACGGAACCAAGACCTTAAGTGATGGTTGGACCGCAGTAACCCGCGACGGCTCCCTTAGCGCCCAGTGGGAACACACTGTTGTCCGCACCAAGGATGGCATCGAAATCCTGACCCTCCCCCGATAACCATGTCTCTGCTCAGTAACTTCCGCGACAAAGCTGTCGAAGCCTTCGTCAAGAATCACGAACTTGTAAAACAGTTTGGAGATGTCCAGTCGGTCGTTATCGACTCCGACAAGGGGACAGCAGACGTATCAGTGCTTCTACACGGCGAAATCTTCCCCATCAAGTTCCGCGGTTACTACTTCTTTGACGACACGGACGAAGGGACCAACATCGTAATCCGCAAGATTACATGCGAACGTCAGTGGATTGATGAAGCCCTGGACTACTGGCTAGGCGACACCACCCTGCGGTACAAGTTGCCAGGACTCGCAGGAGGCATTGCCAAGATTCTGTTCTAGCCCGCAGTCCTTTTAGACTCCGATCCATTACATAATTTATATTTCAAGCACGTCCACCATCGGACGTGCTTTTTTCGGAGATTCCATGAAAAACGACTCTAACAGCAAGAAGCTAGAAGATATTAAAGACAAATTCGCAAAAATTCTTGTGGATGTCATTACCGACATTCCCGAGTCCATGCACTCTAAAATTGAGAATCCCGACGACAAGGTAAAGAAACTGATTCAGCAGGCAGGCATGAAGGCAGCCACCTTAAGCGCCACCCTTTCTATACCCGCTGGCATGACCGGAGTCCTTACTTCGATTCCGGACATTCTGGCCGTATGGCGAATTCAGGCCCAGCTGGTTTCCGACATTGCGGCCACCTACGGTAAATTGGCTCTCCTGACACAGGAAGCTATGATCTGGTGCCTTTTCCGTCATAGCGCAGCCTCTCTCCTGCGAGATGTAGCCGTACGCACCGGTAGCCGAATAGTCATTCAAAAGCTTTCCTTCGCAGCCATCGAAAAACTTCTCCAGAAGATCGGCCTGCAGGTTTCCACCAAGTTCATCGGTAAAACCGCCCTTAAGGCGATTCCCGTCCTTGGCGCCATCGGTAACGGAGCCTACACCTTCTACGACACCAATGAAGTCGGAAAAACCGCATCCGCCTACTTTAAGTCCCTGGCCGACAACAAGGTCGAGGCCCTGGAATCGGATCCGGAATCCCCAAATACAGAGCAGGAATCGTCCAGCGAAATCAACTAATCCTTTTTTATAGATTGCGGGAAACACCTGCAATTTGTAAAAAAAACGTGAAATCAAGCAAATCCAGGACCTTTTGCCCTGGATTTTCATGTTTAAAGTCGCCAAAAAGCCCCCGCCCTTGACCCCTCCCCTATTTTTTTCTATCTTTGGACGCAACTCAAATAAACATCAACTCCATTTGTGGAATAACTATGAAAAACATTACTACCCACAGAAATATTGGTATTTCTGCTCACATCGACTCTGGTAAGACCACTCTTACCGAACGTATCCTCTACTACACCAAGCGTATTCACGCTATCCACGAAGTTCGTGGTAAGGACGGCGTCGGTGCCACGATGGACTCCATGGAACTCGAACGCGAACGCGGCATTACCATTCAGTCTGCTGCTACCTTCGCAAGCTGGACCCACACTAAGTCTGGCGAAGCTGACACCATCAACATCATCGATACCCCGGGGCACGTGGACTTCACTATCGAAGTTGAACGTTCTCTCCGTGTGCTTGACGGTGCTATCCTCGTTCTTACCGGCGTGGAAGGCGTTCAGTCTCAGTCTATTACCGTTGACCGCCAGATGAAGCGCTACCATGTGCCTCGTGTTGTGTTTGTCAACAAGTGCGACCGTTCCGGTGCAAATCCGCTCCGCGTTGCAGTTATGCTTAAGGAAAAGCTGAACCACAAGCCCTGCGTTATGCAGATTCCTATCGGTCTCGAAGACCAGCTGAAGGGCGTGGTTGACCTGGTTGAAATGAAGGCCTACTACTTCGAAGGCGACAACGGTGACGACATGCGCGAAACCGAAATCCCGGCAGAACTGGTTGACCAGGCAAACGAATACCGTGAAAAGCTCGTTGACTGCTGCGCAGACTACAACGACGAAATCATGGAACTTGCTATGGAAGGCAAGTACGGCGTTGACGAAATCGACAAGGCCCTCATCAAGAAGACCATCCGCGAAGCTTGCATTAGCCTCGAAGTCACTCCGGTGTTCATGGGTTCCGCTCATAAGAACATTGGTATCCAGAAGCTCCTCGACGGTGTCGTTGACTACCTCCCCTGCCCGACCGACGTCGAAAACAAGGCTCTTGACCTGAACAACAACGAAGCTGAAGTTGTCCTGAAGTCCGAAGATAACGCTCCCATGGTTTCCTACGCATTCAAGCTGGTGAACGACCGCTATGGTCAGCTGACCTACATCCGCGTATACCAGGGTGTTATCAAGAAGGGTGACATGATCACCAACATCTCCACTGGCAAGAAGGTTTCCGTTGGCCGTCTCGTTCGTATGCACGCTGACGAAATGGTGGATATCACCGAAGCTGGTGCAGGCGACATCGTTGCTCTGTTCGGTATTGACTGCGCATCCGGTACTACCTTTACCGATGGCAAGAACAACTACAACATGACCTCCATGCACGTTCCTAACCCGGTTATCGAACTTGTGATCGAAGCTAAGAACCGTGACGACCTGGACAACATGTCCAAGGCTCTGAACCGCTTCACCAAGGAAGACCCCACCTTCCAGGTCGAAGTGAACAAGGAATCTGGCGAAACCATCATCAAGGGTATGGGCGAACTTCACCTTGACGTTTACATCGAACGTATGCGTCGTGAATACAAGGTTGACGTTCAGACTGGTGCTCCGCAGGTTGCATACCGCGAAACCATCACCCGCGCTTCCAAGTTCGACTACACCCACAAGAAGCAGACCGGTGGTAGCGGTCAGTACGCTAAGGTCGTCGGCGAAATGCGTCCGATGGCTGTCGAAGGCGACTCCGAAAAGGTTTACAACTTCATCAACTCCGTCGTTGGCGGCCGTATTCCTAAGGAATACATCCCGTCCTGCGATAAGGGTTTCCAGAGCTGCATGGATGCAGGTTCCTTGATCGGCTTCCCGGTTGTGGGTATCGAAATGGACGTTCAGGATGGTGCATTCCACCCCGTTGACTCTTCCGATATGGCCTTCCAGGTTGCAGCTCGTATGGCATTCCGTGAAGCCTTCGCTAAGGCTGGCGCACAGATCCTCGAACCGATCATGAAGGTTGAAATCCAGACCCCGACCGAATTCCAGGGTTCCGTTGTTGGTAACGTTTCTCAGCGTCGTGGTACCATCGTTGGTACTAACGAAGAACTGGGCATGACCACCATCACCGCTGAAGTTCCGCTGTCCGAAATGTTCGGCTACGCAACTGACCTGCGTTCTATGACCCAGGGTAAGGCTGAATTCACCATGGAATTCGCCAAGTACCTGCCGGTTCCCAAGAACATTCAGGAAGAACTCATCAAGAAGTACGGCGACAAGGCTGGCGCACGCGCTTAACCTGACCGCATGGGCTAAGGCAGGATAAAAACTCTCGTAGGCCCATGCTCTCGTAAGCAAAAAAGGACTGGTTCATACCAGTCCTTTTTGCTTACTCACGGTAAGACCGTTCGGACCCAATCAGGATGCAAGTTCTGGTTGGTCCTCACTCTCGCAAATAAAAAGGGATCGGTTCTTACCGACCCTTTTTATTTTGCTCACGGTAAGACCGCATGGGCTAAGGCGTGTAATTGAAAAAGAAAGGGTCCCGCGATTCCTCGCGGGACTCTTTTTTGCTTTAACGTACACAACACAAGGAGTCTTCGCCACACACCAAACATAAGCGAAGGCCTCCCATAAAAAAGGATTCCGCGAGACAAGCTCGCGGAACCCAGTGGAATTAGAAGAGAACAAGTGTGCTTCCTACCTATTCCTACCCCGCGGTTCGATCCGGCATCCCTTCTCCAGAACCAGGAATGGGTTGGAAGCACGATAATAATATACCCCGCAAAATCTTATTGCGAGGTATTATTCTTTAAGAATGCTGTTCCTAAAAAGAACGTTCCAAACTGGAGTATCTTATAAAGACAGCGGTCCTAGCCAGCTCTTGCAAACTAGAACACATCAGGAATTGGTTGATTTTGTAACCTTCTTGGCCTCGCGCCACAGTTCCTGCAAGCGTTCAGGAGACTCCTCCTTCATTTCCTTGCCCTCGGCCCGGGCCAGATTCTCTACCACACGAAAACGCCGTTCAAACTTGCTGTTGGCACGCTCTAACGCAAGAGCAGCATTGAACCCGCAATGGCGAGCCACATTCACCAGGCTAAACAGAATGTCGCCGAATTCGTCTTCCATACGATCCACGTTGTTGCATTCTGCAGTGGAGGCTTGCATTTCGGTGCGGAATTCATTAAATTCTTCCACAGCCTTGTCGAACACGGGTTCAGCTTCGATCCAGTCAAATCCAACTTTGGCGGCGCGGCGCTGAATTTCTTGAGCGCGGGCCAGTGTGGGCATGCTTTTGCTTACTTTGTCCATAGCAGACTTGCCCACCATATCTTGATTATTCTTTTCCGCTGCCTTGATACTTTCCCAGCGGCTACGCAGGCCATTGGGATTATTGACATCAAGGAACTCCTCAGCGTTGTCGACCTTGACGTCGCCAAACACATGAGGATGACGTCGGATCATTTTTTCGCAGATTCCCTGCACCACGTCGTCAATACAAAAATCGCCATTTTCTTTTGCGACCTGTGAATGGAATACAATCTGGAAGAGCACATCTCCCAGTTCCTCAGCCATATGAACCTTATCGTTGGCCTGGGCAGCATCTATGTATTCATGGGATTCTTCGACCAAATAAGGGAGCAGGGACTGATGGGTTTGCTTTCGGTCCCAAGGACAGCCATTTTCCGAACGGAGGGTGGCCATGATATTCACAAGATCTTGAAAGGAGTACTTCATATGGATAAAGATAGAAAAGGCGAGAGCAGCGCAAACACAAGTGTTTACATTGCCGAGCCGAACAAATCTGCACGCGTAGCGTGCCAAGATAGAAAGTGTGTAGAAATTTTTCCGGAGCAATATCCGCTTTTACTGGGAGCCTCAAAGTTAAGACCTAGGCGCTTATTTTATAAGGGAACATTACCAGCGCAAGATGCCATTGGCATCGCCATGGTGGGAACCCGCAGGCCAAGCGATTCGGCTCCAGAACTTTGCCGCAAGCTCGTACAATCCTTACGAGGTACAAAGGCTGTTGTCGTTTCAGGTTTGGCACAGGGCATCGACAGCTACTGCCATGAAGCCGCCCTGGATGCAGGGATTCCCACCATAGCAGTCATCGCCCAAGGAATCGAGGCCAGGATTCCCGGCGCCCGGGCGTATCTAGCCCGACGAATTCTTGAATCAGGGGGAGCCATCCTTAGCGAGTATGAAGGAGATGCTGCATCACTAAAAGGGATGTTCCCTGCCCGCAACCGCATCATAAGCGGACTTTGCCGCGCTACGGTACTGGTACAGAGCAAAACCAAAGGAGGCGCGTTAATCACGGCAGACTACTGTCTCAGCGAAGGCAAGCCCCTATTTGCCATTCCTGGCAATTTTGACAGCGATGTCGCCAGTGGGCCCAACTTTTACCTGGATAACGGGAAGGCCAAACCCGTTTTTATTCCAGAAAGCCTTAGGGAAATTGTCGGGATACCCTTAATCGCAAATGAAGGGAAATTCATATCTTTAAAGGACTTTATGGCCCAAGGATGTTCCCTATCTAAAGACGCGTCAGCCATTTTCAAAAAATTCAACGGATTCCGCGTCACATTTTCCGAGATACAAGACTCCTGTAACTTTAAGACAGCCAACATTTTAGCTATATTAACAGAGCTAGAGATTGCAGGATTGGTCAAGACCAAGGATAACATGCAATTCTATTTTAACGGGAGCCCTTAGCTTGAAGAAGCATTTAATCATTCTTGTGCTGATTGTGTTTGTTATCGCAGTGGTAACATCTCAGCTTTTGTTCGGCAAGAACAGCCTTAGGCAGCAGAACGGGATTGAACGAGACATTGCGACCTACCAGCACCGCATTGATTCATTGCAGAACGTCATTGACGCAAGAAACATCCAGATTGAACAGCTAAAGAACGATTCCCTCTATAAGGAAGGCCTTTTGCGAACCAAGTACGGAATGAGCCGCAAAGGTGAAGTCGTATTCCAGCTGACGCGCTAGTGAATCCCCGGAGCAGCAGCAAACAATGGAACATCAAGCCATCTTGCTTGCGTCGGTGCTGCTGACCTGTTCCACCTTGCCTGCAAAATAGCTGTATGCAGCTGGCACAATGAAGAGGGTCATGAACGTTGCAAATGTCAGGCCACCGGCAATGGCAATACCCATCGCAATTCGGCTAGGCGTGCCCGTGAGGATCAAGGGCACAGCGCCCAACACCGTAGAAAGGCTCGTCATGAGGATTGGGCGGAAGCGGCGAGTCGCCGCTTGCCTAGCCGCCTCAAGCTTTGTGCATCCAGTAGCTGCGGCAATCTGATTTGCAAATTCCACAATCAAAATACCGTTCTTTGTCACCAAGGCAATCAACAGAATTAGAGCAATTTCGCTAAAGATGTTCAACGTCTGTCCCGTCAGGTACAGGCAAGTCAACGCACCAGCCAAGGCCAATGGCACCGTAAAGAAAATCACCAGCGGAGCGCGGAAACTTTCGAACTGCCCCGCCAGCACCAGGAACACAAGAGCCAGTGCCAGCAAGAACACTATGTACAGGCCCGAGGAACTTTCTTCAAATTCCTTTGAAGCCCCGCTCAACGTAGTGCTTACGTTAGGATATTCCTTAAGAACGTTCTTGGCAATTCGGCGCATTTCTTCGACGCCATCACCAATTGTCATTCCAGGAACAAGACCCGCCTGAATCGTGGCAGAACTAAATCTATTATAGCGCGGCAAAGATGGCGACGCGGAACGTTCCTTGTAAGTAATGAAGTTATCAAGACTTACAGCTTCTCCATTGCGGTTCTTAACCGTCAGCAATGAAAGATTCTGAGGAGAACTGCGGTACTGATAACCGACGGCACCCACCACATCGTACTGGCGCCCATCGCGATAATATTCCCCATAGCTTTTTTCGCTAATGGACAGCTGGATTGCCTGGGCAATGTCATTTACGGATACACCTTCTTCATCAGCCTTATCGCGCATAATCTCAATATGCAATTCCGGCTTCGTAAACTTTAGGTTCGTGTTGACCACACTGAATACGGGACTCTTGCTGGCTTCTTCCATGAATTTCGGAACAAGAGTACGAAGTATCTCAATGGATCCCGCCTGCAGTACAAACTGCACAGGAAGGCCACCGCGTTGAGTACTAATACTCTGCGGTTCGAACACCATCACGCGCAAGTCAGGATACTCATTTCCCAGCAATTGAATGGCATGGGCAATTTCGCTCTGAGAACGTCGAGCAGTCTTGTCGTCATTCAAGGAAAGGCGTATTCTAGAGTTGCCAGCATTCCAGGCACCCGCCTGCATTTCCTTATATTCCCCGCTATCCAGAATAGTCATGACCTCATCCACAAAAGCGTCAGCCATTCTCTTTGTACGAGTAAGGGTAACTCCTTCAGGCATGTTCACGTTGACCATAACAGAGCCGGAATCTTCTGTAGGAGCCATTTCGCTACTCATGTTGTTAAAGCAGAAGTAGGCAGCAAACAATAGGCCCGCCACCACGGGGAACAGCAAAAATCTTAACTTCAAGAAACCCGTCAGCAAAATTCCATAGAATTTATTCAGCCCCTCAAAGAAGGGTTCTGTTATTCTGTAAAAGGCACCTTTCTTTTGATGACGCAGGAACTTGGAACAGAGCATGGGAGAAAGAGTCAAAGCGCACAGCGTCGAAAGGAACACCGTACCAATCATCACAGCCACGAATTCCCTGAACAAAAGACCTGTTGTGCCTCCCAGCGCAAGAACCGGAATGAACACAGCCATCAGCACAATAGAAGTAGCAATCACCGCAAAAAAGATTTCATTGGTTCCTGCTACAGCAGCCTGTCTTGGTGTCATGCCTTTTTCAATTTTATCGTAAATGTTTTCCACGATAACGATTGCATCATCCACCACCAGACCGATCGCCAGCACCATCGCCAATAGCGTCAGCACATTAATGCTGAAACCGCAAAGGTAGAGCACAAAGAAACTTCCGATAACCGCCACAGGAACCACCACCATGGGGATAATAGTGGTACGGCCTTCTCGAAGGAAGGCAAAAATAATTCCAATCACCAGAAGGAACGCAATGAAGATAGTTTCCACCACTTCCTTGATGGAGGCGCGGATATTGATGGAAGTATCGCGACCATAGAGCATGTCTACGCCCTCGGGAAGTTCACGACGAATATCCTCTACACGCTTATAAAATTCATCGGCAATTTCCACATGGTTGCTTCCCGGCTGGGCGACAAGGGCGCAAGTCACCGTATTCTTGCCGTTACGTCTAAAGCCCTTGCGAGTATCCAAAGGTTCGTAATGGATGTTAGCCACATCAGACACACGAATAACAGTACCATCGGCGGCAGTCTTGACGGCAATGTTTGCAAAAGCCTCGGGATCAGAAATTCGGCCTAACGTACGAATAGAAAGCGTTGTCTCGGACCCTTCAATAGCACCCGCCGGAAGTTCCAGGTTTCCGCGACTCAAGGCGGCACTCATTTCACTTCCGGTAACGCCCATGGCCTGCATACGAATCGGGTCAATCCACAAGCGAACCGTAGGCTGCTTTTCTCCCCAGATCATTACTTCAGAAACACCGTTAATGGTCTGCAGGCGCTCCTTTACATGATTGCGGGCAATTTCAGAAACATCCATGGCGTCAAGCTTATCGCTGACCAGGCTGATCATCAAAATGGGGTCTGAATCGGAGTCACTCTTGTTCACCGTAGGTTCGTCTACATCGTCAGGCAGACGACGGCGTACTCGGCTCACTCGGTCACGTATATCGTTGGCAGCGTCTTCCAGGTCCATGCCTGTCTCAAACTCAACGCTAATGTAGGAGTAACCATCAGAACTAGTGGAAGTCAGCGCCTTAATACCCGGAGCACTATTGATGGAGGACTCCAGAACTTCTGTAACTTCAGCTTCTACCACAGCGGCATTTGCACCAGGATAGGACGTACGCACCTGAATAATGGGATAGTCTACATTCGGGAATTCACGAATGCCCAGGTTGCTCATTCCAAAGGCTCCGAGCAAGATGATGACAAGAGCCATCACCGTCATAAGCACAGGTCGACGAACAGAAAGGTTTGCTACACTCATTTTTATCAGTTATGAATTATGAATTACGAATTACGAGAAATTGTCTATGCAGATTAGCATTTTTTTCAATAGCATCTATCTTCGTTCTCTCGTAATTCATAACTTGTAATTGGTAATTGGCGAAGCCTTAGTCCACTTCGTAGTCGGTATTGTTACGAATTTCACGAATACGTACCGCACTACCCTGACGGATGCTTATAAGCCCCGAAGTAATCACGGTATCGCCCTCGTTCAGACCAGAAATCACATCCACGGCGATAGGTGTACGAAGCCCCGTTTCTACGCGGGCCACAGAAGCCTTTCCTTCACGAACAACATAGACAAAGGCGCCATCCTTATCCAGGGTAAGGGCTTCTGCGGGAACAGGAATGGTCTGAGTTCTACCCGACTGCAACTGCACACTTACCTTAGCATAGCCACCAGCAATCAGTTCGCCCTTGGAATTGTCCACAGTCACCAGAATCTGGCGAGTACGACTGCTTTCAGAAATAGTTGCATCAAGAGCAGAAACCTTACCAGTCTTCTGCAAGGCGCGTTCTTCGTCTATCAAGACAATGGGATCGCCAACCTTGAGCGTGGTTGCATAACGTTGCGGCAAAGCGAACCTTGCCTTTAACTTGTTAACTTCACTGAGAGTCACAATAGAGGTTCCTGTCGTTACCCAGGCGCCAACAGAAACATTCACAAAGCCCAACTTTCCACTAAAAGGAGCCCGCACTTCAGTCTTTGCAATCTGAGCCTTAATCAGTTCAATGCTTGCATCGGCAGATTTCAATGACGCTTCGGCTGCTTCAAGATCAGCCTGAGTGGCCGCATTCTTTTCGACAAGACTTTTGGTGCGATCCATCTTCTGTCGGGCCAGCTGTTGGCTAGACTCGGCCTGTTTCAGTTGAGCCTTCAATTCTGAATCGTCAATCTTCGCCAGGAGAGTTCCCTTCTGAACAGAAGCGCCATCCTTCGCCATAAGGCTAATCAAACGGCCATTTGCCGCGGCAGACAATTCCACACGATTCAAGGCCTCTAAGGTCGCCATAGTCTGAAAGGCGCCACTGGGCTTATGGGTTTCCGCAATATATCCTTCTACTGCAAATGTCTTGCCACCGCGGCCACCGGCACCACCCTTTGCGGCGTCAGCTTTTGCAGCACCAGCGCTTTTCGCATCGGGGCCCTTAAAATTCGGGACCTTCGAACCAGGAGCCTCGTCACCGCAGCCGGCAGCAAACACACAAAAAACAAAAGCAACAAAAACAGAGACAACAGCTCTAACAAGCGAAGTATCTACAGGCGTTTTTCTAAAAAAATCTTTCATACGTTCTTTAGATGCTCCGAAACACTCTCCGTTGCATGGTTAAACTAAAATTTCACGTTCATTAAAAGACCGCTACCATCCTCAAAAAATTCCGGCACGAACTCCATTCTTTCTGTAAACGACTTAGAAGAAGTCTTACGATAAACACGTACAGAATTCAGCATAGACACCACACGATTTAAAGCCAAGGCACCCACACTGGCCTGAAATACGATACGGCTTACACGATAGTGACGCAGGCGGCTTTTATACTCATCAATATGAGCCGAGGTTTCTGGATTATCGGAACTACCCCAGTCCCACTGAATGCAGGCATCAAGGTCTTCATCAATTTTCTTGCCTGAACGTAACATGGCCTGGTTGTAGTCCTCGTCCATATCCGGAGAGGAATTCTGGCCAGCCACACCGCTTCGGCTGCGATAATCGCCAACGGTATTCAGCATATCAATGTTCTTGCTACCGCTGTTCAGGCCAGCATGCCGAACGGCATAGTTATGAGCGGAAGTCACATAACGCTCCCCTATAAAGTAAGAGCCCAAAGCCGTAACCCACAAGGCAGCATCAGTCCAGACAAAAGGACGCACAAACTGTTGTTCGCCTAAGTAAAGTTCACCCATACCGGGAAGCAAGGCAGAAGCTCCTACAGCCTTCCACCAGCTCTTTCCTGTATTCTTGGAAACGCTTTCATCAACAGTAACGACCACCTGAGAAAAGGCGACCGCAACTGCAAGTAAAAGCACTTGAAGAACTTTCATTAGAAACCCCAGTTAGCCTGCACATTCACACCAACGCCTTCACGAAGGAACACTCCGCCATCAAAATGCAGATGGTCGTACCAGGAAAGATCCTCCTGATAGAGAGCCTTATTGTGAGAGTGGGCCGTAAGAGCCGCATCCACAGCAGAAACGATGTGATTCAAAATAATGCCGCCAAAGAACCAGGCCTGCATGTCAGCATAGTCATTTGCCTTGCCGCGAAGATCGCGGTATTTTTCCTGGTTGCTGGATTTGCCCAAGGAAACCGTACTAGAGTTCGGATCCTCTAGGCCCAGGTTATTCGCCACAGCTTCATCAGCCACGTCGTCCCAACCAAGAACATAGGCGTCATCAGCCACCTGCTGGAACACGACAGACGGATCGTCGAAATCAAATTTCTTCATTTCGCTGCCCAGGCTCTTTGGGTTTTTGACGAAATCATTCATGTACTCAACGTCGTTATGGTAAAGCTTAGAACGATCATAGCAGCCATGCATCTTGGCATCGCCAAAAATGCCTTCACAGAAGGACTCACGAGAGCCAAAATAACGAGAACGGAACTCGGATTCATAGTTCACGGCATCTGCGTTATACAGGTCCCTCATTCCCAATTCGTAACGACCAATAGAGAAATGGTTCTTGGCAAACTTCTTGTACTTGTCAACCTGTTGATCGTACTTATAAACGGAGAAGTAGTACCAGCTACCCCACAGAGCAGCTTCCAAAGCCAGGTAAACGCCACCGCGCACGAACGTGAAGGTGGACCCGCCCACGTACATCTGTCCGGCGCCAGGAATTACGAGAGACATGAACATTGCCTTGCGGGGGCTCTTATACTTGCCCTTCATGTCGTCCAGTCCATTTACCTTAGAAACTTTTACGGGGCCAAGCAAATCACGGCGACTCATGGAACTAGAAGATGGAATGACTGCAGAGGAACTGCTTGCATTCGCCATTTGCAAAGAATCGTTGTAGGCCTGAATGCTGTCGTTCTTTGCCTTTTCTACAGCGGCAATGCTGTCGGCATCCATCTGGGCGACTGCAATGGAGTCACTGATGTACTGCAGAGAATCACTGATGCGCTGCATTTCGCGAGCATACATTTCGTTGCGGTCCATTCCCTCGTATGGGTCTGCCTGAGGATCGTTAGCAGAGCTGTCTGCAGCGGCTCGAGCTTCTTCTGCCATCTGGGCTGCTCCATCGGCAGCAGATCGTGCCATGGCAGCCTTCTTTTCTTCTGCAGCTCGCCTTGCCATAGCTTCTTGTTCCTCGTACGCCTTTGCTGCGGCAATACTATCAGCGGCAGCCTTGTCTGCAGCAGCCTTTTCTTCAGCAGCCTTCTTTTCGGCAGCGGCCTTTTCTTCGGCGGCCTTCTTCTCGGCAACGGCCTTTTCTTCGGCAGCCTTCTTCTCGGCAGCAGCCTTTTCCGCGGCAGCCTTCTTCTCGGCGGCGGCCTTTTCTTCGGCAGCCTTCTTTTCGGCAGCGGCCTTCTCTTCGGCGGCCTTCTTCTCGGCAGCAGCCTTTTCCGCGGCAGCATCTGCAGCAGCGGCCTCTTCCGCGGCAGCATCTGCAGCAGCGGCTTCTTCTTCAAATTCAGCAAACAAGTCTCTAGGCTGAGCAAAGGATTGAGCAGCCAATAAGCTGGCCGCAATGGCCATTACTTTAATAACAGGAATCAATGCAAATTTGCGCATATTATAAAAGTAGAAAACTGAGCCGATCCACGCCAACCGAGCAAGGCTTGCATACCGTAAAAAACGCAAAAAAAAGAACCGTCCCCAAAAGGAACGGTTCCAAAGATCCAGTCTTTAAAGAAAAGCGGTTAAGCCTGTGGACGCTGCGCGTCCGGCCTTGCGCCTCGGTTATAAAATCGAGCGAGCTCGATTTTGCAACACTCGGCTTATGCCTGTTCCTTAACGACCCAAACCTTAACCTGAGCTTCTACGTCACCGAAGACCTTGATGGTCACGGTGTAGACACCCAGCTGCTTGATGGGTTCAGCCAGTTCAACCTGAGCACGGGTCACCTTGACACCCTGCTTGGTGATTGCTTCAGCGATGTCAGATGCGGATACAGAACCGTACAGACGTTCGCCTTCAACAACGCGGCGTTCCATGTTCACAGAAATCTGAGAGAGCTTTGCAGCTACGTCGCCAGCAGCAGCCAATTCCTTCTGGAATGCAGCTTCAACAGCAGCGCGGTTGTTTTCGATTTCAGCGATAGCTTCCTTGGTAGCGCGAACAGCGAGCTTGCGAGGGAAGAGGTAGTTATTTGCATAACCATTCTTAACCTTCACGACGTCGAGCATCTTACCGAGGTGAGGTACGTTAGCCTTAAGAATAATATCCATGGTTAGTGCCTCCTATTAGCGCATGCTGTCCGAAACGAACGGAAGAATAGCCATCTGACGAGCACGCTTGATAGCTTCGTTCAGCATACGCTGATACTTAGCGGAGGTGCCAGAGATGCGGCGAGGAATGATCTTGCCACGTTCAGAGATGAAGCGACGGAGAGTCTTTTCATCCTTGTAGTCAATGAACTGAACGTTGTTTTCGGTGAACCAGCAAGTCTTCTTGCGACGGATACGGGTTGCCTGCTTCTTATCTTCAAAAGCCATTATTCAGCCTCCCCTTCTTCTGCGTCAACCGGAACGATTTCTTCGGTAGACTGAGCCATGTCTGCATTGTAAACGATTTCAGTCATCGGATAATCAGCGAGGGTCATCCAACGGAGAACGTTTTCATTGAGCTTGAGAGCTGCTTCCATAGCGGCAACAGTTGCAACTTCTGCCTTGTAGTAGAAGATAACATAGAAGCCGTGCTGGCGCTTGTTGATAGAATAAGCGAGCTTACGCTTGCCCCAATCATCGCGACGAACAATTTCGCCACCCTTAGTGATTGCAGCGGCGATGGTCTCGATTTCGGCCTTGATGGCGTCGTCAGAGATCATAGCGTCGATGATCACCATAGTTTCATACTGTCTCATAATGAGATCCCTTTGGTCTTTCGCCCAGGTTACCAACATTGGCCCCGGGAGGGTTCCGATAAAATCGGTGGTCCAAATATAGAAAAAACAGCTATTTTGTCAAACATTTCCCCTAACCAGAAGGGGCAGTTCGGGGCTAAATTCCCAATTGAAAGCCCAAAAGTCCATAATTGGACCATTCACCAACACCTCTGTTAAAGTACCGTTGAAGTCCAAATTCCCCCACAATCCACATCGAAAGCAGATTTTTACGGGCCCAGGGCCAAACTTCCCGCAAATTAAACGCCACTCCAGGAACCAGAGAAAGTTCCATAACGTTGGAAAAGTTGTATTCAAACAGGGCTGAACCCGTAAAGCCCCACAAACGAGACACGTTCAAACCAAAACCTGCACCCAAGCCAATAGAAAATCCATCTAGCGAAAGCATTCGTTCACAGGATTCCTTATGGCGTTTTTGGAATTCCTCACTAGAAGAATCCGCTGGGGATACCTCTACTGATTCTGCGCCATCAACATCCACAGAGGCAGAATCAGCTGTTACCTTTTCAGAATAGCGTCCGCGACTTTCTAGCTGATCACGAAGTTCCGAAATACTCGTATTTTCAAAAGAAAAGACCTGTTCCACAAACAAATCCAAATTATTCCAGGCCTTATGGAATCTGACATTGGTGCGGTAGCGCTGATACATGACCATTACATCGCTATCTAGATCGCCTCCAAAAAAACGACCATCGATGCCTGCACTAATCCAATCCGCATAAAAGTACTCCAGCTGCCCCTGCCAGACACCCATGCAATCGCAATCTTCCGTCGGGTTGAAAATTCCTGCACCAAAACCTATGGATAGACCTTTGCCCGTATAAGCCGTCTGACGAGGTAAAGGAATATTCTTATTGAAATTTTCCACGCCTTCAGCAGAGCCTTCATTTTTTATTGAATCAACGGATTTAGTTGAATCTATAATTGCAACAGCAACGCTGTCCGCAGCATCAGCAGCGAGCGCATAGAATGCAAGCAATAAGACAAGAACCAAACTCCGCATAGCTACAAGTTATAAAAACTGCGTGACTCTAGTCAAAAAAAAATCCTGAAACATCAGATAAAAAGAAAAACTCCCTGAAGTGAAACAGGAAGTTTAAAAAAAGCGATGTTTCGGACAATTAATACATGTCGAGAGGTATTGTAAAACATGCTTTTCGATTAGCCAGATTCCCGGTCAAAGCCGGGAATGACAATCGCGAGGCTTCGCTCCTCAGGATGACGCAGGAAATCTCAGGATAAGGCGAGAAATGGACTCCAATCGGGCCTAATTCCATAATTCGGAGCCCAGTTTTACAAACAAAATAACACAATCAAGTCTATTTTTGGGGGTTCAGGCGTTGCACATGGGCTCCATTTTCGTAAAAACTTTCGTTTGGAGTCCATCCAGCAAGCAAACTCGCCCTCGGCCGTACATACAACATAAAAAAATGGACTCCAAATCCGGTTTTTCTTCGGAGTTGGAGTCCAATTTCTGCGATTTGACGACTTTCGCTACTTTCGCGGCCACTAAAAGCAGCTATTAGTAGGTTCCCAGCAGCTGACGGACCTTATCCATCATTGCCTTGGACTTGACGCGGGCCTTTTCCTTACCGTAGGCGAGAATCTTGTCGATTTCTTCGGTGTGGGCCAGAAGGTCGAAGTACTTTTCGCGGGCGGCACCCAGATGTTCTTCGAGGACGTTCTGCAGTTCCTGCTTGGCGTGGCCCCAGCCCATGCCACCTGCGCGGTAGCGGGCAGCCAGAGCTTCGGTCTGTTCCGGAGTTGCGAACAGCTTGTACAGCTTGAACACGTTGCAGGTATCCGGATCCTTAGGTTCTTCGATGCCCTGGGAGTTGGTAACGATCTTGCCCAGGCGCTTCTTCAAAGCCTTGGAATCCAGGAAGATGTCGATGTAGTTGTCGTAGGACTTGCTCATCTTGCGACCGTCGAGACCCGGGATCACGCCGGTGGATTCCTGGAAAACCGGTTCAGGAACGGTGAACACATCTTCGCCAAAATGCTTGTTGAACTTGATGGCGATATCGCGGGCAAATTCCACATGCTGCTTCTGGTCCTTGCCAACGGGAACGATGTCGGCATTGAACATGAGGATGTCAGCATCCATCAAGCAAGGATAGCAGTAAAGGCCCATGTTCACGTTGGCGTCAACGTCTTCGCCGGCGGCTTCGTTCTTTGCCACCTTGTCCTTGTAGGCGTGGGCGCGGTTCATGAAGCCCTTGGGGGTAAAGCAGCTGAGAGCCCAGCTCAGTTCAAAGATTTCGGGAATGTCGCTCTGCTTGTAGAACAGGGTTTCTTCCGGATTCAGGCCCAGGGCAAGCCAGGTGGCTGCGACCTTGTAGATGTTGTCGCGCATTTCTGCACCGTTCTGCACGGTAGTCAGAGCGTGATAGTCTGCAATGAAGTAAACTGCATCATAGGTCTTGGTAAGTTCAAGAGCCGGGCGGATAGCGCCCACATAGTTGCCGAGGTGCGGAGTGCCTGTCGGCTTGATACCGGTAAGAGAAATCTTTTTCATGACGCCAAATTTAATAAAAAAACACTCCGCCGGCGTAGATGCGAACCGACGGGGTTATTTTTTTTGTTTTTTGGACTCCAAGTCACGAACTTTGTTCAATTTGGAGTCCATTTTTACAAACAAACTATACAGCTTTTCGATTTTGGTGTGAATTTGCATCTATAGAATGGACTCCATTTTTTGATTTTTCGACAGTTGGAGTCCACCTACTCGTCACAGCCACACACTAAAGCACGAACAACATAAAAAAATGGACTCCAAACAGGCTATCAAACCACATTTGGAGTCCAGATTTCAGCAAAATGCCGATTTAACGACTACTAAAGAAGTCCCTTAAAGAAGTCGTTGCCCTTGTCATCAACGAGGATGAAGGCGGGGAAGTTCTTGATAGTGATCTTGCGGATTGCTTCCATGCCCAGTTCCGGGAAGGCCACGATGTCGTTGGACAGGATGTTCTGTTCAGCGAGGATTGCAGCCGGACCGCCGATGGAGCCCAGGTAGAAGCCGCCAAACTTCTGGCAAGCGTCGGTAACGTCCTGAGAACGGTTACCCTTGGCCACCATGATCATGGAGGCACCCTTGCTCTGGAAGCGCATCACGTAGGGGTCCATACGGCCAGCAGTGGTAGGACCGAAGGAACCGGTGGGCATGCCTTCCGGAGTCTTGGCCGGGCCGGCGTAGTAGATCGGATGGTTGGAAACAACTTCCAGAACCTTCTTTTCTACATCGGTCAGTTCCTGACCTGCTTCCTGCTTGTCGAAGATTTCAGCAATCTTTGCGTGAGCCATATCGCGAGCCACGATCATGGTACCCTTCAGGTTCAGGCGAGTTGCAACCGGGTACTTGGTCAGTTCGGCGCAGACATCCTTCATGGGACGGTCAAGGTCGATTTCCACTGCAGCGGCGATCTTTGCTTCGCCCTTCGGCAGGTACTGTTCCGGATTGTGTTCCATCTTTTCGAGCCAGAGGCCGTTTTCGTCGATCTTAGCCTTGATGTTACGGTCAGCGGAGCAAGAAACGCCGATGGAAACCGGGCAGCTTGCAGCGTGGCGCGGGCAACGGATTACGCGAACGTCATGAACGAGGTACTTACCGCCGAACTGTGCGCCAATGCCTGTCTTCTGGCAAATGTGAAGAACCTTTTCTTCCATTTCCAAGTCACGGAACATACGGCCGCCTTCGGAACCTGTAGTCGGAAGGTCATCGTAGTAACCGCAGCTAGCAAGCTTAACGGTGTGGGTATTCATTTCAGCAGAAGTACCGCCGATGACGATAGCCAGGTGGTACGGCGGGCAAGCAGCAGTACCGAGAGTCTTCACCTTTTCGGAGATGAACTTTTCAAGGTTCTTCGGGGTGAGGAGGGCCTTGGTCATGGGCCAGTAGTAAGTCTTGTTGGCAGAGCCACCGCCCTTGGCAACGAAGAGGAACTTCATGTCGGCACCTTCTTCGGCGTGGATGTCGATCTGAGCCGGCAGGTTGCAGGCGGTGTTCTTTTCTTCGTACATGGTCAGAGGAGCGATCTGGCTGTAGCGGAGGTTCTTGGTGGTGTAGGCATTGAAGATACCTTCGGAAATTGCTTCGAAGTCATCGCAGCCAGTCCAGACCTGCTGGCCCTTGTGGGCAACGCAGATGGCGGTACCGGTGTCCTGGCAGAACGGGAGCACGCCCTTGGCGGCAACGCATGCGTTCTTCAGGAGGGTGAGAGCCACGAACTTGTCGTTGTCGGAAGCTTCGGGATCCTGGAGGATCTTAGCCACCTTGGCGGTGTGAGCCGGGCGAAGGCGGAAGCTGACTTCTTCGAAAGCGGCCTGGGCGATCTTGGTGAGGGCACTCTTCTCAACCTTCAGGATCTTCTTGCCTTCGAATTCGGCGACGGAAACGCCTTCCTTGCCGAGATTGACATATTCAGTGGTATCACCGGTGTGCTGCACGGTGGCTTCGTACTTGAATTCCATATGAGCCTCTTGAAATCGGCAATTATAAATTACGAGTTATGAATTACAAGATTCTTCTCATAATTCATACTTTATAATTCATAACTACCTGTAGGGTTAAAGTTACAGGGGAAAAGTAGATAATTAATGGGAAAACGCACTAGATAAATAAAGCATTTTTTATTTATCCACCATTTTTTAACAAGATTTTATGGACTAAACCGCAATTTTCTAGGATAAAATGAATTTTTTCGTTCTAGATTCTTTCTTTTTACCCTAATAAGTATTATTTTTGCTCTGTAAAATAAATTTAAACTCAGAAGAGGACTATTATGAAGATGAAGAATCTGTTGATGGCAACCATGGTTGCCTCTGCAATGGCTTTCGCCGCCGAAGCTGCCGCTCCTGCCGCAGCCCCTGCTGCCGCTCCTGCTGCTCAGGCTGCACCTGCCGCCGCACCCGCTGCAGAAGCCCCCAAGGCTGAAGCTGCTGCTCCGGCTCCTGCCGCTGAAGCTGCTGCTCCGGCTCCTGCTGCCGAAGCTGCCGCCCCGGCTCCTGCTGCCGAAGCTGCCGCCCCGGCTCCTGCCGCTGAAGCTGCAGCCGCTGCACCTGCTGCCGAAGCTGCCGCTGCACCTGCTGCGGAAGCCGCTCCTGCCGAAGCCGTAGCCGCAACCGATTCTACCGCAGCACCCGCTGCCGAAGCCGCTCCTGCTGAAGCTGCTGCCGCCCCTGCCGACTCCGCTGCAGCACCTGCTGAAGCCGCCGCTGCCGAAGCCGCTCCTGCCGACTCTGCAAAGACTGAAGTTCTCGAAGCAAAGGCCGAAGAAGCCCCGGTAGACAGCGCAGCTCTCGCCAAGGCTGAAGAAGAAAAGAAGGCTGCCGAAGCTCAGGCCAAGGCCGAAGCCGAAGAACGCGCCAAGATGGAAAGAGAATCCATGGGTTCTGCAAAGACCACCATCATGGAAAATCCGTGGGAATTCCTGATTGTGTCTGCAGCATTCGTTGCATCCGTCCTCGTGATCATCTTCACTGGCAAGGATTAATAATGACGCAAGGGGCAATGTCCCTTGGAACCCCTAGCTCCGCTATGCGGAGCTTTTTTTTGACCAAAAGACGCAAGGAATGTCCGCAAAACAGGCGTTTTGCATTTCTGAAATCGTTCGTATCATATTTCATACGAAAAAGGCTCGGTTTAAAACCGAGCCTTTTCTGGATAAGGATTTCCGCCTTACCACGGAGTTACATTACAGCTGACTGTACTTGCAGTTGACTCCACACGGAACTGAACCTTCTGGCCGTTGTATGTGCCAATGCCTTCACCGAAATAGTCAACCTTGGGCGCAGCAGACAGGGATTCTTCATTCACGAAAATACTGATGGAAGCTCCCTGAACCTGGCAGACCAACGTACATGTAGCGCAATCTTCAGGAATCTGGACAACCCAATTTTCTCCAGTAGGAATGCTAATGGTCTCTCCACCCTTAACGAACGCGTAATCCACCTTATTCGGATTGATAACGTAGGCGCTTTCGCAAGTATATCGTTGAGCGGTCTTGTCTGCATTAGTTATAACAACTACAGGGGCGATGTTAGCCTTATGCATTTCCTCTGTAGTTAAAATAGCACCTGTAGCTCCACTGCCGGTAACGTCTCCGTCGGCAAAGCTCCATGCGTAATCAACGATCTCAGCATCGGAAGTTGCTTCAACAGTCCATGTTACAGTTTCACCGGCATTGGCATTGGACTTGTCGGGCTTGCAGGAGGCCACTTCAATGGGAATGCCCTGAACCTGAAGCGATCCACAAGAAATCTCGGTACCGTCTACGTTAAGCTTGGCGGAGAACACTCCTGCTTCTGGGAACGCCACGTCAACCTTATTTAATCCGTTGCCTTTAAAGGTTTTCCCCAGTTCCGGGAATTCCCATGCAAAGGGTGCCATGATAACTTCAAAAACACTTCCATTATCCCGGTCAAAGCGCCACTCAGCAATTTCACCCTTCTGAATTTCGGAAGCCAAGGGAGCGCATCTACCCGTTACAACCATGGATGGTTCATTCAAAACTTCTTCGGAAACTGGAGTTTCGGTCTTCTTGGAAGAAGATGACACCTTTTGCTGGGATGAGGAAGATGAAGAACCATTCGTAACAGGGGTTTCGCCCTTATCATCAGGCTTTGCATCAGAGGAACGAACCGTTACGACGTCTCCCGAAGAAGCTGGTATTTCAGCAGAGGGCGAATCAAGGACTTCGGCGCTTGCGGAATCATCTCCGCAGGCTGCCAAACCAAAAACAGCTAACCCAAAAGAAAAGCTTGCAACACAAGCTTTTTCAGAAAGTAAGTTTTTTGTAATAAAGTTACAAATCTTCATGCATAGAATATATAAAAAAAAGCCCATTTGGTCTGCTTTTTTTTGACTATCCTAAATAGCCCTAAAAAAAATGACTATCTTGATGTCGGATGTGTTTGGTTCTCACTTTTCGAAAAAGGGAGGCGTTATGCCGTTTCTTATTGCACTAGTTTTGGCATGCTGCACGGCGCTGTTTGCTGTAGAGCAGGAACAGCCTACACCGTACGATTTGATTCGTCCTATTTGGCCCATGACATGGGATACTGCAGCCACCGACAACGGCGGAACCGTAGAAAGCTTCAGTTCCTATCAGCCTTTTACCAAAAAGCGCAATACAGTTCCCCCTGTCGGTTCAGTACCGCAGGATTTTAAACCCAATGGACTTATCCCCGACTCGCTGAACCAAGCCTTCCGCGACGCGCAAAACGTTCGTATTGGCCGCATTCGCATAAACCAAGCTGGTTACCTCCCCGAAGACGACGAAAAGCAATTCTACTACGTTTCTGCAGGAACATGTGCAGAAACATATGTGGTTGTAGATCTTGAAGGCAACCCCGTGTCCGAACCGGCAACCCTAACCTCTTCCGGTAAGGCCACGACCTCCTCCTGGAGTATTCGTGCAGGTTCTGACGCTGCAACAGCAAATCAGGGGCGTTATAGAGTCGACGGGCAAGGTCCCGAGGGCACAGTTTGTATCGGCCACTTGGCCGACGTTGGCGGCCTTGAAACAGAAACCCGCTATAGAATTAAGATTCTAGACCAGTATTCAGCAACCTTTATCATCAGCGATAAAGTGTTCTCTATGGTTCGCGATGCTACCCTGAAATTTTATGGAATTAACCGTAGCGGCAACTCTGAATCCTGGTTCCACAAGCCTAGCCACGTTAAGGACGGTGGCGGAACGGTCGTTGTAAATGCAGAAAAACCAGCAGCAGTCGAAGGATTTACAAGCCAGGAAGGCGCTCTTCAAGGTGGCTGGTACGACTGCGGTGACCATCTTAAGGAATCACAGACTCAAGCCTATGCCTTTATGGTTCTTGCTGTCATGGCTGTTGCAAATCCGGATCGCGACGAAGACCACTATGCCTATAATATGGGCGAAACCGTAAATACAGACGGTATTCCCGACATTTTACGAGAAGCAAAACACGGCGCCGACTTCTTTTTACGAGCATACAGATTCGCCAAGGGCGTCATCGATAATATGCCTGTATCCGTAGGACACTTTGGCTTTGACCACAGCTGGTGGGGCAGACCCGAAAACCAGGATAACCTCCCCCCCACTCTCAGAGGTAGAGGCGGTCCTCATGAAAGAGACGTTCGCCTTGGAGAATTGGGTTCAAACATCTCCGGTCAGATTGCAGCAGGTCTCGCTCTATTGAGTGTAAACTACGCCACTTATGACAAGGCTTTTGCCGATTCCTGTTTGATGGTTGCAGAGGAGCTCTATGATTTTGCGAAAAATCTTGCACTTGGGAAAAAGAGCTACGGCTTAGCCAAGTACGACAAGTCTACGAATCAACCCTACGTATACAATACTGTTCCTGCAGGCTGGTCTACCCCCGCCTACAACGGAAACAACGAATATCACGACGATCTGGCCATGGCGGCCTGGGCCTTGCACTACGCCACCTACGCTAAGACCGGAGATATGTCCTACCTAGAAGACGCCATATCCAATAAAGAAATGGTAACAGGTACAGGTATTGGTGCAGATAAGTTCCCCGGCGGCTGGATGGGATCTTCTAGTAACGGCATGTTGAAATCATCCAAAAACACGAGCTGGGCCAACGCTTACACTTATGCGCTATATGGTTTTTACAGAGTTTTACTTCGCGATACAGAGACTGCCGCCAAGTACGGCATTTCAGAAAAGGACAGGCTTTCCTATTCAGAAAAAATCCTCTATACCATGGCAGCAAACATCAGCTACCTACAGAAAGAAGGATCAAACTCCATTGATTTGCCTAATCCCAACAACGAAGTTCCGTTAAAGCTGAGCTATACCGATCTTTGGTACAATATGCAGACGGACCAAACCTGGATTTACAATCGATACCAGTCTGGCAACATTTTTGAAGTTCTCGCCTATTCCGAAATTGCAAAAGACTTTGAAGGCGTTAAGCTCCCGGCTAAGGGCGCACAAAATTGGAACTCCGCCGCCATGAAAAAGCTGGGCATGAACCAGTTGAACTACATGCTAGGTGTGAACCCCTGGGACATTTCATTCCTGCTAGGTGTTGGCGATAAGAATGATGCGCACCCCCATCACCGAGCCGCAAACCCCGAAGGCAGAAATATGCCGGGCTCCGTCTACAATTACAATCCTCCTGTAGGCGCACTCTTTGGTGGTGTCACTCCAGATGATATTAACATAATGGATCCTGATACCTTGAGCTGGGCTAATTACCACATCGCAGAAACCTGTATTGACGGTACAGCCATGTTCGTGGCTTCCAACACGGTTGCCGTTCGAGAAGAAGACCGCAATCGCGCCCCAGAAAAGGTCAATGTGGAAATCCGCTACGCAGGTTACGATTCAGCAATCGTCAAGATAACCCAGGATCTACGCGGCCCCGCCATGATTCTTTACAGCACCAACGAAACCGGTCCCTTCAATGTGTCTGTCGCAGATACAGTTAATGGCGTTTCTCACGAAATCCACATGACCGGTCTTCAAGGCGGAACAACCTACTACTTCAAGGTTGTCGCCATCAATATTCGCAGTGAAGCATACACAACCAAGTGGCTTGTAGACAGCACTCGTACGCCGTTCTCCTTCACCACCTTGGTCAGCCCTCTTGGAGATGCCGACATTCAAAATGTTAAGGTTTGTAACCTGTCTGCAGATACCGCAGAAATCATGTGGTACACTCCTAACGGCCAGTACGAATCCAGAGTCTACTGGGACACTACTTTAGTGTCAGCAGACCAAATGACTTGCCCCAATAGGGATGATTCAACCAAGACTACTTGCGACCTGCCCCCCAATATGGATGTGGCCGGACTTCCCACCAGTTTCCACTATGTAAAGATTGGCACCCTAAAGGAAAAGACAACCTACTATTACTGCGTTGAAAGCAATGGTACAATACGTTGTAAGGACGATAAGGGACAGCCTCTAAAGTTTAAGACTCCTGTAACCCAGTATAAGTTCGCTGTTCATACTTACCAGTATTACGAACAGGGACTCGAAGGCATGGACCGAATTGCCCTTAACATTGTTAACGGCGAAGACAGAGCCTTTGACAGCCTGGAATTACGCCTCTATGTAACAGCACGACCAGACCAGATGGAACCTCAAGAAGGTGTGAACAACCAGCCCGGATTGTGTCCCCTGATGACCGATGTTGACATCTGTATCGCCTATGACGAAGCGGGCTTTAACCAGCCCTGCGAAACCAACCGAGAAATTCGTGATTTGCTCCGTGGCGCTCCGCCTGTTAAACTGGAAGACACCTATAATCCGGTAACAGGCGAATACGATTGGTACATTCCTATCCCCATGGGTTCTACCACTATCAAGTCTTCTTCAAGAATGCGTCTTGACTTAGCCTTCTCCGATGGTTATTACCAGAATGGCAAGTGCGATCCGCTTTATAAAGCAGCAGACAAGCGTATGAATGCCAGCAGCGGCGACTGGACCTGGGCACCTCATCTCCGTTCTATTGATGGCGCTGATTATGAAGGCATGCCCGTTTGGGGCAAGGATGATGGTGACCAGGAAACGGCCCCTGTCAATCCATTTGTTGTTGTATACCGCAAGGATGAATTCGTCTCAGGCTTTAGCCCTTCTTACCGCGAAATGATCACGAAGAAGGCGAACTACGAAATTACCATGGCATTTGATGCACCGTTTAACGTTTCTAACGGATCCTACGTCGAGATTGACTCTACCATTAGCACCATGCACCTAACCGGTCAGGCTTTCATTACCGAAAATGGTTACGTCACAGACATTTGGGTAAACGGCGTCGCATTGACAAGGGAACAGCTAGCCAAGGCCGCCATCTATGATCCCTCTACAGGACGTTACGCTTTAGATATTCCTGCAAAGATGTCTATCGGAACCAACAAGGTGGATGTCACCGTGTTCGCAGGTCCGGATCCTAACTGCGCCGATTGCGCAGAAAATGGCGGTTGCGCCTTTGTAAACCGTTCCTATTACGTTCAGTTCAGCAAGGGCGACAGAACCCAGAGTTCTATTCTGCTATTTGCCGAAAATGGAGAACCACTTTCCACTTTGGCTCTGCCTGATGGAACCTTCAAGATTGACGGATCAACCAAGTTCCGCATTGAGCTTCGCGATAAGGACAACCGTGGCAATACTACAATGAACGCCTACATCTTCAATTCTCGTACAGGCGACTCCACAGTCGTTACCCTGAAGAGAACCAACGAAGATCTTGGCTACTTCAGCAGTGACTTCCTTACCGCACAGGCAAAGGACGGAGGCTTACCCAATGTAGTCTTCTATGGCGGTGACACCATCATGGTTAAGTATGTTGACCCCGAAGATGAAGACGACCGCGATTCCACTAGATTCTGGTCAAGTCCTACAAGACCTGTACCCCAGGTAGCATCAATCGTAAGCAACACCTGCACCGCTTCTGGAACAGCCATTGCAATGGACGGTCTGAGCATCAAGTTCACAGGAAACCAGTTCAATGGCACGACCATCGTAATGGATAGCGTCCTGATTAAGCTCGACGCTGCAGATTCTTTCGAAGGTAAAGAAATTGCCATAGTTCCGTCTGCAACTGTCGTGGGAGACTCCGTTTATCTTGAAATTGCAGATACCCTTATAGGAACCGCCGCCCCCATGGGTAAGGTTGTTGTATACATGCGCGAAGATGGTATCGCAGCTACGGATCAGGTGGAAATTACCGACAAGATCAGACCTAAGCTCACAAGCGTTTCCATCCTTGAAAACGAAAACCACGAGAACAAGCAAGACACTTTGAAGTTCATCTTCTCAGAACCTGTAGACATTGCCGACACCAAGACTTGGCCTCTCTCTGTCTATGATGGTCAAAATGCAGTCGACGCAACCGGCATTACTATTATCTCCGTAACAACTTCTGACGAAGGAAAGAGTTGGCAATACGTAATCGAAGGCAACTATAACCAGGCAACCGGTGCAACCCTAATCAAGCCTCAAGAAACCGCATCTGTTGTTGCTGGATTCGGCATTATGGACGCTTCCGGAAACAGGATTGCCACTTGTTCTCCTGTAACCATTATTGAAGCAATTCGTCCTGTACCTGTGCAATATGCCAAGATTACGGACTTTACCGGAGACGGCCAGCCCGATGAAATCTACGTAGAATTCGTACGCACCCTCCGCGACAAGGACATTCCCGATACCATTGACGTCTATTGGGGCAAGCCCGCAATTTACCAGGCATTCACCATGCCTGCAGGAGGCTGGAACCTGTCCTCTATTGAAGCCGGCAAGATTTCTACCATACTCACGCAGATTGACCCTGATCACGGAGAATGGATTAAGAAGCCAGCCATCACAGTTTGCGATTCCAAGGAACAAACAAATTGCTCTCCGAGAATTGACTCTACAAAGACTGACTCCCTTGGCTTTACCATCTACGACACCACCGAAGTTTGCACAACTATCGAAGTGGAAGATAAGAGCAGTTGCGTAACAACCCAGGACTCCACCTTCATTCCCAAGCTTGACACCCTGAAGAATGCAGACGGCACTCCCCAAACCAAGGATTCTACATTCTACCACTCGGTAATCAAGATTGCTGTTGATAAGGATATCTATAAGAACCAGACCTACGGAGCCGACGACGGTAAGGGAAGGATTCGTCCTCGCATTGGACCTGTCGAGAATCAGATTTCCGACATTACTCACGCCCTGCTGGACTTCTGCCCGCCAGTCATTCTCTCGGCCCAGTGGAGCGGATATGACGTGGGCGACGAAGAACGAGGAACATTGGATGATGTTCTGTTGACCTTCTCTGAACCTGTAGACACCGTATCTCACCCCTACTTTGTGGAACGCGAACGTGAAGGCAAGACCGGCGTTTACTATAGCCCCATGCACAACTCGTCCCTGTCTGTTGTGGTTGTCACCCCCACTTCTATCCGCTTGAGCTATATGCATAAAGAGCCGGAAGCCCTGTGGATTGGCGACAATGTCCGTCTCCATAGCGACACCACCTTCAGTGCCATTAGGGACCAGGCAGGTCTCTATGCAGGCGTAGATCATCCGTGGGTACCCATCAATGGTTCCGTTACCGAGGTCATGTTCGCCATTAAGTCTGTGGAATCCATTACAAAGTCCAGAAACAATTACGATGTCTACTACGGCAACACACCGTTTGCCGAAAACGAAAACTTCAGATTGACCGTAAAGAACAAGGCTGGCGAGACCATTATCCTGGCCGCAGGCGACAACGAACTGAAGCGAGTGAACAGCGCCCCCATAGCAAACTACAAGTCTGCAGGACCTGTATTTGAAATAGAGGTGTCGTTACCCTTCGGAAACAGCCGTAATTACCAGCTGGCCTTTGATCTGGACATTTTCAGCAACATGGGCTCTTACGTCATTAACACTCATTTCTCTGACTCTACTTCCTATATGAAGGACTTTATCTCGGCAGGTAGTACCTTGACCCTCTACCTTGAATGGTGTGCTCCGGAAGATTACCCCGTAAGCTCAACCGGAAAGAAGATCGGTACAGGCCCCTACATTGCGAAGTTCAAGACAAAGGCCTCTAGCAGCGCCCCCGAAACGCTGGAAGAAGGTGACGACGGACGCGCCATTAGCGATTCCGACACCTTCACAAAGACGTTCGGCTTTAGGAGAGTCAAGCAGTAAAATGAAAACGTTAGTCTAACAGATTTTCGTTGGCGAAAGAATGTGATTCATAAGACTCACATTCTTTTGCATTTTATAAAACAAGGGTTGGGATGCAAATTTTTATGAAGTACCGTATGAAAAATTTGATAAAAACAGCATTGTTTGTCGGGATTTCCCTGATCACAAGTTTCACCACAGTAAGTGCAAGTGACTTGCCTAATCTTGACCGCACCTGCCACGACTGCGATCGCCGCTACCTGGACTCCATCAACGTATACGCTCGCCGTAACATCCGTGTGAACCAGGCGGGTTTCCGCCCCCAGGACCAGAAGTACGCCTACGTTGCAGACAAGCCTGTAGGAACGGCCTTCTCTGTCATTGATGTTGCAACCGGCAAGGAGGCCTACACAGGAAAAACAGAAGCCCTGATGGAAAATGCGCCCAAGCCCGGCATTTGGGTCAATGGCGTTTTCAAGTCCATTGGAACCAAACTGTACGTTTTTGGCGATTCCTCTGCAGCAGCGGGAACGGAACTTTTAACCAAAGCGGTATTCACCCCCATCACAACCAAGGGTGAATATTACGTAAAGATCGGAGCTGATACATCCGCACACTTCAACGTAGACCCCGGTGTCTTTAATGCCATTTTCGAAACCGCCCTGCGTTTTCTTGGAGCTCAGAGATGCGGCAATACAAACTCCTGGTTCCATGCCCCCTGCCATCTGAAGGATGGTTCTGAAGTTGGCCACGATCTGACCGGCGGATGGCATGACTGCGGTGACCACTTCAAGGTTTCCGAAACAATGACTTACACCGCCTACGGCCTTATTACCACTTACCTGGTTCATCCGGACAGAGCCGAAGACCGTTTTGGCATTTCCTACAATGACACTATATTTACAGACGGTATTCCCGACATTCTTTACGAATCCAAAATCGGTGCAGACTTTTTCTTCAAGCTTTATAAAGCCTCTAAGGCTGACGGTCTTATCGAAAAGCACGACATGTATCACTCCGTGGGCATTGGCTCCGAAGACCATCAGTTCTGGGACAAGCCCGAAAAGCAGGACGCAATGCCATTCTCCAAGGGTGGTCCCGACCGTCATGTCGCTAAGGGCGTAGGCACGTCTTCGGGCATGATTGCGGCAGTCCTCGCCTACTTCGCTGTAGGCTGGGAACCTTATGACCCCGTCTATGCAGATTCTGTGCTGAAGGCTGCAATTGACATTTACGACAATGTGGTACGCTATAACACCAAGAGCATTTCAAAGGGAACACAATATGTTGGCACAGATGAACTGAAGGGTTTCTATCCTGGTGGTTCCTCTGAAGCAAACTGGATGGATGACGCTGCTGCAGGAGCCCTGGCTCTTTGGTACGCCACCAAGGATACTTCCTACCAGTTCGACTTGTACAAGAACGAAGACATTAACGAAAATGCAACCAACTACATGTACAACAACGAACCCAACGATGCAGGTCCGTACTTTAAGGCAGGCATTCTTGGCCATATCAGCGGTTTTTCGCCAGGTGGCTGGATGTTGGACTTCGAAAACGTACACTCACTGGTTCTTTATTCCTTTGCACGACTGATTCTCGAAGATAAGGAAACTGCGGCGAAGTATAACGTTGGAGAACTGGAGCGCGACACATTGCTCCAGAGAACAGTGAACCTTCTGCGCCGTTTGACTGATGACGGAACTCAGGGAGATCTTCTCGTTCATCAAAACCGATTTGGCAACGTTACCGCAGTTCCCCCTTACAATCTAGTATGGACCTCCAGCGACTGGGGTTTCAACCGATACAACATGGGAGCCATCAACCAGTTCTTTATGCTCTCTGAACTGACCCAAGGCGAAGAAAAGCAGGCCTATCTCAACATTGCCTTGGACAATATCTACTATAACCTCGGCGCAAATCCTTGGGATGTTTCCTTCATCATGGGTGTTGGAGACAAGAACCTGAATCACCCCCACAATCGAGCTTCTAACCCCGATGGCTACAATGCAGGTAGCGTTCCCTATCAGTATCGCTGCCCCTTGGGAGCTCTTATGGGAGGCGCCTCCCCCGAAAAGACCTTGAAAGACGACTGGGAAGACTACACCGTCACGGAAACCTGTGCCGACTTCACCACCACGCTTTTCATGCCCATGCTGATTTTCTCCAACTCCTTGCCGGTGGATAATGAAGGGCCTCTGTTCAGCAATATCGCAGGCACACCCATCAGCGATACCGAGGCAATTGTTAGCTGGGACGCTAGCGAAGTTTCGCTGGTAACCGTATTCTACAACACGACTCCTAACGTTGTGGGTGCAAAGTCCATCCAGCAGAAAACCGCAAGCAAGGGCGGCGCCGTGACCATCGAAGGCCTTACCACCGGAGAAACCTACTACTTCTTCCTGGAAGGCATGGATACAAAGCGCAATCTTTCTACCGATGATAATCACGGACAGTGGTATCAGTTTACCATGGAACCCGCAACGACCAACATTAGCGGAGTTACCATTTGCCAGGTAGATAACCGCAGTGCCAAGATTTACTGGTGGAGCGACAAGCGCATGAACGGCATTGTCAACTACGGCACCTCTACGTCCGCCATTAACGAAGCCCAGGCTGCAGAAGGTGGCGCAGTGCTTTTCCACGAAGCCAAGCTGACCGACCTTAAGCCGGGAACGCAATACTTCTTCTCCGTTTCTTCGGGAGCATCTACCGACAAGAACGGCGACAACTATTACACCTTTACAACCGCTTCAGAAGCCACTTATGCAGACATCGACATTTTCGTGAAGCCCAGTTCCTACCAGACCCCCTGTAGCGACTGGAAGGACTGTGCCCAGTTTATCATTTACATGGCAAACAACGACACAATTCCTTTCCACGATTTTGAAGTGAGAATTTACCTTGGCACCAACCCCAACTTTGAAGCTGTCGGTTGGCCCATTACTCAGAACTGGAATGGTAGCGGAACCATGACTTCACTAAGTTCCATTACCTTCGGCTCCCCGGCAATGGAAGGAGGCCAATACTACCTCCCCATTACCATCAAGGACACTCTCCACGTTTCTGGCCAGATGATTTTCCAGCTTAAGTTCTCTAGGGGTACCTTCAACGATTTCCAGGACGGTTGGTCTATTGTTCCTCACATTGGCGATACCGATCCCGAAAAGTTCAAGGGCATTCCTCTAGAAAAAGGCCCCCTGTATCAGGGTAACGAAACAGAACAGGTTGAAATCGTGGGCAGCGGTAAGACCGGTGAAATTGCAGTAACCCGCGACCCCTACATTACGGTCTACTACCACGACAAGCACATTTATGGTTACGGCCCCGACTACACTCCGGAAAACGGCCCCCAGACCATTAAGACTGTCAACCTTAACTTTACCAGTCCCTTTGTCACCCCGCAATACTCTATAGAAAAAGTGGACTCCGCAACGACATATGCAGGCACCAGCAAGGTATCCCCCACCGGGTTCCTAGACGAATTCGAGGCCAATGGCGTTTCTATGTTCGCACTGACGAATTACGTTCCTAGCAACCGCAAGGATTCTCTGGAATTTACCTACAGCACTATTTCTAAATACGGCAACAACTATACAGAATGGGTTAGCTGGCACAACCGCAACGCAAACAACAACAATAGTTATGATTGCGCCTGCGCAGTCGTTCGCAGCAACGTGGAAATTGACTCCATCACCATCCCGCCGGAACAGCGTTACCTGGCCTTCAGCATGGATACGATCAAGGCATACATCATGGGTACTCCGGCAGAAGTCCATGTTCAGCTGCTGGACAGCAACATGCTCCCCATTACCGATGAAGTCATAACGATCATCCTCAATTCTGAAACAGGCCTTGCAAAGTTCTACGCTACTGCTGACGCAACGATTAACGACAGCGAAATCAGAATAGACATCGTTAACGGCGAGGGAGTCTTCTTTGTCAAGGCAGACCAGGCTATCGAAACAAAGCTCTTTGCCATTGGTCCCAGTTCCTCAAAGTTCAAGTATTCCAACGTACCTGCCATCCTGATAGTTATGGATCTTCCGCCCTGGCCCATTATTGATGTAGCCAAGATGGTAGATACCGATTGCGACAACAGACCCGACGTTATGGACATAACCCTCCTCAACAATTACGAGGCAGGGCAATCCTTCCGCGCAATCAACTTTGTGTACAAGGGAGACACTCTTACCGCCACTAGCCTCGTTAGCCAAGAAGAAAAGCATCTAGTTGTTTCGCTGGATCTTAAGGATTCATCTATCAGCACCAATCCTACCGGCTACATCGCCCTTCTTACCAACGACAACGGAACAACTCGATCCGAACCCAGTTACTATCAGGATGGCATGGCTCCTACCCTGCTTTCGATCTCGGTTCTGGAACGCCTGGATACCGCCAAGAGCGACAAGGTCTATATGATGTTCAGCGAACCCATTGCTGATCCGGGAAACTACTGGCCCACAAATCTGTTTGACCCCAGCAAGAATCCCAAGGCCGTAACTCCAAGCATCAATTCCGTAAAACTGTTCAACGACTCCCTCAACGTCTGGGAATTCGACATCAGCTTTGCCGTAGACGGTTCTTCTCTTGTTACCGAAGGAATGTTCGCCCAGCTGATTTCTAGCCAGAGCATTACCGACAAGAATGGCAATGCGGTTTCTGCAACTTGCGGACAGCCTTTGCTGCCAGTTACCTTGAAGCTGCTGCCTGTTCCCATGACTTACGCAAGCATTTCTGACAAGGACGAGAACGGCCTGGCAGAACATATCGAAATCGCCTTCCAGCGTGCCGTAGACCAAAAGCACGTTCCCGACCAGGTTTCTATCATCTTCGGTGAATCAATTCCCGAAACACTGTGGGTTGAAGGAACAGACATTTCGTTCAGCGCCGACCGTATGGCAGGATCCATCGATCTGAAAACGCCCTTTACAACAGGCAATACCAGCGGCCCCTATAATGACGAGGAAGCAGGCATTCTTTCTGCAGGAAAGGTCATGCAGCACCTGGGCGAAGGAGCTTCTTACGAAAGCAACGAAGTTCTTGCCAAGGACTTCGTAGGCCCCGTATTTGTCGCCGCCTACATTTCTGGAAGTGACAAGTTCGACATGCTGAGCATTGAAATCAGCGAACCTGTAACCGTTCGTGATTCTGCAATCATTTTCTATCGTCAAAAGTTAGACGACCAGGACACATCCATCTTTAAGAATTCCATTTACTCTGTAGAAGTAACCACCAGCGGTTCCCAGCTACAGAGCATCTACACCAAGGACAATGGAATCTCTATTACCGATGGTCACTTGTTGCGTCTACAGCCTCATGAACTGAGCGCCCTTGTAGATAAGAATGGAAACGAGCCTGTTTTGAACAACCCCTGGATTCCTATTTACGGAAACGGAAAGCCCAAGATCAAGTTCGAAGTTCGTCTCCAGAATCAGGTGGTAACTTCTAGAGGTGCCGGAGATTCTATCAGCGCAGGCACTGGTGCAGACTTGCGCATGTACGTAATGAACCCAGTCACAAAGGGACTAGACCTGATGATCAACGGTCAGGTGGTTGCGTCTAACATCGACCCCAACACGCTCCACGGCGCAGTTTGGGAATTCGACCTGACGATTCCGCGCGGAGCCACCCTTGCAGAACCTGCCGCCTGGGATTCCTTGAAGTTCAAGTACAGCATGCCCATTTACTCTAACCTAGGCAACTACGTCAATCGTCTGTCTGGCAACTTCACCATATTGCCGACAATTCATATGACACCTGCAGGAAAGGTAAAGCTTTATGTAGAATGGCCCAACATGCTGGGAACAGGCATTCAGTCAGAAGGTGGACGCGCCGTAGGAACCGGAGCGTACATCTACAAGTTCCTGGCTGAATACACCTACTATCCAAACACCGCTAAGGATGCGCAAACCGTCAGCCGCTTTAGCTACGACGACTCTTACGACAAGACCGAGAAGTTTGGCATAAAGCGAATAAAGTAGAATGTCAGAAATCATCTATTCAGATTCTCCTTACCTGTTGATTTTGTCAGTGATAGCCCTAGCGCTATCCTGCTATTTCCCGACAATGTTGGGAAGCAGAATGGCAGTACACCACATTCCAAGACCTGTACGCCGGCTGATCCTAATCAACATCATCTGGAATCTGGGTAGCGTTATCGGCATTCTATTCTTTAACGGGACTCACGAAGTCGGTACCCCCACCTACATTGGAAGGCAAATCCTTTTTGGAATCCAGATGTTTTTCTGGATTCGAACAGGTAACGAATGCTATAGCATCGGCGAAGAAGTTGCCTTTAGCAGGCACAACAAAATCCGGATACTTTTAAACGGAATCGGTTCATTTGTCGTTGTAACATTTACCATTCTGCTGGCTATAGCCCCAGAAGCTGTAACCCGCATAAACTTTCTCGGATTCACACCCTTCAGCGAAAGGCCCATCTTTAATTCAGCGATACTCATTTACCTGCTGTTCTTACTACCAGGCTATCTGGCAACAATCTTTCAGCTTTGTAAAAACGGAATGCATTCCATTAACAAGGCCGCGGCTCAGACCAGTTCCTACATGGCAGCCTCCTTTGCCATATTCATTGCAGTCGCTTTCGCCTTTGACATTATCATTCCTCTTTTAAGTGGGGTTTTATCCTCAGACTCAGAAACCCAAATAGGAACATCTCAGATTCTGATCTGGAATCAATTTATGGCAATGTTCCTGACCTTACTTTGTGGGCAGTACTACACCTCCGTCTCCTATAAAAACAAAAGTTCTTACTGGCTGCTTAATAAGCTCATCAGCAGGATGGAAGAAGGCATCATCTATTTCGATGACAACGGTCAGATTGTACACGCCAACCAGGGCGCCGCAAAGTTGCTGGGCATTTCGTCGACGAGCATGAAAGGAAAATCCATCAAGAGCGTTTTTCCACCTTCCCTGGAATTCTTTAGAGAGACTGTATACAACGACATTCGAATTACCATTGGCGGAGAAATTCATTCCTTTAAAATTCACTTTTTCAGGAACAGCCAGACATTAACGACAGTCCTAAACATTGCATTTTTTGTAGACCAGTCCAAGACATTGCTGCTCCAGCAGAATCTAAAGACCCTGAACGACCAGTATGTGGAATACACTCACGACCTGGTGCGCTATCAGGACCGTCTAAATAAGGAAGCGAGCATCAAGGCCGAAAAGGAAAACGTCCTGAACACATTGATTAACGCCTTGCCTTTTAGGGTATGGTATAAAAACGAACAGGGCGTTTATCAAAAGCAGAACCAGCAGGACATCGAAAAGAATGGCGCTCGCGAAGGAGCCAGCGACGATCCGCAACTGATTTCGAGTTTTGAACGAGATGCCCGAGACCTAGGTGAAGTTCGCGTTCACCCCTCCATCGAAGACAAGGACGGCAAGGAAATCACACAGGACGAAGCCAACACTTTGGCAAAGAACGGTGACGTTTACGGGTTCTTCGACAACATGTACATTCCCATTATACAGGGCAAGCCGCCTTACAAGACTTTGTGCATCAAGGTCGACATGACTGAGCAGCGCCGACTGGAACAGGAACGAAACATGCTTCGGGAACAGAAATTCATTCACTCCCGTCTCGAAGAACTGGGAACCATGTGCGGCGCCTTCGCACACGACTACAACAACATTCTCGGATCCCAGATCGGTTTCTGCCAGCTGGCTCAGGAAATGCTGCCCGAAGGCCACCAGGCAAGCATGTTCATTGCCGAGGCCCTGAAGGCGGCCCAGCGCGGAAAGACCTCGCTAGAAGAACTGCTGAACGCCATCCGCGGTAACGCCAACGCAGCCACCCCCGCAATGGTATTCTCCCCCTACATGATTATCGAAGACGTGGTAAAGAAGGTTGCGCTAACGCTTCCGCCAACCATTGTCATCAACAGCCAGGATTTGGACCACAGTCTAAAGATCAAGGGTATCGTGGCATCCCTAGACCGCATTATCAGCAATCTGGCCAACAATGCAATTTTTGCCATGAAAAAGACAGGCGGTACGTTAACCTTCAAGCTACACGAACAAGTGCTGGAAAAGGAACTGATCACGCCCTACGCTCCTCCCGTTCCTGCAGGTCACTACGCCCAGATGGACATTTCAGACACAGGCAGCGGCATGGACTCTGGAACCCTGGAACGTATTTTTGCGCCCTTCTTTACCACCAAGGCACCAGGCGAAGGCCTTGGTTTAGGCCTTTCTTCTGCATTAAGACTGCTAAAAGAGGGAAATGCGTACTTTACGGTGCATACCACATTGGGCAAGGGTACCACATTTAATCTATATTGGCCTTTAAATACAGAAACCGAAACAGAAACGAAGAAGGAGGACTGATGTCCACTATTTTGGTTATCGACGATGACGAACAGTTCAATTTGATGCTGAAGTCCGCTCTTGAAATTAAGGGCTACACTGTCGAGACAGCAGCAAATGGCAAAGATGCCAAGGCTCTTTACCAGAACAAGAGCTACGACGTGATCATTACCGACATTATCATGCCGGATGTCGACGGTTACGAAGTAATTCTGGACCTGCGCCGCCTGAACATGAGCGACCGCACCATCGCCGTTAGCGGTGGCGGCAGAACTGCAGCCGACGACTATCTGATTACCGCCCAGCACTTTAATGTTGCAGCCACCTTCAACAAGCCGGTAGACCTGCAGGCTCTCCGTGCCAAGGTGGAAGAAATCATCAAGGCTCACGCTTAATTGTTAGGTAATTGACTTAAGATGAACATCCTGATCGCTGACTTTGATCAGAAATTTATCAGCGACATCCAGCGTTCTTGGTCTGTAGCTGGCACAAACCTGCTGACCTGCAGTTCCGAGAACGATTTAATGCCAATTGCCAAGAATGGCTCGATAGACCTGGCGTTTATCGAGGTTCCCTTCTTGATGCAAGACAACATGGATATGGTGAGCTACCTTAAGGAACGCCACCCAGGAATCGAAATTTTTGTACTGTGCGATGACCGCAACTGGCAGGGAGCAGCCAGTGCCATTACCCGCGGTGCCAACAGCTTCCTAAAAAAGCCTGTTACGCTGTCACTGCTGGAATCTACCGCACAAAAAATTCAGGCCCAGCTTCAGAACAAGTCCAACAACCAGCTCATGGAGTCTCAGGTTCTGGACAGCCTTTTGGGAAACACTCCCGAAATGAGAAAGATCCTGAAGACCGTCTACAAGATCGCGCCGACAAACAGCACAGTGCTTATTACCGGCGAATCTGGCTCCGGCAAGGAATTCCTGGCAAACGTGGTGCATCGCTACAGCAAGCGGGCCAACGAGCCCTTTGTAGCCGTAAACTGCGGAGCCATTCCCGAGAACCTGGTAGAAAGCGAACTGTTCGGTAGCAAGAAAGGTTCTTACACAGGTTCCACCACCGACAAGAAAGGCCTGTTCGAATCTGCCAACGGCGGCACCCTTTTCCTGGATGAAGTGGGCGAACTTTCTCCTGCAACCCAGGTAAAGCTATTGCGCTTTTTGCAGAGTCACGAAATCCGCAGGGTGGGCGAAACCGAAGCCCGCTTCCTGGACGTGCGCATTATTGCCGCAACCAACAGGAACCTTCAGGAACAGATGCTTACCGGAAAGTTCCGCGAAGACCTTTACTATCGCCTGAACACATTCCACCTGCAGCTGCCCCCCTTGCGCGACCGCAAGGCAGCCCTCCCCAACTTGATCAAGTACTTCATCCTGAAGAACAAGGATTCTCAGGGCAAGGAAATTGTGGACCTGGAACCGGCGGCCCTTTACGCCCTGACCAAGTACCCCTACCCCGGCAATATCCGCGAGTTGGAAAACATTATCGAGCACGCCATCGTCTTGTCTGAAAACGGAATCATCCGTCTAGAGGACCTGCCCGAAAATGTTCAGGAAGGCGCCAGGGAAAAGACCATGGCCATCGCCCATCAGCCCAAACAGGAACAGGGCATGGCAGAAGACGCAGTCATGGACGTTGTCCCTGTCAGCATCAGCCTTAACGAAACAAGGCCCGAGGCAGCCACCGGTTCCAGCAATGCAGGCGCAGACGCCCCCGCTAACGACGAGATCCTTTCTCTAGAAGAAATGGAACGCCGCCACATTCTGCATGCCTTGAGCGTGTGCAACAACAACAAAACCGAAGTCTGCAAGAGACTTGGCATCAGTCGCGCTACCCTATGGCGCAAGCTTAAAGAACTCAAGATCGAAATGAACGGCGAAGACTAGTCGTTTAAACTTCAACTAGTGTCGCCACCAAGCAGCTGTCCTTAGTGTTGCCGCTCCCCACAAAATCAACATCCTGGGAACGTTTCCAGAGGGTCTTTGCCTGCGGGTGCGCCACTGCCACCGCATCTCGAACATCGCGGGCAAATGCAGACAAATTAAATTCGCTATAGTTGGAACTGACCATAAAGAATCCCTCGGGATTCAAGATGGTGGCGCAGTCTGCCACAAGAGGCATCAAGTGTTCGCGGACGTTGAAGTTCGCACCCTTAAAGCGGGCAAAGCTAGGCGGGTCCAGTACGATGCCGTCAAACTTAAGGCCCTTCTTTTGCGCCCAATGGACGTACTCGATGGCATTACCGCGAAAGAACTCGCCAGGGCGCAGGTCGAGACCATTCAGCCTGTAGTTTTCGCGGCCCTTGTCCAAGATTTTTCCGCTGATGTCGGCGTTGGTTGCAATTTCTGCCCCCCCCAGACGTGCATGCACCGAAAAGGAGCAGGTATAGCTGAACAGGTTCAGGAAGCGGCGACCCGCACAACGCTTACCTACTTCGAGACGCACATGACGCATATCCAGGAACAGGCCCGGATTGATGGTATCCAGCAGGTCTATATTGAAGAGGGCAGAGCCTTCGTGAACCAGCCCGACAGAATCTTCGGGGCGGCCCACCAGAACTTCCATATTGGCGTTTTCCAGGGACTTCCCAGCCTTTGAAAGGCGGTCCTTGGCAACGAGGCAGACGGGGCAGAAAACATCTGCAATGGCTGCGGCAACAGCATTCTTTTGACCTAATAATTCGGGGCCGAAAAACTGAATCTGGTAGCGGTCGCCGAACTTATCCAGAGTGAGCCCGGGGAACCCATCGGCGGCACCATTCACCACACGGTAAGCATCCGTCACCTCAAAAAGAGGGGAACGTTTTTCAAATGCCTGTTGTAGCAGAGTCTTGAAGTCAGCCATAAGCCAAATATAAAAAAAGGAGGCTCGCGGCCTCCTTAAAAGTTACCTGTCCATCTTAATCAAGATGGGCGAATCGGAGAACTCCGTTCTCTATTCTATTTGTCCATGATCTTGATCTGATTCACAAACTCGTCCACTTCCTTGAATTCGCGATAGATGGAAGCGAATCGCACGTAAGCCACAGGGTCAAGTTTCTTAAGTTCCTGCATTACCAAGTTGCCGATCTGCTCGTAACTGACTTCGAAGTTTTCGGTTACGGTCAAGGCATTTTCAACATTGATAGCCAGCTGTTCCATGTCAGACACAGAAACAGGACGCTTCTTGCAGGAGTTAAGAACACCACGTAAAAGCTTTTCGCGCTGGAACGGCTCATGCTCGCCATTACGCTTGATAACTGTCAAAGGCTGAAGTTCCACGTATTCGCGAGTAGAAAAACGACGACCGCACTCAACGCACTCGCGACGACGACGGATATAGGAGCCGATAGCGCGGCTATCGACCACCTTGTCGTTATCTTTCTTGCAAAACGGGCAAATCATGATTTTCAAAAACAATTATGAAGTACGAATTATGAATTATGAGATTTTTCGCGCCGTAGGCGCCTTACTTACTCTTGCAATTCATAACTCATAATTCGTAATTAGCCATTAGCCTTCTTGAAGTCCTCGACGCTAGCCTTGTATTCGACTAGGTAAGCCTTGGCTTCTGCAACCACGGCTTCGGGAGTGTAGCCGAATTCCTTTTCAAGCACACCTGCCGGAGCAGAAGCGCCGAAGCGTTCCAGACCGGAAACCTTGCCGAAGCCACCCACAACCTGGGCGAACAAGAGCGGGAGTCCGCTGGACTTTGCAAACACCGGAGTCCAAGGAGTGATGATGGAATCGCGGTATTCCTTGCTCTGGCTCATGAAGAGAGCCGGGCTGATCATGGAGACCACGCGGACCTTGAGGCCTTCTGCGCGGAGAACTTCTGCAGCGTCGTGAGTCAAGAGAACGTCGGAACCGTTGGAAACGAAAGTGAGATCCGGACGGTCGGAACCACAGTTGTCGCTGACGATGTAGGCACCCTTGCGGCACTTGGCAGCTTCTGCCTTGCGGTCGCCGGGGAGTGTCTTCACGTTCTGGCGGGTCAGGATAATGGTGGTGGGGCTGTCGTTATTTTCGAAAGCCATTTCCCAGGCAGCCACAGTTTCGAAGGCGTCGGCCGGGCGGAGCACCAGCATTTCGGACTTGCCCTTGTTGGGGCCATGAGTCTTCTTGAGACCTTCCAGAAGACGGATCTGGGTTTCGTGTTCGATAGGTTCGTGGGTCGGACCGTCTTCGCCAACGCGGAAGCTGTCGTGAGTGTACATGAACTTCACAGGCAGACCCATGAGGGCAGCCATACGGAGAATGGGCTTCATGTAGTCGCTGAACACGAAGAAGGTGGCGCAAATCGGGTAGAGACCGCCGTGAAGGGCGATACCGCAGCAGATAGCACCCATGGTCAGTTCAGCAACGCCAACCTGAA
>JAKSIG010000039.1 GCA_024398955.1 Fibrobacter sp. | reverse complement strand
GCCATGATTTCTGGACGGTCCATGATTGCCTCCCTGTATTCCGAAGATGTTTCCTTACCTAAGTATAGTAAAACTTCTTCGATAAAGCTATCGTCAATTTTATTTTTAGGGTCAAGGAAGTACGCCATGGCCTTGTCCATGAGGGGCTTGTACTTTTCAGCATTGAACACGTATTTCATGGCAACAAGTGTGAGCGCCACGTAAGGGTTCAGTTTGCTGAAGTCGATGTCGCCCACCTCCTTCCCCACGTTGATCATCTCGATTTTGAAGGGATAGCCGATGTCGTGGAAGTATTCAGGGTACTTGGCGTAAAGTTTTGCCTTGAGCGGGTTCCACTTGATTTCGCCGTTATAGACGATTACAGCGACCATTGGGCAGTCGGGGCGGCTGAGCCGGAACAGTTCGTAAAAGTAGTGTTCCAGCTGGGAGACCACCTCGCTATCGGGATACGACTTGTGTTCCAGAACAAGGCCTACAACCAATTTTGCCTTGTTGTTTGAATTCTTGATTTTAAGTGAGAAGGCAAGGTCGGCGGAGCCTTTGAGGCCTTGGCGGTTTGTTTCGCTGCGTTCAGCCCGCATGGTCTTGAGGTCAACCACCTGCAGAAACTTTGCAAGGCTCTTATTCTTTTTTGCGGCAAGCTTAAGCAGCGAGGCTGCGCGTTTCGGTTCCTTGAAGGCAGTCTTGAAGATGCCATCGTGGTCTTTTGTATTCATAGATTTTCCTTTCCTTGCAAACAAGCAGAAATTGCAAGGCATGTTGAGTTAAGTGTGCGCGAAGGGTTCGCACGAGATGTAATTTAGAATTAATAAAATGACAAAAGATGACGCTTGAAGAAAATTTTTGTACAAAAAAGGAGCCTTGGGGCTTACGCCCTGGTGGCTCCTTTTTTTGGGGGAGTGTGGGCGGCTCGCGCCGCTTTTTTGTGGCCCGTTGGGCCTGGTTAAGGTGAGGGCACTGAAGCGCCTACGCTCAGGTTCGGTTATGATTTCGCTTTAGTCCTTGAGACAACGCAAACTCCGACCGCGGCTCTTGATGTCGTAGTACTGGTTTGCGCCGTCGTTATCGTAGTCGAAGTACTGGTACCACGCGCGGTTGCTATTGCTCCCAGAAGCAGACCACAAGTAGGCGCGGCTGCCCTCAGTGCTGAAATTGCCATTGTCGTCCCTGCCACCGGCGGGGAGCACCGAGAAACCATACTTGTCGGTCCCGTTACCGCTACCAGACCAGCCGCTGGTGGATTTCAACAACGAACCAGCGGTGCTGGAACCTCCGATGTAGGTGTACAGAGTGCTGTACTCCTCGTTCGTGGGCACATGCCAGCCTTCTGGGCAAATGCCGCGGTGGGGGCTATTGGGGGTACAGGTCTTGCCATAGCCACACCTGGTTCCAGCATTTACACTGAACTGGGCAGCACTATCCATCACGGCACTCCAGGTATAAAGGCGACCGTACTTGTCGCAGTTGGAAGCCTTGTTTTCGTAGCACCAGCTGGTGGAATCGGAAGTGTAACTGCTGTAATTGTACTTCACGCCAGTGTATGCGTAGTTCAGGTTCTCGGCCATCCAGATCTGGGTGCCGATGGTGACGGTCTTGTAAACTTGGTTGTCGCGGGAGTCGATTAATGAACCATATTTGATGCTGGAGCTGCTTGCTACCGACGAAGAAGACTTCGCGGAGCTTGATGACGCAACAGAGCTGCTGCTCTTTGCAGAAGAGCTGCTAGATCCCGGGTCAGTGCCCGGGATGACACTTGAAGAGGAGCCCGAGATGACACTCGAAGAAGAACTGCTAGCAACCGAAGAAGAGGATGTCGCGGAACTTGAAGATTCTTCAGAACAGGAACTTGCGACAGAGCTGCTAGATCCCCGATCGGAGTCGGGGATGACACTCGAAGAAGAACTGCTTACGACAGAGCTGCTAGATCCCGGGTCGGTGCCCGGGATGACACTGGAAGAGGAATTCGGGGCAACGCTAGAAGAGGAACCGTCCTTTTCTCTAGACGAGGAAGAACCGCTCTTTTCGCTGGAAGAGGAGCTTGCAACCTCGCCAACAACATCCCAGGAGCCTTCCACGCAATTCAACTCGCGGTCTTCTTCATAAAGGTAAGCTGACAGGCCTTCTCTTGAGCCAGTACAGCCAGGCAGATTTTCTTCAACGTCCGCAATCATATCGTAATGGACCCACTTACGATCCTTGCAAATGAAACCGTCCTTCGTCTCGTCTATAAAGCGGACGAAACCTTCCCTGCTTTCTGTACAGCTAGGCAAATCATCTTCAAACTCAACAGAAGAAATGTTTGTGTCCTCATGATTATTCGACGGTCCGTTTGTAGAACCGCCGTCGCCACAGGCCACAAGGCCCAAAGCCAGCGCAAAAGCAACACTTGTCAAGAAATTCTTTTTCATTTTCCATTTCCTTGCAAAAATTTCAGCGAGTTTCAAGAACTGCCGCTGTTACTATGCAGAATAGCTCGAGCGGATTTTAAAAGCCATGATGGCGAATGCTCCTGCCACGTTCATGCTGGCCTTGCGACCCGCCATGGGAATGGTCACCTTCATGGTGGTGGCGGCCATGATTTCGGGAGCGATTCCCAGTTCTTCGTTACCCAGGATAATCAGGCCCTTTTCCGGCCATGTTACTTTGTTTATATCAGGAATGTCTTCACCGGTTTCAAGGGCGATAATCTCGTAGCCGTTTTCCTTGTGCCAGTTGATGCAGTCAAAGGGATCTTCCCAGCGCTTGATGGGAATCCATTCCTGGCAACCGCGGGCGGCACTTTTCACGGTGACGTGGTCGGGGCTGCAGCTGTAGCCGCTCAGATGCACCCCCTCGAGGCCGAAACAGTCGGTACTACGAATGATGGAACCCACGTTAAAGGCACTGCGGAGGTTATGAACCAGCACCGCAAACTGGATAGGCTTTTCGTTAGCAACTTCACGGTCGCCCGGTTCCTGCTCCAGATAAACGTCACGTTCAAAGCCAAGGCCTGCGCGGGTACGGAAAGTCTTGTACAGGTCAATCATCTGGGCCTGATTCTTCCCTACTAGAGTTTCTTCTGCAGGAAGTTTCATCCATTCCGCGTAGGTCTCGAATTCCTTCTTGGCACGGGGAACGTCATCCCCCAATTGCAAAATGATTACACGAAGGAGTTCCGCCAAGCGCTTGTACTTGGAGGTTTCCTTTGTTGCAAGAAATTTCTTTTCAGAGAACATATAGCTAGATCCTTCGCTCCGCTCAGGATGACACGCGGGAGGAGAACATTTTAAGAATCGAGGGTTAGGACGTTTAGGGGCTAGAGACTAGGTTCTAGGGGCTAGGGCCGCGGGATGCATGAGCAGTCTATTTAGAGAATGTTTCGTCTTTAAAACTCAAGCAGAACCATTCCAACACCCCTAATCTCTAGTTTCTAGTCTCTAATCTCTAGTTTCTAATTTCTTGTCTCTTTGGGAATTAGAGGCTAGATCCTTCGCTCAGGATGACACGCGGGAGGAGAACATTACTTGGCCGCGGCGGCGCCTGCAGGAATGTGTTCAGCGCCTTCGGCGGCCATGTTCTTGTCC
Source organism: Fibrobacter sp. (assembly GCA_024398955.1). Lineage (GTDB taxonomy): Bacteria > Fibrobacterota > Fibrobacteria > Fibrobacterales > Fibrobacteraceae > Fibrobacter. The sequence continues at coordinate 24,443 of JAKSIG010000039.1, read as the reverse complement.
ATCTGGGTGCGGGTCAGAGCATTTACCGCATCGGTCAGGCGGTCGATAGCCTTGATCAGTTCATCCATCTTGGCATCGCTTGCACCACCTGCAACAGCGGCAGAAGCAGCGTTGGCGGCAACAGTCTGAGCTTCAGCAGCAACAGGTGCAGACTTTGCAGGGACCTTACCAAACCAGACATCCGGCCAGCGGTCATTACCGGAATGATAGGTAATGCGAGCTGCAGTTTCTACCGGTTCGCCAATTTTCCACATGTAAAGTTCGTAGTCGAACATGTCGTGGTCATGGCCCTTGTCGGTAGCACCCCATACAAGCCACTTTCCATCGGGAGAAATACGGGGGAAGTATTCGTGACTGCGGCGGCCCGGCAAGTCCATCAGGCGAACGTTCTTAGGAATACCGAAGAAGCCCACCTTTTCAACCTGCTTGCCATCCTTGGCAGTAAACCACAGAATTTCGCTGGGAGCGGCAGTACCGCCATTACCTGTGGGGTTCACGCGGTAAAGCTTGGATCCATCAAAGTTCCAGTCGATCTGGCAGCCGTCACCGGACTTGGTCCAGCCACCCTTTTCCAAATTCCACACGCCGGTTTCGCGCATGGAGCCACGAAGAGTTATAGCCAAGTGCTTTCCATCGGGGCTCATGTTAGGTTCCTGAAGAATTACACCAGACTTGTTAAAGGCAACTTCACCATCTAAAATCATGGTTTCTGCCTTGGAGGACAAGTCCATGGTAAAGACCTTGCCTGCACGGCTAAATACAATAGTCTTTCCATCAGGACGCCAGGTACCCCAGGTTGCATTTTCCACAACCTTCACCTGATTTGCACCATCAATATCCATGGTCCACAAATCCCACTTTTCAGGGTAATTTGCATCATTTTCGGGAACCCAGCCGCCCTTACTGCGGTTAAAAAGAACCTTGGAACCATCCGGAGAAATACGGGGGAACCAGTCCACATTGTCGCTATTTGTCAATGCATGAGCGCCAGTTCCGTCAGCATTCATGAGCCAAATATCATGATGAGAATTTGCACGGCTGGTAGACCAGGCAATCACGCCTTCTACCTTACCCTTTAGTGCATCCAAAGCCTTCTGTTCATCGGCAGTCGGATCTACAGCAGCCCCCATAGGGGCACCCTGCTGGGCAAAAGCCATGGCAGCCGCAAACAAACCCGGCAATACAAACTTCATTGCTTTCATAAAATCCTCAAAATTGCAACGTTCTCTTTTCGTAAAAGATAGTAAGAATCCCTATTTTCTTTATAAAATGAGAATTTTATACCCACAATTCTCAAAAAGCGACCTTTTTTACATGATTTATAGCACAATCGTTTCCAAACGTATACACAAAAAACTTACAAAAAGGAGCACGCCCGTATTTTGAATTTATTTTATGAGAAAAATGAGGTGTATCGTATGAGATTTTTGTCCATCCCCGCTCTTGCCTGTGCTATGACCTTAGGTTTTGGCCTGGCATCCGCCCAGACTATTACCCCCACCCGCGTGGGTCCTGTTAGCCAATATGGCCAGCTCATGACCGGCAAGAACTCAGCCGGCGAAGGCCGCATTTACGGTTCTTGCGAAGGCGTGAAGGACGGCGCCGAAGTCCAGGTTCGTGGTATGAGTCTTTACTGGAGCCTTCAGCCCCAGGCAGTGGAATACTGGAGCGAAGAGGGTGTTTCCACCATGGTCAAGGACATGAACATCCAGATTGTTCGCGCCGCCATGGCAACCGGCAACGAAGACTGGTGGGGCGAATGGAACGGGCAGCGCCTTAAGGGTTACGCTTCCGCACCCGACCAGCAGAAGGGCTTTATGAAGGCCGTCGTAGAAGCCGCCATCAAGAACGACATCTATGTGATTATCGACTGGCATAGCCACGAAGCTACCAGCCAGGTCACTTCCGCAAATGGTTTCTTCGAAGAAATGGCCAAAACCTACGGCCAGTATGACAACGTGATCTTTGAATTGTTCAACGAACCCACGGACATTTCCTGGGACAACATTAAGAACTACGCCAACCAGATTATCCCCACCATCCGCCAGTACTCCGACAACCTGATTCTCGTGGGTACCCGCGCCTGGGACCAGCACCCGGAAGAAGTTATCGGCAAGGAAGTTACCGACAGCAAGAAGAACACCGCTTACACTCTACACTACTACGCCAACAGCCACTGTGTCAGTGGCAACTATGACTGGGGTGGAGGCTGCGAAGGCTCTAATGGCGAAAAGGCAATCAAGGCAGGTCTTTCCGTATTCGTCTCCGAATGGGGAACCGGCGATGCCAACGGCGGTGGCACTCCCGACCAGAACAAGAATACCCAGTGGCAGACTTTCATCAACAAGTACAAGCTTTCCTGGGCAAACTGGTCCGCATCCCACATTAGCGAAGGCACCGCCGCATTCGGCAGCGGTTCCAACAAGACAAGCCTCAACTACACCACCTCTGGCAACCTGGTCAAGGGCTATCTGGCCACCAACCCCACCAACTACGCCAAGTGCGCTACCGGCGGTAACCAAGGCAGCTCCACGACCGATCCATCCCAGGGAGGCCAACAGCAAGGCGGCGCCCAGCAGGGTGGTACCGATCCGAACCAGCAACAGGGCGGCCAGAACCAGTGGGGTCAAAATGACGACACCGGTTTCCTCAACCTGAATGCAGAAAGTTTCGATGTTTCCTTCAGCAGCAAGGCTCTGCAGATTTCTGGCTCCAAGTCTGCAACTGTAGAACTGTTCGACATGAAGGGCCATAAGCTCATGATGATTGACGGCGTTAGCGGAACCCTTTCTCTTGCAAAGCTTCCTGCAGGCCAGTACATGGTACGCGTCAAGGCTGGATCCGCATCCAAGGTTCAGGCCATCAGCATCAAGTAATAGAACTGAATACTCAATTTTTTTTCTGAGAGACAAAAAGTCCGGCGATTTCGCCGGGCTTTTTTTACATCAAATTTTATCGAGAACGATAAAGAAATCATCCTTATAGACCGGGCGCCAAGCCGGATGGCGGGATATGCCCTGCAAAAGCTTTTGCCACCGGGCGTAATACTGCAATGGGAATATGGCGCGGTCAATACCCGTCTGTTCTGCATACTGAAAGAAATCTTCTGGAGCTTCTGCAAAATGCAGATACTGTTCAAAGAAATCCGCCGTTTTTAAGATGAAGCGACCATCGATGAATGTGGAATCCTGCGGGTTCATAAACGCCAGGTAGCCTCCGGCACGGTCGTCGTTAAAGAGGCGACCCTCATGAGGGTGAGATTTCATCCAGCTAGATGCGGCAACGGGAACCCGCTGGTACGAAACCATAGAAGAATCGTAAGCAGTTAGAGAGCGGCACCAAATTCCAATGACAAAGGCGACTACAATAATGTAAACGGAGGCAGGAACAATTCGACGAATGGCTATCGAAAAAGCAAGCTCTACGTTATGAGCTAAAAAGTTTCCCGCAAGCAGGGCATACAAAAATACCGGCAGGAACAGAACAAAATTGCGTTCTGCAACAAGCACAAGAATTGCTGTTACAAAAAGAACCAACGCCGTAAGGAAATTTTGGGGCATCGGCGATTTACAGCAATTGCCAGAACCGGTCCTAATGCCATGTACAAGACTTACTGCAGAAAAGGTTCCTGCAAATGTTGCCAGCAGGAGCATTGCCGCCGAGGCAGCCCGATTCTCCCCTACCATCATAAGCGTCACAGGAGAACGGTTTTCGGCTATCTGAGAGGCAAATACAGCCGCGGATTCCGTCAGTCCCAGCAAGCGATCCAGCAAGCCAAAGGGATACAGGAACAACCGAATCCCCTCGCTATGCAAGAACGGCATTCCAATTAAGGCCACTATAAACATCACCGCCACATGCCTTGGGATTTTCAAGTCTTTCCAGAAGGAGGCCAGTGCTGCTACGGCAAAGGCGCCTCCCAAAATGTACAGCCCCTGAAACTTGCACCAGAACCACTGTATGGTCAAAATAAAAATTGCGGCAACGACCTTCCTTTTTAAGTCCTTCTGTTCGCCATTAAATATAAAAGGCAATACATTCCAGAAAACACCCAGAAAAATCAAGGTAAATACAACGGGTCTAATTTCAAACTGATAGCGAAAAAAGAAAAGAAGAATAATGGCGAGGGTCGTTTTTTTTAAGGAAACTTTTTTGCGGACTGGCCAGAGGAACAAGGCAAAAGCAAGCCCCCACAAAAGCGCCTTAAAGGCGACCAGGAGCGGGGCTCCACCTACGCCATAAACAGCGCCAACTACCCGTTGAAAAAAATCATGAACGTTGACAACAGGCACTCGTACTGGAGTCCAGGTCGTTACCCATTCCCTAGCGCAGGCCAGATGCCACCAGATGTCGGTATCTGTCAGGGGAAATACCGCAAACAGCGTTACAGCAATACAAACGACAGCCAACGCATTTATTCTGGAAAGCGCTTTCATTTTTCGTCCAGAGATTTAAGCAAGGAATCTAGACGAGCAGTAAACTGAGCGGCACCCTTATACACCAGGTGATCGGTATTCAGCGCCATATCATCCCCGTAGTCATGATTTCCGTTCTTATTTTCATCGAACAGGATAAAATTAGGATTCTCCTTTTCTAGGCGATACAGGATATCAAAAATGCCTTCGCTATCAGACCGGCGGACTCCATAACGCCCCCAGGCGCCTGTTTTACGGTAATCAGGATTGATGGGGAAAATTGCACCAACAACCTTGACGTTCTTTTCGTTCGCAGCCTCTAGGAAAGAAGCCAGACGACGTTCATGCCAGGATATCATTTCGGGATAAGTCTGAGTCCAGTTGGAATCTCCTTCGACCACGGGCTTTCCCCATCCGTAGGCAATGTCATTTTTTAGATACCCACGACTAGGCGTATATGTGGTCTGAGCAAGCGACGTAGCAGGATAGGATTCCTTAACCGCCGTAACGAAACTCTCGGGAAGAGTATCCTTCCAGTAGTTGTGATTGGCATCGTAAATGTATCCAGGAGCTCCATTAAAAAGGTTATCGGAATAGGCGGTGGAATCGTGCCACAAGTCAATTCCGATATCCAGTACAATCACTTTCAAGTTAGAAGCATGATTCAATCCATAATTTTCTGCAATGCGGATAGCGCCATCTAGATCATTACTTGAATGGGCCATATTCAGCGCATATCCGTATGAAATTTCATTGGGAACAAAGCCATCTTCCATACGGGAACTGCCCACCCCGAGAACTTCTATTTTTTCTAGAGCCGTCCAGAAAAGTTCCATCTTGACGCGAACAGCTTCTTGATACCACTCGCTTCCTGGAACCAGATACATGCCTGCACTATCCAGATTCAGGTTTCCTTCGGGAATGAGACCCGAGGATTTGCGGACCCATACACAGGGGTGCCACAGTTCATCGCCTTCTACAACCTCGAGAACAAGTTCTGTAGGAATATCCACCAAGGCAATTTTCTTGTGAACTCCGTTTACGTTAACAAGAGTCGCCACGATGGAATTACTGTTATGGATGGTCCATTCGCTGTGATCGAAGGAATAACCTTCAGGAGGCTTGAGAGCATTTATTAGTTTACCCGTACTGTCTGCAACCAAGATGCGTTCATGCGTTCCGTAAGACTCTCCTGCAAAATCAGCCCCCGTCTTACTTCCAAAATCAAGGAACAAAGTCTTTTTAGTGCTATCCTGGGCAAGAGAAACATTGCAGGCCTGTTCTCCATTATACCACACTTCTTCTTTCGCCTTGGAACTGAAGACATCCTCTTTTTCGCCCCTACGGCTTCGCAACTTTTTTGACCCCGTTACAGCCAGACGATTATCCTGAGAAATTCCCCCATGGAAGGTTCCATCCAGCAGTTTCCTTGGCTTTCCGAATTTTCCATCGGAAAAGAGTACTTCCCAAGTACCGGCGTTCTTCCAGGATTCCTCGGCTTCATTAGAGCCGGCATCCGTTACATAGACGATGGAAGTATCGCCACCTTCAGACACTCGCCATCTCGGAATGGCAGCAGATTCAACATCCAGTTTCACAAGATGGGAACCTAGCGAATCCAAATTTCTTACGTAAAGACTGGACTTTCCCGAAACGCCTTCCATTTTTGTACAAAATGCGACCTTGGATCCATCGGGCGAAATATCTGGATGAAACACGTCAATGGTGTCGGCAATTTCTACAACGACAGGTGTACTATTTCTGAACTCAATAAAGTTAAGATTTCCCGTAATATCGTTACGGAATACAAGCTTGGCGTAATAATCCCCAGTCATGGCCTGCACCAGGGACGTAGCCGAAAGAATCTTTACAGGACTTACGTTTATAGAGCCATTGTAGTTCGTTTGGGTTGCATTAGGAATAGCCCCAAATGCAAGGCGAAAACCAACGTAGGCAGCCTTCATCGAAGAGGAAACTGTATATACGTCGGTTCTGCTAGACAGCGTCATGGATTCGGGAGAATTTCTGTAGCTGCCGCCTTTTAAGATTCGCTCTCCCTGGGAGCCTCCATCAATAGCACCGATGTAGTCCGTAAGGACTGTATCTGCAAATGAGCCCATCCAGTCATTGATCCATTCTGCCGCATTTCCGGCCATATCGCATAGTCCAAGTTCATTGGTTCCCGCTGTACAGACATTATGGACCCTGTAATCTGAATTTTCGCTATTCCAGCTGCTATCGGGGTTCCAACCGCGACTGGCTCCATAAATCCATTCTGCTTCTGTAGGCAGCCTATAGCCCGAAATTTCCGGATGGAAACTGTAATTTTCCAGGAACAGCACATGCTTTTCGGCATCGTACGTTACAGCCGTGTAGGTGTAGACGGTATCAAATCCACCCTGTTTAGACACCGCATTGGCGTAAAGAACAGCATCACCAAAAGTCACATTAACGGCAGGCTCATTCGCAGAAGTTTCTGCGCCGTCCTTCGACTCATCGACCTTCAGAACCTTAGACAGTTCGCCCTTAGTAACTTCATGTTTCCCTAGGTAAAAATCATAGGTAAAACGCACTTGCATCTGCGGGAGTTCGCGCAAGTTCGCATTTGAATCTGCAGAACCCAGCAACACTGACTTTCCGGTTGCAGCCACAGCAATCATACCAGAATCAGAAAGTTGTACAGACGTATTTATTATTTCAGAGGTGTTATCTTCTCCTGCACTTGACGAATCAGAACAGGCTGTCAATCCCGCCAAAAAAGCGAGAGACAACAGGACTGGCAGAATTTTGCTAGCCCAGTTATTCATCTGCCTCATCCCAGGAGTTCATTAGGGAATCCAGCCTTGCCGTCAATTTTTTTGCACCCTTAAAACTCAGGTGATCATAATCGAAGGCATCGTCATCGGTGTAGTCATGCTTTCCCATCTTATTTTCATCGACAAACTTAAAATTGGAATACTCCGATTCCCAGGATTTCAGTTCCTTCAGAAGGGAATCTGCCAAACTGCGGCGCATGCCATGCCTGCCAAATGCCCCCGTCTTTTTATAATATGGAGACTGAGGGAACACAACTCCCACTACAACCACATCGTTCTTTTTTGCAGCGGCAATAATATCTTCCAGTTTTGACATATTGCCTTTGTAGGTTGTCACATGGTCACTCCAAGTGGAATCCGCAACCAAAGCCGACGAATTCAATCCAGAACTTTCCCAGCCCTTAACTTCGTAGCGCTGCCATCCTAACGTCCTCCTGTAATCTCTTACCACAGGGGATTCTTGCAAATATGCTTTGTTAATATCGATAAATCCGTCAGGAATACCGTCTTTCCAGAACTTATGATTTTTATCGTAGGCATAGGCAATTTCCGGAACCAGATTTTCCTTCAGGTTCACACCAAAAGATTCGCCCCAAAGGTCCAAATCCAGCGATACAATCAAGTAGCGCATTTTCTTGGCATGGGGTAATGCATAATTTTGGGCGACATAGTGGATTACATCCATATCAACATGGAGAGCACCCAAATTCAGTCCCATTCCATTTTTCATTCCATACGTCCAGACACCACCTGTCATTCTAGAAGAACCCAGGCAAATAATCTTCAGAGAATCATGAAGTTGCCAAAAGACATTCATCTTCTGAGAAAGCAGAGAGCTTACTGCATCATGGTAATAATAGCCGGCACTATCTAGGTCAAGGGACTTATCCAGAGACTCAAAAGACGAGGTTTCAATCTTCTTTATCCACAAGGAGGGGTGCCATAATTCTTCGCCTTCAACCAATGTGGTTACAGAACTATCGGCTAGATTCAAAAGGGCTATCTTTCCGTGTACCCCGTTTCTATCTGCAAGTGTCGCGATTACGTAACCCGATTTGGCTCCCATGTACTCATTTGCATTAACAACCCATTCCGTATGGTCAAAAGTGTATCCCTTAGGAGCGGGCATAGAGTAAATCAACTTTCCAGTACTGTCTGCTACAAACAGACGACCATGAGTACTGTATTTCGTTCCCGCATATTTTTGACCTGTACCGCTGGCAAAATCAAGGAAGAGGGTTCGCTTGCTCTTATCCTTGGACAAGGACACATTGCAGGCCTGTTCCTTGTTATACCATATAGAGTCAATAGACAAGGCTTCCTTGGAAGTTGACATCTTCGTACGCAACAGTCTTGCTCCAGAAACAGCCAACCGATCATCATCGGAAACTCCACCATTAAAGGATCCTGTCAAAAGCTTTTCTGGAGTACCGAACTCTCCGAAACTGAACGGAACCTGCCATGTGGAGGAGTTCTTCCATTCAGATTCTTCTTTATTGCTACCGGCATCCGTAACATAAACAATGACAGTATCCCCAGAAGGAAGCACGCGCCAACGGGGAATCGCAGCGCTTTCTACATCCAGCTTAACGGTCCCTGCTGTATGAATGTTGCGAACAAAGAGTTCACTTTTTCCAGAAACGCCCTCGGGTTTAGTACAAAAGGCGATGTTTGCCCCGTTAGGAGAAATCTCAGGGTGATACACCTGCATTGTATCCTTAAATTCATGAAGTGCATACCCGCTCTTTGTATAATCTCCAAAAATCAAATTGCCCGTAATGTCATTTCTAAAAGCAATTTCAGCCTGAAACGCTCCCGTTATTTCGCGAATGGTACCCATGTCAGACTTAGACTTTACATCTGTATCGTTGCGGCTGCCATCGCTACCGAGCCACATGGGCAAGTACATAGGGCCAAAAGCCAGACGGAACCCCACATAACTTGCACGACTATTGGAAGAAACCGTATAAACATCGCCACGCTTGTAGATTCGTATTGCAGACGAATCATGATGGAAACTTCCACCCTTCACGACGCGTTCGTCTAGAGCGCCGCCATCAGAAGCTCCCGCAAAATTCTTAAGCGTCGTGTCCTGCAAAACTGCGAGCCACTCATTCATCCATTCCATCACGTTTCCCGACAGGTCGCAGAACCCATCGGCATCCGGCTTAGACGTACAGACATCATGACGTTCATTTTCGGAATTGCTTCCATACCAGCTATCTTTAACATTCCAATGACGGGCTGCCACGTACATCCATTCGGCTTCCGATGGCAGGCGATAGCTTTCGGCATAGGGATTAAAATACAGCCCCTCTATTTTAGTACAGTGACCGTTCGCATCCAGGTAAAGTTTATTATAGCTATAAGCGGTATCCAGATCAGCATCCTTGCTTCGTTCATTGGCGTACAGGACGGCGTCGTAGTAGGTAACGTTTACCACAGGTTTATCGCCACAGTCTTCCGAAGTCACCTTCTTCATCAACGAGTAGAACTGATCGCAAGAAACTTCATGTTTGCCCAAGTAATACTCGTAGGTCAGTTCTACTTTCATTTCGGGACGCTCTTTGCTCTGGGCTGCAGAATCCTTGGTGCCAAGAACGGCAAGTTTCTCGCGACCACCCACAAAGATCATATCGTCAGGGAGTTCTATGCGATTGACCCAATCGCCAAACTTTTCTTCTTCGGAACTATCGCTAGACTTGTCGGAACAACCCCATAGCAACAGGAGCGAAAATAGGATCATGTAAAAATAAGCAGACTTCATGTTTGCCTACCTTTCCACCCAAAATGCAGGGTGGTACATATCTTCACCAGCGACAAGCTCCGTTACCGAACTGTCAGACATATTCACTAAAGCCACGCGAGTATGTGCCAAATCTTTTGAGAAGTCCTGCAGCGTCACAACCTGGAAATTGCCCCAGGAAATCCATTCCGAATGGTCAAAGGCATAGCCCTCGGGAGAAGGCACGGCCTGCACCAACTTTCCATTCTGATCCATCACAAAAAGCTGCTGATGAGGCTTATAGAAGGAGCCTACATAAGACAAGCCCTCGCGCCCAGCCATATCAAGGAAAGATGTTCGCAAGGAGCTATCTTTTGCCAACGACAAATTGCAAACTTGCTCGCCGCCGTACCATAAGGTATCAGAAAAAACAGAGTCTCCATCTTCAATGCGAACCTGACGGCGAATAAAATCAGAACCACCTGCCACAGCAAAAAGAAAATCGTGAGACACCCCCACAAACGCTCCATTGAACAACTTGCTGGGCATACCAAACTGTTCCTTTGAGAAAGTCACTAGCCAGGTTCCGTAGGATTTCCATTCTTCCATCTGAGTCAAGCCTGCATTATCTACATAGACAAGGGCCGTGTCACCATTTTCAAGAACTCTCCAACGAGGGACTGCAGCACCCGCCACAGCAAGTTGCAGAACCTTTCCGGTTTCTAGATTCTGGACATACACATCGGATGCGCCCCCAAAGCCTTCGAACAGAGTACTAAAGGCAACCCACTTACCATCTGGAGAAATTTCGGGATGATAAGCGTCAAAACCGCAATTCAAATTGACAAGCCGATTTTCGTCGGAATCCCAATAAACCAGATCTCCCAACAAGGACTCGTCCCTAAAAATCAGCTTTACATGCGAAGACCCGACTTGCGTAAGAATATCTTTCGAGTCACTCAAAATCGCAAAGCCAGAAGCTTCTGAAAATGCAACAGATTCCTTGATGACCTTTGTGTAGGAAAATTCCGATGTATCCACAGACGATTCGTGATCCCCTGTACAAGCCCACACCAGGCAGGAAACAACTAGCATCAAGATGAATTTTACCATACCACACCAAATTTAGAAAATTCGGTATGGCGCCACAACAGACTTTATTCTACAAGTGATCAGGCAAACGCATTTTTGCCACTTTTCGGTTGGCTTCTATTCCTGGATATTCTTCAAAAAAAGAATCTGCCATACGGTACCAGGTTAGCGCTCTTGTGGGAGATTTTTCCAGATACAGATTTCCCATATTAAAAGCGGCAAGCCCCATAAATTGAGCCGAAGTTAAAGGCTTAAATTCAAAACCCGTCCAGGGGCCCTTCCTATACTTTTCGCGGTATTCATCATCGGTATAGGAAAACCCGCTTCGATTAGGTTCTAAATTCGAGACCTTTCCATAGCGAAGAAAAACATGCCCCGGCAAAAGTATGGCAGACAAGTCCATCGGTCGCTTTTCAGCCACCATCAGGGCCAGCCAGGAAAGCCCCATGCAACCGGATTTTTTTGTTTCAAGGACTTTTAAGGGGAGAACGGCATTTTCTGAAGTTGCGGCCTCACCCGCACCAGCAAATTCAATACCCCAGAAATCCCAAAGCAATTTTTTTAAGGAACCTAAGGTATCATTTGATGCAGCCAGGGCGCTATCGTAAAAGGCAAGACCCTCATGCCATTCGGCAATGGAATCTACACAGTTTATGGAGCGTCCCTCAAATCCGCAGGCCATATCCACATAGCTCGCGTTTCCACCACGCCCGCCCCAAAGAATATAAAGCGAAACTGCCGCCAAAATAAACATTCCCAGCGGAACAATCAGTTTGATGTATATCCTAGACTTCTTCATTTTACATTGGCGATTTAAACCGAAACGCGTCGTTGAATATCACCCCTGAAGCAATAGTCACTAGCATCACCGAAGCGCGTCCCACTCCATGGGGGATTGCCAGAGGTCTCTTGCGGTCATCATATAGATTACCAGTCTCTTGCTCTGCATATCCTTCTTCATTTTCATCATGCGACTACGAACGCCAGGTCCGCCACCCCAACTCGTCAGCACTTGCACGTCCAAGCCCGTAGCATAAGCAAGCAAGGAGCCCGGTCCACCACTCTTCTGATCTACAGATTCAAACACACCAGTAAACGAATCCCCCATCAAAAGAATCGGAGAATTTTTACCACCCTTGTAGGTTTCAGTCCCCTTGTAAACCTTCATCACATTCAATGTATCTGCAGGGTACTTAGCCTTTTCGGAATCGGGCAAATGAGCCACCAGGTCACCTTCACGAAGAGTATTGGTCTCCTGCAAGTTCAGGCTGCCCGGCTGTGCGCCAGATTCTTCATACCAGCTGTACTGTGTAACACGAGAAGCCAAAAGTTCCATTGCAGCAAGCTCGCCAGGCAAAGCCCAGTGGGTATCATAACGCTGGTAGCTGTAATGGGAGCCTTCATCTCCAGATTTTGCAGCCATCAATGCGGGGTAAATATCCAGCACATCAATTCCAGCTTCCAGCAATTCCTGAGTAAAAGCGCGACCTTCCGGATTAACACACAAATCTGCAGCAGTTCCCGGCACAAGCTTTTCGCCATAAATTTCTTCCTTTACAGGAACAGGCACCACCAGCAACTGGATGCCAAGAGAATCCAGATACTGCTTCAGCTCAATCATTCGAGGAAGCGGATTGTGCAGGGAATCCTGAGCGCTGATTTTATCGGCTAGCAAATAGTTGGCGTTTCGACGGAACCAGAGGAAACCGCCATCTACCTTACGACCATTGGCATCCACCTCGGCCCAGGCATTCTGTTCCTTAGGGAGCTTTGCCATTTGGTCAGCCAGCGACTTACGGAACTTTGCAGTAGCCTCGCTAGCAGGGCACGACCCCTTTACGGAGTTCAAGGTCTCGAGACGGAATGTGGATGTTGTATCCAGGTGACGGTCAACAGGAATTACTTCGCCAGAATTTGCCAAGGAATCAGCCACCTGTTTTGCGCGGATAGCCTCATCGCTCATTCGGAAGGCGGGAACCTCAAAACCGATCCACATCGGTGTACCCATGGGATTACCGCGCATCACGGCAAAAGGCTTTCCATTTTCCCAGGGAGCACCTGCGGTATGCGGTTCCAGGTCCGTATTCAGCGTGGGGTACCAATAAGAAGAAAGGGTGCGAGCCCAGTTCATGGCATCATCCCCATTCATTTCGCCAGTCAAATAGTAATTCAGGATTTCAGCAGTTTCACCAGTCGACTTGTACTTCAACTTGCCATAGAATACATTACGACCCGTCCAGAAGGCAGGCAGAACTTCAACCCACCATTCTACAGAGCCATCGCTCATGGGAACACCCCACATGCGGGTCACATTCTGGAAGGCGCGGAACACTTCAGGTTCATCCCACTTTACTGCTTCTACAGAATTCAGCACAATGTTCAACGAGTCATTCCCCATCTGCGCATACATCAGCTTTGCAAACGGCTCCCAGGAAATCGGAGTACGGCCGGCCACAACAGGAGGCTCGTAAGAAGACAATGAATCCAGCATCGGGAACGGATAATCTTTCAGTTCCTTGTCAGACTGCTTTCCTGTATAGTTTTCGGGCTTTTCATCCTTGCCTGCCATACGAATGGGATTGTTGAAATAGGCGGCAAAATCAAGAGCAGCTAAAGTAGGCTGTTCCACCACACGAATCTGCTTGTCTGCAGAAACGATCTTCATTTCAAACACCGCTACAGGAGTCGATGGAGGCGGTAACGGAATAGGAGGAACAGAGGTTTCGCCCCCTGCTGAATCAACTGGCTGAGGGTTTTCGACGGAACTCCCCTGTTGGGAGCTAGAAGCACAGGCCGCAAGACCAAAAGCCAAGGCGGCAAAAGAAGAAATTAGTAATTTGTTCACGCCACTGAATATAAAAAATTATTATAAATTTAAAAAAAAAAAGGAGGCTCTATGCCATCTCAAGGCGAACACAACAAATGGGTAGCTCTAGCCCTCTGTATCTTGTTGGGCTATTTGGGTCTACACCGTTTTTATGAAGGAAAAATCTGGACCGGAATTCTCTGGCTCTGCACTGGTGGACTTTGCGGGGTTGGCATCGTTATCGACGCCATCCTCATCGTTATGAAGCCCGAAAGGTACTAGTCACTATTTTCAGAAACCATCTTTTTTAGCAGGGTGTCCAGCCTCTCCGTAACACGAGAGGCACCCTCATTGGACAAATGATCTGTATTGAGCGCCATGGTATCGTCGTAATCATGAGCGCCCATTTTATTTTCATCCATCACAATAAAGTTGCCGTATTTTTTTGAAAGATCCGTAAGGGATTCAAGAATCTTTTTTGCGGTAGTGCGGGTCGGACCATAACGTCCCCAGGAGCCCGTATTTACATAAGCAGGATTCTGCGGGAACAACAGGCCCACCACATTTATACCGCGTTCAAGAGCATCTACAATAAACGTTTCCAGCAAATCCAGCTGCCACGGCACAATGGATTCATCTTTTTCTGCCCAGGAGGAATCAGTTTCAACAAGAGGTTCTCCCCACTCAAGAGCGCCATTGCTGTTATAACCTAACGATGCTGTATAACGTTCAGTAGGTTCCGGAGCTGCAGGATACGCATTAGCAACAGCATCTATAAATCCTTCAGGAATAGCGTCCTTCCAGAAATCATGTCGAGCATCATAGATGTAGCCAGGGGCTCCATAAAAAAGTTCATCCGAAAATGCGGTCTTATTTTGCCAGAGATCCAAATCCAAAGATACCACGACAGTCTTCAGCTTCGGCATATGGTTCAATCCGTAATTTCGGGCAATGTACAGGGACGCATTAAAGTCATTGCCAGGGTGTCCCATATTCAGGCAATAGCCCGATTTCATTTTATTCGGGATAATGCCATCTTCTACGCGAGAACTGCCTACCGCAAGAATTTCAATGGAATCGCGCTTCTGCCAAAGCATACCCATCTTTATACGAAGGACTTCGTGAACCCAGTCACCGCCTTCGGTAAAGTACACGCCTGCACTATCCAGATCCAAGTCCTTATTGTCAACCGCATTATGAGTTCCAACCCACAAGCTGGGATGCCAGACTTCTTCGCCCATAGCAAGCTCGGTAACGCTACTGTCAGCGAGGTTCACCAGAACTATTTTTGAATGAACACCATCCACATTTGAAAGTGTTGCAACAACCATATGTGCAGAGGCATCTCCTACATTCCACTCACTATGGTCAAAGCTATAGCCCTTGGGAGCAGCCACGCTATTGATTAACTTTCCGGCACTGTCTGCAATCAGTAAACGTTCGTGAACACCATACTTGTCTCCAGCAAATTCCCTACCGGATTTTCCTCCAAAATCCAGGAACAAAGTCTGCTTATCCTTTGGAGCTAGCGATACATTGCAAGCCTGTTCACCATCATACCAGAGCGTTTCTTCGCCGTTGTCAGAAACACGTAGTAGCTGGGCGCCGGTCACAGCCAGCTTTCCATCGGCAGAAACGCCGCCATGAAAGTTCCCGTCAAAAAGTTTTTCTGGCTTGCCGAATTTGCCTTTCGCAAACGGAACCTGCCAGGTGGAATTATTCTTGAAGGAGCCATCTTCCTTATTGCTGCCCGCGTCATTCACGTAGACAATGGCGGTGTCGCCACCTTCTAGAACTCGCCAACGCGGTATCGCAGCGCTTTCTACATCCAGACGCACCAGGTTGCTTCCAGAGGCGTTCAAGTTTCTTACATACAAGGAAGACTTTCCACTGATGCCTTCAAACTTTGTGCTAAAGGCGACCCACTGTCCGTCAGGAGAAATTTCGGGATGGAAGCAGTCTAACGAATCCTGAATTTCAAAAACAGACAGTGAACCGCCGCCAAAATTCACAAAGGCAATGTTTCCTGTCATGTCGTTTCTGAAGGCTAACTTGGAACGATATGTTCCTAATAACTTTTTCATTTCTGAAACAGAGGTCAATATCGACACACGGTTTCCACTCGCCGAACCTCTGCCATCCATCCAGGTTGCGTGATCCACCTTACCAAAAGCCAGGCGGAAGCCTACATAGGCAGCCTTTGTCGCAGAAGTCACGGTATAGACATCCCCTCGGCTATAGTAATTGATAGACGAAAGCTCATTTGTATAGCTACCGCCCTTTACCACACGTTCACCAATAGAGCCACCGTCGGGAGCGCCCATATAATCAGTAATGACTGTATCCTGCAAGGTTCCAAGCCAATCATTTACCCATTCCATGGCGTTTCCCGCCATATCACAGAACACCTGTCCACTAGATTTTTTTTCACAGACAGGATGACGTTCATAATCAGAGTTGCCATTGTGCCAAGCGTTTTCGGCATTCCAATTTTGACTGGCCACTAAAACCCATTCCGCTTCCGAAGGCAAGCGATATGCATCTACCGACGCCGAGAAAAACAGTTTTTCTAGACCAATGCAGTTATGGCTGTCATCGAATTTTGCACCAGTATAGGTATAGGCGGTATCTTTACCTTCGTCCTTACTACGGGCGTTGGCGTAAAGAACAGCATCATAATAGGAGACATTTGTAACAGGAAGTTCACTGTCATCGCAGTCCGTCTTCAATCCTGTTTCGGGCTTCATCAACTTATTGAATTCACCACAGGTAACTTCGCTCATGCCCAGATAAAAATCATAGTCAAAAGCGACTTTCATCTTAGGCTTGTCAGACGCCTTGGCATTTTCCGCGTCTGTTCCCAAAAAAGTATTCCAGCCGGAGGCCTTCACTTTCACCATTCCGTCCAGATTCCCGTCCTGCTCAAAAGCCAAGACAGACTCTTCAACAGAGGCGCTGCTACCGTCATCGGAACAGGAAGCCACAAAGCCAACGGTCAAGGCGAAGCCAGCAACAAATACGTTTTTTAATAAAAAGCTTTTCATCAGATTGAAAATAGCTTTTTTCCTAAAGTCATACCCAAAAAATTCTACCTTTTGCAACGTAAAACAAACACGACCCGCAATAGGCAAACAGTTATGAAAAGTCTTTTTGTCATCGCAACAGGCAGCGCAGGGAAAATCCGCGATTTTGCCCACATTCTTGGAACCGACCACTACGAATTCAAGACACTAAAGGACATCGGATTCGATGGCGATATCGTTGAAGACGGCAACAGCTTTGCCGCCAATGCCATCATCAAGTCCAGCGTTACCGCCCAATGGCTCGCTGCACGCGGTATTGAGGCTACCGTCCTCGCCGACGACTCGGGCCTCGAAGTTTTTGCCCTGAACGGCGAACCCGGCATTTACAGCGCACGCTACGCCGGTGGCCATGGCGACGACGACGCAAACAACAACAAGCTCATGGCAAAACTGGAAGGCATCGAAGATCGCGGTGCACGTTATTTTTGCGCCCTCTCCTACCAGCAGGTACTCAAGAGTGCCGACGGCAAAATGACCATCACAGAACCCAAGATCTACGAAGGCGAATGCCGCGGCAGTATCAATCATGGCCCCGTTGGCGACATGGGTTTCGGTTACGACCCCCTCTTTGTTCCCAATGGTGAAACTCGCACCTTCGCCCAGATGGAACTGGAAGAAAAGAAGGCCATCAGCCACCGCGGCAACGCCATTCGCGCACTTTATAAAGATTTAAGCAAGTAGACCTTTTGCGTGGACTTTGGGGCACTGCGACAAAGATTTGCTCTTTTGTTCACTATTTTCATAAAATTTGCTATATTGTCTCCTGGAAGTTTCTAGGAGACATTCTTTTTCTCATCTGGGGCAAACAAGCTCCTTTTGACACAAAAGTGTCAGAGAAAAAGTTTATCTTTGTTGAAAATTTTTGATGAACACGTTTTCAAATTGATTCTTAAACCTTAAAAGTTCTGATTTAAATTATGGCAGCAAGCAATTATACAGACGACAGCATTAGAACACTAGAATGGAACGAGCACATCCGCGAACGTCCGGGTATGTACATCGGCAAACTTGGCGATGGCCAGAGCCCCGACGACGGCATTTACGTTCTCGTTAAAGAAATTATTGATAACTCCATCGACGAATTCGTCATGGGCGCCGGTAAAAAGATCATCATCGACATCGAAGACCACCATGCACGCGTCCGCGACTTTGGCCGCGGCATCCCTCTGGGCAAGGTCATCGACTGCGTCAGCAAGATCAACACCGGCGGTAAGTACGACTCCGAAGCATTCCAGAAGTCTGTGGGTATGAACGGTGTGGGTACCAAGGCTGTTAACGCACTTTCTACAAAGTTCATTGTCAAGAGCTTCCGCGACGGTCGCTGCAAAGAAGCGGAATTCAGCAAGGGCGTCCTTATCCGCGAAGAAAAGGAATGCGCCACCACCGAAAAGAACGGTACCGAAATCTACTTCGAGCCTGATGCCAACATTTTCAAGAACTTCAGATTCCTTCCTGCCTATATGGAAGAAAAGGTCTGGAACTACGCCTACCTGAACAACGGTCTTTCGCTGATCATGAACGGCAAGACCTATGTAAGCCCCAACGGTCTTCTGGACCTTCTGCAGAAGCATGTAGACGATTCCATCCGCTACCCGGTGGCCCACTTCAAGCAGAGCGATATCGAAATTGCCTTTACCCACGGCAACCAGTATGGCGAACACTACTACAGTTTCGTGAACGGTCAGTATACCACCCAGGGCGGTACCCATCAGCAGGCATTCCGCGAAGGTATCGTCAAGGGCGCCCGCGACTTCTTCAAGAAGGACCTGGACCCGGCCGACGTCCGCAACTGCATTATCGGCGCCATCTCTGTCCGCATCCAGGAACCGGTGTTCGAATCCCAGACCAAGACCAAGCTGGGTAGCACCACGGTCGCCCCGGGCGGCGCACAGCTCCGCACCTGGATCGTGGACTACGTTTCCAAGGAACTGGACAACTACCTCCACAAGAATCCCGAAACAGCAAAGGCCTTGCAGGACCGCATTACCCAGAACGAACGCGAGCGCAAGGAAATTGCAGGCATCAAGAAGCTGGCCAACGAGCGCGCCAAGAAGGCCAACCTCCACAACCGCAAGCTTCGCGACTGCAAGATTCACCTGACCGACGTAAAGAATCCCCTCAATAAGGAATCCATGATCTTTATTACCGAAGGTGACTCCGCTTCCGGTTCCATTACCAAGGCCCGCAACGTGCAGACCCAGGCGGTGTTCAGCCTTCGCGGTAAGCCGCTGAACTGCTTCGGCCTTACCAAGAAGGTTGTTTACGAAAACGAGGAATTCAACCTGCTGCAAAGCGCCCTAGACATCGAAAACGGTCTCGAGGACCTGCGCTACGACAAGGTGATTATCGCAACCGATGCCGATGTGGACGGCATGCACATTCGTCTTTTGATGATGACCTTCTTCCTGCAGTTCTTCCCGGAACTGGTAGAGCAGAAGCACCTGTTCATCTTGCAGACTCCGCTGTTCCGTGTCCGCAACAAGAATGTGACCAAGTACTGCTACGACGAAGCCGAACGCGACAAGGCCGCCAAAGAAATCGGCAAGACCGGTCTCGAGATTACCCGATTCAAAGGTCTTGGCGAAATCAGTCCCGAAGAATTCGGACAGTTCATCGGCGAAGAAATGCGCCTTGAAACCGTGATTCTTCCGCCGGATGCAAACTTCGGAAAGATGCTGGCCTACTACATGGGAAACAATACTCCCCAGCGTCAGGACCACATCGTAACGAACCTTCGCGCCGAAGCGGTAGACGAACTGTAGTTCTGGATTCTGAATGACGCGGGAACGTAGTCCTCAGTTCGTCATTCTGAGGCATGCAACGCCGAAGAATCCAGGGACGAGGCTGCACGCAGAATTTTGCAACAGTCCGCGACGAGCATAAAAAAAGACACTTGAGTTTTTCTCAAGTGTCTTTTTTTAAAGTGCCTTTTATATAGGCAGCAGCCAAACGCAGCCTGAACTACACGACTTTAAAAGCCTGCGTTCTTGGTCCGCCCTTGGGCTTATTCTTGCCAGGCTGGATCATCAGGACCTTTTCCATGCGGTTGCCTTCCATCTTGAGGACTCGGAAGGTATAGCCCTTGATGACAACTTCTGCACCCGGAGACGGGATGATTCCGAGAGTTGCCTGAATCAGGCCCGAAAGAGTTTCCACGTGGGAATTTTCGGGAGCTTCCAGTTCTACGCCCAGCTCGTATTCCAAGTCCGACAGAGTCATCAGCGGGTCCAGAATGTAGCGACCATCCTTAAGTTTCTGCACATCCTCGTCTTCGTCAACGTCATCCTCGTCGCGAATTTCGCCAACGATTTCTTCGAGAATGTCTTCCAGAGTCACAAGGCCAGCGGTTCCGCCGTACTCATCCACAACAATGGCCAGCTGGTTACCCGTCTTGCGGAGTTCTGTAAGCATGTCATCAATCTTCTTATGGTATGGTACAAAGACTGGCGGCATGACCAGCTTCATAATGTCAAAAGCCTCATCCTGGTGATGCTCGGTATACCACTGCAAGAAGTCGCGGTTAGAAAGAATGCCCACGATGTTATCCACCGTTTCCTTGTAGACGGGCAAGCGGGAATGGCGTTCCGTATTCAGCACCTTCACCAAGTCTTCGAGACTGGTGTCCGCGTCGATAGCGCACATGTCCACACGGGGCGTCATGATTTCGCGAACCGGAGTTTCTACGAAATCGAAGATATTCAGAATCATCTGGCGTTCTTCTTTTTCGAGACCTTCGCCATCGTCACCTTGAGCGTCAGACAAGTCAGCCTGAACCGCATCGCGGCGTTCTTCGGGCAAGAAACTGAGCTTGGAATCATAGCCCATGCCCTTGAGGGTCTTTACATACATCCAGTGGCACAGCTTTGCGGGCAGGGCAAAAGGCAGACGGATGTACTTGAACAGCGGAATCAGCACAATGGCCAAGGTATCCGGTTTCAGGTTCCCAAGCAAGTTGGCGCAGAAAACCGTAAGGGTATAAATGCATACGCAGGCCACCACGATGTAGGCGGCAAAACCCAGGAACCAGTACTGCTGAACCCATTCCCAGGGAATCATCTCGAACAGGTAGAAGCCAAGAACGCCACTGCCCACATTGCAGAAAATACGCCCGATGGAAATAGTCTCGTTAAAGCCCCCCAGTTCAACCAGGGCGGCCACCTTTTCTTCGCGACCTTCACGGTCCTTGGCATCACGCTTGGAGTAAATGCCGCTGAACACGGCCTTTACCAGAGAAAAGGAGAACGAGGTAAAAAGGAACAGGATTAAAAAGGCTATGGCCCAACTTTCAGGATTTTCCATCAGTCTTTCTCCTTGTAGGGATCAAGACCAAGGAATTCACACTCACGGCCACGCATGACCTTGCGGTCGGCAGCCTTGATGTGGTCGTAGCCAGAAAGATGGAGCAGGCCATGAACAATCACGCGCTTCATTTCGGCAAAGAAGGTGTTGCCGTATTCCGGAGCCTGGCGCTTTACCTGTTCGCGGGCGATGTAGATTTCACCCAGCATTTCAGGTTCGCCGGGGAACTCGGCATGCCATTCAAAGGAAAGCACGTCGGTCACCTTGTCGAGACCGCGGTAATTCTTGTTCATCTCGCGAACGAATTCATCGGTGCAGAGCACGATGTTCACATACTTCTCCTTGCCTTCTTCGGCCAGGAGCTTGCGAGCCATCTTTTCGAACTTATCCTTGTAAGGGAAAGCTTCTATATCACCTTCCAGAAGGAAATTGATTGCATATTCCGGAGCAGCTTTCTTTGCAGACTTTGCAGCCGGTTTCTTTGCGGCAGCCTTGGGAGCGGCCTTGGCGGCTACCTTTGTAGCCTTTTTACTAGCAGGGTCCATATTAGATGTTGTACCACTTCTTGAGAACGTCAATGATAGCTTCGGCCTGAGCCTTACCGGTAATCTTGAACTTACCCTGGGCCTTGAAGTTGCCATTCATCTTGCGGTAACGACGGAGACTTACCTTAGGTTCGCCAAATTCACCTGTCTTGGGATCCTTCTCCTGATAATGGAACATGACGGTAGGCCATGCACCCTTGGAAAGGATTTCCTTGCCCAGTTCCTTGATGACTTCTTCGCCGGAGTCTTCGTCGCTAAAGGCGACGGTCAGTTCTTCAACTTCCATATAACTTCCTTTTATAAAATCTGCCTATATATATAGCTTTTTCAAAAAAAAAGAACATAAGACAATCCTACAAAAGAGCCCATTTAAGACAGCTAACTTTATAAAAGACATTAAGTTACGTTCGTTTACCCCAGGTTCGGGCCCATAGGGCATTCCAGAACATCACATTTTTCTTACAATATTTTTTGAATTCTCCATGCTCGTAATAAAGCAAAGCTATATTTCTCTAAAAAGTTATTTTGGTATCTCCCAGATGAGAGGCTATATGTCTTTTGCTCATTCAATCAAGGTTCTATCTGTTCTGCTAGCCTCGCTAGTCGGAGCTTCTTTGGCCGCAAAACCAAGTTCGGGAATTGTTCGTTCCATTATAGGTGAAATAACTCACCAGAGGTATCAGAAACCCGACTGGGAACCTCTTAAAAAGGGAAATAAAGTAAGGCAGGGAAGCAAGGTCCGCACGCTTCTCGAATCCCAGGCCATTATTGCGCTCCCAGACGCAAGTATCATGTACGTAGAAGAAAACTCGTTGGTAGAGTTTGTCGAGCTAAATTCCGAAAACGATATCAACCAGGTTGTTACCGAAGTAAAAAACGGTAAGATTCAGTTCGACATACAAAAACTGAATGGCCAGGACAGCCGAATCTACTTTAAGACAGGCACCGCAGTGGCCGCAATTCGTGGCACCAAGGGCCTGTGGGGCGTTACCAGAAACGGGAAACCCATTGGCGCACTCAGCAACGGCCTTATGGACATTACCATGGGGAGCCAGTCGGCCTCCATCAAGGGAGGACAGGCCGTAGTCTCTATCAAGGACCAGCTGGTCGTTATCGACTTGAATAACGCAGGCGACCCCAGGATGTTTGACAAACTGGACAGCCTCATAAGCAATCCTGCCGTAATCGAAGATTCTCTCGAAAGCGAAATCAAGAATATCGACGCCCAATTCTCCGATGCAAAAAAGAACCTGATCGATTCCGTAAAATGTGATTTTTCCGCAATTCCCGACACCATTTACGAGCCGTCTATTCTTATCAAGGGTAAGTGCACCAATGGTCTAAAAGTCCAAATCGGTGCCGAAAAGAAAATTTCTTCTGAAACAGAAATGGAGTTCACCCCCAACTGGGCTCCCACCTCTATTGGAGACAAGAAGTTCCCTGTTACATGCGTCATTCAGGACTACAGCTTTGATTGCGGATTCCTGTCTACCTACTACGCAGGACTTGCTGCCGCAGACACAACGGTAAAGGATTCCAGCGCTGACTCCCTGGCGGTTCATACTCCGCTGACAATCTTGACCAGTTCCCCCGCCGAAGTATGCGATCCGGCAGCAGTGACTATCGAAGGTACCTTTGACGCAAGAGATCCGCTGGCCACACTCGTTGTAAAGCTAGGCAACTACACTTCCAGAAACCTTATCCCTTACAGCGCCGGCGGCAAGTTCTCGCACACCATCAACATTAGCGACAAAGTTGGCAACTGGAACGAGACCAAGGCTTCCGTTGAGTACGTCTCCAAAATCTACGGAACCGAAACCGCCTCCATCGACTTGAACATCAACAAGACCTGCAAGAACGTCAACATCATCAGCCCCACCATTACCTTCAAGTCTGCAGATTCCCTAAAATGTCAGGCAACCATCTCTGTAGAAAATGTCGGCGACGACATTGCATTCTTGACCGTACAGGTAGACGGCGGCTCCTCCACAGAAACAATCCTCAAGAAGGATTCCCGCATCGAACGTACACTGTCGAAGGGTCAGCATCGCTATGTATTCGAAGTCGAGGACTTGGCTCACAACAAAAGGCGCGTAGAAAAGACCTTAGGCTGCTACCCAGCAATGCCCGTCAGAATTTCCTTTACCGGAGGCTCAGTAGAAGTCCTGCGTATACCGCCTCCGCCCGACCTGTCCCAGAAGATTTATAAAACACTGCGTTTTACGATTGCAGGCATTCCCCAGAATAATACCGACTACATTAAGCGTATTACCATTAGCCAGGCTAGCGAAAAACCTGTAACCCTTCACCCCACAGACATTCTGTCTACAAGTATCGACCAGCAGGTAAACCTTACTTGGGGCAAGACCAACCAGATTAATGTCGAAGTCGTCTTGAAGAACGGCAAGATTCTTAAAGCAACCAAGATTTACGAGTTTGACCGATGAAAGTACAGCATATCATTTCTGCAATCGCTTTAACAGCAAACTTCGTCTCGGCTCAGAACGCTGCAGAGCCTCAACCGGCGGATTCCACCAAGTCGCCCGCAGTTGCAAGCGTCTCGCCTGCAGCGTTAGACACGATTCCTGCCACTACTGATTCCTTGGAGGCAGCCGCAGCCCCCGTACCCGCAGTTACAGACTCTGCGCAGGTCGTTGCGGAC
>JAKSIG010000038.1 GCA_024398955.1 Fibrobacter sp. | reverse complement strand
GCCAATTTTTACTATCTAATTCAGCATTCTTTTGCGCTTCGAATTTTAGAGCATTTAGATAGTGTTTTCTAAGTGTAAATGACTCTTCCTTCTCTTCCATAAAAAGGCTGGCGAATTCGTCAATATCCATCTCTTTGGAAAGCATATAAAGGCATGCGAGGATGCCGTAGTTATCAGAAATTTCTTCCTTGAAAAGGTATATAATCTTTTCAAACAGCTGTGAAGGAGTTGTGTAATAGTCGTCCCTTTTGAAATTGGCAACTTTTATTGAGCGAGTCTGGCCTTCAAAATACTTAAAGGAGTTGATAAAATCAACCTGAGCACGGTGATCGTCTAGGCTGTGTGCTATAGAGTAATGGTTGAAGAAAACTTTTGCGACCAATTCTTCTACAAGATACTGCTTTAGGTCTGGTCTAATAATGCAGTCAATACATAACATTTCATAAAGTTCGTGAATGTCTATACATGGCAATACTTCATGCTTATAGTCGTTCTGTTCAATTCGCCTCTCCATGAATGGCATTTCGGTGTACATGAATTTTTTGTTCATGGTCTGCAAATCGCAGAAGATGTAGAAGTATTTGAGTAAAGTTTCATTTGTAAGAATATCAAATTTATTTAGATCTTCTGCATTATTGACATAACTAAAAAGAGACTTAAAATGGTGGTGCCAATAAACTATTTCTTTAAGTTTATGTTTTTCCACCGAAAAATGACTAGAACAAATGTTGATATAAAAACCAAGTGCGTATTCAAAATGCTCCTTGGGCATATTTCCCTCCATTAGGGTATAACATGCCTGGGGCTTGTTTCCGTATTGTTTGGTTTGTTCAAAGAATTCTCGTTCTTGATCAATATTCTCATTCAACAACTGGTTATGGTGAATATACTGAATAGCGTCTAGAATCGATGCCTTTTGTGATTCTATGGTATCAGCTAAAAAGTCCCCATCTTTGACTTGAATTGCTTTGGTAAAGAAGTAGAGGACAACTCTTGTAATGAGGATGAGTGCTACGTTTTCGTTGGTAAGAGCTGCTTTATGTTCTTCTGATTCTTGCAGAATGTTGAACTGCTCGGAAACAGATTTCTTTACATCCAGCAGCGTTAAAGGCTGGTCCGACGACACCAAAATATTCTGCATCGTGCGTCGAACTTCGGAGGACTTAATCATATCCTGTAAGAGGATTTGTAGATTTGGTAAATTTTTTTTCATAATATCTTTCACTTTGGACTTTATGTTCGGTTATTTTTCAGCGTTGACTGGAGATATTGCATTTTAGCCTTGAAACGAGCGATAATCTTGCTGGCGTTTGTCTTCTCAATGCCGTACTTGGCGGCCATTTCCTGTTGCTGCATACTTGGAGAAAATTCCTTGCATGTTGCTGATAAGAATTCGTATTTATGGCACAAATTACCGTAATCACCAAATTCATGGAAGATTGAATTCAGATAAAGCGAAAGGAAAGGCCTGTGTCTCTCGTTCTCTCGCTCCCATGTACGGGTAATGGTGTCCAATATGTTGTCGTCAATTTGGACGGTCTCTGTGGAGTGGTGTTCCGTGGGTTCATTGCTGAGTGCTGTTTCGCTGTCTGCAATGGTGTATTTTTGGATCTTCTTAAGATTTTCAGAATCCCCTACGATTGCATTTTGACGCCCTTTAAGAATTGCATTTTTTAATGCGCTGTTTAGGTAGTGAGAAAACTCGCTTTCTTTAGGATTGTAGTTGGCGAATACGGAAGTGATTGTTTTGGATATCTCTAAACCGGCGTTCTTGATATCATCCCGTTTCCAATAAAGAGGGCAATAATCTTTAAATACATGAGCCGCAAATTGCTTACTGATGGTAAGCCTTCGGGAGTCCATGTTAGAACGATTCTGTAGAGATTGGTATTCTCTACAGAGCTCCTCAAGTTTCTGCAATATGCTCAATTCCTTTTCGTTCATGGTTACATCTCAAAGAAATTGTCAATCATTTTCTTTGCGGTTTCTCCGTTCGGAGCTTCCATGGATGCAGTAAGCGTATTCAAATAGTACAGGGAGGTAATGTCATAGATCTTCTGGGATCCATCGATGATATTGTTGTCGGAATCGTAGTTGATCTTGCCGTAAATAATGTTCTGGATGTTTGCGTTATAGAATTTCTCCGCAAAGGAGAGGGCGGAAAAGAGCAGGACAGGCAAAGTTTTTTGCCCATAGGTAATATCCACAAGGATGTCTGCGCCGTCTTCTAGTTCGTTAATAAGCTTCCTGAATCGATTTTCATGGGTGCGAAGATCTTCGGAATATTCTTCGATGATTTCGTTGTATTGGATATTCGCGCCAATGCCTTGGTTCAACAGATCCAGTTCCTCATTAAAAAATCTTGAGTTTTCAAGGTAATTATTCTTGGAATCTTTGGTGATGAACTTTACGATTTTTACGGATTCTCCCTTTTTAAGGCTTTTTGCCAATACGGCGTTAATGGGGAAACGTACGTTGCCCTCGTATTCAATTTCGCTATTTCCATCCACAGGGTATTGTTTAGGATCAGATGCCTTTTTCATGGGGATATTCACAAAAACAATTTTCATTTTCTTACCTCTAATCTCTATATAGAGTAAAAATAAGTCGCAGTTGACAAAAAAATGAATGAGAATGGAGAAAATCCCTTTGTGAGTTGATTTATTTGAATTTTTTGGAAGTTCTATTGTCTTACTTGCTTCTTTTAACTTAATAAGTTAAATTTTAAGTTAAAAAGCGATGAAGTGCAAAGGGCCGGAACATTATGGCAAAGAGCGTCGGCGGAATCACTTACAAGACCATCAACGGTAAGCGTTATGCGTATTACCAGTGGATGGAAGATGGCAAGCAGCGTTCCCGCCGCGTGAAGGATGAGGAACTGTCGGCGCTTTTGGCAGAGATTGAACAACGCAAGGCGGCGAAGTCGGTTGCCGCGTCGCTTACGAATGGCTTGTTGCTTCGCGATAATGGGGCTGCTTATTTCGCGGGTGGAGTCCTTGTTGCCGGGAAGAATGGAGTGGTGGGGCAGTTATTCAAGACGGAGGTGAAGCTTGGCGCTGCCCTCACGAATTTTGCAGCCAATGTTTTGCAGTGGAAGTAAGTTCCGGGTGTTCTTCAATAAGCATGGAACTTGTCTTTGACATCGGTGTATATTGAATCCATTCTACCGGAAGCTCATATTTAAAAACGTCTTCTGATGCAGTAGGCATCACGGTTCTTGACTGCTTTCACATCGATTTCAGCGTCGTACTCATTGATATAAGCAACAATGAAATCGACATAGTTGAATCTTGCATTTGGGTGCCGTAAGTAATGGCATAGAGGATCAGTTGGTCGATCAGCAGTTCTAAAAAATTTGCAAATGAAAAACTCGCCAGAAAGCTCCGACGAGTTTTTTCTTTAAGAATTTTAGGATTGCTCGATCTAAATGCTTTTTGTCCATCTCGATGGCAAGTGATTAAAATTTTGACCGGGATTTATCTGGCAAGTTTGTTGTAGGTTACGGGTAATCCACTTCACCTGGGGGCTCACAGCGGCAATAACGTTTATAACCATTGATTGTGCCCACAATAAAACCGTATTTTCTAAGGGATATGGCCATGTATTGCGAACAAGATGGCTCCATACAGCATTTTAGCCGTACGTGTGCAGGAGCATATCGTTGGTAGCAATGTACTGCGAATAAGGCTAGTTTTTTGACAACAAGGAATCCGCTTATGGCAAGATTAAAAAAGCTACTTGTTGGGGATATTTCCACGTTTAGCCAGTGTTTTTCAGCAAAGGCTAATAACACTTGGAATACCATAAATAGAACTACGCAAAGGCTAAATTTTAGCCATTTGATTTGAGGCCTATAAAGTGCATTTTGCGGAGCCATGAGCTTATTTAAGTCAGGATCACAAATAAAGGAGAAATGGTATTCCATTATTCAGCTAGTGCTTCAAAGAAAGAGTAAGCTCTTGGATTTTTAGTTCCAAATCCTCAAGCTGGGAAACGATATTTTCAATCTGCGCGTCCTGCATATTGGAGTAGATGGATTCTACATCCTTGACTATGGAAATGTATAGCTCGGAAGAGGCGATGTTGCCGACCCTAGGAATGGAGTAGCTTAATAGTCTTATGCATTTCCTGATGGCAGAATAAAAGTCTGAGGAGAGATTCTTTTGTCGTTCACACACGGTAAGGTAAGCTACAAGTTCTTCAGGTTTTTTAATATTCGTTTTGATTTCCTCGGCGCCGATTTGCTGCATCCTAGAGGCTCCAGACATAAAGTAAACGACTATGAAACCAACAAGAATGCTTGCGATGGATAATGTCGCATAGATGTGCATATATTGGTCTTTGAGTACAAATGTAAAGAAACCGAGTAATAGCAGCAATAAGACGGAGACGTTTGGGATTACGCCAAACATTGCAGGTATGGTACCTCCCTCTACTCGATCCTTTGCTTTTTTCTCAATTTTTTTTAATGCAAAAACTGTCGAAATAAAGGAAGAAACGACAAGAAATTCTATCCAGGCAAGTTTCCAATTGAAGTAGAGGCCTCTGCTTAAAAATACTGATTTTTCTGCAGTTTCGTTCATTTCCTGGAAAAGTATTTGGCTTGTTCCGAAGATTACCAGTGCGACCGCAACTGATGCGATTAGTGCTTTTTTCATATTACATTTGGTCTAGAATCTTGAGGCGTTTTTGATTGTATTCGTCTTGAGTAATCAAGCCTGCTTCGAACAGCTGCTTTAGTGATTTGAGAATTGCCATGGGATCACTTGCAGCGGGTGCGCTAGAGGCTGCGGGGGCTTGGGGTTGCGTTTGCTGTACGGCAGGATTCATTACGTTTTGCGCTATTTGCTGTCCCATGGGGAAACCCGCGGCGAATCCCATTCCCATGCCTGCTGCGGCCCCCATCATGCTGTTGCCGTTTTTTGCGGCTTCACGCATGATTTCAAGCTGTTGGTTGGCCAAGTAGCCTTGTCCCACGGCGACTCCTCCCAGCTGTTGCATTTTCATCTTCTCCGCCTGAACGTTTTGGATCATTTTCATTTCTTCAGGAGGCAGATTGATACTGCTGATGGTAAAATTTTCTAGTTCTACACCATAGTTGCTGAACTCATTTGCGACTTCTGTTCTGATGACGCTGGAAATTTCGGCAAGTTTGGCGGTAATTTGGAAAACGGAAAAGCCACCGCAAATATAATTGGATAATGTTTGGGAAAGTTTTTCAACCAATTCTCCAATAAAATACTCCTCAATTGTACGGGAATCGACGGAAATCTTTGCTCCCACAATTTGTCGAACAAAACTTTGAGAATCTACGATTTTGAATCCCCATTTTCCGAAACTTGCAACATTTACTGGAAAGTCGAGCTTAGGATCGAAAAGCGCGATTCGGTGAGGTGTTCCCCAGTTCAAGTTCCTTCTGACCGTTTTGTTGATGAACCAGACTTCGGATGTGAAGGGGGTTTGCGAACCAAAGGGAAGATTCACGATTTTTCTTAGGAGGGGAATGTTTCCTGTAGAAAGAGTGTGGGTGCCAGGAGTGAAAGTATCCAGAGCCTGGCCACCCTTAACGAAAATTGCTTCCTGGCCTTCGTTGACAATCAGCTGGGATCCTGTTCGCAGTTCCCATTGGTGTTCAGACATGAATTTTTCAACAACAAAATCTTCAGATAACTGATCCATTTTGATGACGTCGATTAAGGCCATAAAGCATATCCTTTTTTATGTTATTAAATTTTCTTTTCGCGGAGCTTTGCGCGCATACCCTGAATCTGTTCAAGAATTTCGGGGCTGTTGGTAAAGGCTGCGTCAAAAGATGCGTCTGGGACGACCATGAAGAATCTATTGCTGGTAATCTTCTGGGTTGTTACGGAGGGCTTCTTACAGCCCAGGCTAGGCATGGAGAGGCTCGCTTTGGTAGATTCCTTTTCGCTAATGGAGAAGGAGGTCACATCTTTATAGAAGTATTCGAGTGCCTTGGTTTCCTTCTTGTCTTCATCGAGCCAAATGTTGCACCAGAAAACATAAATCTGGTTGTTGGAAAAGAAAATCCAGGTATCTTCAATCTGAGAAGATACAAAGGATCCGTCATTTCTCATGCGGGAGTAAGCGTCATCAAACCTGTAACCCCAGAAATGGATGGGTTCGATTTCGTTACATTCGTCCTTGTCAATGCCGAGGTAGTTGTTGCAGACGGTGTCGATGTTGGAGTGAAGATTCAGCTTTTGCTGAACGAGGCTGTCAAATTCATCGTCGGACATACCTCCCACCTTTTTGCCGCAACCGCCTGCAGGATTAGTAAGATAAGCGATTACTTTCTTCTGTTCAGGTGTTCTATTGTTTGCTAACGATGCCGAGCCAGAGTTCTTTCTGGTCATGCTCATGAGTTGTTCGATGCCCATATTGAGTCCTTTTTTGGGGGGTTATTGTGTTACGTAAATTGGGGTATTTCGACCTTTAGGATTTCAAATAACTGCCTGATATCTGTATCTGTTACGCCAATCTGCTCTGCGTTCATGAGATATTCTGCATAGGTCGGGGAAGTCTTAAATTTTTTTCTGAAGAAATAGTCGTACTTGACATAGGCCCAAAAGAAGTAATAGATGCCCTTGGGTTCTATGGAAATCGCGGATTCCAGGGAATTTTCAATTTTATCAATAATGGGGCGCATTGCTACGAACGCTTTTTTTCCCTTTAGCAGGGAGACTGCGTAGTAGAATAAAATTTCGGAATCTGAAAAACTTAACGGGATTACTTGTTCGAATGTTTCTGCAGCTTGGTCATAGAAACCTAGTTTCAACAAGCAGAAAGCTTTAGATTTGAGCAGGGCAGGGTCGTTTGGGTGACCCGCCAGGCTTGTTTGGTAAGCTTGAACGTATTTGTTCAGCTGGGGAGTCGTAAAGTTATTGAGCCCGTTAAATGTTGAGATGGAAATGGGGCTTCTGCAATACTTGCACTCCTTATCGTTTAAGTCAACAGGAGCGCCACAGTTTGGACAATTAATTTCATTTACTGATGCGGTCAAGGCGAATCTCTTTTTGAATATGATTGAAACTATGTAAAGAAAAATAACCACCGAAAAAGTAAATGTCAATGAAAAAACGATACAAAAATTGCTTTATTTTAAATAAAATCGTTAATTTTTGAGAATTTTATTTCTACATTACGATACGATACACACTTAGAATACAGACGGAAGATTTGCCTTTTGGGGATCTTTGGAAAATTGCGTTTGTAAAAACCTAAATTTGGAAAAGAAATGAAGTCAATACTCGAATACCTGGATTATCGCAAGTTCATGCAGGACTTTTACACCGAAAAGAAGCGGACGGCGGCTTTTTCGTGGCGTGATTTTGCAGCCCGTGCAGGTTACTCCTCGCCGGTATTCCTGAAGCTGGTGAGCGAGGGGAAGAACGGACTGAGTAGGAAGGTGGTCCGCAAGGTGGGTGAGGCCATGAACCTGGCCGGTTACGAGTTGGATTTTTTCCAGAACCTGGTGGAGTTCAACCAGGCGAAGCGCGATGCCAACCGTAAGGCCGCCTACGAGACCATGAGGAGAATCGCCAAGGAGCATAAGGTGGGTTCAATCGATGACGCCCACTATAGTTATTTCTCTTCCTGGATTTATCCGACCATTCGTGAACTGGCTCCGGCTATGGGTCACGCTGACTGTTCTGAAATGGCAAAGCGCTGTGTCCCGAAGGTGTCTGCCGTAGAGGTTGAAAACGCTATACGCTTTCTGATGGAAAACGGCATGCTGAAGGTGAATGCCGATGGAGATTATATGATGACAGAGAAGAGTGTTGCCACTGGGCCTATTCCCGTTGCATCTCTTGCCGTCAGGAATTTTCATAGGCAGATGAGCTCTCTTGCACTTGAAACCCTGGATACAATCCCGACTTCAGAAAGAAATTTTTCTGCGCTGACCCTTGGCATCAGCAAAAATTCTTACGAACAGATTTTAAAGGAACTGGAAGAGTTCCGCAGAAAGATAGTGGCGATTACGACAAATGACAAAGAATCCGATCGCGTCTACCAAATGAATTTTCAATTGTTTCCACTGACGTATTCTAAAGAAGAAAAAGATGAAACATAGATTTCCTGTTGTGCTTTGTTTTTCGGCTTTGACCTTTTTTGCCTGCTCCGATGGAGATTCCCATGCGGGCGGTACTACCGAAGCCGAAAACTCGATTGCTATTGTGGACAAGGTTGTTGCGGGCGTATCCCAAAAGGGGCCGCTCATCAACGGTTCCAAGATACAGGTCTTTGAGCTGGAAGGTTCGACCATGATCCAGACCGGTAGCGTGTTCAAGGGCGCGGTCACCAGCGATAACGGAGACTTCTCGGTAGCGCACATCAATCTGAAATCCCAGTACGCCCTACTCGAGGCAACCGGCCCGTATTACAGCGAATTGACTGGCAAGATTACGGCAAGCCCCATTACCTTGAATGCGCTGACGGACCTTTCAGATCGCGAAAACGTGAACATCAACCTGCTCACCCACATGGAATACGAGCGTGCCCTCTGGCTGGTCCATAATGACAGCCTTTCTGTGAAGGACGCAAAACTGCAGGCCGACCGCGAAATCCTTTCTGCCTTCGTGAAGGACTCCTTGGATGAAAGTCCTGAAGACCTGAACATCTTTGGTGAGGGCGAGTCTAACGCCGCCCTACTTGCGGTTTCTGTGCTAATGCAGCTGGGCCGTACGGAATCGGAATTTTCCAAGGCAGTTGCTGACTTTGTGGGCGATATCCAGCAGGATGGCGTCTGGGACGATTCTACCGCCAAGGCCTTTGCGGCTGATGAGGCCTACAGCGCCAATCTGGATACCATTCGCAAGAATATCCTTTCCTGGAAAATTTCTGAAAAGATTCCTGCCTTCGAAAAGTATGTGGAACTTTTCTGGAATGGAGCTTATGGCCTGAATGTCTGTAACTCCGAAATGGAAGGTGCCATTCTTCCCAATGTCAATACGAAATCCAAACTTTATAAATCTAAGTTCCGCTGCAAGGAAGGACATTGGGAGCTATATGAACTGTTCGTAGAAAAGGAGAGTCTATATACTACGGAATATCCTGAAGTTGATATGATGACCTTGGCGAAGGTGGCTGATATGGATTGTTCCAATTCTATGTACTGTCCAAGAAATTGTCGCAATGTTTCTGATCCTATACAGGGCAAGGTTTGCAGTCGTGTGAATACGGAACTAGATGATGGCAGCGATACATACGGTTATATCTGGTGGACAACCGATAAGTCTTCCAATGTGGTTTGGCCGGGTGGCGATCTGGGCTACGGCTTTGAAGCGGCATCCCGGGATAAGTACGGTTATCTGTATGGCATTGCGGAAGTAGGCGATGTTGAAAAGCCTTATGCTATCGTGGGATTTGATGTTTCTGGTCTTGAAGGAAACGGAAATAATCTTAAGGATTGGAAGGGACTCTGTGTTGCCTATACCTCGACAGAGGATATGTTTATTACGCTTCGTTCTCCCGGCGATAGCTCCATTACCAACTTTGATTATTATCAGGCTAAACTTCCTGCAACGTCAAGTATTGTCAATGCTGACGTCTCTTGGGACAAGTTCGTGCAGCAGGGCTGGGGTAAAAAGCTGAATCGTGACGATGTGGTACAGAATGTAAGTCAGGTTCACTTCAAGTATTTCCAGCCGGGCATTCGCGCGTCCTTCAAGATTTTTGCCATCGGCAAGTTTGGAACCTGTAACCAGTAGGTGGATTTTCTAAATTTACGGCATGCCCGAAAAAGTGCCTCAGTCAAAGCCCGTGCAGCATCCTTCACAGGAGCCCGCACAGGCCTCAAATGACGTCGCGGTCTCCCGCAACATCTATCTCGACGCATTCCTGACCTTCTTTAAGATCGGGCTGTTTACGCTGGGTGGCGGCTACGCCATGATTCCGCTCATCGAGGCTGAAATCATCGAGAAGAAGAAGTGGGTCGGCAAGGACGAATTTATGGACTTGCTGGCCATCGCCCAGAGTTGCCCGGGCGTCTTTGCCATTAATATTTCCATCTTTATCGGGTATCGCCTGCGTCGCGTGAAGGGCGCTGTCGTGAGTTGTATCGGTACGGCGTTACCTTCCTTCATTATCATTTTGCTGATTGCGTTGTTCTTCCATCAGTTCAAGGATAACGAGATTGTGGCGGCAGCTTTCCGTGGTATTCGCCCTGCCGTGGTGGCGCTGATTGCGGTGCCTACCTACAATTTGGCGAAGAAGGCTAAACTGACCTGGAAAACGGCGTGGGTGCCTATTGCAAGTGCTCTTCTGATTTGGCAGTTGGGAGTTTCTCCCATTCTCATTATTATTGCGGCCGGTGTGGTGGGCTATCTTGTAGGCAGGCGTGGTACCCGCAAAGTTCATGAAGTTGCCGGGATTATGGATGAGCAGCGCAAGGCTGATGAAAGCGTGGAGGAAGAAAAATGATTTTCCTTCAGTTGTTCATTACCTTCTTCAAGATCGGGCTGTTTGGATTCGGAGGCGGCTACGGCATGCTTTCCCTGATCCAGCAGGAGGTGGTCAAGAATCACCCCTGGATGAGTTCTGCGGACTTTACCGACATTGTTGCCATTAGCCAGATGACGCCTGGCCCCGTGGGAATCAATTCCGCGACTTATGCGGGCTATACGGCCCTGCAGAATACAGGGGCGGATCCTTGGGTTTGTGTGCTGGGAAGTTGCGTTGCAACGTTCTCGCTGGTGCTGCCGTCCTTGATTTTGATGTTGCTGATTAGTCGCTTCTTTATGAAGTATGCGGACCACCCGAAGGTTCGTGCCGTATTCGATGGATTGCGTCCTGCGGTTGTTGGGCTGCTGCTGGCGGCAACACTCATGCTCATGAATGCGGAAAACTTCGGCAATCCCTTTACGGAAATTCTGGGTCACGATTTTGGTGGGAATCCAGCCGATACAAAACAGTTTGCTGTTGGCGTCGCACTGTTCGTTTTAACCTTCGTTTTCACTAAGGGCTTTACCATTGGTTCTGGCGACAAGGCACGCAAGGTTAAAATCGGCCCCATCAAGATGATTGTGATGGCTGCGATTGTGGGCGCAGTTATTCTTTAATTTACTTTTTGCAGACTTTATCGTATACTGCAATCTGGCGTTCTATAATGCCGTCCCAGGAGAAGCAATCCTGAATGCGCTTGCGGGAGCCTGCCAGCAGGCTTGCGACAAGAGCGGAATCGGCGGCCAGTTTCTTGAATGCATCTGCAAGCGCGACGGGGTCTTTTTCCGGTACCAGCAGTCCGCTTATGTTGTCTACAACCACGTCGGGAATGCCGCCCACGTTACTTGCCACGATGGGAAGGTTCAGCTCCATGGCTTCGATAAGTACGACGCCCAGGCCTTCGGTGTCTCCCTTGTGGTCTACAATGGCGGGTAGCGTAAAGACGTTGGCGTTCCTGTATTCTGCTTCCAGTTCTTCGGGCGAAAGCTTGCCGGTAAAGATGATGTCGCAGGGGCTCGCGCTGTCCTTGCCTGCGCTGTTCAGCAGTTCATGGGCCTGCTTTTTCAGTTCCTCGGTCAGATCGCCTACGCCCACGATGCGAATTTCGAACTTGTCTGCCGGCAAATACTTTGCGGCCTCGATCAGGTAGCAGATGCCCTTGCGCTCGATGTGGCGACCCACGAAAAGAATCTTGAACTTGCCGTTGACTGGGTGCACTGTTATGGAGGCCGCGCTGGATTCTTCGCTTCGCTCAGAATGACGTGAGGATGAGTCTATGTTGTTTCGTTCAGAGATTTTCTTGTAATTTGTACTTTGTAATTCGTCATAGGAAGCGCTGCTTCCTAACGTGGTTCCGTAGGGACTCCACTCCACGTCTACGTTACGTAAGGCCTTGATCTTGCCTGCGGTAAAGCTGCTGTTGGCGAATATGGCCTGAGCCTGCCCGATGGCGAATTTCAGCAGCGGACGTACCCACTTCTTCTTTCGAATCAGGAGTAGCTCGGCTCCGTGGAAGTTCAGTACCAACGGGATTCTAAAAAGTTTGGCGGCCCCAAGTGCGATATAGGCATGGGGAAAGGGCCAGTGGGCATGAATTACATCCGGCTTCCACTTACGGCATAGACGTAGACACTGGAAAAATCCGTTGATGATGTAAGGAATTGCCAGGAGCTGCAGCCAGGGCTTGCTTGCCATCTTGCTGGGAGCGCCTTCCTCGTGGGTAAGCATTTCCCAGTTTTTTGGGGCGTAGCGGAATCGGTTCACCTTGACGCCGTCGATTTCGTGGCTCTTTAGACCTTTGTAGGTTGGGGCGAGAACCTGCACATCTATACCCGCTTTTCGCAGGTGGGCGATGGAGGCTCGAAGCCAGGGAACTTCTGCGTCTTCGTGAAAGCGCGGGTACACTGACCCGATGACTAAAACTTTCTGGACCATGTTAGAGGTCGGCCATGTTTGTATTCTGGATGCAGGCCGGGTAGATAATGGGTTTTACTGCATCGTTCAGGATAGAATTGACCAGGGTGAATCCCATGGTGGTTCCCATCTGTTCGATACGGCCCTTGACGCGGTTCCAGCCTTCTAGTTTGGAATCCAGCAGGAGCATTCCAAGGCCAGATTCGTGTTCCAGGAACCCGATAATGTCGCTACCGCGGTTACTCTTGTTCAGCGAGGCCAGGAATACTTCCCAGAACGTACTGTTTGCCTCGTCGGACTTAAGTGCGTTGCGTACGGCTTCAAAGTCAAATTCAATATACACGAAAGAACTGTTATCCTCGTCGCTGCGGATAATTTCTTCTTGACAACGCCTCTCGAAGATTTCTTCTGTGTAGATAGAAATATCGTATTTGTATTTTCTAATCAAATTGAAAAGCAGTTCTTTCATCATCGGTAAAAATTTAGACTATTTTTGAACTATGCAACGACTGTTGAAATTGAAAAAAGTGCTGAAGAATAGTGTTTTGGCTGCTGCCGTGGAAAATTTCAAGGCAATCAAGGCGGCTACATCCAAGTATCGTTCTCTGACCGACGAAGAAATTCAGATCCTCGAGAAGAACGGTAATCATTCCGAAACCTGGGACAAGGTGATGGTGGAACCGGATTTTGACGCCGGCCGCATTTTCCGCTCTATTTTTACGGGCGAAGTTTTCTTGCCCCGATTCTTTGGTACTTTGCTTCTGCCCGGGGATGTTTCGTTCCCTACCGGCATTTACGATAGCATGGTCAATAGTTGCATTGTGGAAAATGCACTTGTGTATAAGGTGGCCATGTTGAGCAATGTTCTGGTCCGCAGCAGCGCTGTAGTCCAGAATGTGGGTTCTATTGTTAGTAGCGGAAAGATCAGTTACAAGATTGGAACTTCCATGAATGTGGGTAACGAGATGGGTGGCCGCTCTGTTTTGGTATTCCCGGAAATTACCACTGATCTTGTTGATGCTCAGCTATTCCACAAGTCAGATGCTGATGTTGACAAGGCCTTTGCGGAACAGCTGTCTGCTTACCGTGAAGAGATGGCCTTGCCTTTTGGCTTAGTGGGCAAGGGCGCCGTTGTCAGCAATACCAACATTGTTCGCAATAGCTGGATTGGTGCCCACGCCCGTATCGAAGGGGCTTCCAAGATTCGAAATTCTGTGGTGCTTAGTTCCCTTGAAGAACCTAGCCATGTCTACGATTCTGTAATTCTTGAAAATTCCAATGTTCAGATGGGTGTTACCATCCATACTGGGGCAGAGGTTCAGGGCTCTGTCCTGATGAATCGTGTGAAGGTGGCTTGCAAGGCTATTGTAAAGTCTTCGATTATTGCTCCCTGCTGTCATATTGAAGAAGGTGAAGTCAACAGTTCTTATATGGGACCTATGACCCAGATGCATCATCATTCACTCTTGATTGCCGCCCTTTGGCCCGATGGTTGCGGTAACCTGGGGTATGGCGCAAACGTTGGCAGTAACCACACCGGTCGTATGCCCGACCAGGAAGTGATGCCTGGCCAGGGAATGTTCTTTGGGCTCGGGGTGAATATTAAGTTCCCTGCCAACTATCGCGAGTCTCCTTTTACCTTGATTGCTACTGGTGTGACAACCATGCCCCAGCGTCTGAAGTTCCCCTTCTCACTGGTGCGTCCTGGCGATCCGCAGCTGATTGGTGTTCCAGCCCGCCTCAATGAAATTGTACCGGGCTGGAATTATGCCTGCAATGCATACGCCCTAGACCGCAATGCCTACAAGTACTCTGTTCGTGGCAAGGGCGTTGTTCCTGCAGGTTTCTTCAGCATCTTTAGTGCAGAAACCGTGCGCTGTGTTTATGATGCCTACTGCCGCCTGCAGGTCAATGTTATCCGTGATGTGTATACCAAGGAACATATCGATGGCCTCGGCGAAAACTTCTTGCGTGAACGAGTGCGTCAGCAGGCTTTGCATACCTACGCCGAATATCTGGAACGCTACGTAATTGACTGTATTATCAATCTCGTAGTGGACAACTCCACCCTGCAGTCTCAGCCTGTAAAGGAACTGCGTCGTCTCCTGGTTACTGAAACAGAAATCAACAAGGACGTTGTTCGCATTGTTCCTCTGCCCGAAACTTTTGATGACCTACTGAAGCGTTATCGCCAGCTGGAAAAGGACTGGTTCGAACGTGTATCCCATGGTCTAGACAAGGACAACGAGCGCGGCCGCAAAATCTTTGATGATTATGATAATGCTCATCCTGTAGACAAGGGCTTTACCGAATGGGAAAAGGCCCGCGTCGAGGATAAGTTCCGCAAGATAACCTCTGTTACCAAAGTGATTAAGCCCGAGGTCTAAGCAGTGATGATCGCCCTTTGGATTCTGCTGGCTGTGGAAGTCGTTGCCCGTATCGTTCTGGAAGTGCGCGAGGCTCGACTGACTCAGCTCAGTGGAGGTGCCTTTGCTGTATTTCGCGCGATTCCCGTT
Source organism: Fibrobacter sp. (assembly GCA_024398955.1). Taxonomy (GTDB): domain Bacteria; phylum Fibrobacterota; class Fibrobacteria; order Fibrobacterales; family Fibrobacteraceae; genus Fibrobacter. Next base: position 13,261 of record JAKSIG010000038.1, on the reverse strand, counting down.
GTGAACGATATCGTGCCCTTGCCCGAAAGCCGCAAAGAACCCCTTACCGGAAATTTTGTCAAGTTTCATGAGGAAGGGCATCGCGTGAATCACCATAGCATTCTGCGAAACTTGTTTAAGGTGACTGTGCTGATGCTTGCGGTGGGTTTGCTTGTTCTGCTGATGGCTCGTTATGGAGCTCCCCTGTGGGTTGCCGTCTTGTGGCTTCATGTGGTTGCGATTCCGGGTAGAATTCTTTTTCACTTTTATTGTTGGAATCAGGAATTCGAAAGCGACAAGTATGCGTTGGAGGCTACTGATAAGCATGTGGCAAAGAACGCTTTGCGGGAACTGGCTTCTTGCGAAATTCCCCATACTGCCCTGTTTTCGTTAGTTTATCGTGAACATCCGTCGGCTGCATTACGCAAGAAAAAACTGCTTGGACGCTAGCCTGCGTTACAAAGTTTCAGCTTTATAAGAAACGTCGCGGTTTGTATTCGCGACGCTTTGTGTTTTAGAATCTTCTTGTGAACGTCATCATGATGACCTTCATTCCCCATTCGCTTCCGACTCGTTTTTGAAGAAGTTCTTCTGCAGGTTCAAAACGGTATTTTTCGTATTTGCGATCCCTGGAGAAATTGGCGATTAGCATGCTGCTCCATTTTTCGCTAATTACGATGTTTAGCATTGGCATGATGTTGACCGTTTTGAAGTACGGGTCATAATCATCATAGACTTCGTCAATCTTGGCTGACTTAAAGAAGGTACCCGTGTTGACGTTGACCATGAGCATGGGGATGCTGGGGAAGGGTAGCATGTAGATTAGTGTTCCGCCATAGCTATAGCGGAAACCGTTGACAGAGTATTCGGCTCCGGCCTTCCAAATTTCGCCGACGTCGGCCCCGGTGTAGGCGGTGTAGGTCCAGCTGGCGTTAGGACGAAGAATGATTTTAGTCCAGTTGCTCCTGGGCAGGAATGCGATGAGTGGAATGGTGGCGCCTACGCGATACTTGACGCCATAGGCAAATTCCGTCATGAAGATGTCGTTGTCAAAATCACGGATTTCAGGATTGTAGACGCCCATAAAGGTTGCTGCATCCTGATAGTTGATTGACGAGTGGACGTTGCCGGATATGCCAAGTTCCAGCAGGTGCATTATTTCCAGGGTGGCGTCTAAGTTTAACCCGAAATCCATAATGCTTGCGTTGCCGCCTGCCAGGCCTTTTAGTGTGAGAAGTTTTCCGAAGTCTTTTTCTAGGCGGAAGTTAGTGTTCCAGGCGATTGGTGCCGCCAGCGGAAAAAATAGCCAGTTGTGCAGAGACTTAGAATTTTTGAGAGCCTTGTGAGTGAGTACAAATGCTGCCCAGGTAAAGCTGTTGTCTAGGTAGGTTCTGAAACTGGAATCCGCTGCGGATGTGTCGGCTGGGTTCTGTTCTGAGGATTCAACGGCTGTGGCCTTTGGATTCTGGGTGTCGGCAGAGTCGGCAATGGCAGCAGGACTTTGCGCCTGTACCAATGAAACGCTCAGCAGGACTGAGAGGAATACGCCGAAGGCGAAGGTCTTTAGTGCGGGCCATTTCATAAATAATTGTCCCATAAAAATAGCATTATAAATATGGATTTCCATGGAGAGGTGGCCTATTATTGATAAACATTGCCAAAATACCGATAAGTCGGATTTACAAAAAATGTATCTACGTGGAAGTTTGTGAGTTAGTTCACAAGTCCCCAATTGAACGAATTTTTGTATATTCCTTGGCGAAGATATTTTTCCTGCAGTTTTGGAATTTCTAATTGTATGAACAAGATGAATGTATTGAACCGCATTTCTTTTATTGCAGTTTTGGTTGGCCTGCTTGCTGCGGGCTCCTTAGCCTTTGATGTGAGCGTCAAGGCCAGTGTGGATAATGCACAGGTTTTTATCGGCGACATGTTCAATTATGAAATCGCTGTGACTGCTCCCGAAAATGCCATTGTGGATTTGCCCAGCTTTGTTGGAAATTTAGGCAGCTTCGAAGTGAAGGAAATGAAGAATGAGCGTGTTACCGAGGGTGTGCCTAAGGGATTCGCAAAATTTACCTGGCAGGCCACGCTGAATACTTTCGTTGGTGGAGACTTCATGATTGCGCCCCAGCAGGTAATGGCCGTGGTAGGTAGCGATACGGTGCGAACCAATACGGACCCTGTCGCCGTGAAGGTTGCTCCACGCACTACCGGTGAAGAAGAGGATATTTTAGAAGTGGAAGACCCCCTGGCGGATTCTCGATTGCCTCAGTGGCTATATATTGTGTTCGCTGTGGTTGGTGCTATTGTACTTGTTGTTGTCGGTTGGCTATTGCACAAAAAGTTCCGTAAGCAGGGGGCTGCACCCCAGTTGCCCCCCTACGAAGAGGGAGTCCTTGCCCTTAAGGAGCTTCGCGGTAAGAATTATTTGGCTATGGGCGATCAGGCCAGCTATTTTATGGGCATTGGCGTTATAGCCCGTCGCTATATTGAACGTCGCTTTGGCGTAGAGATTCTGGACGCTACCGTGGCCCAGCTGAAGCAGCGTATGTCACAGGTTTCGGGCTTGCCTCAGGCTTATAAGGAATCTGTAGTTACATTGGCTGTAGAAACGGAACCGGTAAAGTTTGCCAAGATGAAGCTGGATGGCGAACGCTGCAAGTTCTGGGACGAATGGGCCGACCGCCTACTGGAAGATACCAAGCCTACTCCCGAAGAGGAACAGGCCAAGAAGGAAGCCCTGAAGGCTGCCCTTGCCGATGTCAAGGCCGCCAAGAAAAAGGCAAAGAAGAAATAGCCCCGCGCATCATACTCCCGTAAAAAAAAACGGTCGGCGCTCCGAAGAGGGCCGACTCGCTTCTATCTCTGCAGAACCCGAAGGTTCCGCGTTCCGGTTTACATCCGGTCTATATGCATAATATACGGCTTAGTTCCGCTGTGGTCAATAGGTGGAACTGTGGGGCCTTATTCCAAAATGGAATTGTTGGCATTTTAAAGAGTGATTTTCATTTCTTTTTCTTGGGCGAGATGGCGATGAATGCCAGCACGCTGATCAAGAGTAAGAATGGGTAGAACATATAGGGGATGATGTCGAAGGCGCTGACGTTTTGCGCGACGGCACCTTCGGCGACTGCTGCAGCACTTGCCGCGGCGATGGCGGAAAGGGCTACCAGCATCTGGGCTCCGTAGGGAAGCAGACCCTGAACGATACATCCGAAAATGTCCAGGAGGGAGGCGGTTTTTTGCGGGGAGATTCTGTATTCGTCGCTCATCTGCTTGGCGATGGGGGCGGCCATGACGATTGCCACGGTGTTGTTTGCGGTGGCTACATCCATGGCGCTTACCAAGAGGCCTACGCCCAGCTGGCCGCTCTTGTGACCCTTAAACACCTTGTGGATGAAATCAAGAAGCGCTGCGAAACCGCCGTGAATGCGGATGAGTCCACAAAGGGCGCTCACAAGAACTGCCACCATGATAGTTTCGTACATGCCGGAAATGCCATTACCGATGTGGGAGAGAAGTCCGACAAAGTTGAGCTCGCCGCTACCTACCATGACGACGGCGGCCGCTACGATACCCACCAGCAAGACCATAAAGACATTGATGCCGACCAGAGCCAAAGCCAGTACCAAAACGTAGGGCATCAGCTGGATCAGCTTGTAGTCGGCGCTTACTACTTCGCGGGCGTCGGTGGCAAAGGAGATGGCGGTAATAATCACGATGGCTGCCAAGGCGGCAGGCAAGGCAATCCAGAAGTTCACCTTGAACTTTTCCTTCATGGCGACGCCCTGTGTGGAGGTTGCCGCAATGGTCGTGTCGGAAATGAACGAAAGGTTGTCGCCGAACATGGCGCCTCCAATGACGGAAGCCACACAGAAGGGGATGCTGAATCCTGCGGCTCCTGCCACTTCAATGGCGATGGGGGAGACCACTGCGATGGTGCCTACGGATGTTCCCATGGCGGTAGAGACGAATGCCGCCACCACGAAGAGGACGACCACTGCAAATTGCGCCGGAATGAAATCTAAAAGCAGGTAGGCTGCGGCGGAGGCGCTGGAGCGTCCGAGGATTCCCGCAAAGATACCCGCGCATAAAAACACCAGAATCATGAGGAAGATGTTCTTGTCGCCCAGGGCACCTGCCATCACATTCATCTTCTTGTCGAAATTCAGTTTGCGGTTCTGCATGCAGGCCGCGAAAATGGCAATGAGGAACGCCGCCACGATGGGAATGTTATAGAATCCCATGGGGACCTTCAGGACGTATTCAAAGGTGATGCCAAGTCCAAGATAAAGCACCAGGAAGATGGCGATAGGCAAAAGGGCCTTGGGATTGCCCTTGATGTTTTCAAGATTTTCGAGGGATATACTTTCGTTTTTCATGTTCAATAAGATAGTATTGTTTTTGATTGTAGTGCCGAGGGGTTAAATTTCTATTTCCAAACCCGTGTACATTTGCTCTGCGCGGTCTCCGAGAACGTCCTTCAGGATTTCGAAGGCCCGATCGCCGGTGCAGTGGCCTGTATAAATTTTCTGGACGTCGAGGGTGCGGAGGCGTTCTGCAAATTCGCGGACTTTAGAATCCGGCGTCTTGTATAAATGGAAACCGCCCAAGATTGCGTAAATCTTTTTGCCGGGGAAGGCAATCTGAATTTCTTTTACGATGTTGTCGGCTCCGCCGTGGCTGCAACTGTTCATGATGAACAGGCCCTGAGGTGTATCGAAGACAAGGCTCTGTTCGTGATTGAAACTGTCGGGAATGTATTTGCCGTTCAGTTTGATGGAAAGGCCGTTGCGAGCGGCGATGGCGGCGCGGTTTTCTGCGCTGAATATTGCGTCGTTGTGACCTACCAGAAAAACGCCGGGCAGGATTTCCGCGACGTCGCTTGAAGAACTGTTCGCGGGATTGCAGGTTGTGCTATTCGTGGATGCGCGAGAAGATCCGCCTACAAACTTGATGCGGTCGCTGTAGCGCTTGAGCCATCCGCGGTGTATGCCGATATATTTCTGATAGGAAAACAGCTTGAGGAATTTATGCCTGCTGTAGCAGTTTTCGCCGGCACCTTCCCGCAGGTAAAAACAGGCGTGGTCATTTGCCTTGAAAAATGCTTCCATGCCACCGGCGTGGTCATAATGGGCGTGGCTTAGAACTCCTGCGTCAACGGTGCTTAAATCTACTCCCAGTGCAGTTGCGTTTTCTGCAAAGTTTGCTGACGCTCCGGTATCCAAAAGAATTCGATGACCATTGAATTCAATGAATGCGGAGAGTCCCCATTCCGGCGTCAATGCGTCGCAGGAACAGACTTCGGTTTTGGCGCCTGGATTTCCCGAAAATCTACGATTGTCTATAAGAACTGAAATTTTCATCCTGCACAATGATAAAAAAGTCCTTTGAAAAACTGCGGGACTCGTGGATAATTTGTCAAGGAGAAGTTCCATATATATGGGCATTTTGGTCGCGAAAAAGGGTATCTTAGGGTTGTATGGGTACCAATATGAAAAAATTGATTTTGTCCTTGGCTGCGGCGGCCACTTTGGCGAGTGCTGCGCCCGATCCGAATTTCCACATCTACATTGCCTTTGGCCAGTCCAATATGGCGGGTGCCGCAGGCGCTGCAGAACCAGAAACAAAGCCTTATCCGCGATTTAAACTTTTGCCTTCTATGGATTGCCCCGCAAAGGGTCGTACCATGGGTGTCTGGACCGATGCAACTTCACAGTTGGCAAACTGCGATAATCCTCCCAGTATTTCTGTTGCAGATTATTTTGGCCGTACTTTGGTGGATTCCCTGCCCGACGTAACCGTTGGCATTATTTCGGTTGCTGTGGGTGGTACTGCGCTTAAGTTGTTCGATAAGGACAATTGGCAGGCTTATCTCGAAGATCCTGATCGTCAAAAGGAAAACTGGATTATTAACTGGGCCAAGGCTTACGATAGCAATTTGTACAAGCGAATTATAGACCTTGCAAAGATTGCCCAGAAGGATGGTGTCATCAAGGGTATCATTGTTCATCAGGGTGAATCGGACTGGAACAATAACCATTGGGCCGAAGACCTCAAGAAAATTCGCGACGACATGCTGACCGATCTTGGACTCAGTTCTGATACCGTGCCGCTGCTGGCTGGCGAAATGCGTGAAGATGGCTGCTGCAGGGGCTTTAGCACAAGTCAGGTGCAGCGCATTACCAAGGTGATGGATAATGCCTGGCCGGTTTCTTCATCTGGTCTTGGAAGCGCTGGCGATAGCTATCATTTTAACCGCGCCGGTTACATTGAATTTGGCAAGCGTTACGCTAAGGTGATGCTGGAACATATGAACCGAGCTCCTGTTGAGCCTGTTCCTCAGCAGCCGTTTAACGGTGTGGCCGCGACGATTCCTGGGAGAATCCAGGCGGAAGATTTTGACATTCCGGGCGTAGGGTCCGGTAACGATTCCTACAAGGATAACGATTCTGAAAATCACGGCGATAGCGATTACCGCAAGGACACCGGCGTTGACCTTTATAAGAAGGGCGACAGAATTGTAGTGGGTTACAACCAGGAAGGCGAATGGCTGGAATACACGGTGAAGGTTGCAGAAACTGGCAAGTACGACGTATTTGCTTCCGTAGCATCCGCCAACAATACTTCCAGTTTCAAGCTTTCCATGGATGGCAAGGACATTACGGAATCCATTGAGGTCCCCAAGAATGAAGGCGAAGACAACTACGATGATTTCAACAATGTTGCTGCGGCCAGTGGCGTGAACCTCACCGAAGGTGAACATGTCTTGCGATTCACTGTAACGGGAAGCTGGATGGATATCGATCACATTACTTTCACCGTACCTGTTGACCTCATTGACCCCATCACTCCTCCCGATTCCAGTGCTGGAATTATCCGTAACTATGCAATGAATGTTGTTGCTCCCAGGAATTACCAAGTCTTTGATTTGATGGGCAAGGTCCTGGGAAGTGTCCGCGTAGAAGGCTCCGCTTTTGAAACGAGCCTGAAGACTGCGGGATATAACAAGGGCGTTTACCTGTTGCAATCCGCAGATGGGATTAGGCGAATTGTGAAATTGGGTGATCTGTAGCTTTAATATCCTCTTTTTTGTATAATCGCAAGCTGTTTGCGCTCCTTCGGGGTGTTGCATTGGGGCTACTTATAATGTATATTTAGCTTAGATGGTTTAACAACCTCTAAGGAGGGGTGTTATGATTAGGAAAATCTCTCAGGGTGTTACTGCTATTGCTATTTCATCCCTGCTTTTTGCATGTGGTGATTCCACTACGTCGCCGGATTCCCAAAACAACGACATCGTGTCGTTTGAAACTTACGACGTTCTTCCTGAGTGTACTTCCGATAGGGAAGGCGACATAGTTTTGGTCCGTTCCGAAGGCCAGAAATATAAGTGCTATGCTGGCACTTGGGCTTTGCTTGTTTCCAATGGGGAAAGTGGCTCCGCAGATAGTTCTTCTACTGAGCCTAGCGGAGACGGAAAGCCAGGCCTGTCTTCCGACTCAAAGCAGGAAGAGGCTGCCAACGGCCAGGTCACAGCTTCGTCTTCATCTACGATGCGTTCAAGCTCTTCTGTTCTTCCTGGCGAAGACGGAGGACCAGGTCTGTCTTCCGACTCAAAGCAGGAAGAGGCTGCCAACGGCCAGGTCACAGCTTCGTCTTCATCTACGATGCGTTCAAGCTCTTCTGTTGCAAGTTCCAGCTCAGTCTCCTTTCCGCCGATTCCCGGAATTCGCATTGGTTGCGCTTCCTTAACAGGTTCCTTGATGAAATGGTGTGGCAGTCTTGATGGATACCGTATAGATACTGGCCTTGATGTTGGTACGGAAACATCTGGTTACTGGTATGTATACGCTGACGACGCCGATGGTGGTGCTTCTACAATTACATGGCCTGTTCCCTTGGGAAATGAATATGTGGACGATGCCATGGATCCAGTTATCGATGACTGTGACGGACTATGCGGAACCATCAGTTTAGAAAAGGGATCCCTTACGTATGACCCGTATGTAGGCGTGGGCTTCAATGTCGGTGGCGTCGATGAGTCTGGTGCGCCTGCTGCAGTGGATGCATCCAAGTGGGGCGGAGTCTGCGTTTTCTATGAAGTAGATACTCCGATGACTATTGAAATTGGCCTAGGTGATGTGGGCGATGCAGAAATCGAGTATGACAACCCGTTTGTAACCTTGGCAAAGGCGCCGGCTGGTTCTGCAAAATGCTTTGCTTGGAATCAGTTTAAGCAGGCCGGCGGGGGTTCTGTCAAGATAACTGGTGAAGCAGCCGCAGCAAAGATTGCTAACTTGAAGTTCAAGATCCAGGCTACAAGCGGATCCATCGGCCACTTCAACATCAAGGGAGTTTCTTCCGTAATGTAGTTAGATTTACGGGAAAATCTTTTTGATGGATTTTTTATGAAGGGACGGTTTTCCTGGCCTGCATTTTTGATTTGCGGATTAATCCTGTCTTCGGGAACTTTGACCTTTGCGGAGGAATTGGCCGATGCTTCGGTTGAAGGCTCTGTGTTGAAGGATACTCGTGATGGTCAGGAATACAAGACAGTAAAAATTGGCTCCCAGATTTGGATGGCAGAGAATCTGAGCTTTGCTGCGGAAGAAAGTTTCTGCTATACACGTTTCAATTACGACTGTCGCAAGTACGGTCGTTTTTATACTTGGGATGTGGCGAAGAATGTTTGCCCTGCCGGTTGGCATTTGCCTACGGCCGAGGAATTCGATCAGCTTTTCGTTGAGGTGGGTGGCCGTGATTCTGCCGCCGTCAAGCTGAAGTCTGCTGAAGGCTGGAGCCATTACGGCAACGGCTCCGATGAATATGGATTTAATGGAACGCCGTCGGGTTTCCGTGATTACCGCGGGCGCTTCGATCGTCAGACGTTATATGCATATTTGTGGAGTGCGACGGAAGATGGCGCAAGTTCGTCGGATGTCGCGCAGGAAGGTGCCGCCGCGCCCAGTAAAAAAGCCATCGGTGTTCACATGATGGCTGGCCGCAAGGATGTTTCCGTCTACCCTTATGCAAAGAACTTCGGACTTTCCGTTCGCTGTGTGAAGGATGAATAATGAAAATTAATGCCAAGGATTGGTTCTGGACTCGGGCTCCGAAAAAATTTATCATTACCGACGATTTCGTCGAAATCTTTACGGAACCGCACACGGATTTATGGCAGAGAACGTATTATCATTTCCGTAATGACAACGCTCCGGTTCTTCAAATGAAGACAGCGGAAAAGTTCTTTTCCTTTGTGGTTAAAACTTCGTTTGAAAGCAAGCATCGTTTTGACCAGTGCGGCGTGGCCATGTATCTGGATAGCGAAAACTGGCTGAAGGCTTCCATCGAATACGAGAATGAAAAATTCCAGCATCTTGGAAGTGTGGCCACCAACATGGGCTATTCCGACTGGGCTACAACTGCGATCCGTGCCGATATTAAATCCATGTGGTATCGCTTCAGCCGCCGCGAAAATGATTTCTGCATTGAATGTTCCGAAGACGGTTCCAACTTTACACAAATGCGAATTTGCCACATGTGGAAAGCTACCGACGAAATCCAGTTTGGCATTTACGCCTGCAGTCCCGAAGATTCCTCCTTTAGGGCTGTATTTACCGACATGGAATTGACGGAATGCAAATGGCTTGCCCACGACGGACAAGCTCCAGACGAAAAAATCTAGAACGCTCCTTAAACCGTTCTTCCGCCCCACTCCTGGGAGTGGGATTTTTCGTATAAAATGCTTCGGTTCGGCTATGCCAGAAAATGAATTTTCTGTCGCGGTGCTCACCTTGCGTATTTTTGTATATTAAGGCTGTTCAGAAATACTGAATTATTGATATATCCCTCGACAAGGGCCCAAGAGATCAATCTCAAAGGGAAATGCGTTCTTCAGGAAAAAAGTGAAAATACTCAGAAAGGAGTTAAATGCGTCTGCAATCGCATTGCAGGCACTTGCGTTTATTTTTGAATGTAATTATATTGTAGTTATACATCGAGGTCTATTATGGAAATAGATTTCGAGTGGGATGAAAAGAAGAATGAGATAAATCGGAAAAAACATGGCGTATCTTTTGAAGAAGCCAGGAGTTGCTTTGAAGATGATCATGCTAGAGTTTTCTTTGATGTAGAACATTCAAAAGATGAAGATCGTTCTATTCTTATAGGATTGTCTTCTGAACTAAGAACCTTGATTGTTGTCTATACGGAACGTGTTAATGGTGATGATGATTTGATTGTCAATCGCATCATTAGTGCCCGGAAAGCGACGAAGAAAGAGTTTCAGTATTATTGGAATGCGCGTAAAGGAGATGAACCATGAAGAAAGAGTATGATTTTGAAAAAATGAAGGCTGTAAGAAATCCTTATGCGGCTGCATTAAAAAAACAAATTACTATTCGGTTGAATTCTTCAACCATTGAGTATTTCAAGAAAATGTCAAAGGATCAAGGCATTCCTTATCAGACTTTGATTGATTCTTATTTGACAGATTGTGCTGTCAAAAAGAGAAAGATTTCAATTGAATGGAAATAGGCCTTAAACCGTTCTTCCGCCCCACTCTTGCGAGTGGGATTTTTCATGCTCTAATGTTTTGTCGAAGTCGGCGAGAGGTTCGCAGTCTTTTTCGATGGCAAGCTGGGTTGCGTGAAGGCGGTTGAGGCAATCCATCTTTTCCCGGTCGCCGATTTTGGCGTGCTCGATGGCGCCTTTTAAAATGCGGATGGATTCGTCGTAAACGCGGGTGGGGACAGGGAAGGGGTGACTGTCCTTTCCGCCGTGGGCGAAGGAATAGCGGGCGGGGTCCCTAAAGCGGGAAGGAGTTCCGTTAATCACTTCGCTTACAAGTGTCAATGACTGCAACGTGCGGGGACCAAGTCCCGGCGTAAGCAAAAGGCTTTCAAAATCCTTGGGGTCCGATTCGTAGGCGTTGGCAAGAACTCCACCGAGGCGCTTCAAGTCGACGTCTTCGGCGCGGACATCGTGACGGCTGGGCATAATGCAGTCGCGTGATGAATTTGCGACGATAGGGTCCCGGCAGGCTGCTCCCATTAAGTCGCGTCCCGCGCGAATCGGCGAGCCATCGGGTGCGAGGATCATGTTTTGTGCACTCTCCGGCGGGGCGAATAAATCCATTTGGGGCGAAACAATGACAGAAGAATTGGGAGCCACAATCTGCTGGATTTCCCGCATCATCCTGTCGGGATTTTCGTGAGTCAACTCCAGAATGGAACTGCGGGTCACGCCTGCGTCCTGATGAGTCAGGTTCAGAATCTGCCCGCGGTTTTCGCCCACCACGCCGGCGTGGGGCTCTTCCACAAAGGACCGCAAGCTGGAGGAACACCAGTGGTAACGTCGTGCTGCCCGGGCGTCCGTATTCATGCCCTGCTGAACTACCGCCCAGTCGCCCTCATCCGTCACGATAAAATTATGCTGGTAAAGTTGGAAGCCGTCTTGAACCGCAGTGTTGTCCACCTTGGCGCAAAGGCAGCTGGTGCGCTTCAGGTAATACCCGTCCACGCCGGTCTTGTCCGCAATCTGCAGCAATTCATTTGGCGTCTCCCGGGAGAATTTTCCGCGGCCGCCGCACACATAAATCCCAAGGTCCCTTGCAATCGGGTTCAGCCCGCGCTTCAGGGCGTACATCACGCTGGTGGTAATTCCCGAAGAATGCCAGTCCATGCCCATGACCGCACCGAAGGACTGAAACCACAGCGGGTCGCTTAAACGAACCAGGAATTCCCTCTTGCCGTAATTCTCCACAATGGATTCGGCAATGAGCCTGCCCAAATCACGCATACGGTCTGCGAGCCAACGGGGAACAGTCCCCGTATGCAAAGGCAAGTCCGCTACACCAGTACGCTTAGGCATGATTTGTTTGAGGATTGAATTTTTTTTGTATACACAAATGTACCCCAAAATAAAAATCTTGTCAATTTGCTATTCCGTTGTAACCTATTTTGCAAAAATGCCCTCGTTGTCTACCGACAACGCCATTATTATAGAAATAGTCCTTTTTTGAGGGGGCGAACCTATATTTAGGGTGGGAAGCTTTAAAAAATGGATGTATGGGCTTTCCAAGGGATGTTTATGAAAAAGTTTATGGTGTGTGCCGGCCTTACGCTGGCAATGGGTTTTGGCCTGGCAAATGCAACTCGCCAGATGGAGGCTCTGGATCGTGGCCTGGTGGCTGTAAAGACCGGCAATGGCGTGTTCCTGAGTTGGCGCGTGCTGGGTACCGATGGCAATGCGACCGGTTTCAATCTTTATCGCGACGGTGCAAAGATTGCAAGCTTCGATGGAAAGGCTGCCTCCAATTATACGGATGCCCAGGGAACTGCCGCAAGTAAATATTATGTCCGTCCGGTTGTAAACGGCGTCGAAAAATCTTCGGACAAGACCGTTTCCGTTTGGGGTGAACAGAAGCTGACCATCAATTTGGATCGTCCTGCTGGCGGTTCCGATTACACTTACAGCCCCAACGATATTGCCGTAGGCGATGTGGATGGTGACGGCGAATACGAACTGATTTTGAAGTGGGATCCCAGCAATTCCAAGGACAATTCCCAGAAGGGTAAGACCGGCAACGTGTATGTGGATTGCTACAAGTTTAGCGGAAAGAAATTGTGGCGAATCGACCTTGGTGTAAATATTCGTGCAGGCGCTCATTATACCCAAATTCTGGTTGGCGACTACGATAGCGATGGCAAGGCGGAAGTGGCCATGAAGACTGCCCCCGGCACCAAGGATGGTTCCGGCAAGTATATTAGCAAGGGTGCTGCCGCCGGCGAAACCAATCACACCAAGGATTACCGCAATTCCAACGGCTACGTTTTGAGTGGTAACGAATATCTGACTCTTTTCAATGGCGAGACAGGTGTTGAAATGGCCACTGTCAATTTCAATCCTGCCCGCGGAACCGTCTCTAGCTGGGGCGATTCCTACGGTAACCGCGTGGACCGTTTCCTCGCCACCAACGCTTATTTGGACGGCCAGAAACCCAGCATGGTTTTCCAGCGCGGTTATTATACCCGTATGGCAGTGACTGCCTACGACTGGGACGGAACCACTTTGAGCCAGCGCTGGTATTATAACGCTGCCACCAAGGGCAGCGAATGCTACGGCATGGGTAACCATAATATTTCCGCTGGCGATGTGGATGGTGACGGCTTTGATGAAATCATCGAAGGTGCTTGCGCCATAGATCATAACGGAAAGTTCATGTACCGTACCGGCAAGGGTCATGGCGACGCCATGCACTTGGGCGACTTGGATC
>JAKSIG010000037.1 GCA_024398955.1 Fibrobacter sp. | reverse complement strand
TCTGGGGAATGGAGGTTAAGTAATGCTCGCCCTGATTTACTTCATTATTCTTGGAATCATCGCAATTGGTTCTGCCGTTTGCGTGCTTCTTTCCAAGCATCCGCTCTACGGAGCTCTTTCCCTGGTTCTTACCATGCTTTCTCTGGCTGGTATCTACGGCCTTCTGGGCAGCCCCTTCATGGGCGTTGTTCAGATCATGGTCTACGCAGGTGCAATCATCATGTTGCTCACCTTCGTGATCATGGTGCTTAATGCCGGCAAGGATAGCAAGACTCCCATGTTCGATAAGGTTTCTCTGTTCGTGATTCCGGCAGTTTGTGTGCTGGCCGGTCTCGTGGGCTTCATCCTGGTTCGTGCCCCCATCGCTTTCGATGCAACCACGCTCCGCGGCTCCGTGAAGCTTACTTCTGAAACTTTGTTCAACGTGGCTCAGACTGGCCCTGGTTACTTCGTACTGTTCGAAGTCCTTGGTCTGCTGCTCCTTTCTTCTATGGGTGCTGCAGTGCTCATGGCTAAGAAGCGTCTTGGCTCTGAAACTGAGGAGGATAAGTAATGGAACTCCAAGCAATTTATGTTCAGATTTTGGCCCTGGTGATTTTTGCCATCGGCCTTATCGTGGCCATCTCCCGCAGAAACATCTTCTTTGTGCTCATGGGTGTTGAACTTGCCCTGAATGCCGTGAACCTGTCTTTTGTGGGTTTTGCAAAGACCCTTCCTGCAGCACAGAGCGTTGCAGGCCAGATTGTTCCGCTGTTCGCAATCGCAGTTGCCGCAGCCGAAGCTTGCGTGGGCCTTGCCATGGTCATCATGATTTTCCGTAACCGTGAGAGCGTTGACTCCAACGACTTCTCTAACATGAAGGGGTAATGATCAATGACTAATTTACCGCTTTGGTTTATTCCGCTCTTCCCGCTGATCGGTACCGTACTTCTCGGCGTTATCGCCGTGATTTCTTCCGGTAGCAAGAAGGGCCCTTCTGAAGGCTTCATCGGTGCCCTTGCGGTGCTGTTCCCGGCCCTCGCATTTGCAAGCGTTGTCCTGCTGGCTTTGAATATGCCTGCAGAAGGCCTCCGCTCTACGCTTTGCAACTGGATTGATATCCCCATGCTCAAGGTGGATATCGGATTCCTCTTCGACGGTCTGTCTCGCATCATGCTGCTGTTCGTTACCGGCATCGGCACTCTGATTGCGCTGTACTCCATCGGTTATATGCACGGTGACCGCGGCTTTACCCGCTTCTTCGCCTACATTAACCTGTTCCTGTTCAGCATGATCGTGCTGGTACTTTCCGACAGCCTTCTGCTCACTTTCCTCGGTTGGGAAGGTGTGGGTCTCTGCTCCTACCTGCTCATCGGCTTCTGGAACCACGATGTTAACAACTGCAAGGCTGCAAACAAGGCCTTCATTGTGAACCGCGTGGGCGATATCGGCTTCCTTTTGGGTATGCTGGTGCTCTGCACTATCGGCGGTTCCGCAATCCTCAACTACGACTCCCTGGCAGCTTTCATCCAGATGATTGTTTCTGGCGGTCATGTTGATATCGTTATTCCGTTCCTTTCCCTGGCTGGCCTCTGCTTCTTTATCGGTTGCACTGGTAAGTCTGCCCAGATTCCTCTTCTTACCTGGTTGCCCGATGCAATGGCTGGTCCTACTCCGGTCTCTGCACTTATCCATGCTGCAACCATGGTGACTTCTGGTGTCTACCTGCTTGCTCGTCTCTGCTCCATGTTCGTTCTTATTCCGGATGTGCTGACCATCATTACCGTAGTTGGAATGCTTACCGCATTCTGGGCTGCAGTGGCTGGTCTCTTCCAGAACGACATCAAGAAGGTTCTCGCATACTCCACAATCTCTCAGCTGGGCTATATGTTCATGGCTGCAGGTGTGGCAGCATTCGATGCTTCCATTTTCCACGTCTTTACCCATGCCTTCTTCAAGGCTGCATTGTTCCTTGGCGCCGGTGCCGTGATTCACTCTCTGGCTGGCGAACAGGATATGCGCAAGATGGGTGGCCTGGCCAAGAAGGTGCCGGTTACTGCTGGCGTTATGCTCCTTGCCTTTGCTGCAATCATCGGCCTGCCGGGCTTTGCAGGTTTCTGGTCTAAGGACTTGATTCTTGAAAAGCTTTATGTTAGCGGTCCTATGGGTCCCTTCTTCTATGGTGTTGGCCTCCTTACCGCAGTGATTACTGCTGTCTACATGAGCCGTCTCATCATTCTGACCTTCTTTGGCGAATATCGCGGTTCCAAGGAAAGCGAAAAGCACATTCACGAAGCTCCCGCTTGCATGTTGATCCCCATGGTGCTTCTTGCTGCCGGTGCCGTTGGTGCTGGTTACCTCTGGGCAGAATCCATCGGCCTTACCACCTTCGAACAGGCTCTTGAACCTGTAGTTGGTGCTGCACAGGCTTCTGTGATTCATGCCGCCGCTCATGTGAACCCCATGGTATTTGCTGGTCTCGGTACTGCTGCTGCCCTTCTCGGTGTGGCTATCGCCTATGTCAAGTTTGGCAAGGCTCGCATTCCCGAAGCAAAGGGCTCCTCTGCCCCGACTGGCAAGATGGCTACCTGGACCTTCCTCTTCGACATCATTCATGGTTGGTTCGTTGCTCTTACCAATATCGTTGCCTGGATCGTTGACAACTGCATCGACAAGCTGGTTCAGTTTGTGCAGTGGTTGATTGCTGGCATTGTTGAAATCCTGGGCGATGGCGCAGCCTCCTTCCAGGTTCGCAAGGTTCGCCTGCAGCTGGCTCTTAGCGTTGCCGGCGTGGTTGCCCTTGTGGTTGTTGTTCTTCTGACTGGAGGTTTGATCTAATGCTTCTGCATCTCCTCGTCTTAGCACCGTTCATTGCCGCTATCCTTATGGTGGCAACTTCCAAGGAAGACCCCAAGTCTTCTTCTCGCCTGGCTTTCCTCTTCGGAATTGCATTTGTAGCAATGTCCGTTGCCTTGATTGCCGGTGGCGCACAGACTACTCAGGCCATGGAATGGTTCCGCATTCCTGGTGCCAAGGGTCCTGCCTTCTACTACCTTTACAGCAGCAGTCTCAGCTCCTGGATGGTCCTCCTTTCTACAGGACTTTCTCTGGTCGCCTTGATTACGGCTCGTAATACTACTTGCAAGAACTACCGCAATTTTGCGATCGGTATCTTTGCCTTGATGGGTGCCATGAATGGTACCTTCCTGGCTGGCGATATCGTTCTGTTCTTCTTCTTCTTCGAGGCCATGGTAATTCCTGCCGCAGTTCTTATTGCCGGTTTCGGTGGAAAGGAACGCACAAAGTCTGCAATGACCTTTGCCATTTACACTCTGGTGGGCTCTGCTCCCATGATGGTGGCTCTGTGGTACGTGCTGACCAAGGCTGACAATTCCCTGTTGCTCTCTGTGATTACCGCTGTGCAGACTATGGATCCTTCCGCTCAGAAGGCTGTCCTGATCTGCTTCCTCCTGGCATTCATGGTGAAGACTCCGATCTTCCCGTTCCACGGCTGGCAGGCAATTTCCTATTCCGAAGCTCCCGCTCCGCTCTCTGCAATCCTTACCGGTGCAATGAGTAAGGCTGGTGTCTTTGGCCTTATTGTCTGGGTTCTGGTAATCTTCCCTCTGGATCCTGGCGTTGTTTCTACCATGATGTGGCTTGGCCTGGCAACTGCTGTCTATGGCGCACTCATGGCTCTTCGTGCCAATGATGCTAAGAAACTCCTGGCTTTCAGCTCCATGGGTCACCTGGGTCTGGCTGTTGCCGGTGTGTTTAGCCTTTCTGAATCCATGCTCCCCGCCGTGCTGGTGCTCCTGGTGGCACACGGCCTCTCTGCAGGTGCACAGTTCCTTCTGATGGGTATTGGCGAACGCATGACCGGAACTCGTGAACTCGACAAGCTTGGTGGCCTTGCCCGCAAGACTCCTGTGTTCGGCTCCCTGTTCGGCTTTGTTGCCGTGATGGCTCTGGCTGTTCCCGGTACCGCAGGCTTTGTGGGTGAATTCGGCGTGCTCCTTTCTCTGTGGAACGCCGGTCCGCTTCCTGCCCTGGTTGCTGGTCTTTGCATTATCCTTTCTGCCGCTTACATGCTCCGCTTTGTTCAGAAGGTTATCTTCGGTGAACAGAAGTGCGAAGTTGCTGACGAAAAGCGCATGACTGCTCTGGAAGGTTCTTCCATCGCTATCATGGCTGTTCTTCTCCTGGCATTCGGTATGCATCCCGCATTCGTTACCAAGGACCTGAATTTCGTTAGCGATGAGGCTGTGGCTGAAATGTCTAAGGCCTCTGGAACCGCTTTCGCAATTCCTGCCAAGGAATCCGACGAAGATCTTTCTGCCGCCGCCGATGGCGTTGACGCTGTGGCAGCACCCATGTCCGAAGAAGACTTCCGTCAGTTGGATTCTAACCTGGCTGCAAACGGCTTTAGCGAAGAAGAACGTGCATCCCTCATTAAGCAGCTCCGCGAAATGGATAAGGAAGAAGCCGATCTGAACGCTCAGGCCGATGAAATTGATGCCACTGCAAAGGAAGCTGCTGCTACAGAAGCTCCCGCTGCAGAAGGAGGTAACAAATAATGAGTAACATGATCATTCTCTTGCCGGTTATTCTGGTCGCTGTCGGCGCCCTGATTTCCTTGGCTGCAGAACCGTTCATCAAAGACGAAAACAAGCATAAGATCCTTCCCTGGGTTGCTTCTGCTTTTGCCCTGTTCGCTGCTGGTTCTTATGCCCTGGTTACTACCGATACCTTCTTTGGCCTTTATGCCATGGATCCTGCTCGCCGTCTGCTTGGCGTTGCCATTGTGCTTTGCGCCTTCCTGGGCATTGCCGGTCTGCAGTGGACTCTGGGTCACGAAAAGTTCAAGGGCGGCGAAGCTTACGCTCTCTTGATGCTCGCTACCTGCGGTGCCCTGCTCATGACTCAGGCAATCGATTTCGTTGCCCTGTTCCTGGGTATGGAATTGGCTAGCTTCCCGATTTACGCATTGGTTGGAATCCGCCGTAAGGATGTGAACGCAAATGAAGGTGCCTTCAAGTACTTCGTTTCTGGCTCCATCTTCAGTGCCATCTTCCTTTACGGTGTGGCAATGGTCTATGGTGCAACAGGTTCTACCAGCTTCAACGCAGCCATTCTCCCGGGTCGCGAAAGCATCTACGGTATTGGCGTGTTCATGACCGTGATGGGCCTGCTCTTTAAGGCTGGTGCCGCCCCTGTCCACTTCTGGGTGGCAGACGTCTACACCGGTGCATCTGTCGCTGTAACAGGCTTTATGGCTGCTGTGGTTAAGGTTGGCGCTCTTGCTGCTCTAGCCTCTGTATGGCTGGGCATCCTGGTGACTAAGGCCGGCTCTGCCGCTGCATGGAACCTTGCTGAACAGGTTACTGTCGGTACCCAGTCCAAGGGTCTCTACTATGTGGTGGTCATTGTGGCCCTGCTTTCCATGGTATTCGGCGCCTTTGGCGGTCTTGCCCAGAAGTCTGTCCGTCGCATTTTGGCATATTCTGCCGTGATGAACGCTGGCTTTATCGTTATCGGCCTGTTGCTCCCCAACTATGCCGCTAGCGGTACCGTTCAGATGGGCCCCATGTTCTACTTCCTGGTGACTTACGCTATCGGTTCCGCTGGCGCCCTCACCGGTATTGCATACCTTTCCGGCCGCGATGATCGTCACGAAACCCTGGCTGAACTTCAGGGTCGTGGTCGCAAGCGTCCGTTTGTGGCACTCGGTGTTACCGTCTGCTTGGCAAGCCTTGCTGGCCTTCCGCCTGTTGCAGGTTTCCTTGCAAAGTTCACCCTGTTTGCCGATGCATTTGCTGCTGACATGGGCTGGCTCGCTGCCGCAGCCTTCGGTCTTTCCTTGGTTGCAGCCGTGTTCTACCTGCGTATCGCCTTCGTGCTGTTCATGCCCGCTAAGGCTGACGCAGAGATCAAGTGCTGCTGCGAAAAGAGCGCACCCTTCAGCTACCTGCTGAAGTTTGCCGTGACTGTTGCAGCCCTCGCTCTCCTCCTGGTTGGCGTGGTTCCGGGCATTGCACTGGTATAAGCGTAGTTGCTTTAATAAAAATCCGACGAAAGTTGGATAACGCTGTATAGCGAAAACGTCCTGTAGGTTTCTGCCTGCAGGGCTTTTTTATTTATACTGATCTTTGGATACGGAATTTCGGGTTCGAGAACTTTTGTATTTTTAGTGTCGTTAAGATAAAAGGAAAATTTTATGGACAAGATGTATCGTTCTGGAATCGGTTTTGACGTTCACAAGCTGGTGGAAGGCCGCAAGTGCATTATCGGCGGCGTGGACATTCCCTACGAAAAGGGCCTGCTGGGCCATAGCGACGCCGACGTGCTGCTCCATGCCATTAGCGACGCCCTGCTGGGTGCAGCAGGTCTCGGCGACATCGGAACCTACTTCCCGGATACGGACCCGGCCTTCAAGGGTGCCGACAGCCTGGAACTCCTGCGCAAGGTGGGGGAGGAAGTATCCAAGGCGGGTTACGATATCGTGAATATCGACGCCATCGTCATGTGCGAACGCCCCAAGGTGAACCCCCATAAGGACCAGATGAAGGCGAACATCGCCCGCGTCCTGGGCCTGGATGTAAAGCAGATCGGCATCAAGGGCACCACCACCGAAAAGTTGGGCTTTACCGGCCGCGGCGAAGGTATCGCCAGCCAGGCTGTGGCCATGGTCCGCGAGAAGTAACTTGATTGAAATTTCATGCTGATTTTATTTCAGTGAGTTTAAAAGTCCCGCCCCAATTGCGGGGACTTTTTTATTTCTTATGCATTACTTTCCCTTTACGGAGTTTTTACCTAATTTCTATATGGCGCTTTTCAAGCGCATATAGTACGGCTCAAAAATACAAGAGTAAACTCTTGTGCTTTATTCGCCTTTTTCTATATTTGGCGGTACTTAGATTGATTATCAACTACGCCGTGAGCCCGGACTAGCTGAAAAGCAGTGATGATGATCCGATAGCGGCGCAAACGCTGGCCGACGCGACTCTTCTCCAATTCATAAGGTGTCGCGCATGTTTTGCCAGAAAAGGAAATACTATGCCCGCTGTGGACATGAAGCTTGCTGTGCTCACCCTCCTTGGGTGTCTTGCGCTCCTGATGTTTGGCATGAAGACCATGTCTGAAGGTCTTCAAAAGCTTACCGGAAATACTCTGCGTACCATGCTGGGTACCATGACTAAACACCGCGTTATGGGTGTGGCCACCGGTACCGCCGTAACCGCAACCATTCAGTCTTCTACCGCTACTACCGTACTTACCGTAAGTTTCGTTAATGCTGGTCTGCTCACGTTGAAGCAGGCCATTTCTATTATCATGGGCGCAAACATCGGTACCACCATCTCCGGTTGGATCATGGTGCTGGGTTTCAAGTTCGACATGCTTTACCTGGTGTACCCTTGCTTTGTGCTGGGTATCATCCTGAGCTACTCCAAGAAGAATGGAACCAAGAGCTTTAGCGAATTCCTGTTTGGCCTCGCCTTCATGCTGTTCGCCATTACGACCTTGCGTACTACCGGCGCTTCTATGCACCTGGGCGACATTCCCGCGGTGCAGAACTTTGTGGCTGCCTGCGGTAACTTTGGTTTTGCAAGTACTTTGCTGTTCCTTTTGATTGGCGGCATCATGACCATGTGTGTGCAGTCTTCTGCAGCGGTCATGGCCATTACCTTGATTCTTTGCTCCAGTGGCGCTCTCGAGATTTACCAGGGCATCGCCCTTGTGATGGGTGAAAATATCGGTACTACAGTGACCTCTAACGTGGTGGCTCTCAGCGCTTCTACCCAGGCCCGCCGTGCAGCTCTTGCTCACTTGCTGTTCAACATGTTCGGCGTGGTGTGGGTGCTCTGTGTGTTCCATCCCTTTATCAACCTGGTTTGCAGCCTGGTTGGCTTTGACCCTGCTCTCAAGCCTTCCACTCCCGAAGAGGTCAAGGCGGCCCAGGATGGCGTCACCTTCGCCGTGGCTGGTTTCCATACCATGTTCAACGTCTGCAACGTGCTGATCCTCATCTGGTTCATCAAGCCCATGGAAAAGCTCATCTGCAAGATCATCAAGGACAAGGCCGACGATGACGAGTTCCGCCTGAAGTTCATCAGCGGCGGTATCCTTTCTACCGCAGAACTTTCCCTGTTCGAAGCTCGCAAAGAAATCATCCTGTTCGCCCAGCGCTGCAAGAAAATGTTCAATATGGTGCCCGACCTGCTGACCACCAAGGATGAGAACGACTTTACCAAGATTTTCAGCCGCATCGAAAAGTACGAGGGCATCAGCGACAACATGGAAGTGGAAATCGCCAAGTATCTGAACCAGGTTAGCGAAGGCCGCCTTTCCAACGAAAGTAAGCAGACCATCCAGTCTATGCTTCGCGAAATTTCCGAAATGGAAAGTATCGGCGATGCCTGCTACAACATGGCCCGCGCCATCAACCACAAGTTCCGCAGCAAGGATGACTTTACCGAGGATCAGTACAAGCACATCAACCACATGGTGGAACTGTGCAATACCGCCCTGGACTACATGATCGATGTGGAAGAGGATAAGCCCGGTGCTGACTACAACCGTTCCCGCAATGTTGAAAATGAAATCAACAACTACCGCAAGAGCCTCAAGGAACGTAACGTGGCCGACATCAACGACAAGAAGTACGACTACCAGATGTCGGTGCATTACATGGACGTGGTGAACGCCTGCGAACACCTGGGTGACTACGTGATCAACGTGGTGGAAGCCCACGTGAACAAGAAGAAAATAAACGCCTAAAAAGGTGGAATGGATGGTTTTTTCGCCCGGATTCCTCTAAGGACTTAAGGACCTGCTTTGGCGGGTCCTTTTACTTTTTATTTGACAAAATAACTGTTTCGGCACGATTTAATGTGTGTGTACTCAGACAGAATCTTTAACTGCACAAAAGAGCAAGAATTTTGTAGTGCGCTGGCTGGTTCCTGGGTTTAAATTACTACATTTGGTTCGTTATGGAATATGGTGCTTATGGGAATACCTGGTGGAGCAAGAAGTGGCTAGATGGCCTGCTTGCCGGAGTCAGTTCCCACGACATTGATGTTGCCCTGAAGTATGTGGCGAGGGGGCAGGTCGCGTCGCTAGACGTGATGGATAATCGCGTGCGCTCCGTGGTCAAGGGGCCCAATGGCGGCAACCATGACAACTACATCGTGTTCCCCAAGTTTTCAAAGGAACAGTCGGATATTTTCGTTGGGCTGTTAAAACAGCAGCCAGCCGACTTGCTGGCCATTTCCAACGATACCATCAATCCGTCTATCGAAATTCTGCTGGACAAGTGTGGCCTTACCTTGTTCGACGATGCGGGTCGCGTCAATATGAATTGCGACTGCAAGGATGCCTTGCCCTGCAAGTACGTGATTTCAACGTTCCTCAAGATGGCAGAAATGATTTCTAAGGACCCGCTGGTTCTTTTCAAGATTCACGGTCTGGACTTGCAGTTTCTGAAGGATTACAAGCCCGAAAACGTAGAGACTGATGTTCCCTTGGAAAGGGCGCTGGTTCATGCGTTTCCTGGCATACGCGACGAGAATCCCCGTGTTCCCATGTTCCGTTTCGAGGACTGGCGTGACTATTCCCACGTGCTGCCGGCTATGCTCACCAACTTCCCGGATTTTTGCCCGGGCGGAAATTTCAAGAAGAGCTTTGTTGACGAACTGGAACGGTGTCGCAGTTTTTATAACCACTTCGAGAGCTTCGAACATTTCGCCCAGGACTTTGGAATTTTTCATGCCCGCACCTTCCTGATGGAAAAGGAGCGCCTGCAGGTGGTTCATGCCAAGGGCTGGTCCTGGACCTTTGACCAGCTGGTGGATGATCGCGTTGTCGCATTTGGCCTTACGGTAGAAAACGTGATGGGGGCGCTTTGCCGCCTGAACCAGAGTTGCGTGTGGCATAACCATGTGACCGTGCGTTATCTGCATCAGTTGCTTTGCGTCGCCTACCACCTGGTGCGTTGCGGAGCCATTTACCCCCAGGTATTCTGGCTCAATAGCGTTACGGCTCAGGTGCGCTGGCTTCCGGCCGAAATGCTGCCCGATGTCTTGAACGTGGTGGTGGAACTTGAAAAGTTCGTTCCCGATGATTTCGCCTTTAACGAAAAGATGGTGAAGAAGGAAGGTGCCGCAAATTTTGTAGACGAGAGTGCGGCGGAATCCGCTCCGGAATTTGTTCCTGTTCGCGAGGAACTGGCCCAGGCCGCAGAACATATCCTGTCCATTTTTATAGGCCGCTTGTTGCGCTTCGCGCGTACCGCCCAGAATAACAAGAAGGGCGTTCACGAAAATCTGCTGGGATTCTTCTTTGACTGCAAATCGGGAAAGCTGGCTGCCGGTGGCCTTAAGATTCCTTCAAAAATTCAGAAGTGGTTCTCTGTCTATAACTCCCTGGATTTCAACAATCAGATTGTATTTACCTGCACCGAAATAGGAAAGGCCGTTGGCCTGAATGTCTTTGTCGAAGATAACGGTCGCATTCCGCTTTCGCAACTTTTTGCGTCCAATGATCCCCGCCTTTTGGCCTTGATGAATGTGCTGAATTGCGTGGCCGAAAACTTCAAGCCCATGAAGGATTATCTGGAAAATCGCGGTGCCGAGGCCGTGATTCTTGAAGGGGCTGAATTAAAGGAATTTGTTACCTACGGAATCAAGAAGTTCGAGGTATTTGGAATCATAACAGAACTGCCCAAGTCCCTTTTGAACATTCAGAAGCCCAAGGCCCAGATGAAGCTTAAGGGGAGCCTGGGTATTGGTGCGTTTAAGGCCTGCGACTTGCTGGACTTTGACTGGGAAGTCGCCATTGGCGATGAAAGCCTGACGGCTCAGGAATTCCTGAAACTGGCGAAGAATGCCGGCGGCCTTTTGAAGATGAAGTCCCAGTACGTGGAGTACAGCGAAGACGACTTGAAATTGCTGGAACAGCGTCTCGAAATGAAGAATGGCTCGGACGCTGCCAAGGATAACTCCGCAGACTCTGATGATGGGTCCGACGCGGCTGACTCTGCCGAAGACAAAAAGTTCCCCCAGACGGTATTCTCTACGGCGAAGCTTTTGCAGGCGGCGCTGACGGGCCGTTGCGATGACGTTCCTATTACCATGACCGATGGGTTGAAGGCGCAGCTGGATGTATGGCGTGGAGAAACCGAAATTGACTTGCCCGAAGGCCTGAATGCGACGCTCCGCCCTTACCAGGAACGCGGATACGCCTGGATGCACAAGAATCTTGAAATGGGTTTCGGCTGCATTCTTGCAGACGACATGGGTCTTGGAAAGACCTTGCAGGTGATTGCCTTCTTGCTGAAGATGAAGCAGGAACAAAAGATTATGCCCCGCGGCTGGTTTGACGAACAGGGTATTCCTGGCCCGGGATATGTGCTGGTGGTGGTGCCTGCAGGCTTGCTGTGCAACTGGCAGATGGAAGTAAAAAAGTTTGCGCCAGACCTTTCGATTTTCGCCTACCATGGCCCTAACCGAAATCTTGACAAGTTTGCTCACGATATCCTTATTACCACCTATTCCACCTTCCGCATGGACAATAAGAAGCTGAGCGGCCTGAAATGGCAGGTGGTTGTAATCGACGAGGCGCAGAACATCAAGAACGCCGATAGCGAACAGAGTCGCCTGCTGCGTGGCGTTCACGCTCCCATGAAGATTGCCATGAGCGGAACTCCGGTGGAAAATCGCCTGCTTGAATTCTGGACCATCATGGATTTCTGCAATCGCGGATTCCTGCCGGGTCAGGCTGAATTTAGGGATTTGTACGAAACGCCAATCCAGAAGTTCAACAACCAGGCTGTGGCAGAACGCTTCAAGAACATTACGGCTCCCTTTATGCTTCGCCGCATGAAGACAGACAAGAGCATTATTAGCGATCTGCCCGACAAGATTCAGCAGGACGAGTATGCGGAACTTACCAAGAGCCAGGCGGCCCTTTACCAGAGCACGTTGAATAACTTCATGACGCAGTTGGCTGCCATGGGCGGCGAGGCTTCGGTGACTATGGACGACGCCGTGGCCGCTGTCGGTGGCGATGTGCTGGCAGATGCTCCTGCGGGTGGCTCTAGCCTCTTTAAGCGCAAGGGCCTTATTCTCCAGATGATTCTTGCCTTAAAGCAGATTTGCAATCACCCCAGAACCTTCCTGAAGGTGGGCGAGGGCAAGGTGGAAGATTCCGGTAAGCTGCGCATGCTCCTTGACCTTTTGGAGTCCATTCAGGAGCAGGGCGAAAAGACTTTAATCTTTACCCAGTTCCGCGAGATGGGCGAGTTGCTGCAGGAAGTCATTGACCGTGAATTGGGCATTAAGGCGGATTTCTATCACGGCGGCTGCAGCCAAACGCAACGCAATGCCATGGTAAAGAACTTCCAGGAAAATCCCGAATCCAAGGTGCTGATCTTGTCGCTAAAGGCTGCTGGAACAGGACTCAATCTGACGGCGGCCTCACAGGTGATTCATTATGACTTGTGGTGGAATCCTGCTATTGAGGCTCAGGCCACAGACCGTGCCTTTAGAATTGGCCAGACTAAGAATGTCCAGGTTCATCGATTCATTACCAAGGGAACCTTTGAAGAAAAAATCAATGCCCTTCTGGAATCCAAGAAGGCTATTGCCCAGATGACGGTGAATGCCGGCGAAACCTGGCTTGCCGACATGGACGACAAGCAACTTGGCGAAATCTTCCGCCTGGATGTTTTGGGTCCGCTGAATGACAGCGAACCTGTGGGAATAGCTTCCTAGAACTTCAGAATCTCTTTCTGACGATAGGCTTTATCGCCCTGCTTGATGAAATGCACGGAGGCTTCGCGGCTGTTTGACCTTCGTTGGCCGAGAGTGTTTACGATTAATGTCTTTGAACGCCTTGTGGACACTGCGTTTTGATTATATGTAGCGATGGGACGTTTTGCTCTAATAATGCTGGACCCTTCGCCGTTTACAGTAGAAGGAGCAAGGCCGCCTACGGCAATGCCTTCGCACTTCAGTTCCTTATTGTCATTGAAGTCCAAGAACGTTACCTTGGTACCGTCCTTCTTCCACAGGATAATGTTGTCCAATTCCAGGGAGGCATCCACATCTACGCCTTGAACATTGATGCCGATGGCTACTACCTTGGAAATGTCTTCAAAATCCATGGCTGGTTCCGAGGATTCGTCAAAGGCGATCTTGATATTCTGCCATTCGCCTGTAAAGTCATTAAAGTCCCCAAGGCTCACCTGGTTCCATTTCCAATCTGCGGACATGTTGAACAGGGTTACTCCAGACCATGAGCTGCTGGATCCCTTGAACTTGATGTCAAAGGACATGGCTGTATATTGGCTCCAGTCCTGGGCGGCAAAGCCGTAGCTAAGAGTTCCTGTTTCTGCGGTGTCGCTTTGGGCTTTGTAAATCACCTTCATTTCACGATCGCTATTATCCAAGCTCTTTTCTACAAGGGCGTCGATGGAGTTGCCTTCGAACTTGGGCAAACCATAAGCGGCACGCATGGCGTTCAGACTTTCGTAATCCAGGATGCCGCGGTTCTTGTTTCTGCGGATGATGGTCATGTTGCCGTTGCCTTCGTCACCGGTATCCCAGATGCAAGGGACAAATCCGTACTTCTTGGAAAGTTCCGCAATTCTGCCGTAGTAGTCGGCGCGAGACTTCAGATGCAATCGAAGGTCTTCGCCTTTCAATTCAAGACGCTTGATGACGCCGAATTCACCGATGACCATAGGAATGTCCTTGAAATCTTCTCCTAGCATGGCGAAGACGGAATCCACGTATTCGGGGCTGGCGTAGGCGCCTTTCTTAACATTGTGAGCGACATCTGTGGTGGAGTAGTTGCCTTCGCCCCAGTAACGCACGGTGTTGCCCCAGTCAGCATCCTGTTCCATCAAGGCGAACGTATAGGGATAGAAGTGGAATTCTCCCATCATGTAGTCGGTGCCGGCAGGGTCAGCAGGGAAGTTTCCCTTCAGGTAATTGTGAGCCTTGTTCTCGTCGGTGTCGGGTGCCTGCACGATGATGGTGCGTGTAGCGTTGTTGCCGCCGGAACTGCGGACAGCCTTGATCATGGTCTCGTGATAGGCTTTCAGTGTGTTGGCGTTGTCTTGCTTCAGTCCGTCGCCACTTTCGCCGGGCTCGTTGGTGCTGGCGAACAGCAGATGTTCATCGTAATCCTTGAACTTGGCGGCAATCTGCTCCCAGTAGGATTTTTGGCGGGCATTGATCTTTTCGTCTACGGAAGTTCCGATATGGTCTTCCAGCCAGCCGTTATCCCAGTGGATGTTGAGGATGGCATACATGTCTCGCTTGACTACGTAATCTACCACGGTCTTTACGGAATCCAGCCAGGCGGCATTAATGGTGTTCTCGTCGCCATCAGGAGTATAAAGTGTCCAGTTGGAATCTACGGCGATGGCGTTGGAATGGCTGTACCAGGCGCAGGGAATGCGGACCGTGTTGAAACCTGCGGACTTGACGGAGTCAATCAGCTCCTGGGTGGGGAAATCGTTTCCCCAGGCGGAGGGATTCATGGGAACTTCCAGCGTGTTTCCAATGTTGTAACCCATTCCCATTTTTGCAAAGACTTCTTTTGCTGTAGGAAGAGCGTTGGCTGTACTAAATAGTAGACCAATGCAGCAGGGAATGCTGAAAAATTTTTTGAAATTCATCGGAAGGTCCTCTGTTTTTTGTCTTTCCATAAACTATTCTAAAAAAAGAAAAAACATTTGGAAATTTTCAAAGAGCAATGTATTTCGATGTTTTTTTCGCAACAAGATTTTGATTTATAGATACCATAATGAAAAAGTCCGGCCCCATAATAGGACCGGACTTTTACCCAAACACCCGAGGGTGTATAATAATTACTTCAGGATCACCTTCTGGCTGTAAACCTGGCTACCCTGCTTGACCATGAGGATTGCGGGGCCGCGGGTTTCTGCCTTCAGCTGGACGGTGTTGCTGCCGCTGCGGGTTACGAAGCTTTCGCTGGCGATGACCTGGCCCATGGTGTTCATGAGCATGGCCTTGGCCTGAACGTTACCCTTTGCAGAGAAGGTGGCGTTTACGAAACCCTGCTGGACGTTCACGAACATCTTGCTTGCGGCTGCGGCAACCGGCTTGATGGCGGTAGACGGGGCCGGAGCAGTAGAAGTAACCAACTTGGCAGAAAGGATGCCGTCGGTTTCTCCGCCAATCTTCTTGTCGAAATCAGCGAGAACATCGAAGGTACCATCAGCCTTGATCAGACGGAAGTTGTCAAAGAGAATCTTGCCGCTGAGCTGAGTTCCGTAAAGGTTGATGCCAATGGCGTTAACGCTCTTCTTGTTTTCGATGTCAAGACCGTCTGCGTCGAGAGTCACGGTGTAAGTTGCCCAACCTGCATCCAAATCGCTTTCTGCAAAGTTGTAGTCGTTCCAAGTCCAAGAGTCGCCGCTCATGGCGAACAAGCTCAAGGTCTTCCAAGCGTAATCTCCACCAGTGGCAGGGCCGGCAGATTCAACATCAACCTTGGCCTGGAAAGCGATAGCGGTGTACTTGCTCCAATCCTTGTTGGTAACGTTGAAACGGAGAGTTCCCACTTCGCTGGAGTCGGAGGTGACTGTGCTGTAGGTTGCTTCAAGCATCTTGTTGCTTTCATCGAGGCTTGCATTTACGAGAGCGTCGATGGAGTTTCCTTCGATAGCGGTCATGCCGTATGCGGCACGCATGGCGTTCAGGGTTTCGTAGTCGGTAATGTCGCCGACGTTACCGCCGAACTTCTTGGTCTGGCGACGGACGATGGTAAAGTTGCCGTTGCCTTCGTCACCGGTATCCCAAACGCAGGGGATGAGGCCGTTTGCCTTTGCAACCTTTGCCACTTCGCCGTACCAGGCGGCACGACCTTCAAGGTGGAGCTTCAGGTTTGCGCCGGAAAGTGCGTCAAGACGCTTGACTGCGCCCATTTCGCCAATCACAACAGGAATACCCTTGTCGCAGAACATGGTCTTCAGTTCTCCAAAGGCCTTGGCAATCTGCTTGGGGGTGCCCAGAGCTTCATCATCAATTGACTTGGAATAAACGTTCCAGCCCATGTTATGAGTCTTGTCCGTTGTGCTGGGCATGTCGAAGTAGTAATAGAACTGAGTGCCCCAGTCTTCATCAGCGGTCATCAGGGAGTACTGATAGGGGTAGTAGTGGACTTCTGCCATGATGTAGCCGGCGCCTGCGGGGTCGGTGGGCATGTTGCTGCTCAGGAGCGGGGCGTTATCAATTTCGGTACGAGGAGCCTGTACGATGATAGTACGGGTGGCGTTGTTGCCACCGGCTGCACGAACGCCCTTGATGCAGGCATCGTGGAAGCTTTGAAGAACTTTCATACGTGCTTCATCAAATTTCCACTGAACACCACCGTTCCACGGATCGTTCACGCCAGGTTCGTTGGCGGATGCAAAAATCAAATGTTCGTCGTAGGCGGCGAACTTGGTTGCAATCTGCTTCCAGTAGCTTTCCTGCTTGGCGGCTACGGTTGCTGCGGAGCTGTTTACTTCGCCAGTCTTGTCATAACCCTTGCCGTCAAAAACGTGGTCTTCCAGCCAACCGTTATCCCAGTGGCTGTTCAGCATGGCGTACATGCCTTCTCCAACAACGAGGTCGACGACGGTCTTTACGGAGTCCAGCCAGCCGGCGTTAATGGTGCCGTTAGATGCGTGGGAATCCCATGCGCAAGGAATACGGACGGTATTGAAACCGGCTGCCTTGATTGCCTTTACATATTCAGCTGTCGGGAAATCGTTGCCCCAGGCAGTCGGGTTACCCGGAACTTCCATGGTGTTACCGATGTTGTAGCCGAGACCCATGTCGGCAACCAGGTCGGTTGCCTTGGGGAGGGCGTATGCGCTAGTGGCGGCAATGCCAAAAGCACAGGTAAGGCCAAAAAGATATTTGAAATTCATTAAGGGGACTCCTTTATTGTTTTCCTAATCCAATAATTTAACATTCGACCTAAAATTATACTGATTGGTTTCCGACAAGGCGTTTTTTTTAGGCAAGCCTTAAATATGCGGTGCTAATCACTCAACAAATGTAAACTAAAGTTTTCAAAAAGGAACGATTATTTTTTTTTGTGTGTTTTTCGTCAAAAAACAAAGAAATCCGACCTGAAAAAGGTCGGATTTTCTGTGAAAACGCGAAAATACGGACTATTTCACGTTAACTTTCAAGGTCTGACCTGCGCTCTTGGCAATGTACATTCCCTTGTCTAAACCTGCAAGATTTAGAGTTGCCTGGTTGGAGGTTGCGCTCACTTTGCGAATCAGGTTGCCGTTCAAGTCGAACAACTGGATGGAAGCGCGGTTACCCTGTGCTACCAGCAGGTTGCCCTGACGGATGAGGTTGGCTTTGATGGCTGCGGGTGCGTTTGCAATAGCCCACGGATCAGGAGTCGTCGGCATGCAGTATTCTGTTATGCCCATGGCGCACAGAGATTCCAGCGAGTAGCCGCATTCCGGTATAAGAGCATCGCAAGTGGGCGGCGTGTAACCGCATTCCGGTATCAGTGCGTCGCAGGGGGGGTGGTCAATTTCTACGCTGCTGGAGCTGACGACAGGCTGCGGAATGATTGTGCTAGAACTGGACTGGGGTTGCCACGGGTTGACAACACTGGAGCTGGATTGGGGTTGCCACGGGTTCACGGAGCTGGAACTTGCGGGCTGTTGCACGCTGGAGCTGGAGACGACCGGCTTGGAAGAACTGCTAGAAACCGCCGGAGTCGAGGAACTGCTGGAGTTTCCTATGGGAGTACTGCCCGGAATCAATCTTTCCGTGTGGGTGACGCCCTTGTTTACGTAGGTTCCAAGACCATACACACCGCGCATGGCGTTGATGATTTCCGGTTCCACCACCTTGCCCATGGGGCCGCCGAACTTGTTGGTCTGGCGACGGATGTAGGCCATATTGTCGTAGCTGGCGCCTTCGTTACCCATGTCCCAGACGATGGGAGTAAGGCCGTAGTTCTTTGCAGCGGTTACAACGTCCTTGTGCCACTGGATGCGGCCCTTGCGGTGCAGTTCCAGGTCGGAACCGGAGAGTTCCGGAGAACGGTACAGGGAGCCGAATTCACCGATAATGACGGGGTAGCCCTTGTCAACATAGTTGGACTTCATCTTGGCGAACTGGGCGTTGGGGAAACCGATGCTAGCTTGGTCCTTGTCGATGGAGTTTGCCCAGCAGTTGTAGCCTGCGTTGTGCTTTGGATCGCTAGGCTTCTGGTAATCACCGTAATAATACTGCACCAGGATGTCTCCGTTGGGGCATCCCCAGTTCTGGGAGCTGGTCATGAGCACATACTGGTAAGGGCCGTAGAAATGCACTTCGAACATGAGGCGTCCAGTAACATTGTCCTTGGGGAAGATGCTAGTGGGGGCAAATTCTACGGACTTGTCGATATCGGTCTGCAGACCCTGAATAATCAAGGTACGGGTGGCGTTGTTACCGCCGGTGGCGCGAACTGCGTCAATGAAGGTCTGGTAATAGCCCATGAGAACCTGGGCGTGCTGGCTTGTCCAGGTGAGACCCTGCTGGCCTTCGCCCGGTTCGTTGGCGCCTGCAAAAAGAAGATGCTCGTCGTAGTTCTTGAACTTATTGGCAATCTGAGTCCAGTAAGTCTTCATCTTGTTATCGACAGTGGTGTTCTTGGTGGTTGCCATCTTGGTCTGGAACCAGCCACCTTCACCTTCGTGATGGATGTTAAGCACCACGTACAGTTCGTTACGTAGGGCGTAGTCCACGACAGTCTTAACGGAGTCGAGCCATGTTTCGGTGATGGCGCCGTTTCGGGTATGGGAATCCCAAGCGCAGGGGATGCGGACTGTGTTGAATCCCGCTGCCTTGATGGAGTCCAGCAAGGCCTGGGTGGGATAGGGGTTGCCCCATCCGGTGGGATCGTTGGGAACTTCCATGGAATTCCCGATATTGTAACCCATGCCCATGTTCTTCTGAACCTGTGCTGCGGTGGGAAGGTCGGCAAATGCGGCTGTTGTCAAAGTGCCTGCAAGCGCTGCCCCAAACATCAATTTTTTCATACAGAGTCCTTTTTTGTGGCTCCAAAACACTATCGTTTTGTAATATACATTGCAAAAAGGAAACGCAAATAAACAAAATATGCGTCTGAAATGAAAAGGTTGAGAAAAATTCAACAAACGTAAAACTTTCGTTACCGACGCTGTTCTATCGCTCATGACATAAAAAGAACCGACACGTTCGTATCGGTTCTCTTGGTTTATTTGGTTTGTTGTGAGGATTTCATGCTTGGAATTACTTAACATGGACGGGGAGTGTCCTGCTTCCGCATCGGGCGATGTACAGCCCTGCGCGAAGCCCCTGGAGGCTGAGGCTCACCTGTGCTCCGGTGGATCCTGCGTTATGTGTCTCGCGGACTAAATTGCCGTTCAGGTCGAAAAGGCGGATGGCTGCGCGAGTCCCCAGAGCCACCAGCATGTTGCCTTGGCGGGTGAGGCTTTGCTGCCCTTGCTT
This sequence comes from Fibrobacter sp., assembly GCA_024398955.1. Lineage (GTDB taxonomy): Bacteria > Fibrobacterota > Fibrobacteria > Fibrobacterales > Fibrobacteraceae > Fibrobacter. The sequence continues at coordinate 9,071 of JAKSIG010000037.1, read as the reverse complement.
CTTTGCGATAGCCTTGATTGCAGTCGTAGTTGCCTTGACGTTTTCGGTTGCAACCAAGGACTTTGCGGTGATGCCTCCGCCAACGTTCTTGGCTCCGACCAGGTTAAAGTCCAAAGTGTCTGCAGTGCCGTCGGTATTCTTGAAGATGATCCAGTCCACATAGACATTGCCGGTGTAGCCCAGAGTGTATATCTGCAGTCCCATGAATACAATGTTTGTGGGATTACCCGGAACCATCAGGTTGCTGCCGCTTTCTCCTGTGGTAGCGACCTTGACCTCATAGGTGTTCCAGGTGCCCAGCTCGACTTCACCGAGGCCTGCTTCCTGCCAGTTCCAGTCGGCGCCGTCCATGGTAACCAAGTTGGGAGCGATAAAGCCGTAGTCGTCACCTACCTTGGAAATGGTTCCGTCAAAGAATGCCCGAATAGAGACACTGGAAATTTTGCTCCAGTCCTTGGGAACGCTGGAAAATTCGATTTGACCGTATGTGCTGTCTGCAATGGTGAATTCTGCCTTGATGGACTTGTCTGTATCGGTGCTGATGACCGGATTGCTGCTTCCGTCAAGGTTTGGCATGCCATAGACATTTCGCATGGCGTTCATGACTTCCGGGTCAAAGACGGATCCGTCGGGATCTGACTGACGACGGATGATGGTCATGTGGTTTTCGCCCTCGTGACCGGTATCCCAGGCGATGGGGACCATCTTGTTGTCGAAGGCGGCCTGGGCTACGGCCTTGTACCAACCGATACGGCCATTGCGGTGGCGCTTGTAGTCGTCGCCTTTCAGAATGCCCAGTCGGTCATTGGCGCCGAATTCACCGATGATGACCGGAATGCCCTTATCCACATAGTTGGTCTTCATTTTCTTGAAAGCCACCTGCATGTCGTTGGCGCTGCAGGGAGTTCCCATGGCGTTTCCCCACGGATTGTAGCCGCAGTTGTGGACGATGTCTGCGCCGGTGGCGTAGTTTTCTTCGCCCCAGTAGTATTGTGGTTGCACTTCAACACCCCAGTTGACGGGCTCGCCTACGATGGTGTAAGGGGACGGGTCGTAGTAATGCGCTTCAAACATCATGCGGTTTGCGATAACGTCGTTAGGCATCATGCTTGCGGGGTAGGCTTCCACGGAGCGGTCGATGCTGGTGGAGGGACCCTGGATAATCAAGGTGCGGCTTGCGTTGTTGCCGCCGGTGGCACGCACTGCGTCTACAAATGTCTGGTGGTAGCCTTGAAGAATCTTGGATTCGTTCTTGTAGTTGGCATCCGTAGTGGCGGGCTCGTTGGCGCTTGCAAAAAGAAGCTTTTCGTCGTAATCCTTGAAGCGCTTTGCAATCTGGGTCCAGTAGGCTTTCTGCTTGGCGTTGACTTCGGTCTTCTTGTCGTCTTTCAGGTTTTCTTCCAGCCAGCCGCCGTCCCAATGAATGTTCAAAACGGTGTAGAGACCAGCCTTGACGCAGTAGTCTACAACGGTCTGGACAGAGTCCATCCAGCTTTCGTTAATGACGCTGTTTGTGGCGTGGGAATCCCAGGCGCAGGGAATGCGGATGGTGTTAAAGCCAGCTGCCTTAACGCCTTTGATGTAAGCCTCTGTAGGGAACTTGTTTCCCCAGAGGGTGGGATTCCCCGGAACTTCCATTGTGTTTCCGATGTTGATGCCTAAGCCCATTTTTTCAAAGATTTGCTGGGCGGTAGGTAGGTCTGCTGCGAAGGCAGAAGACATGGTTGCTGCGGAAAGGGCAGCTAAAAATTTGGACATGGTTGTCCGTTTTAAAAGTGTGTTCATAACAACTCCCATAACAACGGGAAGAAATATAAATTCGTAAAAATGCATTGTTATAACATAATTTTTGTAAAAATGTTGATAAAAAATCAATAAAAATGTCAAGGCTGTATCAGATGTATTTAAAAAAGAGTGAAAAGCATTTATTGCCTTCCACTCAAATTTAATGACGAAAAAAATTAAAGGTGGGCGCCAAGAAGTACAATGGCGTTGCAGATGACCAGCAAGCCGATGATCAGGGCGATTGCAACCTTCGGGGACATTTTCTTAGGATTTTGATCTGCCATAGGTTCCTCACTTTTTTATAAAAATTGCGATTTTAAATTTGCGAACTTTATTGAAAAAGTTTTAATGTGCTATAAGCCAGTTCTCGCCGAAGCCAACGCTTGCGACTAATGGCACCTGCAGTTTCATGGCGTTTTCCATTTCGGACTTTACCATTGCGGAAAGTTCGTCAACCTTGTCCTTGGGGCATTCGAAGACAAGTTCGTCGTGGACCTGGAGCATCATCTTCAGCGGAAGCTGTTCGTCGTTGATGCGTTTCTGAATGCGGATCATGGCAATCTTGATGAGGTCGGCGGCACTGCCCTGCACGGGCGTGTTCACTGCCATGCGTTCTGCCATTTGGGATTCCATGCGGTCGGAGCTGTCGATGCCGGCAATGTAGCGGCGGCGTCCGGAGAGGGTTTCCACGTAACCGTCGCGGTGGGCATTTGCCTTGGTGCTTTCGATGAACATCTGGACGCCCTGGAACATGTCGAAGTAGCCCGTAATGAAGTCCTTGGCTTGACCCATGGGAATTTTCAGGTCGCGGCTCAGGCGGAAGGCGGTCATGCCGTAAAGTACGCCGAAGTTCACCACCTTGGCGTCGCGACGCATATCGCTTGTTACGTTTTCCAGCGGGACTCCGTAAATGGCTGCAGCGGTGCGGGCGTGAATGTCGATGTTGTTGCGGTAGGAATCGATGAGGGCTTCGTCGCCGCTCAGGTGCGCCAGCATGCGCAATTCAATCTGGGAATAGTCTACCGCAAGAATGACGTTGTCAGGATTCTGGGGGACGAATGCGGCGCGAATCTTCTTTCCCAGGTCGCTTCTAACAGGAATGTTCTGCAGGTTGGGGTCGCGGCTGCTCAAGCGCCCCGTCGCGGTGCCCCACTGGATAAAGCTGGTATGGATGCGCTTGGTCTCGGGATTGACGAGGGTGGGGAGCACGCTGATGTAGGTGCTCTGCATCTTCTTCAGTTCGCGATATTCAAGAATCGATGCGATGAATGGGCTGGCGGTCTCGTAGAAAAGTTCTTCAAGAACGGCGGCGTCGGTACTGCGCTTTTTCACCTGGCGCATGCCCAGCGTATCGAACATGACTTCGGCCAACTGCTTGGGACTTCCAATGTTGAATTCCGTGCCTGCCATGTCGCAAATTTCTTTCTCAAGATTTCCGATGCGGCGTTCCAGTTCTTGCTCCAGGCGCTTGAGGGTAGGAACGTCTACGGCGATGCCTACGGTCTCCATCTGGTAAAGAACTTTCAGCAGTGGCATTTCTTGCTGGTAGAAGTACTTTTCGTAATCGTACTTCTGCAACTGCTTTTGCAGCGGAGCCCACAGGCGGAGCGTGTAGACAGCGTCTTCCGCACCATATTCCGTTGCTTCAGGAATGCGGGTGCGGTCAAAGGTAATCTGGTTCTTGCCGCGGCCAATGAGATTCTCGATGGGAATCATCTCGTGCTGCAATTTCTGCATTACCTGATTGTCCAGGCCAAGACCGTTTTCGCCGGGGCTTAACATCCAGGCGGCAATCAGGGTGTCGACGATGTTTGCCTTTTCGATCTGGGGGATGGTCAAGCCGAAGGCTCGGGCTAAAACATGCAGGTCAAATTTTGCGTTGTGAAAAACGAAGGTGTGGGCGGCGCGGTATTCATCGGAAGACTGCGCGGCACCATCCTGAGTTTTACAGAACAGGTCAACAAACCATTGCTTCACCAAATTGATGTCGAAGTTCCCGCCCTTTTCCGTGGGGCGCGGAAATCCGATTTCGTCCATATGATTCAACGGAATGTAATAGCCCTTGCTGACGTTGTACGTACCCGAAGAGTCCTGCTGTTCAGCAGCCTGCGGATCCACGGCGGCAAGGCATAGGCCTACCAGCCCGCATTGCATGGGGTCAAGACCATCGGTTTCCGTATCTACACCGATAAGATTTGCGTTGGCAAATTCCGCTTTCATCTGTTCAAAGATTTCAACGGAATCTACGCAGATGTAGGTTGGCAAAATGTCCTTGGGTAAATCAAAATCGGCGCGGACAACGGCTTCGTTATCTGTGGATGCCGAGCCGTCGCTGCAGGTAGCGTTTGCGGAACCTTCGCCGGAAACTCCCGCGACGTCCCCGTCTGCGGCCTTTACAAATCCCGTCTTGCTTGGGACTTTTTCCAGTAAACGCAACAGGCTGTTGATTTCATGTTCCTTGAACATTTCCGCCAAGGTGTCCACATGGATGCCGTTGTATTCCAAAGCATCAAGGCTGCCGTTAAAGGCCCGCTTGGTCTGGAGCGTCACCAGTTCGCGACTTAGGAAAGCCTGCTCGCGGTTGTTGGCCAAATTGTCATGTAGGCCCTTCTTCTTGATGTTGTCAATGTTGGCGTAGATGTTATCCATGTCGCCGTATTCTTCCAGCAACTGGATGGCGGTTTTGGGGCCGACCTTCGGGACGCCGGGAACGTTATCGCTGGCGTCACCCATAAGGGCCAGATAGTCGCGGATTTTTTCGGGAGGAAGACCGTATTTTTCAAGAACTTGTTCTGGCCCGAAATCGATGCCGTCTGCGCCCTTCTCCAGATGAAACAGGTGAATCTTGTCGTTCACGATCTGGCTCATGTCCTTGTCTTTACTGATGATGACGACGTGGTCGAAACCTGCGGCGGCTGCAGCTACTGCAGTACTTGCCATGACGTCATCGGCTTCGTAACCCGGTTCCGACAAAAGCGGGATTCCGCTGGCTTCCAGTGATTCCCCGAGCAGGGGCATCTGGGCTGCCATTTCTTCGGGCATGGGGCCGCGATTGGCCTTGTAGTCGGGGTAAAGTTCGTGGCGGAAAGTCTTGGTGTGGGCCACGTCGCGGGCGATTGCAAAATGGGTTGGCTTATGCTTTGCAAGAATCCTGAGAACTGCACCCCAGTAGCCGTGCATCATGGACACGTCTTCGCCAGCGCTGTTCTTCAGCGGGTTTTGGGAGTATGCATAAAACATGCGGAACGCAAGTGCGTAGGAGTCGAGTAATAATAAAGTTTTTTCGGCCATAAGTTGAATGTAGAAAATACTGCGGCTCAAAAAATGTCAAAAGCCGTCGGTTTAACGCCGGCGGCTATTTATAAAATTTGCTTTTTTATTATGAAGTCAGAAATACAATGTAGTTTTTGTAAAAACTAGCAGAAAGCCTTGTGCAAGTTCTTAATCACATCCGTCGGCAGCATGCTAAATACCCCAAGTTCTTCGCGTGTGATTCTCCCTGCCTTCTGGTGAATCAGCGCTCCAAGAACCGCCGCTTCGCCGGTTGGTAAACCTTGGGCCAAAAGCGATACGAGAATGCCTGTCAGCACGTCTCCGCTACCGCCCTTTGCAAGTCCAGAATTGCGGGCGGGAATCACGTAGACTCTTCCATCGGGCAACGCAATATAAATGGGGGAACCCTTCAGCAAAATCGTAATCTTGAACTGCATCGCAAAATTGCGCAGATATTCCGGGTAGTAACATTCGTTAGAAGGCAGTGGGCCGAAGTTCCTTTCCCATTCCCGCTTGTGGGGCGTCACGATGGCGTTGGTCGGGCCACCTTCCATACAGAAGAATGCAGAACCGCAGGCGTTAATGGCGTCGGCATCAACAACCACGGGCTTGTTCATTCCCGTCAGGAACATTCTGATGGTATCCTGGGTCTCCTGGTCCGTGCCAAGGCCTGGACCAATGGCTATTGCATTCTGCTTCAAGGCCACATCCTGTAGGTGCATCAGGTGCATTACAGACAAAGTTTCGCAGTCGTTGTCTCCAAGACCGCAGAATACCGGTTCGCTTAACTTCGCCTGAAGAGTCCGCAAGTTGGATTTCGGGGTGGCAAGAGTCACAAGGCCGGCCCCGCTCCTGAGGGCTGCTTCGGTACACATGGCGGCTGCGCCCGGCATGTTGCTGGAACCAGCTATGATCATGGCTGTACCCTGCGTACGCTTGTCGCCAATCTCGTTGCGAGTCGGCAGCAGGTCGCCTATCATGGATTCACCTGCAAGAAAAACTCCACGATCCACTCTGCGAATCAGTTCTTCGGGGTAGGATAGTTTTGCGACATTTGCAAAACCGAAAACATCAAAGCCTGCTACTGTATAGGCGTCTAGACGGGGCAGACCAAACAACAACGTTTCTGCAGCCTTGATGCAGGGGTCGCATTTGCAATGCTGGATAGAGTCGAATCCCGTTGGGGCATCCGCTGCAATTACGGGAATGCCCCAGCTGTTGATAATGCTTACGACGCTTGCGAACGCCGGACGCAATTCGCCCGAAGCTCCGTTGCCCAGCATACAGTCGACCGCCAAAGAAAAATGAGGCGTAAAGGGCATGTCGTCGCTGGTGTAAATCAACGAGCCACCCGCAGCAAAAAAGTCGTCGCAGGCCATCTTGGCTTCGTTCTTAAAAGATTCCGCTTTTGCGAGGGAATAAACAGAACAGCGGATTCCCTCTTGAATCAAAAGCGTTGCTAGAACTAGACCATCGCCGCCATTGTTGCCACCCCCGATAAAAACAGCAACATTTTTCTCCAGATTTTTCTTGTTCAAAAAATCCAGAACAAAGTCGTGCAGGGCGCGACCCGCTTCCTTCATTAGAATGTAGCCGGCCCCGGTAGGCGTGCTGCTGATTCTAGAGGCATCTGCCGAATTGGAAAAGTCATTGCGGGTGTTGTATACCTTGGTGTCGTTATCCAGAGACCTCATGGCTTCTGCAGAAACCATGGGCGCGCATTCGTTGTAGCCAAAATCAATCAGCAGTTTCATTCCCTAACCCTATTTAATTTACAGGAACCAGTAAGTCAGACCGAACTTAAGTGTCATCATCTTGGCACCGGCCATATTGATAATGGACCAGTTGTCGCTAGCTTCGTTGATGTTCAGGAAGTCGCCAAGGAATTCTGTGTCCGGGAACAAGTCCGACAGACCCATGTAGAAGCGGAAGTCGAAGAACAGCCCTTCGTAGATTCTGACGCCAGCGCCTGCCGTGATACCGAAGGAGAATGTTCCCTGTTCCACATTGTCGGTGAACTTGTTTTCGAGAGTGATTCCGTCGCCAAGTTCCACATCCTTGGTTTCGGCTTCATAATCGTTGGAAAGAGCCAGGTTAATCTGGGGACCGGCAGTCACATAAAAACGTTCCTGAATGACACCGCGAATCAACAGGGGAATTTCAATGCCCATGCTGGAGTAAGTTCTTTTCAAACCGTTCAACTTGTGGTCGGTGCTGATGTAGCTAAAGTTCAGCTCTGGAGCAAAGTAAAGGTTGTTGACCATTTCCATGCGACCAGCCACACCGCCTTCAAAGCCGATGCCCGAGGGATCGCCATCGATATTGTCGTCTTCTTCGCTAAAGCCGTACATCATGCCGTAGTCAAAAGCGATATGGATGCCAACACCGTTGTCGCGGCCCTTTCTGGCAGGGGACTCGTAGGCCTGAGTTTCGTTCTCTGCATAGGCTTGATAATTGCTGCTGGAATTTTCCTGAACATTGTCTTGTGTGTTTTCAGGGGCACTAGTTTGCTCTTCTGCTTGTGCAGTGGCAGGAGCTTCTTCAGCATCACTGTCCTGTTCCTCAGACTGGACGCTCTCTTCTTGAGATTCTTCCTGAGGCCATTCGTCATCTTCCTGTGCAAAGCCGAAAGCTGCAAAAGTGATGCTTGCTGCAGCGATAATCTTCAAAAGTGAATCTTTCATTTTTTTTTCTCCAACTTATAAGATGCTCTACGAGCAAATTGTTCCTTTATAATACAAGTTAGTAAAGAACGTTTGTTTTTATAGAAAAGTAAAGAGAAATCGGTATAAATGGGGTGGGAGAAGACTTCAATTTTTGAATTTTAAACGAAAAAAGTTAGCTATAACTAAAAATTATTGAAATTAGCCTTGACTAATTAGCCTAGGTTAACTATTTTTAGTCTCGGCTAACAAAAAAGAGGTAACAATGGAAAACGAACACACCAAACTCACGCAGAGCCTAGAGGACTATCTGGAAATGGTTCATATGCTACGTATGGCCCACGGTATCGCCCGTGTCAAGGATATCGCCGCAGCTCTTTCCGTGAAAATGCCTTCTGTGGCAAAGGCCATCCTGGAATTGAAAAAGCTGGGCTTGGTCACCCAGGAGCCCTATAGTGGTGTGGAACTGACGGAAGCAGGGGAGAAGGCTGCAGCTGATGTCCTGAACCGTCACATCCTACTGAAAGGATTCTTAATTCGTCTCGGTGTTTCCGAAGCCATTGCCGATAAGGACGCTTGCTGCATGGAACATATTCTGTCCGCTGAGACTTTGTCAAAAATTGAAGACTTCATGAAGCCTTCCAATATCACTGTAACCGCAAGCCTTAAAAAGCCCAAGGTTGCAAGGAGTAAGTAATGAGCTGTAATTGCGGCTGCGGTTCTCCCAAGTCCACCAAGAAGTGGAATGCCGAACCGAAATTTTCTGAACTGAAGAAGGGCGACAAGGTCGAAATCGTTGGCTACAACGATGGCGATGCCCGATACAAGTCCAAGTTGCTCTCCATGGGCCTTGTGCGCGGTGTGACTCTGGAAGTGATGCAGATTGCTCCCTTGGGCGATCCCATCGAAGTGAGTGTCTTAAGCTACCGCCTTTCCTTGCGTAGGGAAGAAGGCAACGTATTGAATTTGAAGAGAGTGTAACAATGGCACCGAAACCGTTTACTATTGCTATTGCAGGTAACCCAAACTGCGGTAAGACTGCTTTATTTAATGCCCTTACGGGTTCCCGCCAGAGTGTGGGTAACTGGCCTGGCGTTACTGTTGAAAAGAAGGAAGGTTATTTTGATCTGGGTGCCCGCCACATCCGCGTGGTGGACCTTCCCGGTACTTACGCCATCTTTGCCAACTCCGAAGATGAACGCGCCGCCGTCGATTTCTTGCTGACCCGTGAAGCTGACTTGATTGTAAATATTGTGGATGCTTCCAACATCGAACGCAACATGTTCCTGACCTCCCAGCTGGTGGATATGCAGCAGCCCATGGTCATTGCCGTGAACATGATGGACATTG
>JAKSIG010000036.1 GCA_024398955.1 Fibrobacter sp. | reverse complement strand
CCGAACGTAAGAAGCTGTTCGAAGCTGCCGGTAAGCGCATCGTGGAACTCTGCCACAAGTATTACGACGAAGGCGACGAAAGCATCCTGCCCCGTAGCATCGCTACCATGGACGCCTTCGAAAACGCAATGCGTCTGGACATCGCCATGGGCGGTTCCTCCAACACCGTGCTCCACCTGCTGGCAGTTGCCCAGGAAGCTGGTGTCAACTTCACCATGAAGGACATCAACCGTCTTTCCCTGAACACTCCTTGCATCTGTAAGGTTGCTCCCACCGTTCACAACATCCATATCGAACAGGTGAACCGCGCTGGCGGTATCATGGGCATCCTTGGCGAACTGGACCGCATGGGCCTCATCCACAAGAACGCAAAGACTGTTCACGCCGCAACCATGGGCGAAGCCCTGGATGCAAACGACATTATGCGCGGCAACGCTACCGAAGAAATCAAGCAGCGTTATCTCGCAGGCCCCGGCCGCAAGTACAACCTGGTTGCCTTCAGCCAGAGCACCTACTACGAATCCCTGGACACCGACCGCGCTACTGGCGCAATCCGCGATGGCGAACATGCCTACACCAAGGACGGCGGTCTCGCTGTTCTTTACGGCAACCTGGCTCAGGACGGTTGCATCGTGAAGACTGCAGGCGTTGACGAATCCATCTGGAAGTTCACCGGTCCCGCCGTTGTGTTCGAATCTCAGGAAGACGCTGTCAACGGCATCCTTGGCGACAAGGTGAAGGCTGGCGACGTTGTGGTTATCCGCTACGAAGGTCCTAAGGGTGGTCCGGGCATGCAGGAAATGCTGTACCCCACCTCTTACCTCAAGAGCCGTCACTTGGGTAAGAGCTGCGCTCTCCTTACCGACGGTCGCTTCTCTGGTGGTACCAGCGGTCTTTCCATCGGTCATGCTTCTCCGGAAGCGGCCAACAAGGGTAACATCGGCCTGGTTGAAACCGGTGACGTTATCGAAATCGATATCCCGAACCGTACCATCAACGTGCAGCTCACCGACGACGAACTTGCAGCCCGCCGCAAGGCTATGGAAGCTCGTGGCGAAAAGGCTTGGAAGCCGGTTTCCCGCGACCGCGTGGTCTCCAAGGCTCTGCAGGCTTACGCCGCCATGGCTACCTCTGCCGACAAGGGCGCCGTCCGCGACCTGTCTCTCATCGGCGTCAAGTAAAAGAAAGGCGCGGCCTCACCCGCACCAACCTAACTAAAAATCCCGGCGGTTCTAAAACCGTCGGGATTTTATTATAAGAACTGCAATTCGCTAACGACTTTTTCCATGACCACTTAAAAGTCGAAGAAGTTCATCGGCAACGCTGCCCCACATCTCCAAAACCATCCTTCCAATGGCTGGATCATACATCTTGCCAAGATTCTTCTCGATTTCTTCTCGGCAGAAATCCAGGGACATGGCGTCACGATAGCAGCGTCGACTTGTCATTGCGTCAATGGAATCTGCAATGGCAATAATGCGGGCTCCCAGCGGGATATCCTCACCAGACAATCCTTCTGGGTAGCCTCGGCCATCATAACGTTCATGATGGTGCATCACGATATTCACCATTTCCTGGGTATAGTTGGACTGCATCAAGATGCGGGCGCCAATTACCGGATGCTGCTTAATCACTGCAAATTCGTCGTCAGTCAGTTTACCCGGCTTTCCAAGAATTGCATCGCTAACCCCCACCTTCCCTATATCATGAAGAAGGGCTGCATCGGCAATCAGTTTTAATGAACTTTCGGAAACACCAAGAGCCCTCGCAAACATCAGCGAAAGTTCCTGCACACGGTCCGAGTGATGGGCCGTGTAGGAATCCTTGGCTTCTTCAATGGAAATCAAGCAAGAAACCAATTCTCTAAGGTTCTGATTTTCGCTATTATCTGCAACACGATTAGCTGTAGACTTATCGCGATACATATTCAAGTCAGCTTCCATCTTCCAGTCACTGATGGACTTTCGCAAGCCATACTCGTTCTGCAAACGACTTTCGCCCACGGCCATAGAAAGTCTATACAGCGCAGAACGATTGTATTCTTCAACAGCATCGTGTAGGCGCTTATGCAGACGGAACGTCTTTTCTTTACCAGCATCTGCAACGACAACAAATTCGTCACCGCCAATTCGGTAGCAGTGTCCAAACACGCCGAAGGCTTCTGTAATCGTCTTGGCGGCAGCTACAATCAAGGCGTCTCCTGCCAGATGTCCAAAGGTATCGTTGGTATACTTCAGGCCATTCACGTCAATCATGAGCATCACCCAATCCGAGGGAGCATCGCCTTCAGCCGCAATTTTTTTCAGCAAAGAATCAAAGGCAAGCCTGTTTTCGAGCCCTGTCAGGCTATCAGTTGTCGCGAGCCCCTGGAGCTGCTGATTATACACCTGCAGCCTACTGTTGATTTCTTCCAGTTCAAAGGAAGTCTCACGAATGAACGTTGCCATTCGGGCAGACAAAGGTAGCTTTGTCGAAGGAGGCTCATGACGCAAGAATGCAGAAGCCTGTAGCCCCTTGCCCGGACCTTCTCGCATGGCAGCCATCACAAGAGTAATGTTGTGCTGATTCAGGTACCCCTTTTCTCGCAGAAATTCACCATGAGAGAAAAAGCCCGTACTAGACGCAATGCACTTGAAGGGGAACAGTTCGCATGTGGAACCCTGAGACCCCCAGAAAGCCCTTCTGGCAGCACAGGAGAATATGTGAAGGACATCAGGATTGAAGGCCTTGATTTTTTCGCTTTCCTGACGGATAGATTCCAAAATTGTCTGCGGTTCTCCATAGGATAAACGAATTACGGATCCCACCTGCACATCGGAACTCATATTGATGGAGCCGTCAGGATTACTTTTGGCAGGAGCGCGCACCATGGTAGTTCCATTATGCTCATACATAATGGGGAAATCCAGGGCATTCATAAAGAAGTTATCGTCGTTATCGATATTCAGATACTTGTGATAAATGTCGTAAGCGGGAACGCCACCCAATTCGTAAAGCACACTGCCATCGGCCTTGGTAACGTGGAAATTTCGACCAATAGGTTTCCACCCGCTAATCTTGATGGACTCCACAAGAAAGTCTTCGCCCCCATACAGAATTGCAAGAAGGCCATTGGGAGCATACCCGCCAACAGAAGAGAATACGCAAGACTTAGAGCTGGACAGGTCTGGGGAACAGACAATACCACCAAAAATCTGAATGTTCGGCCTTAGGCAATGAAGGCCATCGCAAAAATTCGTGGAGGATTCCGTAGTAATGGTTCGGTACACTTCCACAGCCTTGACCCAGGAATTTTTTTCTGTTTCTGCTGCAATATCCTGGGTGATTTCGTGAGCAGACTGACAGGCCATGTCATACTGCAGAATCTTAAACTTTGTTGTCGGTTTTTCGAATATGGTTGCAGATACAGAGATTTCTGAAACTTCTTCACAGTCGACGATATTTCCGCTTGTCGAATTTCCGAACCAGGGGACACCAGGAAACACTTCTTCAATGACACTGCAAACGGCCTTGATCTTTTCCTGATGGATTACAGTCGTAAATACCTGAAAAAACATCTGGGGCAAACTTTCGCCACCAGAAACCATAGGCAGAATAGCCTTCAAAACCTCAAGGTTATGTTTTAGTTCATCAATTCCCTTAAAAGCAACAATTCTTTTTTGCATTTAGCACAAACTCCCAAAACCAGATATCTTCATATGTTATGAATATATTCTTAAAACAGTTTCAATACAAATATTTCTTACAAAATCCGCAATTTTTATAAAAAATTCTATATTCCAGCTTGACATAAAGGTAGGTATTCCGCCAGAAGGAATATCCACTGCTAGGGGGTGCTGCGAGCTGAGTGGCCGTGGCTGAGAAACACCCCTCGAACTTGTGCCAGTAATGTGGCCAAAGGAATAGCGAGGTTTATTATGAGCAGCGATCAAAAAGATTCGCTCCAGAAGCCGTTCATGAACTCCAAGAAGGTTTATGTTTCGGGCAAGATTTTTTCGGACATTCGTGTAGGCATGCGCGAAATTGCAATCGAAGATCCGGATTTTCCGTCTATTACCGTCTATGACACCAGCGGACCTTACAGCGACGCAGACGCAAAAATCGATGTAACCAAGGGCATTGAACGTTTTCGCGAAAGCTGGATTACTGAACGTGGCGATGCCGAACAGCTGGACGACATGACATCCGCATACGGTCGCGCCCGTCGTGAAAATCACGAACTGGACCACTTGCGTTTTAATGCGGAACACCACCCCATGCGCGCCAAGGCTGGCCACAAGCTGACCCAGCTGGACTACGCCCGCGCAGGCGTCATCACCAAGGAAATGGAATACGTTGCCATCCGCGAAAACCAGCGCATCGACGAACTGGTGGCTGCAGGCAAGCTGAAGGCAAACGGCAAGCCCATTACTGCCGAATTCGTCCGTGACGAAATCGCAGCTGGCCGCGCCATCCTTCCGGGGAACATCAACCATCCGGAATGTGAACCTATGATCATCGGCACCAACTTCCTGGTGAAGATCAACAGCAACATCGGAAATTCCGCCATCACCTCTTCTATTGAAGAAGAGGTTGAAAAGATGGTCTGGTCCGTACGCTGGGGTGCAGATACTGTGATGGACCTTTCCACCGGCAAGCACATTCACGAAACCCGCGAATGGATTATCCGCAACAGCCCCGTACCTATTGGAACCGTGCCTATCTATCAGGCTCTGGAAAAGGTGAACGGCAAGGCCGAGGAACTGACCTGGGAACTTTACCGCGATACCCTGATTGAACAGGCTGAACAGGGTGTGGACTACTTCACTATTCATGCTGGCCTTTTGCTGGAACACATTCCCATGTGCGCCAAGCGTACCACCGGCATTGTAAGCCGCGGTGGTTCCATTCTTGCCCTGTGGCAGATGCGTCATCACCAGCAGAACTTCCTGTACACTCACTTCCGTGAAATCTGTGAAATTCTCGCTCAGTATGACGTGGCTGTTTCTCTGGGTGACGGTCTTCGTCCGGGTTCTCTGGCAGACGCCAATGACGAAGCTCAGTTCGGTGAACTGGATACTCTTGGCGAATTGACCAAGATTGCCTGGGAATACGGCGTTCAGGTGATTATCGAAGGTCCGGGTCACGTGCCCATGCACAAGATTCAGGACAACATGGCACGCCAGCTGGAAAAGTGCCACGGCGCTCCCTTCTACACTCTTGGACCTCTCACTACCGACATTGCTCCCGGTTACGATCACATTACCTCTGCCATCGGTGCAGCACAGATCGGCTGGTACGGTACCGCCATGCTTTGCTATGTGACTCCCAAGGAACACCTGGGCCTGCCTAACCGCGACGACGTTCGTGCAGGTGTCGTTACATACAAGTTAGCAGCCCACGCCGCAGACATCGCCAAGGGTCATTTTGCAGCCCAGTTCCGCGACGACGCCCTTTCCCGCGCACGTTTCGACTTCCGCTGGAACGACCAGTTCGCATTGTCACTGGATCCTGAAAAGGCCATGGAATTCCACGACGAAACCTTGCCCGGCAACCAGGCAAAGTCCAGCCATTTCTGCTCCATGTGCGGGCCCAACTTCTGCAGTATGCGCATTACCCGCGCCATCCGCAACTTTGTGTCCACCGGCGAAGTAGGCGACGTTTAACAGGTAAATTCCCAGAAATCGTCCCAGACTTTTACAGCCCCCGAAAGCCAAGCGTTTTCAGGGGCTTTTTATTATCCCTTTTTTCCATTATAAAATCAGCCCTGTCCTATTGCAATTTTGTATTTTTCGGACATGAAAGAAAATAAAGTGGTTAAGGCCGTCTTGGCCTATTTAAAATCTCTGAACTGGATTGTGCTTTTGGGCATTGCAGCCTTCTGCATCATCCTTGCCATCGTGAACAACATTCGTCTTGACGATTCCAAGTCTGTGGAATGGATCGGCAGCCAGGAAATTCTGGAAAAGCCGGCCGACATTCTGTAAGGAGCGACCATGGAAAAATTCACGAAAAAGACAGCCGTTTCTTTGGCATTGCTACTGGTAGCATCTATTCTTGTAGCCTTCGGCGTTGCAGAAATTTCTTTCCCTGAAACATTCTTGACCGTTACCGACAAGGACTGGATGATCGATATCTGGCCCAAGTCCTACCGCTACAACATTCATGTAGGCCTCGGCGCCATCATCATTGCAGCAGGCCTTTGCGTTCCCGCCTACAAGCTTCACAAGGACTTCGCCATACGCGCCTTGGAAACATTGTTCCGCGTAGGCATCGGCGGCATGTTCATTTTCGCCAGCATCTACAAGATTCAGGATCCCCACCAGTTTGCAACTCTGGTGGCCCAGTACCAGTTCTTCTCGGCCCTGCACCTGGACTTCGTCAACAACTTCTTCTCGCTGATATACCCGCAGTTTGAGCTGTGGTTCGGTCTGGCCATGATCTTTAGCCCCTTCGTAAAAGAAAGCGCATTTGCAATTTTCTGGATGTTCGTCAGCTTTATCATTGCGCTGGCATGGGCTTTGGGCAACGACCTTGGCATTACCTGCGGTTGCTTTGAACTTGAAGATGGCGACGCCCACGACAAGGCAGAAGCCTGGACAAGCCTTATCCGCGACCTTGTCTTGATCTGGCCCACCCTGTGGCTCGCCTTCCGCAAGAACCACAGTCTGATCAAGGTCTGGACCGAAAAGCACTAGCTTTTTGAAATTCCCTATGAAAAAGCGACTCCCCATTGGGAGCCGCTTTTTAGTTTTCGCATTTAAGACAGAGCGCTCAACACGCGCTCCTTGAAGGATTCCATAGAGCAGTATTTCAGCAATTTTTCAGCAGCAGCATTGTCGATTACATTTTCGCCTGCAATAACGCGGTCAATGACCTTGGCGTAGGCTTCTGCATCTGTAGGCGGATCGATCAGTGGTGCAACCCCCTGCAGGTTTTCCTTGACCGCAGAGGTGGCGGCGCATAAGGCAGGCGTTCCGCAGGCAATAGACTCGATAGGAGGCAGGCCAAAGCCTTCGAGCAATGATGGATAAACCATTAAATCGGAGTGACGGTAAAAGTCACGAAGTTCATCGGCATTGAAGCGTTCGAAATGGTAAACGTTATAAAGTTTCTTAACGTTAATGATTTCGCGAAGTCGGTCCGATAGTTTTCCCACACGAACAAAGGCTATATCTGGGCGCAGGGCTGCAATTTCAAAATAAGTATCGATGTTCTTACGTGGTTCATCAAGGCTGACGTTAACGCACATGCCATCGAAGTTACGCATTCCGTACTTACGGCGAAATGCCTTTTTGTCGTCAGCGGAAACGGGAACTTCTGGCTTGTTGAACAGATCGCTATCAATAGGGCAACCGATTACTGTTCCAGGAGCAGTTGACATCTTAGGACCAAAATAAGAAGCAGCTTCACCGCGAGTCCATTCAGAATTATAGACAAATGAATTTGCCTTTACACAACTACGGATATAGAACAAATTCAGAAGAATGAACTTAGGACTTGTGGGGTACAAAGTTTCTGCAAAGGTATCGTGAACGAACATCACGGTTCTGCCATCGTTCTTGCAGGATTTCAAGGCTAATTTTGCCACCGGCACCAAGAAGCCAAGCTCCGGACGAATAAAGAAAACAACATCCGGCTGAACACCGCGAATTGTCTTTTTCAAAGGGCTGCGAAAGCTCAAAAAACCAGTATATAGGGATTTGGCCCACACCTCATGAGATTTATAGGAATCCGGCGAGACAACTGCGGCAGCGCCTTCTGCAGATTTTGCAGCATCCGGAAAAAACTTTGGTGTTTTAAGCCAGAGCACATGAGCCTCGAATTCAGGCGTCACGGCCTTGATCAAATTCAAGGTAAGACGCCCAAAACTAGTACATTCATTCTTATCGCAAACAAAAAGGATTTTCTTCGATGCCATAAGACCAAAAATAAAAAATCGTTTTTCTATATTCGGTTTTATGGCAAAAATATGCGTTGTCCTGGCGACCTATAATGGCGAAAAGTATCTATCCAAGATGCTAGAATCCCTTATGGTCCAAACAAGGCCCGCAGATTTAATCGTTGCCGTAGACGATGGTTCCAAGGATTCTTCAGTACAGATATTAGAGGAGTTCCGCAATCGTCTGCCACTGCAAATTTCGGTTTCGCCCGAAAATCAAGGACATCGAGCCGCATTTTCCAAGGCCCTGGAACTGGCCACCCCGCAATTGGCCGACGAAGACTTTATAGCCCTTGCAGACCAAGACGACATTTGGCTCCCCCATAAACTGCAAGAACTGGAGCAAGCGCTAATCAGCGCTCCCCAATCCCTCGTGTTTGGAGACGCCCAAATAATCGACGGGCAGGGGAACGTTACCGCAGAATCCTGGCGCAAGTTTTCCCTTATACAGGAACAAGTTTCTATCGAGCAGCAGATTGCCGGAATCAACAACGTTACCGGATGTCTATGTCTCTTTAGGGCGGCCCTGCTAAACAAGATTATGCCCATTCCCCAGGGAGTCACCGTCCATGATCGCTGGATAGCTATGCTCGCCCAGAAAAACGGAGGCGTAAAGGCCATTGACAAAGCCGTTGTCCAGTATCGCATTCATGGGGAAAACGCTGTTGGCGGAGCCGCAACGCCTCCCATGAGCAAAACTCTTGAGACTCAGATTCTTTGGGCAGAAACCCTTATTGAAAATGCAACCAGTTTAAACCTGACCGAAAATGAAATTGAATTCGGACGTCACCTGGTTAGGTTATCCAGAAAACGTCTTGAATCAGGTTTAGCCATCGGTGAACTCCCCTGGATTTATAAAAACCGAAGGAATCTGTTTTTGCCGGGAAGTTTCCTGCAGACTCTTAAGCGCGTGCTGTTTACTGCGGTAGGGCTCCCCTTAGCCCGCAAACTATGGGGGAAGAACTAGCCATGCGCATAGCCATAGACATCAAATGCCTAAGGTACAATAATAGCGGCATCGGCCGTTACCTTAAGTGCATGCTAGACGCCTTGCAAAAGCTAGACAAGGAGAACGAATACCTGCTGTTCTCCCCCACGCCTATAGACTACCCCATAAGCAATCCAAATTTCAAGTTGTGCCCCATACCGGGCATTAAAATACTCGGAAGGAATCTGCCCGGAATTTTCTGGCAACAAACCACTTTGGTCAAGGCCCTGCGCCAAAACAAGGTCGACATTGTCTGGGGGCCAGAACAGACTTTGCCCGTGCCGCCTTGCGCCTGCAAAAAAATCCTGACGGTTCACGACTTCGTGTACAAGCGCTATCCAGAAACCATGCAGAGATCTGTCCGCTGCATCAACAACACCTTCGGCGAAAAATCCATTCTATGCGCCAGCAAGATCGCCTTGGTATCTGAATTTACCAAACAAGAACTGCAGTCTTTCTACCCCCAGGTTCCTAACGAAAAACTCGTGGTCATTCCTAATGGCGCTAATGTTCAGGACTCGTCCACAGGTTCTAGCCAGGATCTTCGAAAGAAGCAACTGCTTTTTGTGGGTAGCCTAGAACCGCGTAAAAACTTGAAGAATCTAGTTACGGCCTTAGAAATTCTCGGAAGTCAAGGTATTGAAATACCTTTGATTCTTACAGGACCTAAGGGCTGGAAAAACGAAACTGAAATAGACCTGCTAAAAAATTCTCCTATAGCAAAGAACATTCGTCACTTAGGATTCGTCAGCGATTCTGAACTGAGAAATCTTTATGCCACCAGCGCTGCAGTTGTATTCCCGTCGCTTTACGAGGGATTTGGATTGCCTGTACTGGAAGCTCTTGCCATGAGGACCCCGATACTTACCACCCGCGGTTCCGTAATGGAATCTATTGCAGGCAAGTGCGGAATTTATTTTGATGCCACACAGCCCAAAGACATGGCCTGCGTCATCAAAAAGTTTTTTGAAGTTGCAGAGCCATGGAAATATCTCGACGCAGTCGAAACGGAACGGTTGCAAATCCTAAGCACCTACCGGTGGGAAAATTCTGCAAGAAAGCTGATGGAGGTCTTTAATGAACTGCGCTAGGCAAAAGACAGCCATCATCATGGTCACCTACAACGGCTGGACTTTGACAGAAGCCTGCCTTAAGGATCTGGAACATCTGAACTGCGGCGAAACCGCAGGGCAGTACATTGTCGCCATTGCAGACAACTGCAGCACAGACAGCACCGTCGAAAAACTTCGCCGTCAGTTCCCGTGGGTTCACGTCTACCCGCAAAAAGAGAACCTGGGGTTTGGCGCCGCCAACAATGCTGCTATCCGCGGACTCATTGCCGAAGGTATTGAGTTTGACGCCATCTGCCTGTTAAACAACGATACTCGTTTTAACGCAGACGCCATCGTAAAATTACGTCAGGATCTAGATCGTACAGCAAAAGGATTGACGCAGGATTCCTCCAACAACGCAGCAGTCATCTCCCCCACAACCATGAATGCAGATGGCAGCCGGCAAAACAATTTCTTCGCAGGGCTTGGACCAGAAGGAATCGGCTACCTGCAGTTTTTCTTAAACGCCTTCCGCAACGAAGCTGCCGCAGCCCGCATCCTAGAAGGAACGCCCCAACCCGTTACTCTCGCACAACAAGAATCCGCGCAAACAGCCACGCAGTCTGCCGCAAAATTCGACCTAAACGAAAACAACAAACCGCTCCTAGAAACTTACTGGACAAGCGCTGTCTGCTGGATGTTAAAGCGACAGCTGTGGGAAGCCGCAGGCGGTTTTGACGAAAACATTTTTATGTACTACGAAGATGCGGACTTGAGCTTACGACTCCGTAAACTCGGGGCTCGATTCTTCATAAGTCAAGAAAGTATTATCACCCATCTGGGGGGCGGATCTGCAAGCAACAGTCTAAGTCGAGCCTTACAGCATGACCGTTCCCAACAGTATGTTTTCCGCAAGCACTTTGGGATTCAAGGTCTGTTGCTATCTAAGACATTCCGTTTTTCTCGAAGCCTGATTCGCATTGCAACTGCAATCCCCCAGTGCATTGCAGGAGCAAACGCAAAACAAAAGCGCGAATATGTCCGCCATCATTTCGCTTTGTTGAAGGAGTCCCTCTAATGAGATTCGCCGTAGCACTTTTATTTTTAGCAGCCTACGCTTCAGCCCACTTTACCATTGCAGATACGGCAAAGGACTACGAAGTAAACATTCACGGCCAGCTGGTGGATTCTATCGCCGTAACTAACTTCGGTAACATTCCTGGCCATGGCAACGTTCCGACCCACTACGACAATTCCATGTCTGTCAGACTGTTTCTTGATGGTCACTTTACAGATGCCTTTCAATTCAACGCCCGCGTCAAGGTCAGCACCGATTACACCAACCGTGAAATCGTAGACAATTTCTACAATCCTAACGAAGGTATTCCCTACAACAAGCAAAGCGACACAAAGCGAACCTGGGACCTGTTTGCCGCCAACGCCAGCTATCAGCTGTCTGCAGTTAAATTGCTGGCTGGCTTTGATTACCTAGATATGGGTCCTGCCCGCCGAAACCACGTCATTCTTCGCGGCGAGCAAAGCAACTATCGGCCCTGGCAAGATTCCAGCAGCCGTATTTCCGATGCAGCCCCCACCCCATACTTCGGATATCAATTTGAAATCGGCCCCGTAGTTTATTCACAATACGGAATGAAACTGTTTGAAAAAAAGGGAGCAGACAAATACCTTCACGTTCACCGTCTCGATTTGAACCTACCTGCAAACATTACCTTGGGACTTTCCGAAACTGCTCTTTACGGGACCACTACAGAACTTGCCGGCACCAATCCTAACGAAGATGCCGATAGCACCGGCCGCGACTTTGAATGGGCCTACATGATACCCTTTATTCCCTACGTTTTCCAGGAACATCTGCAAGGCGACCAGGACAACATCGGTCTCGCTTTTGATTTAAGCGTCAAGACAATTCCCCATTGGGAATTTTACGGAGAGCTTCTTTGGGACGACATGAAATCCCCAACCTCCATGTTTGATGACGGCTGGTGGGGCAATAAATGGGCGGCCTCTGTTGGCGTTGCCCGAGACAGTTTGCATATTGGCAAAACACTATGGAACTGGTACGCAGAATACACTCGCGTAGAACCCTGGGTATACACCCACCATAAGGGCGGAGCCTACACCTATGTGAGTTACGCACAAAGCATGGGCACGGACTTGGGCCCCAACAGCCAGGAACTCTATACAGAAATCAGCGGTAGTTACCGTGTAGAAGATGGTTTCCTGAAAGACGCCCTGATTCGCGGAACCTTGCTTGCTAGCGCCGTTGCCAAGGACACAGCCTTCGGAGGAAATCTTTCGGACATTCACACTCCAGAAAGTGCAACCGACAAAAAATTTCTAAACGACAAAACCACTCAGAAATACTACGAAGTGGGCGGCAAACTTGAATTCTACCCCTTCCGCTGGATGGGAATCCGCGCCGGATACTCCAGATTCTTTGGAGATTACGAAGGTTACAGAGCGACAGCGACAGGTTCTCTACAATGGTAATCAGATGAAAAAGCCCAGGAAAAACCTGGGCTTTTCTATTCTGCAGTTTTTATAAAAAACAGTTGATTTATTCCGTCATTGACGTTTTACAGAAAGCGTCCGCATGGAATTGAGAATTGCAATTACAGAAACGCCAACATCGCCGAATACAGCCATCCACATGTTCGCAATTCCCAAAGCCCCAAGAATCATAATGAGGATCTTGACAGAAAGGGCGAAGACGATATTTTGACGAACAATGCCCATGGTACGTCGAGCAAGACGAACAGTCGCAGGAATCTTCGAGATATTGTCATCCATCAATACAATATCCGCAGCTTCTATGGCGGCATCAGAACCCATCGAGCCCATTGCAATGCCCACGTCTACGCGAGAAAGGACCGGGGCATCGTTAATGCCATCGCCTACAAAAGCCAGCTTTTCGCCTACAGGCTGAGCCGCAAGCAATTTTTCGACACAGGATACCTTATCGCCAGGCAAAAGTTCTGAATGTACATCATCCAGCTTGAGGGTGGAGGCAACAAATTCTGCAGCCTTTTTGCGGTCACCTGTAAGCATGACGCATTTCTTGATACCCTCGTTTTTCATGGTAGCAATGGCATCAGCGGCTCCGTCCTTGATGGTATCGGAAATAACGATGGAGCCGAGAAACGTCGGATTTCCTACGTCACAGGAATCGTCGAGATTTGCATCACCACCGTTCCGCAAAATCTGAGCCACATAGATGACTGTGCCTGCAGAATCATTTTCTTCAAAGGGAACTTTATTTGCAGCCATCAACTTTGCATTGCCCAGAAGTGTCAATCTTCCATCTACAGCCACCTTAATTCCCTGACCAGCTACTTCTTCTGCGGCTGAAATACGGGAGGCATCCAAAGCGCGAAGTTCTTCTACCACAGAACCATTTACCATGTTCCCGCTGCAGTAAGCGTCTCGAATGGAGCAGGCAATGGGATGATTGGAACAGGATTCCCCAAGAGCGGCAAGTTCCAGCAGGCGATCTTCTGTAAAGCCCTTGGTGGCAACACTAGACGCAACCAGGACTTCGCTAACCTTGAATTCGCCCTTGGTCAAAGTACCAGTCTTGTCAAAAACAACTGTGGTAACTTCTGAAATCAATTCCAAAAAATTGCTGCCCTTTACCAGCACCCCCATCTTGGATGCGGCTCCAATACCGCCAAAGAAACCAAGAGGCACAGAAATTACAAGAGCGCAAGGGCAAGAAATCACCAGGAAGATGCAGGCACGTTCAATCCAGGAGCCCCACGCCACATTTGCAAAGTTGCCGGCAGTAAAGCCCAAGACAAGAGGCGGCACCAAAGCCAGCAATACAGCCAATGCCGTTACAATAGGGGTATAGACGCGGGCGAATCGCGTAATGAAGTTTTCTACCTTGGCCTTCTTGGAGCTGGCATTTTCTACCAGTTCCAGGATGCGGGACACCGTAGAATCTTCAAAAGCCTTGGTTACGCGAACCTTCAGGACACTGTTCCCGTTAACGCAACCGCTAATGACCTCGTCATCCACAATCACCTTGCGGGGAACGGACTCGCCGGTAAGGGCCGCGGTATCCACCATGGAGGAGCCCTCCACCACAACGCCATCCAGCGGGATCCTTTCGCCAGGCTTTATCACAATGATGTCGTCGATGTTCACATCATCGGGATCCACCTGAGTCAAGACGCCATCCACCTCCATGTTGGCGTACTCGGGGCAAATATCCATCATGTCGCTAATGGACTTGCGGGACTTACCCACGGCATAACTCTGGAAAAGTTCCCCCACCTGGTAGAACAGCATGACTGCCACAGCTTCAGAGAATTCCTGAATGCCGAAGGCCGCCAAGGTAGCCACCATCATAAGGAAGTTCTCATCGAAAACCTGACCGTTACGAATGTTGGCCACCGCCTTCAGGAAAATGTCATGCCCAATAAGCGCATAAGGCACCGCAAACAAAATCAGCGGAAGCACCCAATCATGCTCAAGCAAGGTCACATTTTCAAAAACGCCCATATGTTCCACCACTAACAAAGGGAAGAACATCACTGCAGTTACAATTATTCTAACGAGGGTTTTCTTCTGGGACTTGGTCATTTTTCACGTCATTCCAGCTTAAGCGGGAATCTCCTTCTTTTAATCCAAAATTTTGCAGTCCGGCTCCACCTTGGCGCAAATTGTCTTGGCTTCAGCCAGGATAGCGTCAAAGCGGGCGTCGTCTGCTTCCAAGGTAAACTTCTGGGTCATGAAATTCACAGAGGCGTCAACCACACCATCAATCTTCTTGATGGCGGCTTCCATCTTTGCGGCGCAATTGGCGCATTCCAGATCCTGTAACTTGAACTTTTTCTTCATGATAGTGCTCCTTATTTTTTGCGGAAAGAACCGCTGTTTTCACAAAATTCAGTAGTTGAACAACCTTTCAACTTCAATTTCAAAGAAAAACAGCCTTCGCCATCAGTCTTCATCTTCCAGGACATGAGCCATGCCCTGATTGAAAATCATCTTCACATGTTCATCGGCCAGGGAATAGTAAACCACGCTACCTTCCTTACGATACTTCACCAGGTTAGACTGCTTGAGAATTCGCAGCTGGTGCGATATAGAAGACTTGGTCATTCCCAGTAGAACAGAAATATCGCTGACACACATTTCCGGGCGGCAATCATTGCCATGGCATTCCCCATGGCATTCATGTTGCTTGGCGCCCTTACTGTGGTCACTATGCTCAGCCATGTGGTCTTCTGCCTTCATCAAGGCACAAAGAATTTTCACACGGGTAAAATCGCTGAAAATTTTGAAAGTATCGGCCAAATCCATGAGATGTTCATCTTCGGGTAGCATCGGGCGAATGGCATTCACCACGTCTTCGTGAATGATACTGCAGTCAGAACCTTCGAAATCCATTTCTTTTTCAGCCATACGAAACCTCTTTTTCAATTCAGCAACCATTTATTGAACAATTGAATAATTGTTCAACTGTTAATATAGAATACAAATGACTCCCCTGCAAGGGAGACCATCTATTTTTTTATAAAAAAAAGTCTCACAGGCCAAACCTGCGAGACTTTTTTCAATTTTGCTTGACAGTATTACTTGATAGCAATACGAGTGGACTTCATGGCGTTACCGTTCTGTACACGAACCAGGTAATTGCCGCGGCCCATATCATCCAAAGCGATCTGATGAGCACCTGCAGTCATATTTTCGCTAACAGACTTCACCAGGTTACCCATCATGTCAAAGATCTGAACGCGGGTCATACCTGCGCTAGCAACGACGACATTCAGGTTCATACCCTGCACAGACATCTTGATGCCAGAATTTGCCATGCGAGCAGCCTTGATGGAGGTCTTGTCGCCCATGCAGACAACATCGTCCACAAAGAGGTACGGGAGCTCCGGCTGAATATCAAAGCCCTTATAGCCAACAACTTCCCAAGACATCTTCTTGATGGCAGCCTTGTTCAAGTCCTTCGGATCCTGAGTCCAGGAAGGCTGAACAATGTCATCCCATTCCATATTGACGTAAGTCCATACAGAGGATGTGTCCACCTTGAATTCGTGGTAAGCGAAATCTTCTACAGAACCATCCTGGATCTTGAATCTGTGGCCCGCACCCTTATAGCGGTAAGAAATGCCAGCACACTTGCTCAAGTCATAACCCATAGAGGTATCAGCCATCATGTTCAAGCCAAGCGCAACAAAGGGAGCTTCGGTATACTCGGCCTGATTCCACTTAATGCTGGTAAGACCAACAAAGCCTTCGGTTCCGTTAGTCGGATCACCGGCACCCGGGAATACCACAACGTAGCCACCAAGAGTCGGGTCATAAAAATTGGAGATAGAAGACTTACCACCGGGAACGCTGTCATTATAGGCATACCAGGTACCAGTCGTCTTAAGGACTTCATTCATGTCCTCGACATCGTCAATGATTTCAATAGCGGTCGGAGCGGAAACCACCGGAGTAGTCACCGATTCAGAAGAACTGGAAGTGATTACAGCTGCGCTAGAAACAGGCTTGTCGCCAGCAACGGAAGAGCTGGAGTTACCGCCCACTACAACACTGGAAGAAGAAGTTCCAACAACCGGAGTATCAGAAGAAGCTCCAGAAATGGCCTTGATAGTCACACCGTCGCAACGGACATCATCCACGTAGAGGTAATCATACTTAGGCTGGTTCATGGCGTCGGGAACATCAAGGGCACCCTTCACTTCCCAAGCAAAGCGCTGAACCTTGTTCATGCCAGTCTTAAGATTGAAATGTTTATCCTTATCGCCCCAGTCATCCTGACTGAACTGGTCCCAAGTGAGTTCCACTTCCTTCCATCCGTCAGAGCCATCCTTGGCCACATGATGGAAGTTCCAGTTAGTCACAAGAGAGGTTTCGACACGGAAGTTATGTGCAGCACCCTTGAACTTATAGCTAATGGCATTGCACTGGCTAAGATCAATAATGGAGGTATCACGCTTCAGGTTCAGACCCAAGGCAACATACGGAGCATACTTGTAAGCGCCCTGAGAAAGCTTAATGCCTTCAATACCAGCCACATACTTAGAGGTATTCTTGTCTCCGCTCTTGGTCTTCATCAAGACATCATAGACTTCCTTACCGAAATCATTTTCGAACTTGCCATTGGAAATAGAAGTCTTACCACGGCCATCGGTGTCATCATCGGAATCTGCAAAGGCAGACCACCAGCCACCGGTATATGCATAACGGTCGCCATCTTCAAGGTCATCGATAATATCGGTATTAGCACCATCGGCTACGCCAGTAGAAAAGCCTCCGTTACCGCCAGCACCGCCGCCATTGTTCAGACCGCAGTCCTTATAACTATGGGCGCCAGCCAAATAGCCCTTAACAATGTTACCTGAAGTAGTGAAAGTCAAGCCATTGTCAAAAGCGAGGTTCTTGAAAGCTGCAGATGTTTCATTCATTGCCGAGGCAGACCAGTTTGCCCAGGAAATATTTTTGTTATTCATCCAGGTGTTCCAGGCATTGCTATTGCCCTCATTAGGGTCACCATTTCCGGAAGCAGGCACCGTACCCCATTCAGAAGCAAACACCGGCACATTCTTGGCCATAGCCTGTTCAGCACGCTTGTTATAGCTGCCATCGTTATCACCAACCGGATGACTTGCAGCATAGAAATGCAAGGTACAGGCGTAGTTGTCATCGTCAATGGTTCCTGCGCACTGCTCAGGATGGCTAGACCATTCAGGGCTACCCACCAGAACCAGGTTCGTTGAATACTGACGGATGATAGGAATAATGGCATTGGCATGAGCAGCAACCGTTGCTGCAGAAGCGCCATCCTTAGGCTCATTCCAGACTTCGAAAATCACGTTGTTATACTTACCGTATTCCTTGGCAGCATATTCGAAGAACTTCTTTGCATCACTGGTGTAACCTTCGCCACTTTCGATATGCCAGTCAATGATCACGTAGATATCATTATCCACAGCCGCAGACACGACGTTCTTCAGGTAAGCCTTTTGAAGGTCTTCACCTCCGGTAATATAACCGCGGCCCTTATCAAAATCACTTTTCACACCCATGGCGAAACGGATCACTTCGATTCCCATTTCAGAAACCATGCGGTTCACAGCCTTTTCCGTGTAGAAATTGGTAGAGCTATCTGCAGCGGAACTCCAGAAAAGGCTCATGCCTTTCACCTGGACAGCGCTATTGGCATACTGAGGGCAAGTACCAGACAACTTGCTTCCGTTTGCCTTAAGGGCGCCGTATGTACTTACTGGGCCAACCTTACTTGCGCTCAATGCCATAGCGGATGTTGCCGCAGCCAGAGCAAGACCAAGAATAACCTTCTTCATTCTTTTACACCTCTAATTTGGAGTTTATTCCAATCCCAAATGGAAAATTCCATAGTAAAAGATAGAATTCCGTTCCATATATATGTGTAATATTTTGTTATACACGAAAATCACGTAAAAAAAGCAATCCGTATAATAAAATTTTACAAAGGTCCTTCGTTTTACACAAAAAAAGCGTTCTGCACCAACACAGTGCAGAACACTTCCATACAGGCGTTTACAACCGTAATCACATCCGCATTTACTGCTTGACAACCTTACGCATAATCGTCTTTCCGTCGGCCACCGCGCGAACCATGTACACACCCGGCTGCAGGCGGCTCAGGTCATAGGAAACGCCCATTGCAGAAACGGAACCTTCTAGATGGATTCTGCGGCCATCCATGCGGACAATATCCAGACGACGGACGTTGCCGGCAAAGATTTCAAGCCGAGCTGTAGCGCCATTGTAGCGAAGTACAGCCTCCCCTGCAACCGCCGCGGCAATGGACAGGCCATCGCCATCATCCTCTTCGCCCTTGGCATCTCCCGCCGTGCCTTCAGAGTCACCAGAAGATTCCGGATTTTCTGCAGAGCTAGAAGATTCGTCCTTCACAGAGGAACTTGAAGAATCGCCCTTGGAATCGTCAGAAGCCGCAGCATCAATCGCAATAGAAATCAGGAAGAGGTTTGCCACGTCACCCTTTAGAATCGTATGGGCGCCTGCAGCAAGTTTCACCTTAACGATACCGGCTTCCGCTGTATACTTACTGCCATCAATTTTAACTGCATTGACAAAATCCGCATTAAACACCAGGGTTACTTCTGCAGGCTTGGCAAGAGCAAAATCGATAACTGTTGCAGATTCCATCTTGAAGCAGCGAGTCAGTTCGGCCCCCTCGTAAGTCACAGAGCCCTTGCTAGTAGACAGATTCCCCATAAAGGCAAAGTAGTCACTGCTGGCGCCCTCTTCAGTAAAGTTGTGGACCATGCTAACAGAAATCGGCAGCAGGTCGGAGCCCTCGTCTACCGCATCCTCGTTTTCGTTGCTGCTAGAAGAAACAGAGCTGGAGCTTGCAGGCTTGACGCTGGAGCTGCTTACGCTGCTAGATGAAGCCGGCTTGGAAGAGCTAGAAGAAACGCTGGAGGAACTTGCAACGGAGCTGCTGGAAACTGCAGGAGTCACAACCGGCTTGATGTCGCCATCGCCCTGGATGCTCTTGAGAGAGCCTGTATAGGCAACGAGGGATGCCTTCAACTTTTCATCTACAGCGTACTTTTCATCATCGACAGCGTTATTGAAGGTCCACTTGAAATCGCCACCCTTGATACGGCCCGCATAGGTCGTCACGTTAGTCTTTGCTACCGCAGGTTCATCAACCACATAGGTGTAGGGCAGCTTCAGGTCAAAGTTATTGTGCTTGTTCGCGCCATCATAAGAAGTGACTGTAGCAGGCATTTCCTGGGTACGGCTTGTTACAACATAGGCATCGAAATCCTTCTTGGAATCAATTGCGCCAATCGCAGTTTCAACACCCTTCAAAGTGTACTTGCTTGCGCCGTAGGGAATAAAGGTACCGCCTTCGATGTAGTTGTTGAAAGCCTTGATGGAACCGCCGGCCTCCTTGCTGAAGGTGCCGTAGTTGGCAGGATCACGCTTTTCCGTACCGGCATAAACGTCGCTACCCTGCATAGAGGTAAGCATGGGGTACTTGCAGTTACGGAAGTAGTTGGCCTCGGCAAAGATAGAGGAACCGAGAGTGGATCCAATACCGTACTTCGCATTGCCATCGTAGTAGTTGTTATAGACATGGGCACTGTAGTAACGAACGCGCGGGTGACGGCTATCGGAATGGTCGTACCAGTTATGATGATAGGTAATGTAATAGCCTTCTGTCGAGCCTTCCTTGAGGCCCAGCAAGTTGGACTTGCCATTATCAAAGAAGTGGTTGTAGCTAAAGGTAATGTAAGTAGAAAGCTTGCAGTCCAGAGCACCATCGCCCTTTACCTGGTCCTTGTCGGAACCGGCATCGCCGTAGAAGAAGTCGTTGTTGTGAACCCAGACGTACTGGTCATTCTGCTGAAGGCCAATGTTATCGCCTTCGGTACTGTTCACATTCATGATGCCCATGTTACGAACTTCGATGTTCTGCGCATTCTTGATACGAATGCCCCAGCCATTGGCCACGGCGTCGGTACCGATACCTTCCACCGTCACAAAGGAGTTTTCAGAGGAACCCAGGTCAATGAGCATGTCACCCTGAACGAGGGAATCGGAATCAGTAACGTTACCGATAAAGCGGAAGTCCACCGGACGGGTTTCGTAACCCTTCTTCATGCAGTTAAGAATGCCCTGGAAGCTCTTGCAGGTAGTGGTAGTCCCCTTGCTGCTCGTGGTCACATCCATTGTGACCTTGTCCTTGGTATTTTCGGAAATATAGAGCACTACAGCGCCGCTCTTTAAGGTGCCGTCCATATTGTAGGCGCCAGGAACGTGATTCTTGGTGTCGGCAAAAGCGAAACCGGCACGATCGTGAGCCTTTACGGTCACCGTCTTTGCGTCGGAAACCTGGCCGTTATCGGATTCCACCTTCAAAGTGTGGGAACCTGCCTTAAGGCCAACCACATCGGCACGCATATAGGTACCGTAGCTGCGGATCAGCTGATTATCGATCTTGTTGCCGTCTGCATAGACCGTGTAGCTCTTTGCGCCACTTACCGGAGCCCACTCAATAAAGGCGGACTCCAGCCAGCCTTCAGCCGTATTGACAGTCACAGCAGCAGACGCAGCGGAAGCAAGGCCCAGCACTGCAGCGGAGAGAGAAATTGCTTTGAAGTTCATACACACATCCCATTTTTGATTTTTCACAAGAAAACAATCTGCATTTCAATTGTTCTCAAATTTCTTCTCAAAATATAACGTTTATTTTTTGAAAAAGCAATAGTTAAACCACTATTTTTATAAAAATTTTATTAAAACACACACATAAACTGCAATTTAAAGGCATTTCACTTGTTCTCAAAAACAAATTCAAAATTAAATTTTATTGTATAAAACACCGTTTCTGGGGCAAAGCATGAACTCGCTGAGCCATTTTTTGCTGCGTAAGAAGATAAAAGCAAAAAAATTTGCAGTTTTTTTGCCTCACAAGACTTTTCACGACCATATAGATTTATCTTTGAACAAAGTTTTCAAACCAAGGAGTCTCCATGGAGCCGCTGCAGTACCAGTCCCTCGCCCACATGTTCTTCGCAAACTGCGAAAGAGAGGATTTTGCCGGTTGGTACCATCGAAAACATGAACAGTGGATTCACTTTCCCAGGCAACAACTGAGCCGCGACACCCGCTCTCTGGCCCTTGCGTTCAAAAAAAGAGGTTTTAAGGCTCACCAGAGCATCGGTATCGTTGCCAACAGCTGCCCAGAGTGGATCATGACCGATATCGCCACCCAGCTGAACCACGGCCAGGTCGTACCACTCTTCCCTAACATCTCCTCCGAAAACTTCAAGTTTCAGTGCGAAGATTCCGACGTCCAGATCCTCCTTCTGAACGACGTCAGCGAGCTGGATCCCGCACTTAGGGAACAGCTCAACCGTTTTAAGGTCGTCATCTGCATCGACCCCGCATCGGACTGCCCCGACAACGGCATTTACTGGGCAGACCTGATCCGCGAAGGTCATGAACTGGCCAAGGATCCTGAATCCAGCATGTGGATTCAAAATCAGCTAGACGCAATCCAGTCCGACGATCTCTTCAGCATTATTTACACCAGCGGTTCCACCGGTCGCCCCAAGGGCGCCGAGCTGTCTCACAGAAACATGCTGGCGCAGGTACAGACCATCAGGCGAGACACCCTCCAGCTGAACCGCGCCACCGACGTGGGCCTGGTCATCTTGCCCGTGGCCCATGTTCTGGAACGAATGACAGTATACTTCTTCATTCTCAACGGAACCAAGGTTTACTTCGGCGACACCCCGAAGAACGCCGCACTTCTAATGAAAGAAGTCCACCCCACCGCCATGATGGTCGTCCCCCGCATTCTGGAGCGTGTCTACGAAAGCATGACTGCCGCCGGCGAAGGCTGCCACGGCCTCAAGCGCTGGATTATCAACCGCGCCGTGAAAATTGCAAAAATCGAAGACCCCTTCAAACGTCATAGCATCGCCCACCGCATTTACGACAAGCTGGTCTATAGAAAGATGCGCGAAGCCATCGGCGGCAAGTTCCGAATAATCGTTTGCGGAGGCGGAGCATTAAACAAGTCCATCTGCCGATTCCTACTGAACGTGGGCATTACCATTTGCGAAGGTTACGGCCTTACGGAGTGCTCCCCCGTGCTGTGCGTCAACGATCCCAAGAGAGTTCAGCCCGGCAGCGTCGGCTTCCCCCTCGCCCACCTAGATGTAAAGATCGGAGAAAACAACGAAGTTCTGGCCAAGGGCGACAGCGTTTTCAAGGGCTACCACAACCAGCCTGAACTGAACAAGGAGATTTTTACCGAAGACGGCTACTTCAAGACTGGCGACCAGGGGACCTTCGATGCAGAAGGCCGTCTGGTTCTTACCGGCCGCATCAAGGAACTCCTGAAGACCAGCACCGGCAAATATGTAAGCCCCAACCCCATTGAAGTAGAAATCAGCCGTCACCCGCTGGTAGAACAGGCCCTGGTCATTGCAAACGACCGCAAGTTCGCCTCGGTACTCATATTCCTGAACCCCATTAACGCACGACGCTTCCTGAACCGAACGAAGGAAGAATTCGACATTAACAAGGCCATGGAATCCAAGCATATTAACGAGGCTATTTCACGCCACATCACCCGCATCAACAAGAAGCTGAACCACTGGGAACAAATTCGCAAGTGGACCTTCATTGGCGACAACCTTACTGTCGAATCGGGTCTGCTGACCCCCACACTCAAGATCCGTCGCAAGGCCGCCGAAGAAAAGTACGCCGAGCAGATTGAGGAGATGTACAAGTAGGCTTGAGGCGCAATGCCCTAATACGCAATAAGCAAACCATAAAAAAATCCGACGAGTCAAACTCGTCGGATTTTTCATTCTTGCGCCGATGGCGACATTAGAAGTGAATTACGCGAACCTTAACAACCTTATCAAGCTTAGCAAGCTTTTCCTTGATAGAGTCGTCGATGGAGCTTTCAATGTCAATCAGGTTGTAACCGATCTTGCCATTGCTCTTGTTAGAGAAAGAGGCAATGTTGATGTTTTCAGCACCGAACACCTTGGTGATTTCAGCAATCATGTTGGGAACGTCCTGGTTGATAACAACAACGCGGGTCTTGATGCCCATGTGAGGCTTGTCGTTCAATGCCGGGAAATTGACAGAGTTACGAACGCAACCGTATTCGATGTAGTCCTTCAGTTCTTCAACAGCCATGATTGCGCAGTTTTCTTCGGCTTCTTCGGTAGAAGCACCCAGGTGCGGGAAGCACATAATCTTGTCGTGCTGAATCTGCTTTGCATCGGGGAAGTCGCAGAGGTAACCCTGAAGAGTACCGTTGTCCAGCATTTCGTAGACAGGATCCATTTCGACCAGACCGTTACGGGCGAAGTTCAGGATATGAGTACCCTTGAAGTTTGCCAGGTTCTTACGGTTCAGGAGGTTTTCGGTAACGCCCTTGATGAACGGAACATGAACAGTGAGGAAGTCGGAATTTGCAATCACGGTGTCGAGATCGGCAATTTCAACCTTGTTGGAAAGTTCGTGCATGTTGAGAGCGTTAGGATACGGTTCGTATGCGATAACGCGCATGTTCTTCCAACGAGCATAGTTAGCAACCAGAACGCCAATCTTGCCCAGACCGATAACGCCGAGGGTCTTGCCAGCCAGTTCGGAACCAGCGAACTTCTTCTTGCCGCTTTCAACAGTCTTGGCCATATCCGGATCATTTACATCCAGAGCCTTGACCCAGTTTGCAGCCTGAGCAACGTTACGAACAGCCATACCGAGAACGGTCATCACCAGTTCAGCAACAGCGTTTGCATTGGCACCCGGAGTATTGAACACGCAGACACCCTTAGCGGAAGCCTTGTCGATGGTAATGTTGTTCACACCAGCACCGGCACGAGCCACAGCCAGAAGGCCGTCAAACTGATCAGTATCAACCTGAGCAGAACGGACGAGAATTGCGTCCGGATTTTCGACGGTATCAGAAACCTGATAGTATGCTCCAAACAGGCTAAGGCCCTTCTTGGAGATGTTGTTCATAGTCTTAATAGTTGCCATGATTTGTTATTCCTTGTAGTTTATGTTTAATAATCCAAATTTTTTACAGATAAAGCTTCGCATTTTTCTTTGAAAATAATTTCAAAGCCTACAACAATTCCAGAAGACTCTGTCGCAGTGCAAACAGCAGAATTCATACCATTATCAGCCCCACCCCAAGAAATGTATTTGTCAACATTATACCCTTTTGATCTAAGAGCTTTTCTACAAGCCCAATCATAGGGCTGACCATAAGAATTCTTGCAAACTTTTTCGGGAGATGCAGCAACCTGATTAGAGGTTGGTTCACTAGCAAAGAAATCTACCGGCGGAGCACCAACACTATCAAAATACAACAACATTACCCACAACAAAACAAAGCCCACAACGAGTATAATAATAACTCGTTTTAGCAAAGGATAACTAGTTACTTTTTCTTCTTCTTCACCAAAAATATTTTTTTCACCCATTGTAGAACATCCTTATTTAGTTTATGTTAAAAATTCATAGTGGTTAGTGGTTAGTGGTTAGTTTTATAATCGCGGCGGAGCCGCCTTATTTTTACTGATTACTAACCACTGTTTACTGTCTACTAATCACTGCGCCTCCGGCGCATCTACCCAGCGGCCTCGTTCCTTGATGAGTGCCACCAGTTCTTCGATGGCATCCTCTTCGGGGATATTCTTCTTAACAGCCGTCTTGCCCTCGAACAGGGTAATACGGCCAGGGCCGCCACCAACGTAGCCAAAGTCTGCATCAGCCATTTCACCAGGGCCATTCACAATGCAGCCCATAATGCCGATAGACAAATCCTTCAGGTGGCCGAAACGAGCCTTGATCTTGCCCATGACTTCCTGAATGTTGTACAAAGTACGGCCACAGCTGGGGCAGCTAATGAAGTTGGTCTTGCTACGGCGGCAGTAGGCAGCCTGCAAAATATCAAAGGCGAGTTCCACAGATTCCTTGGGACTCTTGTACCCTTCGATGACCACAGCGTCACCAATACCGTCGGTAACCAAGCTGCCGATGTCAGCAGAAACACGGAGCATATCCATTTCGGTACTGCCGATGTTGGCGTACAGCAAGACAGGATCCTTACGGCCAGCGGCTTCAAGAGCAGAAACCATAGCGCGAACACCAGCCACCATATTTTCGCCAGTATAGCAGAAGACGGATCCTTCGGGAACAGAAATGGGATTAGCCGCAAAACCTGCGATATCCATCGGGTCATCAAAAGCAACCACGGGCTTATCGCCAAGGCTTGCTACGGCAAATTCAGGACCGCGACCTTCACCCGTCAGGCTCGCGGCTTCGGAGCGAACGCCAACCTTCACCGGCTGTGCGCCGCCAATTTCGACACCATTCAAAATAACAGGATTGGTTTCACGACGAGAGTAGTGGTACGGATCCTTTTCAAGAACGGGCACAGCATAGCTTACAGGTGCCACACCCTTATCGGAGGGCAGCGCGCAAGCCTTAATCAAGTCATGTGCCACAGGAACTTCAGCCACAGGATCTTCGGTCAAGGAAACTCGGATGGTATCGGCAAGGCCATCCAGCAAGAGAGCTCCGATACCAGCAGCAGACTTCATACGGCCATCGGCACCAGCGCCCGCTTCCGTTACGCCTACGTGGAACGGATAAGGCTTGAAACCTTCCTGCTTAATACGTGCAGCCAACATACGATAGGCAGAAATAGCCACGCGAGGATTGCTGGACTTGAGGGACAGGACCACCTGGTCAAAATGTTCAGCTTCGCAAACGGCCAGATATTCCATGACGGATTCCACCATGCCTTCCACGGTGTCACCGTAACGGTAAATCATACGAGCGGAAAGGGAACCGTGATTCACGCCAATGCGGATCACGCGACCCAGGCGCTTAGCTTCCTGGACGAAGGGAGTGAACTGTTCGGCTACCTTCACCTTGCCCTCTTCAAACATAGCATCAGTCTGATTTTCCAGAGTCAAGATACCGGTATCCACGAAGTTGCCCGGATTGATGCGAACCTTTTCAACCCACTTGAGAGCTTCAAATGCAGCCTTTGGCTGGAAGTGAATGTCAGCAGAAACCGGAATCTTGCAACCGGCAGCACGGACTCGCTTCATCACTTCTTCAAGACCTGCGGCGTCGGCAAAGGTGGGAGTCGTAATACGAACAAGGCCACAGCCAACCTTGGCAAGATCCAAGGTTTCCTGGACGGTCTTTTCGACGTCCTTGGGCTTGGTGGTGGTCATGGACTGAACTAAAATGGGGGCACCGCCCCCGATCAATGCGTCGCCTACGCGAACCTGTACAGTTTCTCTACGGACTGCGTTAAAGCGGTCTGCAACATAAGGAAATTCAGAAAACTTTGTCATACTGTAAATTTAGGAAAAGTCAAGAGCAGCGGCAAACGAAAGCAAGATGAATGTAGAGGAAACAACTTATTGTTTCCATTGCTGAGCCGCAGCGTGCTGGCATGGCCGAGATATACGAAACTAGCCACTTTAGTGGCTTAGTTGAGTTATCCACTATGTGGACGTACCAAATGCGCTTTGTAAAAGCGCCATTTAGGAAAAGTCGAGTGCTGCGGCTCCAGGCCCCAGGATTTAAGTAGAAGATTTGTAATACTCTTCCAACTTTTCACGACAATTATAGAAGCTCTTCCACAGAGACGGGTCAAACTGGGACCCCATGCCTTCGGCAATAATATCAAAAGCATCCGAGAAAGAGAACTTCTCCTTGTAGCAACGCTTACTGACCAGGGCGTCGTACACGTCGGCCACAGCCATGATTCTAGCTTCAAAGGGAATCTCGTCGCCCTTCAGGCCCCTGGGGTATCCCTTGCCATCAAACCGTTCGTGATGGAACCAGGCCACATTCTTGGCAATCGCCACGAACTCCGGAGATTCGATCTGAGCCAAAAGGTTTTCTACAATGAAAGCGCCCTTTTCGGAATGAGTTTTCATGATTTCAAATTCTTCAGCAGTAAACTTGCCCGGCTTTCTTAAAATCTGGTCGTTGATAGCAATCTTTCCAAGGTCATGCATTGGAGCGGCGCTGATCAGAGCCTCATAAAATTCGTCGTCGCAATTCAAGTTGCCATTCTTGCGCAAGTCATCCACCAGTATCGAAACGACCTTGCTGGTACGCTTGATATGGCCACCCGTATTGCTGTCGCGGCTTTCAACCATATTGGCAAGGCCCACAATAATCTGTTCCTGAATCGACTTCAGCTGGTTGGCATTGCTCTTTACGACAGTTTCTAGACGGGAATTGCTATCGCCCAGCATCTGCACATAATTATGCAAGTCCGTGTCATCCACGATTTTGAACAAATTAGCGTACTTTTCTCTAATCAGGCGCACCTTCTTGACCGTACAACGGTAATGGCGGTTTCCAACCTGAAAATCCTTTACCTCTTGGTAGTTTCCCTCGCCCACTTCCTTAACCCAAAAGCGGAAGAAGTCTATTTCTGAGTTTCCTGCAGGCAAGACATGGTCTACACGACAATCCTTAAAGGAAGAAGCAATGTTATAGGCGATATCATTACAGCCCAGGAATTCACAACTGGACGAAAGCAAGATATAACCATCCGTGTTATTCCGTTCCAATACAGAAAGAACGCTATGCCCGATATCATAACATTTGACGCGGTAGCAAATGTAGAGCAAGGCCAACTGGTCAAACACATAAACCAGAGGCATGGTCAAGGTATCATTCCCCCAAAGTCTTGAAATAAAGAACGAAAGAATGGTTACGATATCGATTAAAGAAATTGCAATTAGGCACCTAAAGGAAACATTCTTCTTTTTGGCAAAGGCATACACCAGCAAGCTGATATTGGCAAGCAGGTACCCCACAATCATCAGGTTAAAAATATCATGGCCAAAACCATAAGTGGCCACATAATTTCCAACCCCTTCATGGGTCTGTACATAATCAATAGTCTTGTAATAAATGTCGCTAAAACCAACCGTGGCAGACAGTCCAAAAACGCCAAGGGTAAAAACATTCAACAAAAGCGAGACGATTCGATTAATGCGAACATGGCAAACAGCCGCAACCGCATAGAACATGATCATGGGCAAGAACGTTGCACCGATATAGTTCATCTTGTTCGCGATAATTGCTTCGCTTACATTAGAGGAGAGCCCTAGCAGCAAGTGTCCAACGCACGATACAAAGGCCAAAAAGCAAATAATTGGATAGGGTCCGTTGAACTTCGGATTCAGGAACCACATAGCCACTAAATTTATGGCCGACAATACCGTAACTATAAGCAAATAATCGATAATCATCCCAAACGCTTCTTCAAGTCTTTTACTAAAAAGAAAGATAATCAACTTTCTTATCAAAAACTTTCAAAAAATTGAATTTATTTGGAATTTTCAAGAATTATACAGCAAAGAATCAACTGTATTTACAAAGAGCAGTTCTTAAAAAAAGTCCGGCTGCTTTCGCAGTCGGACTTTTTAAGTTCTTAGAACTTTGTCGAATTAGGCTTCGGCAGGTGCTTCGGGAGCGGCAGCTTCTGCAGCAGGTGCTGCGGGAGCTTCAGCGGCCGGGGCTTCTGCTGCAGGTGCAGCTTCAGCCGGCTTCGGAGGGAGCAGAGCCTTCATAGAAAGCTTTACCTTGCCCTTCGGGTCGACACCGAGGCAGAGAACTTCGACTTCGTCACCGACGTGGACAACGTCTTCGACCTTGTCGACGCGATGGTCAGCAAGTTCAGAGATGTGAACGAGACCGTCGCGACCCGGGAGGATTTCGACGAATGCGCCAAACG
>JAKSIG010000035.1 GCA_024398955.1 Fibrobacter sp. | reverse complement strand
GGTCATCCACAAAACCGCCCAAGGGGAAAACCTTCGCCCCCTTGGCCTTGGCATGAAGCATCACGCTACCGACACAGGCGCCAACATCCTGAAGAACCCGTGCATACCCAGCTTCCTTAAACCGCCAAATGACTCGTTCCAGCAAGCCGGTAAACACATACAATACAGGCGTATCCAGTAAAAAATCCCTATCAGGAAAGGCTTCTGCAAGACGTTTCATCTCGTCTTTGCCACCAATTCTTACCAGTTGGCCAACTACCCCCGGAACATCACCTCGCATCACGGGATCATAGGCATAAATACCATCAGGGAACTTTCGCCCACGCAAGACAACGTACACCCCCACAGAATTCATCCCATCGGCGGAAACATAGCCAAAGGGCGGAATTTCACCTTCATGCACATCTAGCCGGTTGCAGCCGAAGTACCGTCTATCAGCCAATTTCTGCAATTCCCAATGCAGTACAATGGGATCAACCACCCCTTTGGGTACTTTTTGAACAGATTGGTGATATAAATCAGAAAAAAATGCCATTCTGGGGAAGTCCAGTAAAAACAGTGATTACAGTTTTTTATGTAACTATTTTTTAGTACGTTCGTTTTTATAATAATAAAATAGATTAACTTTGACAAAAAACATCCTTAAAACAGGGAGATTTCATGAATTTCAAGAAGCAAAACTGGAAAAAATCCTGCATGGCCCTTTCTGCAGCTGCAGCATTCGGTCTTTTCGCCACAGCCTGTAGCGATGACAGCAGTTCCAACAACGTGGACACAATTGATCCACCTTCCTCCGCTATTCCCGCTGACTCAAGCAACGCCACTCCGGGTGATCCCACTGTAAACCCCGATGATCCTACGGTTCCGGCTCCTGGCGACAGCAGTGTTACCGAGACTCCCGACACCCCCACCGAAGTCGTTCCGGGAACAATCGAGGACTTCGCCCCCAAGGGCATTCTGATTGACGACTTTGAAGACGGTAACGGCGAAACCGCACAGGGCAACGGCTGGTTCACCTACGACGACCAGACCAACGGTGGCGCTTCCGTGATCGAAACGGCTGTTGGCGAAGAAGGCTACCCCGTAGCCGTTCCTGGTGGTTACAATTCCAAGTACGCTTTCCAGGTCAACTACACATTGGACAAGGGTGAGTACGCCTACGACCCGTATGTAGCACTTGGCGTCGCTATTACCGCAGAAGACTTCTCCAAAATCGGTGGCATTCACTACTGCTATATAGGCGGCAAGCACACCGTTCGCGTCGAAACTTCCGACGTGACGGACTACGATGTCCATGGCGCCCAGATGCCAGCATCCACCAGCGCATGGAAGTGCGTCGATGTTAAGTTCCGCGATCTGTCCCAGGAAGGCTGGGGCACAGCCGTACCCTTCGACAAGGAAAACATCAACCAGATCAGCTTCCACATCAAGGGCGGTTCCAAGGTTACCACCGGCTCTCTTATGATCGACAACATCGCCTTCCTTGACGAAGATGCTCTTCCCGCAGATGTTGCCGACCTGACCAAGAACGAGCCGTCCATTCCCGAAGTCACCATTGGCGACATCACCATCAGCAACCCGCTGCAGGAAAAGGCCATGAAGTACCTGAACAAGGGTGTAAACTTCACCAACTGGCTGGAAAATGCAGATGGCAAGTTCAAGAAGTTCGAATTCGGCGAAGACGACATCAAGCTTCTCGCCGGTTACGGATTCAAGTCCCTTCGTCTCCCCATCGACCTGGACCTCTACGTGACCAACAAGAAGGACTTCCTTGCAGGCAAGGCCGACAAGCTGGAATTCGATGACGACACCCTGTTCCTGGTTCTCGACTCCTTCGACAAGTGGACCAAGGAGAACGGCATGTCCTTCGACATCGACTACCACGAATATGACAACAGCTACAACAAGGAATCCGCAGACGACACCACCTACATCAAGATGATGGCCGGCGTCTGGCAGCATGTTGCAGAACACTTCGCCACAAGCGAACGCGAAGACATCTTCTTCGAACTGCTGAACGAACCGGACATGAGCGCAGGCAAGGTTACCGCAGCCCAGTGGACTGTTGCAGCCCAGGCCATGATCGACGCCATCCGCGAAGTGAACAAGAAGCATTCCATTCTCTTTGGTGACGCCCAGTGGTACTCCATGAGCCTCCTTGCCAAGCGTACTCCGTTCACCGACGACAACATCATCTACGTGATCCACACCTACGAACCCTTCGTGTTCACTCACCAGGGCGGTTCCTGGACCGATTACGCAGCCGTCAAGAACATTCCGTTCCCCTACAGTGTCGAAAAGTGGTCTGAATACTCTGCGGACTTCGGCGTAAGTGCCGCCAACAAGAGCAAGGTTCTTGGTGCTATCAAGCAGTACTACAAGACCGGCAGCAAGGAAGCCATTCTCCAGTCTGTACTCAAGGCCAAGGAATGGGCTGTTACAAACAACGTTCCTGTGATTATCAACGAATTCGGCGCCCTCCGCGACAAGTCTGACGCAGAATCCGTGCTGAACTACTACAAGGCCATGGCAGAAATCTGCGACACCCTGCAGATTCCTTGGACTCACTGGGGCTACACCGGCGGCTTCTCCGTTGTGGATAGCGAAGGCAAGCTCTACGACGGTCTGGCCGAAGCCATGAAGCTGAACGACTAACTGAATCCGTCAGCATCGTCTCTACATTCGCAATTATAAGAAGTGCCGTTTCCATTTGGAGGCGGCATTTTTGTATCTTGTAGAATGGACAAATGATATTTTGGATTGAATCTTGAAGAACCTGAAAAAAACAATTGCAGCAACTGTACTTAGTGCATCAGCGGCACTGGCAGTCCAATTCTATGGAAACCAAAGTGATATCCACTGGAAAACTGCAGGCACCCCTCATTTTCAATTCCATTATCCGGCAGAATACACCGATCACGCCGCACGAGCATCGGCCTTTGCAGAAGCCGTCTACGACAGCGTCGTCAGCCGCTACCATGACTTGCCCAGCCGCGTAAACGTTACCCTGAACAATTCCCTGTATAGCAATGGTTCCGCAGTTCCCAGCGAAAACGCACTGAACCTGTGGCTTACCAACTGGGACTTTAAAATTCGCAGTTCCCATGGCTGGCTTACCGATGTAGTAACCCACGAATTCAGTCACCTGGTCAGTATCGAGAGTGGCAGCAAGGTAAACCCACACGTTTACGGCATACAGTTCAGCTACACCGACTACTATAACGAGCGCACTACAAGCGACTTTGTAAGTTTACTCCCCTTTACCATGCAGCCTCTTTGGCTGGCAGAAGGTACAGCCCAGTACGAATCCAGCCGCATGGGTTTTGACGGGTGGGATACACACCGCGACATGCTTTTGCGCACAGCAGCATTGAACGATAGCTTACTCGGTCTCGAGTACATGCACGATTTTTCGGACAATTCCCTGTTTGCAGAACTTGGCCCATATACCCAAGGCTTCGCCTTGGTTCGCTACATCGACAAGCATTACGGCGACGATGCAGTCCCCAAGATCTGGATGAACCTTTCTAAATACCATCGCATGACTCTGGACGGAGCCCTCCGTGATGTTCTAGGTATCGGCGAAGACGAACTTTACGAGGCCTGGAAAAAGGAAATTACCGAAGAATACCAGGCTCAGAAAGATTCTCTAGGAGAACTGGTACAAGGAACAAAGCTTACCGCAAACGTATTCTGGAACGACTTTCCCATTGTAGCGGGCAAGCATCTTTATGGCGTATCGAACTTTGGCGGAGCCTGGTTTGACGGAGGCCTATTCAAGATGCCCCTAGAGGCAGATTCAAGCGTAACGGATACCGCAGCCTCAGCAGACAGCATCGCAAAATCAACGCCAGACAGCACTACCGGCAAGGTCGAAGTCGGCGATATCGAAATCGAGGGCGCCGACAGTACCATCGACATATCCTCTTTTGCAAGCACGGGATTCAAGCTGAAAAAAGCCTGGCTCGACAAAGGCATCGACGTTTACAACGATTCCTCCCGCGGCCCCATGATTGCTTATGTAACGTATCAGAACCGCGATAGAGATGGTCACGCCCACTTTGACATTGCTGTGGCAGACACGAACAAAAACGAAGTCACAATATCTTACCTGACGGACGCCGTGTATCCGGCAATCGACCCGCAGGGTTCAAGTGTTGTCTTTGTGCGACGGGAACAGTACAGCACCCGATTCGCCCTGAGTAAAGTTTCCTTCCCCAGGGACTTGCAGAACTTCGACAGAGATGAACCGGTGGACCTTTTTGTTCCCGACGCCAAGTTTAAGTACTACAACATCTACAGCCCCAAGTTCAGCCCCGATGGAAAGAAAATTGCCTTTGGATATTTCGATAACGAAATCCGCGGCATAGCCCTTATTGATGCAGACGGCAAGAACTTTAGGGAAATCAGCAATAAGCAATTCGATGAACGCGACGTAAACTGGCTCGATAACGAAAAGATTGTTTTTTCCAGCAACCGAAACGGGATATTCAATCTTGTCGAAAAGAACATCAACACAGGGGAAGAGCACCCCCTGACCAACGTCGTTGGCGGCGCCTTTACTCCTGTATTGGCCGGAGACACTCTTTACTACACGAACTATGACAAAGACGGCTTCTCGCTGTACAAGCTGGCTTACAGCATTTTCGTTCCGGCAACATCTGACACCACCATCAATGTGACCGTTCGTGATTCCGTAATTCAGGTTGCCGACACCACCTGGAGCAACTGCCAGGAACAGCCGTCCACAGACTCGCTAACTGCAGATTCAACAACACAGGAATCTCTTTTTGCGGAAAAGAATTTCTTGGCAGATTCTTCAGCCAAGGACAGCATCTACCTTATCCAAAAAGATTGCGTTTCCATTCCCTCTATCGCCTTCCACGACTCCGTTATAAAGATTGCGGATACGACCCGAACCATAACAAATCACGAAAGTTCCAAGGAAATAATACTTCACGGAACTCCACTCCCTCGCCTCGAAAAGAACATCGAATTTAATGACATTGAATTTGGCGGCATCGAAAAAGACTACAGGCCCATACCCAATGTCCCGCTATTCGTACCCATGGTCGTCTTTACCGAAAACGCTCCAGACCTTACCGTATTTGGAGAAGGACAGCTTAAGGCCAAGGCTGGGCTAGCCGTTGTTCTTAGCGACCCTCTCAAGAAAAACACCGTACAAATGGGGCTTTTGCTGGAGCTGGGCGCAGGATTCGACTACATCAACAGCG
The DNA here is from genome assembly GCA_024398955.1 of Fibrobacter sp. Lineage (GTDB taxonomy): Bacteria > Fibrobacterota > Fibrobacteria > Fibrobacterales > Fibrobacteraceae > Fibrobacter. The sequence continues at coordinate 24,981 of JAKSIG010000035.1, read as the reverse complement.
ATGGACTCAATCCCGAGCAGGAAAAGGAATTTTTCGTTTCCTGGGAAAATCGCAGTACGCCTCTGGATTTAAGCCTTACCTACACTTACGCCAACTACACCAGCAAGGATACGGTCCGTTACGAAGATGTACGTGCCCATGGCGGCGACAGCCTTGGACTGAACCATTACGCCATTCCCATGCAGTCTATCGTTGGCGCTGCAGGCTACAGCATCTTTAAGTCCATCGACACCTTGCAGGTTGCCGTTAGCTATGACTGGGCAGATTTCAACCTTTACGAAGACGACTTCAGCTGGACTTACCAGAAACGCATTAGCGCCTTGGTCGCACTAGGCCTTTATGGAGACCACAGCGATGGCGGAACCGGAATTGACGGACAGGGCAACGGCCTAATGCTCTATTACCAGTATGCGAACTCCGACCTGTATCGCCCGGGCACCTTCGCCGAAAGCTTTACTGTTACCGAAAGCGGTTCCATCAAGCCCAAGTATCGAAACTTCAATATCAACGAAGTCGGAGTCAATCTTTACGGAAGCATTCAAAGCCCTTGGACCGGAGCCCGTCTGGCTGCAGGTGGAAAACTTAGCGGCATTATCAAATGGGATACCGACGCCAAGGAAGACACCTTAGATTCCTACTACTACAGTCCCCTATTCCTGGAAGGTTACCCCTACCTGCGCAGTTCCGAGAACTACACTCTGGCAGGAACAAAGACCGCCGTCGCAGAAATTCATTATCTGTTCCCCATCTACAGTGACTGGCGCAAATCCGCCTGGATTTTCAGCACCCGCGATTTCTACTTCGACCTGTTCGCACAAATCGGCGCCGCCTGGAACAGCAGCTGGTTTGATACAGACAAGTTTACCGACAGAAGATTCTGGGATCGCGACGTAGGCCTAAGCTTACGTTGGAGTAACAAGCTGTTCTACAGCGTACCCGTAGACATCAGCCTTACATTCGCTCGCGGGCTCAACCGCATCGGAGAAGACGAGAACCTGCATGGCGGTCGCAAGCTGACCCCCATCGACCTGCCGCTTCTGCCCGAAAGCATCGCCCCTACAAGAATCAAGTTCGCCGTAGGCATGGGCTTCAGCAATTCCTGGCAGTAACACGGCTCGAGGGGCTCAGCCCCCTAAACCACTTATCATTATTTTTTTTGAATTTCCCCAGGAAGTAGCTGTCCGGGACTTGTACGTTTTGCAGCATCGCCCTCAAAGTTCGGGCTATACTGCTTCATCTTGGACTGCTTTACGTCGGCCTGAATATCCAGCAAGTGCATTTCCCACAGGCGCATGGCCTCATCCAGTTCACCACGGGCGGTCAGCATCAATTCCTTCAGCTGGCTCAATTCCAGCATCCGGTCTCGCTTCATCATCCAGAGTTCTTCTTCCTCCGGCATGCGTTCGATATTGAACAAAAGATTCAGGTATTCGTCTTCTGCTTCCTTATATGCCTTATACATCTGGGTATAAACCAAATGGCGGTCATCTACCATAGTCTGCTGCGGTGACGGATGACTTGCGCAACCGACCAGAGCAACGGCAGAAAAAGCGGCAGCCCAAAGCAAGCGCATTATTCTTCCCCTTCGCCGGGCTTGACCAAGTTGTACATGCGCTCGGTGGTAATAAGGCTAAAGAAGGTTGTAGTATCACGAGTTTCAGGATCGACCATTGTGTGAGTTCCTACCTTGGTTTCATGCTCCAGGCAAGGAACGCCTGTAGTAGGATCGATCATCAATTCGTAACTGGTCTTGTATTCTGCCTTCAGTCCGGTCTTGTACTTCATGTACTTGGCATCGACAATCTTGGAATTTACATGCTGTTCCCAAATGAAATAAGGGAAGCTTTCTGTTTCCTGCAGGTAAACCACATAGTCCAGGCAACGGCGATGGTCTCGATTTTCAAAGCCCTTCACCACGACAGAGTCCACCTGGATCAGCGCGAAATTCAAACGTCCCTGTTCCTGAAGCATCTTGGTGATATTGCCCTTGGCAGGAATCTCGCCAGTAAGCAAATGCTGCATTTCCCAGCGATGCTTTTCGGCACGGGCCAAATGGGGCTTGAAATCAGGATTCAACAGCTGTTCACGCCAAAGCTTTGGCATGGGCAACCTGTTGACCAGGCTGTCATAACCTTCATTCAAGCCTTCAATATCAAAAACACGGCGGTCAACGCCCTTAAAATCCACAGACTTTGCACGCCAGGCCAAGGCGCTGGGCATATAGTTTTTCAGATAACCGCTAGAATTATCGATAGAGTAATCCCTATGAACCTTGACGGTATCTCCAGCACCGGAATAGTTCATCTTCACGTTGGTCAAGGTGTGTGTACCAACATGTTCCTCGCCCTTTTCGTCAAGCGTCGTGATGTAGCTTTCAACAATCACATCTAACTTGACGGGTTCAGAAACAGTATAATTCATGGTTACAGGAAAGTCTCCGCAACCCATCAAAGTCGCGCACAAGCCAAAAGCAATCCCTGCAAAAATCGAATTTCGTTTTTTCATAAAAATTAGCGGGTCTTAACGAGATTAATGTCCTTGGAGGCAAGCACCTTGCCTTCGGCGCTGAACTCAATCAAAATCGAGCTTGGCTGACGCTTTTTGCACATTTCACGGGCAAGCATCATGCCACCATGTTTTGACTTTCCCTGCAAGGTGTACTTGTCTGCCTTTTCGCTAACAGCGGTCTCGCGGGACCAAATTTCGGCACCCTTATTGGCAGCGGAGCCCTCGTAGAAAGCCACCTTCAAAGTCTTGAAATCAAAGTTCTTGCCATACTTGAACTGAACCACCATCTGGTCGGCCAGATCAAATTCGCTAGTCGTATCGGCTACGACCTTGGCGCCATCGTTCCAGTCGCGGCCACAAACGATGGAAGGTTCTTCAGAAGAACATCCTGTAAACAAGGCACATGCAAGCAAGGCTGCTGCAACAAAAAACTTTTTCATAAGATCCTCTTTTGTTTTTCAAAAAATAAAGTAGCAAAAATAGACTTGCTGTGTTTTTAAATTAACGTGAGAGAACAAACATCATTTCCATATGGGGCGTCTGAGGGTAGAAAGCAAAGCCTTCTGCATGTTTCAGCGCAAAGCCGGCCTCGGCAAATTTGGCATAGTCTCGTGCCAAGGTCACCGGATCACAAGAAACGTAGATTAAACGGTTCACGGAACTTCCGACAATTGCCTCCAGAGCTTCCTTCGGCAAGCCCGTACGGGGCGGATCCACAATCAAGGTCGCCGGCACATCCACCACATTCTGCATAAGCCAATCCTCTGCAGGGGCAGAAACGTTATCGCAGTTCGCGGCGGTTTGCGCCAGATTCACTTTAGCGTGCTTCAGGCAACCGTCATCGCGTTCTACAGTCGTTACCTTCTTGAACTTGTCCTGTAAAAGAGCTGCAAAGAAACCAACACCGCTAAACAAGTCTATCAGCCACTCGTCGCTAGCTTCGCCATTGGCGATGCCCACCTCAACCGCCTTACGCACGCTTTCTACAAGCTCCGGCAGCAAGCCCAGGTTGCTCTGGAAAAATACGGATGCGTCAGACTCGATCTTTCTTCCGCAAATATCCACTATGCTTACCGCATTCCTACGAAATTCCTCCGAAGGCATATCGCGGTAAAAGTAGCTGACATCGCCAGCACCATTATCAAAAATGTTCAGCTCCCGAACCTTGGGATTGTTTTCGCATAGCGTTCGCCCCGCACCCTGCAGGAATTCATTTAGGGCTGGCGTCAACACAGGACAGTTTTTGAAGGGTACAATATCATTGCTTTCCTGCCCACGAAAGCCAAAGGTTCCGCGGCGATTACCCGACTTTTCTTCTCGGTAGACAACTCGGGCGCGATTCCTGTAGTTCCAGGCCTTTCCAAAATGAATCTTGAAATCCTTGGGCAGTTCCGCATGGGCCAGGCGCTTAAAATTATCCCTTTCGACCTGCTCCATGTATTCAATCTGCCTGCGTTCATCCAGATGCTGCAAGGTACAGCCGCCACACTTGCCAAACAGCGGGCAGGCTGGCTTAACGCGGTCTGCACTCGGTTTCAGAATTTCAACTGCACGACCGCGAGAAAAATCTTTCTTGGAAACAGTCAGCAGCACTTTGCAACGTTCCCCAGGTAATGCTCCCTGCACAAAGCATACACGTCCATCTGGCAGGCGAGCCATGCCATCTCCACCCTGCACCATTTTTTCGATATGCAGTTCATAGACTTCAGGCTTTTTTTCGACCCTCGGCTTTCCATAAAAATTTCGGTTTCCGCCCCGGGTATCTTTAAATCTCTTTTTCTGCTCAGACATCTTTCAGGATTCGTTTAACGCTTGATAGTAGGAACACTTGCCAGCAATTTTTTTGTGTAATCATTTTGCGGATTAGAAAGTACAATGTCGGCATTGCCGCGTTCCACAACCTTGCCCAAATACATCACAAGGACTTCGTCGCTCAAGGCACGAACCACCTGCATGTCATGGCTAATAAAGACGATAGAAAGGCCAAGGTCATTGCGCAGGTCATCTAGCAAGTGAAGAATCTGGGCCTGCACCGAAACATCCAAGGCACTGGTTACCTCGTCACAAAGTAAAATTCTGGGCTGCACCATCAAGCTACGGGCAATGCAAAGTCGCTGACGCTGACCACCCGAAAATTCATGGGGAAACTTATCCAAAGCACCCTTGGGAATAGAAACGCGATCCAGCAAGTCCTTTGCCCGCTTTTCGGCCTCATCAAAACCGACACCTCGTGCAACAACAGGCGCAGTCAAAATTTCAGAAACAGTCTGTCGAGGGTTCAGGCTGCTGAAGGGGTCCTGAAACACCATCTGCATGACATCGGAAACCTTGCGGGGAGTCTCTCCAAAAATTTTGAAACATCCTTTAGCAATAGGATTAAGGTCTACAAGAGCCTTAACCAAGGTAGACTTTCCACAACCGGATTCGCCCACAATAGAAAGAATCTTACCCTGAGGCAGAACAAAGCTAACATCGTCCACTGCGGTAAAATAGCTCTGGACCTTGCTGAATACGCCCCCTCGAACAGGGAACCTGACGGTCAGACCTTCAACCTCTAAAGCGGGAACGTTTTCTACAGAGCTTTCCACAGAACCTTCCATCACGGACTATTTTTCGACTTCGCCATCCAAGCTAGCCAGGGCTTCCTGCACGTTCTGTTCCGTTTTCAGCAAAATCTGACGACATTTACGCAAAAGTTCGGTAGCTTCCTGAACCTGGCCTGCCAACTCATCAATTTCCATTTCAGAATTATCAATTCGTTCCAAAATGGATTCCAGACGATCCATGGCATTTTTATATTCAAAATTTTCTTCACTCATAAACGGGAATATAGAAGATTTACTAAAATGTTTTTTATGGGAAAAAGACTTTTCGCCCCTTTTTATGCAAGTGTGGCTTTGGCCATATGCACCTTCCTGGTGGCGTGTCTTGATATACCCAGCGAACCCGAAACAAAAAATCAAATTGAAAAAATTGCAGTCTTTGTTTACCAAGGTTCCCTCAAGGATTCGGTTCAGCTAAAAATCAACTCCAAGGATTCTTCCGCACTAGTCGCCAAGGTGTACCCCGAAGAACACAGCAAGGATGTTTCCTACCTCTGGTATAAAGACCAGAAACTTCTAGATAGCGGAAGCACCTATCCTATAACCGCTCGCAACGCAAGCAACAGCATATTCAGAAATTCTTCCATCCCCAACCGCCTAACCGTTTCAGATAAAAACAAAAATTCCATCAGCGTAGACTTTAATGTCATCGTAAACGCACCGCCCATGCTATTCCAGTCAACCACTCCAAGCCAGGGCGACACCTTGGTCGGCAACAGCAGCACACCCATCCTATTCCGCTGGGCATCTGCCGACCCTGACAAGGGCCAAAAGTTAACCCACATTCTTGAGATAGACAACATTCAGTATTCTGTCGGAGAATTTACAGAAGTAAGGCAATCCGGGTTAAAACAGGGCGACCACCGTTTCAGGGTTATCGTTGTGGACCCCTATGGCGAAAAGGATTCTACCAGCTGGCAGGAATTTTACATTGCAAGAACCGCGGGAGCAAAATAATGAAACAGATTTTCACTCTCGCCCTGTTCCTTACAGCAATTATACTTTCGGCCTGTACCGATTCAGACTCCTACTACTTTAACGAAAGCGACAGTCAGGCCATTCAGGTAGATGCATACATCACAACATCCTTCGACGAAAGTACCTCGCGTGTCAAGTGCGACACAGTTTCTCCCGGGGATTCCATCATTTTTCTTTCTGTAGTGCAGCCATCCAAGTCTGCACGCAGCCAATCAACCTTCTGGACCTTAGATGGTAAGGAATTTGCTCACGAATTCAGTTTCAAGAGTTCCATCATTACCCCGGGAATCCATCATGTGTCTTTTGTCTTTGTAGACATTTTTGGGGATACCCTTAGCGACTCCATCACCCTGTACGTGGCATCAGAACCTTCTTTAGACAGCCGGTACTTTGTACCCGCAGACGAGACCCAGAATCTTGACCCAAACGAACAAATTCGCTTTGCATGGAACGGCTACGACCCCGACAGCCTCTGGGACATCTACTATCATTTTGAGTTGCAAGAATCCCCTTCCGACCAGGAAAAAGAAAAAAAGCCCATTGTAGATACTATTCTTGAACAGCCCTTCTTCACTCTCAATAAAAAGCTGAATCCGCTAACAAAATACCTCTGGCACGTGTGTACATTCAACAATTTAAAGCACGCTTCCAAGGCAACCCTGGAAAGTTCTTTCTATACCCAGGGAGTCTCCGGAGAAAACGCCATACAAGGGTTCGTAAAGTCCACGTCCTCTGAAACTGTTGACAAAGTCCATTTAGTCCTGATGGACAGCAGCAAAACAGTCATCAGGGAACTTCCTAACAAAAAATTAGATTCTCAGTTTAACTCATTCTACATCAAGCCGCTTCCCGCAGGCCAGTACACCCTGGTAACATTTATCGATAGCCTTCCCGACTTTAAGGCAGACACAACAGTCCTTCATCTAGAAGGCGACCAGGTATACTCTCTGGATTCCATTTTTCTGGAAGATACTATCCCGCCCGTTATCAGCGCCCTTTCGACAGGAGACACCCTTGATTATGCGGACACTTTGCAGTTTCTGCTAAAAGACGGGGGAGGCAAAATCGTTTTCTCCAGGACAAGTACTTATCTAGACGACACCCCCATTACAAGCATCACATTGTCGTCGGACACTTTAACCATTCCCCTACCTTACGAAAAATCCTGGAGCCCCAGAATCCTGACCATTACGACCGTAGACCAAAGTCTCAACTACACAACCAGGAACTTTTACCTGAAGCCAAACGCCAAACTTTTTGAGGAAATCCAATGAAAAGGCTTCTCGTAATTTCTTTTGCCATAGTCGCAATGCTTGTCGCCTGCGGTGACAGCTCTCTGGTCAGCGAACAAAACATTTCTCACCTGGAGCAGCAAGTTCTTGTCACTCATGGCGGAGGCACTCCAGCACCCCAACATGCCGTAGGGGATTCCATCTTTTTAGAAAAAAATCAGACGTACACCTTCTATGCAGGCCACCTCATTGACGGCAATCTGCAGGTCAGTAGCGAAAACAGTTTCTATTCCAGCATTCTGTGGGACATCGACGGTCAGTACTATAACATTAAGTCCATATCGTTATCTTTTGAGGAAGCCGGAGCAAAGCAAGGTTTCCTAGAGACCGTAGATTACCTTGGAGATACACTAAGGACGCCATTTACCATTCTTGTAAACGAGCCCAGCGGAATCAGCCTGACGGTTCCCTATAACGGTTACAATCAGGTTGAGCGAGACAATGCAGGAGTTCAGCTAAAGTGGAACATTACAGGAGTTGACCCCTGGGAATCATCCATCTGCACCGTATACGCAAGCGATGATCCAGATTCCGTCTGGACAAACGCAATCGGCAATGTAGACTGTTTTAAGGGAACAACCATTGGTGGGGTCGTCGATACCGCATCCATATCCAATACAATCTACTGGGGAGTAAGCCTTTACGTCAAGAATTCTAGCGGAAAAACCTACACTTCCGCATCCAAGGTATTCCATTTCTCGACAAAAATTCCTGAAAGTGATTTTTCATACTTGACCATTCCTTTCAATTACAACCAGCTTAGCAGAGACAGGCAGGTTCAGACAGAAATTCAGATTGTCGCACCCAGCGGCGACACCCTGCATACAGTAAGCAACACAAACCGCACGGGAGAAATTACCGTACCTCTGGCACCCCAATCAGGCATCATTATTTACGCAACCGAAAAAGTGCAGTCTGAATACAAAACCAAATCCGACACCATAGACATTCCAAAGAATACCCTGGTCCAGTTAGACACACTGCAATTTTTTGACAAGGTTCCCCCGCAGGCGGCGCCATCGGATTCGGCATATGCTTACGGAGACCTCATTTATTTTTATGCCTACGACGACGGAGCTGGGGTAAGCAGGAGCAAGCTGCACGTTATTATGGGGCGCGACACGCTTACTCACGTCTACGAAGAACCATACCTTATTTTTGAAGCCCCCTGCAAGCACTCATGCGAACTGCAAATCGTAGGCGAAGACAACGCAAGGAATCCGTTCCCGAAGCAACACTGGCGTCTGGAACACGTTCAGGATTTTCTTTACATAAAGGGACCTTACCCCGGCGAGGCTAAATAACATGAGACAGCTCTGCCTGACATTCCTGATGGTCCTCACGCTCATCGCTTCAGCAACAGCACAAAAGGTGCTGCACGTTTCCACCATTCCCAGTAACGCAGATGTGTACATCGAAGAAATCCACCCGGATTTAGCCGACAAGCCGGATTACAGATCCCCCGCATTTGTCCCCGTCAGCGAAGAGCAAAACGTTCAAGGCGAAATCCTTCTGCACCTGTTCCATCAGGACTTCTACGATACCACCATTCGGGTAAAGCTTTCAGACAAGGACACCTCCTACCTAATCGTATCCCTGCGTCCTACCTACGATCAAGTGGTTCAAGACGAGCAAGAACGGATCATGGCCAAGAGAAGCCGAAGAAACTTCGGACACAATTTAATGTTCGCCTCGATTGTCCCCTTTGTAGTAGGCGGAGCCGCCGGTTTAGTTACCCTCTATCAAATTGAGCAGGCCAAAGACGCAAAAGACAAAATCAACAACACCTATATCAAAGATCCCGAAAGTCTTCAAAAGAACTCAGACGATTTTAACGACGCCAAAGACAAGGCAAAAATTGCCCGAACCACAACATTTACAAGCCTTATCATAGGAGCCTCGGCCCTAGTCATCGGCTTTACCCTCTCATTCTAGGTTTACATGAAAAAATTGCTCTTAACATTCATCATTCTCTGCGTAGCAGTCTTGCATGCTGCAGACAAGGGCATCCGAGCCAAGGTAGAACTGGTTTCGGGAGCCGTTCAATACGCCCAGTTCCTAGGCATGCAGCAGGACACCGTAAGCCTAGGTGGCAACATCCAGGGGCAATTTACAGTCGTAAAAATCACCCGAGACCGATTCAAGAGCATTGTCGATGAGCATGGTAATGACCTTCTGAACCCGGCAACGCCCCCCGCAGTTGATTCTGCAAAAATAGCAGTTCAGGATTCCTCACAGGCAGACCCCTCGGCGGATTCTGCAGTAGCAGCAACACAGGAAGTTAGCATGCCCACGTTCCTGGACTCCGTCGAAGGCAAGCACATTTTCGTATCCCTCGAGAGGCGAACCATCGACTCTGTCCTAGAAGCTCAGATTACGCCGTTACTCGCCCGACTACTGCAGGAATCCGGCACTCCTGTCACTATCGCCCCCCGCACAAACTTCGGCTATTGCCGAGAATCCAGCTGTACTCGCGACTCCCTGGCAAAATACGGAGCCGCTTCCGTTTTCCAGGGAAGCATTTCGGCCAGCGCCAGCCAAGACTCCCTGATTCTGCAAATGACCCATACAGAATTAGTCTGCGACACCACGAATCCAGAAGAACCAAAAAACGTTTCCGACAAAATCGTCTCTGCAAGAATTAGTTTATCTGTATTTAATTCCTTCAGCGACGCCCTTGCCGAAAACAAGCTGTCGAACCTGGCCAAGCAACTCCAGGGAGACTCTATTCAGCCCCCCACCGCACCCCCAAAGGCCGATCTTATCAAGGATGGTCCTAGCTACGTAAAAATGGAAACCGATCCCGATGGAGCCACCATTACCCTCCCCGGAAAAGATGACATTTGCAAAACGCCATGTACCTTTGCAATCGACGACACCAGCAAGGTTGACGTTTATGCCTACTGGAACGTCGGGAGCCAACTCTGGGGAGTCAAGAAGACCTTTAAGCCCATTCCCCACGACACCACAAAAATTTCGGCAAGACTGAAGAAAGTCAAGCCAGAGTTTCGCATTTTTACCATTCCCGAAGGAGCCTACATCTATGCTGGTTCCGCCCCTCTGAGCCCCTCCACCGAGCCCATCGGGAAATCCCCCAGCAAGTACGACATCTACGAACCCGGAACCTCTTTCATCCAGATCCGCAAAGAAGGTTTCCGCGACACCCTGGTATCCTTCTACGCCTCCCCCACCGAGGTAACCGATGTAAGCGTAACCCTCCACCCCATTACCAATCCTGCAGAACTTGTACAACAGGACGAATGGGTCAAGGCCCGCAAGAAGGATTTTATCGGGAAGGTCCTGATGGGTTCCTCCATAGCCCCCATTATCGCAGGCGCCATCGTCACCTTCTTGGCCACTCGGGATTACGATGACGCCAAGACCATCAAGGACCAGCTAGAAAAGCCCGCGGCCTCCGGCGGAGCCCATTACCAGGCCAAGGTTCAAGAGAACCACGACCTGGTCGAAAAGGGCGATAGAAAGATGATTGTGGGCGGTTCACTGCTAGGAGCAGGCGCATTAATGCTTGGAGTAGGATTTTTGCTTACTTTTTAGCACTCTATTCCATTTTTTGTATGCACCTTAAAAAGAAAAATTTAAATTTATGGTGATGCGTAAACTACTTACCATATTGTCTTTGCTAACTGCAGCAACCTACGCTGCAGATTTTGAGCGTTCCAACTGGCGCGCCCAGCTGTACGTGCAGGGGGAACCAGCCTTTTTGAACTTCAAGGGCGAAAACGGTCTCCTGGATGAAGGAATCGATACTGACGTTCTAACGATCCCTATTTCAGCAGGCGCCCTCTGGTCTCCCCTGATTACGCCTTTCTGGAAGGCCGACATTCCCTTTACCCTCTGGCTAGGTGCAGAAGTCAACTCCATCCAGTGGGGCACTATTGAAGATAGCCCCAAGTACCATATTGAGGTCAACGGAAGTAAGCGCGTAGGCCCTCAGGATCACGAGCTGTCCTTCCTGACATACGCCCCCTCCGTGCTGGCAGGTTTTTCTGTGAACGTCGTTGGCGACCTGGACCTCCGAGTCCTTGGCGGCTTCGGATTCCACTTCTTCTCTTTCTACGACGACTACGAAGGCAATACCACTCAGTATACCGACTACGTCAATACCGCATTTGTCTCTGGCGCTTTGGAATATCGCATCACCGAAGTCTTCCAGGACGTAGACCTCAAGATCGGCCTGAACGTACGCAAGGAATTCCTGGCCTACGAAGACATCAAGGCTCGCAACGAAGACAAGAGCCCCAGTCCGTCCCCCTATTCTAGACTGACCTTCGACAAGGTGGAATACAAGTGGCCTGTACGCGTCGGCCTCGAAATTTCTCTTGACTTTGGTCGAGAAAGTCGCCGTGACCGCAAGATGCGCTTCAAGCTCCATGACCGCGACGGTGTACTCCGCGAACACAGCGAAGTCAAGGACACCCTCTCTGACTGGGACTGCATGGCCATCGAACGTGACTACCGCTTCTACCTCGACGACAACGGCAACCTGCCCGACATGAGCGAAGCCTTTACCCGCACCCAGTTCACCGACGTGCTGGAAAGCTACCTGGCCTTCTGCCACCCCGCAGACCTTGCCACCAAGGAACAGCTTTACGCCGCCATGGATTCCAGCAAGGTAGAACTTAAGGAATACCAGGTCCGCCAAGAAGACGGTCGTTTCGAACAGGTCATGGCAAGCAACGATCCCGAAATGCTGCAGATGTTCATCGAGTACTATCCGGATTCTCCGCGCCGTCCCGAAGTCGAAGCCAAGCTTCGTTCTCTCAGCGAATACGACAAGTTCCGCGTCATTCAGGCACAGAACACGTTCAAGGCTTACCTGGCCTACCTGAACGACAATCCTAATGGAGCCTTCCGCGACGAAGCAGAAGCAGGCATCTTCGAGCTGGTCAAGTCAGGCAACCGCATCAAGGATTACGAAATCTATCTGAAGCGCTTCCCCGACGGCAAGTACGTCGAAGAGGCTAAGGCCGCCATCAAGAAGGCCAACGACGAAGCTTCTATAATCGAATACCAGACCGGCGAAACCTACGACACCTCCGAACCCGCCGTACAGGAACAGGAACCGGAAGTCGTCGAAGAAGAAGAACCGGAAGAAGAAGTCGCTCCTGCCAAGAACAAGAAGAAGGCCAAGAACGCAAAGAAGAACAAGAAAGACAAGAAGGCTTCTAAAAAGGCCAAAGGCAAAAAGAAGAAATAATTAATTTGTCTTAAATAAAGTCTGATTTTAAAAAGTGCAGTCTCAAGGGCTGCACTTTTTCGTTATGCAGGTTATAAAAATCGACGGTTCCTAAAGCCTTGCGTACCATTTTCTATATTTGCATACCATGATTTACAACATGATTATCGACTGGTATAACGCCCACCTAAACTACGGAACCATCACACTCCTGATGGCTATCGAAAGTTCCTTCATCCCCTTCCCCTCGGAACTGGTGGTGCCTCCTGCAGCCTACAAGGCCCTTCAGCCGGATTCCGGCCTGAACATAGCCCTCATCGTTGTATTCGCAAGCATTGGCGCCCTTATCGGAGCATTCATCAATTATTACCTGGCCAAGTTCCTGGGCCGCCCCATCATCTACAAGTTTGCAGATAGCCGTCTTGGTCACTTCCTGCTTCTTGATGTTCAAAAGGTGCAAAAGGCCGAAGACTACTTCCGCGAACACGGAGTCATTTCCACCTTCGTAGGGCGTCTCATTACTGTCATCCGCCAGCTGATTTCTATTCCTGCAGGTATCGCCGGCATGAAGGTACTGCCCTTCGCCATCTTTACCTTTTTGGGAGCAACTATCTGGAACTGCGTTCTCGCATTCCTGGGCTATCTGGCCCATGGCCAAAAAGACATGATCGAAAAGTACAATTCCGAACTGGGAATTGCACTTCTGGCATTCGGCGTACTGTTTATCGGCTACATGGTATGGAACGCCATCAAGCCTTCCAAAAAGGCTGCCGAAACAAAGTCCGAAGAACCTAAGAACTAATCCTTGGATTTCTTGGAATCAGCCTCGTCTTCAATACTTCCGTCTCTTGCCCGTTTGGCGCCAAGCCCAATGAACATCAAGGACAGAATCAGGTAAACGTAGTTCAGGAACCCGCCTACTCTTGCATAAGTCGTAGGGTGTGATGACGCAGGCACACTGGAAACAAAGACATTCTCGAATCCAACATCGGCAATAGACCTGCGATCGATTTCTCGACCGTATTCATCTACTACCAAAGAAATCCCATCATAGGATGTCAAGACCATATTGACTCCATGCTCCACTGCTCTTGCTGCGGCCATGCGGTAATGGAAGTCAACAACGCTATTCCAATCCCTGGAAGGAACAAACAGGAACTCTACGGAAGGATCCAGGGTTCGCAGGAATTCCGAGAAGTTTCCATCATGGCTAATCACAAACGACACGATGCGTTTCTTGCCACCGATTTCAAGAGACACCGCGGGCAGTTTATCCTTGCCTATATCCAGATCGAAGGATTCCACAAACGGAACGGCCTTATGCTTGTTGTATTCCAGCAGAATCTTGCCCTGATTGTCTATAAGAACAGCCTTATTCTGGTAAAGCCCCTCTCTGCTGTTGTCGGTATCGTCAATTTTTAAAGTCAGCAATATGGGCAAGCGAAATTTATGGGCATACCCCGAAGCGTTGGCAATAAAGTCGCCCTCATTCGTATCGGCAATAGTAAAGGCGGATTCATTAAGTACCAACATTTCGGCTCGCTCGCGATAAGCAGACTCCACAATCCTATTGAAGCTGTAAAGATTCCGCTGGTAAGACAGCGTTTCCCAGCTGCCATCCCTGTATTGTTCCTGCCGTGGGCCTATAGCCTGGGCAACCCGGATAGAATCGGGCTCAGAACTCTGCGTAAACTGGACCAGGCCCCATACATGGATTGCAGCCACAGCAAGCAAAGTGGCAAGGCCGATACGGCGAACATTCATGTTTTCCCAGTTGGCAATAACATAAACCGCCACCGAGGCCGCAAACGTAATAAGGAAGGTAAGGCCAAATTCGCCCACAACAGACAAAGTCTGGAACAGCAATTTGTTGTCGTACTGAGCATAAGCCAAATTACAAATAGGCGTTACGTCGCAGGCCGAAAAAATCAAGTTCAGGGTTCCATACACTGTAGGGAACACAAGCGTATTTACGAAAGGCGCCCCCTTAATACAGTACCGCACGTCCCAGGCAAAGGGCACCCAGAAAATACAGGATACCAGAATCATGGAAACAAGACTTTCGCCTTCGAAGCCGACACCGAACACTCCATAAAAACGAACAGAGAAGCCAACAGCCAAAAAGATGTAGAGAATGGCCTGGCTAAAGCGATGGGCGCTCATTCGGCAATAGTACAGGAAACAGAAGGGCCAGAGCCATACACCTAGCGCATACAGCAATTTAAAGTCAGGGAACATGGGCGGCAAGAACATGAACACGCAGCCAACAAACAGGAGCAGCAAGGGCAAGTTCGACTTGCCTCGCTCACCCACATAGGCCACGGCACGCTTCAAAAAACGTTGCAATAGATTCATGGAACACTCCTTATTCCCTTCGTGCGACACAACTAATATAATTAGGTATAACTAAAATAGAGTAAGAAGTTTGTATTAAACCGCAGTTTGTTCATTACAAGTTGGAGTGAGAACTGAGCATAAAAAAAAAGACCGGCTCGCGAGGAGTCGGTCTTTTAAAAGGCGTGCCTTACAAATTAGTAGGAAATCTGACAGTCTGCAGACACATCCAAGCCGATCACCAAGGAAGACTTATTAATTGTCTTGGCAACAGGAATAGACAAAGTTGCAGAGTAGTCTGCCTTAGAAGATTCAGCACCAACTGTAATTACAATAGGCTGATTTGCTCCATCGCATCTCAATGTGCAAGTGCCCTCGGTTCCATTATGCCAAGTAGCAGGCAGATCAAGTACAACATTGGATTCCCCAGCCGGGAGTCTAACCTTGGTATCAGACTTTTCAAATGTAAATTCAGCACCCTTAGTAGTCTTCACCTTAGTGCAAGTTGTAACAGTAGTCAAAGTATTGTCCTGGTTACCAACCTTCAGAGTCGGCACATAGCCATCCTGAGCTGTAGTAAAGGTCTTGGTAAAGGTTGCTTCGCCCGGGGCACCGTCCCATTCATAGGTCAGGGGCATAAATGCGGCATCGGTAGTGCAGGCAGCAGTCCAGGTTACATCCGGGGTGGCAGTAAAGTCAACAGAGGTTTCTGGAGATGTACAGGTACAGGTAATGGGCGCACCGTTGATGTGGATGTCGCAAGGAACAATAGAAATTTCATCGCCCATGGACACTGTCACAGAAACACCGGGATCGCCAGAAGTTGCGAAGGTAGCAAGGCTACTCTTTGCGGCATTCACTGCAGTACCAGTGCCAGTACCATAGTTCCAGTCAAACACTACACGACCAGCCAACTGCATCTGGGCAATTTCGTTCTTGCGGTCGGGGTTTGCAGTAAACAGGAACTGGATCTGATCGCCCTTGTTGGCTTCCTTAGCACCGGTGGTCGTTGCACAGGTGCCAAGACCGGTAATTTCGGTTTTACTTGCAGAGGATGCCGGAATTTCCTGGCCCGGATCGTCGCCGGATTCGCTAGAAGTCGGCAGAGTACCAGTACCAATAGCTCTAGAAGAAGAAGAACGAGGTGCAAACATGCTGGAATTGCCACCAACAGGAGCTTCGCTAGAGGAAGAAGCTACAGGCAGCTGATCGCCGCTATCTACAAAGCGCTGGTTTGCAGCATAGCAGTTGATATCGGCCTTGCAAGCTTCCTTTGCAGGAATGATCAAGTTTTCGTTGATCTTACGAGCCTTGGTGGTGTCGGCATCGGTGGGGCTATTAAACTGCATAGAAACGATGCCGTCGGTCATGGCATCGGGTTCATTAATGCTACCACTACCGCAGGCCCAGAAGGTACCTACTGCAGCTGCAGACAAAAGTCCGGCAATAATCTTCTTGTTCATATAAAAAACCTCTTTCCTCTAAAAATACATTATTCTTTGGAAAAAATCACAGGCAGGGCGACCATTTTTTAGTCCTGATGCCCCTCTTCTACAGATATTTTGCGCTGTCCCGTAATAAACTGATGTACATAAGGGTTACTGGTATTCTTAATTTCGTCTACGGTACCCACTTCGATGATTCTTCCGTTGTAAAGCATGGCGATTCGGTCGGCCACCTTAAAGGCGCTGACCATGTCATGGGTCACCACCACCGAAGTCACACCCAGCTTACTCTGCATTTCCAGGATCAAGTCGTTAATCACATCACTGGTAATGGGGTCAAGACCGGTGGTCGGTTCATCGTACAGCAAAATTTCGGGATTCAAGGCAATTGCACGAGCCAGGGCAACACGCTTACGCATACCGCCAGAAAGTTCAGACGGCATCTTGGTACGAAATTCCGGCACAAGATTGATCATCTGGAGCTTTTCGGTAACCACATCCTGAATCTGCCTTTCAGACAGTTCCGGATGATGTTCGCGAAGAGCAAACGCAATGTTTTCGCCTGTGTTCATGGAATCGAACAGTGCACCCATCTGGAACAGCATGCCCATCTTGCGACGGATGGTGTGGGTATCAAAGAACTTGGGCGTACTAATGGTAACGCCATCCACAGTCACTTCACCGCCATCCGGCTGTAGCAGTCCAATCATGTGCTTTAAAATCACAGACTTACCGCCACCGGACTTTCCGATGATCACCATGGTTTCGCCGCGGCGAATGTCTAGGTTCACGTCGCAAAGAACATCCTGGGGGCCAAAGGATTTCTTAAGTCCCTTTAGGCGGATAGCAATATCATTTGGGTCAATCTTCACATTTGGCATAGTCAACCTGCACTAGAAGAATAGGAATGCATCCAGAACAAAGTCTGCAATCAAAATCATCAAACAGCTAGAAACCACAACGCTCATGGTAGCAAGGCCAACGCCCTTGGCGCCCGCCTTTGCATTGACTCCATGATAGTAGCCCAGCAAGAAAATCAAAGTTCCAAAGACAAAGGACTTAAGCACGCCCGACCACAAGTCCATGGGGTCGAACAAATACTGCATTCCCGTCACGTAGGTATAGGTAGTGATATCCAGGCCCAGCACGCAGACGATCCAACCGCCGATAAGGGCCAGAGCGTTGGAGATAATGGTAAGGCAGGGAATCATGGTAAAGAAGGCGACAAATCGAGGAAGCGCCAGATAACGGTACGGTTCCAAGCCAAGCACCGTGTAGGCAGCCAGTTCTTCTTTCTCCTTCATGGATCCAAGCTCTGCGGCAATGGCGCTACCCACGCGGCCAGAAAGCACAATGGCAGTCAATAGCGGTCCCAACTCAATCAGTACCATTTTACAGGCAGCGGTACCAACAAACTTGTCTGCAACAAGATTGTGGAATTCGAATTCTGCGCAAACCGTAGCCACCATGCCAGTAAAGATCGAGGTAACAAACAGCAGGGGCAACGAGGACACGCCAATGGAAATCATCTGCTTGGCAATGAGGTCGGGATTCTTATGGACATAGCGCAACTGCTTTAAAGTATTCAGCAGGATGCAGACAACCTCACCGATATTGGAAATACCGGTAACGATAATCTCGCCAATCCAGGCAAAGGGACGAAGAATCAGGGGCATCCTCAGGTCTCCTTAAAAGTCCGCAAAGTCGGGAGCGCCGCCACCCATGTCGCCGCCATCGTCAAATACATAGTCGCCGCCTTCACCACCTTCGCCGCCACCTTCGGGAGCGGCATCGTAGAAGGTCGTGTATTCGGGAATGAAGGTCATGGGGATATCCTTCACCGAGCCGTTACGATGCTTGGCCACAATGAGTTCTGCAAGGTAGCGGTCTTCTTCCTTATGGGTCTGAACGAACTTACGTTCGACGAACCACACCATGTCGGCGTCCTGTTCAATAGAACCTGATTCACGAAGGTCCGACAACTGCGGACGTTCACGACCCTTTTCTTCTACCTTACGGGAAAGCTGGGCCAGGGCAATAACAGGAATCTGCATTTCCTTGGCCAGAATCTTGAGACCGCGGGAAATGGCACCGATAGCCACAGCTCGGTTTTCTTCCTTGCCGGTCTTCATCAGCTGGAGGTAGTCAATAATCAAAAGGTCAAGTTTGTTCTTGCGCTTCAGCTGACGGGCCTTACTCATTAGTTCCATAATGCCAAGGTCAGCGTTATCGTCAACATAAAGAGGCGCCTGACTGATCGGAGTAACCGCCGCAATGAGCTGGCGTTTTTCGTCGCTACTCAGGTGGCCGTTACGTAGACGGCTCTGGTCGATGCGAGCCCAGGAACTCAGCAGACGCTGGGCCAGCTGCACGCCATCCATTTCTAGACTAAAGAATGCAACATTCTGGTTGTACTTGATAGCGGCGTTGGCGGCAATGGTCATGGCAAAAGAAGTCTTACCCACACCAGGACGTGCAGCCAAAATAATAAGGTCGGACTTTTGCAGGCCGTTAGTCAGTTCGTCCAGCTCGGTAATGCCAGTACGAATGCCGGTAATGCCGTCCTTGCGGTTGTTCAGACGTTCCAACAGCGGCGACACGAACTGGTTGATGGGCTTCAGGGAATCGCGGACCTGGTCGTCTGCAATGGCGAACATGTCTCGTTCGGCATCCTGCAGGACTTCGTCGGGAGCCGCCGCCGGATCCATGGCGTTCTTGATGATGGTCGAACTCATGTTGATGAGCTGACGCAAAGAAGCCTTCTTGCGCAAAAGTTCCATGTGCCAGGAAGCATTGGCGGAAGAGGCCACCGATTCCATCAATTCGAACAGGTATTCGCGGCCACCCACCAGAGCAAGCTTGCCCATGGTCTCCAGTTCGGCAGCCAAGGTCACCAGGTCAATGGGGGTAACGGCACGATTCAAGGTGCACAGGGCCGTCCAAATAAGCTGATGCTTTTCGAGGTAAAAGAATTCTTCGCTCTTGATGACCATGATGGCTTCGCCCATGACCTCGGGATCGCGAAGAATACTGCCCAGCAGGCAGCGCTCCGCATCTAGGTCCATAGGAACCTGACGGCCATCAAATCGTCCGGAATCATACCCACGCTTACCGCGACTCGGTGCAGGCGCAGAAGACTGCCCATAGGTTTCGGGCATATAGTCCGGCTCGCTGAAGTTCTGTTCGGATTCTGACGGCATATAGCCCTGATCCGAAAGTTCCTGACCAGCGAAATTCTGTTCGTTATTAATATCAGGCATAATATATTTCCCCTCGAAATATAATTTTTTTAGTATTTGACAAATGGAATGACAAATCTCAAAACAGCATTTCGCAAAACTTTCTAGCTAAACCTTAGCCGTAAAGAGGCCGCTGCGAGGAATGTGAATCTTCCAGGTGAGCCACTTCATTTGCTTGTCGTTAACCATGGCGTACGGATCCACAAGACTTACAGTCTTTACCCCGTCGAAATTCTGGGCTGTTCCTGCCAGGTCATCAAAATTCTTGTTCTTGCCCATGACCTTGTAGAACAGCGGCTGGCCGAAGGTCACCATAATCTCGGGCTTAATGAAGGAAACTTCCTTGGAAAGCATCTTCTTGAGGGCGGCGTCCAGCAAGGGAGAAAGCGGGCGGTCCGAAGACTTGAAGAAGTAGGTAACGCCAATGTCTGCGGCGTCGTACCCGAGGCTTGCGAACAAACGAACAAGCATTTCGCCAACAGGAGTCGACAGGAAGTTTTCTGCAGTTTCGCCAGGTTTGGCCGCCTGCAAAAGGAACAGCAGCTTGGGATTCTGCG
The DNA here is from genome assembly GCA_024398955.1 of Fibrobacter sp. GTDB lineage: Bacteria > Fibrobacterota > Fibrobacteria > Fibrobacterales > Fibrobacteraceae > Fibrobacter. Next base: position 4,828 of record JAKSIG010000035.1, on the reverse strand, counting down.
GACCTGCGTAACGGATTACCTGAGGTTCCTTTGCGTACAGGGCTTCAGACTTGATGCTACCATAAAATTCTTCTAGGCTCTGGGCGGATTCATAGGCGGAGGCGGCCTTCTTGACGCCGCGGGGAGCAGGTGCCACCGGGGCTTCAGCCTGAGTTGCGGCCTTAGGAATATCCCCAAAAAAGCTACCCGCAAATCCAGTGTTGTCGGGAATGGGCATATTGGGAATGTTCAATCCGTCAGAAGAATCGTTGGACGAGGGCGCAGTTTTTGTACTGGGGAATGTGGGCGGCAAGTTCCTTGGAGCAGGGCGGGCGGCAGGAGCCGCTGCAGCAGGCTGTGGACGCGGAATCGGCGGAATGTTTCCCGGCATAGGACGGGCAGCACTTGCCTTTCTCACCAAAGTCCAGGGCTCATCCAGATAAATTTCTGCATCGCCTAAGTCAATCTGGCCTTCAAGATAATCACGGAGTTCACTGAAATTAAAATCTTCGGGCATAAAGGCTCCTAATTGCCAGACGGGGCTAAACGCGATGAGCAAAAATTAACGATCGTTTCGGCCAGTTCCACCTTGCTGCCCATAGCCAGCTCGGGAATAGGCTTGTCATGTTCCACAAGCGCATAACGCACATTGTCTTTTCCAAAGCCGCTATCCGATGCCACGGGAGCATTCAACAGCAGGGCATCGGCGCCAGACTTCTGGAACTTTTCTGCAGCATGTTCCTTAAAGTGGTCCGTTTCCAGGGCGAACCCGACAATCACCTGACTGGCCAGGCGACTATTCGCGCCAGAGGCTTCGCGGCGGGCAGCAGAACAATCTCTTAAGATATTTGGATTTGGTACCAGTTCAATTACCAGCTGGCTGCGACTATCCTTAATCTTTTCGGCGGCAGCGACCTTCGGGCGGTAATCGGCAACAGCAGCACAATGAACAAGTGCGTCAACCTCTGGCTGGCGAGCAAGTACAGCATCATGCATTTCGCAGGCACTGCGAACGCGGGTTACCTTTACACCACCAGGGAATTCAGCCTCCATAGGGCCAGCCACGACTTCTACGTCGTAACCGTTGGCAAGGAACACAGCAGATAGGGCAACTGCAGTCTTTCCGCTACTGCGGTTAGAAATGTAACGGACAGGATCGATGGCTTCTTCGGTACGGCCTGCGGTAATCAGCACTCTGCGGGAGCTGTTACCAACTACGATTGATGAATTATGAGATACAGGCGCTTCAAACTTTGCAGTTTCTTCAAGGAATTTCTGTGCCTCAGAAACAGGAACTGAATCCGTCCCATTTTTCTTCTCGTAATTCGTACTTAGTAATTCATAATTTTCTAAGTGCTCCACAATCTGTGCCGGCTCCAGGAGCCTTCCCTGCCCCACTTCGCCGCAGGCCAAAAAGCCTGCAGGACTTTCTAGCACGTGGGTATGTTCAAAACTGCGAAGCATTTCGAGATTGCGATTTACCGCAGGAGAATTATACATAGCGACATTCATTGCAGGAGCAATAAAGCGTTCGCAACTGCAACTCATAAAGCAAAGGCTTACAGGATCGTCGGCAATACCGAAGGCAAACTTTCCAATCACATTTGCCGTAGCAGGCACCACCAGGTAAATATCCGCCCAGCGGGGAAAATCAATATGCTGGAACGGGCGGGCTTCTGCCGCGCCATTCTTCAGGTACACCGGGCACCTACTCAAGGATGCAAAAGTCAGGGGGGCCACAAACTGGGTTGCGGCCTCGGTCATGCAAACACGAACCTCGGCGCCCTTCTTCTGCAACAGTCGCAGAAGTTCACAGGACTTGTAAGCGGCAATACCGCCGGATACCCCAAGAAGAATATGCTTGCCTTCGAGATTCATTATAAATTTTCCTTTTTTACCAAGATAGAAAATGGCAGGAAAGGAGTTACCTTGTCGGCAGCAAATTTAAGGCACCAGGCCGCCACCAGCGTTATCGCTAGAGTCACAATCAACAAAGCAAGGCATACCGTCCCGTTCAACGATATATCGAATCGAGCAAGCAGTTTTGTGAAAATTATCTGCAGCCAATTAATGGCTATGTGCTGAATCAAAAAGACACAGTAGGATATGGGGGCCAATAAAGCGACAAGCCTTTGGACAGGAGCAGACCTTGTCGCAGAGCCGCCTAGCCACATTACCGCAAAAAAGACAAGGAATGCGGCAAGGGAACCCAGAAAATCCTGATTCAAGAGCCCAGGAATATCCACAAGGCAAAGGATCGCGAACACCACCAAGGAAAGTGCCCCCACCGCAGGCTTCTTCAATTTTGGCAACGAATCCATCAGTACAAAACCTAGCACAAATTTCAGCATCAGGGTGCAAGGCAAAATACTTAGCAGGCTAATCCATTCACTTGGTAAAAAAAACTGAAGGCCATACCCTAAAGTCAAAAAAACAAGCAGGACTGTCGCAGATTTCCTATAGCCCCACAGTAGCAGCGGGAACATCGCATACAAGAAAACAATTGCACCAATGAACCACTCGCCGCAGAAATAATAGTTCTCGAAACCGAACATGCAGACATAGCCGTCAAAGCCCGTAACCGTAAGCAACAGCTTCAGGGGATTCCCTGCAAAGAAGGGCGTTCCGCCGGATACCCAGTGCCGAGCCATCGACAGTACCACATACAAGTTCACAATCCAGAACGCAGGGTAAATGGTACGGGCGCGAGACACATAAAACTTACGCAAGCCGCCCTTCGCCCCCGATACACCGCCGTTACCATACTTACGGTAAAGCAGAGCTCCCGAAAGAACCAGGAAAAGGGTTACCGCCACATTGCCAAAATCAAAATTCGGGGTAACACAGAAAAAGTTCAGCAGGGGTGCCGCACTGCCTGCCAAGGGCGAGCTGTACTCACAGCCAAAGTGGTACGTCACCACCCAGAACATTGCCAAGACTCGAACGACGTCAAATTCCGGAATGCGAGACGATGTTTTAACTTTTTCCATAAGACAAAAATACAAAATGCTTAATCAGTGACCGGCGCAGTCCTAATCTTCAACAGAACTTTCCCGTAGAAATAAAAAAGAAACCCCGAGGCATTAACCACGGGATTCCTTTTAAGCTAGAAGTTCTTGCTCGGACCTGGGGCCGCGAGCCACGAACCTTTTAACTAAGCTTCCTTCTTAGCGGACTTCTTAGCCTTGGGAGCAGCGTCACCGATAGTGGTGCCGTTTTCGCCCGGCTTGTGAGAGTCCATCCAAGCCTTCAGTTCGGCAGATTCACGGCTCTTGAAGTAGTCGACAACAGAGAGGTAAATCTTGCGGTTGTTCTGATCGATTTCAGTAACAACAGCCGGAACTTCGTCACCAACCTTGAATGCATCGGCAGGAACCTTGATGTATTCAGCGGTCAGCTTGGAAACGGGGATGAAGCCTTCGATGCCTTCGCCCAGTTCAACAACAACACCGCGGTCCAGCATGCGAACGATCTTGCCGTTCACTTCTGCGTTAACCGGGTAAGAAGAATCGATGGAATCCCACGGATCTTCGGTGAGGTGCTTCATGGACAGAGAAATGCGGCGCTTTTCCTTATCGACAGCGAGAACGACGCATTCAACCTTGTCACCCTTCTTGACCATTTCGTTCGGATGGGTGATCTTCTTGGTCCAGGACATGTCGGAAACGTGGATGAGGCCATCAACACCTTCCTTGATTTCGACGAATGCGCCGAAGGAAGCGATGTTGCGGATTTCACCAACAACGCGTGCGCCCGGGGGAAGTTCGGTTTCGATGGAATCCCACGGATCGCTTTCGAGCTGCTTCATGCCGAGAGAGATGCGTTCGGCTTCTTCTTCGACCTTGAGAACGACAGCTTCAACTTCCTGACCAACGGTGAGGATTTTGGACGGGTGCTTAACGTGCTGGGTCCAGGACATTTCAGAAACGTGGATGAGGCCTTCAACACCACTGTCGAGTTCGATGAATGCACCGTAATCAGTGATGGAAACAACCTTACCCTTAACGATGGCGCCTTCCGGATAACGTTCGGCGATGTCCTTCCACGGATGCGGCTTAAGCTGCTTCATGCCGAGAGAGATGCGTTCCTTCTTGTCGTTGAAGTCGAGCACCATAACTTCGACTTCCTGACCAAGCTGGACCATTTCGGTCGGGTGGTTGATGCGCTTGTAGCTCATGTCGGTGATGTGGAGGAGGCCATCTACGCCGCCGAGGTCGATGAATGCACCGAAGTCGGTGATGTTCTTGACGATACCCTTGCGGACCTGGTTCTTCTCGAGAGTTTCGAGAACGTCGCCACGCTGCTTGTTGCGTTCTTCTTCGAGAACAACACGGCGAGAAACGACGATGTTACGACGAGCCTTGTTAACCTTGATAACCTTGAGGTCGAAGTCCTGACCGATGAGGGCGTTGATGTCCGGAATCTGGCGGAGGTCGATCTGGGAACCCGGGAGGAATGCATCGATACCGAAGAGGTCGACGACCACGCCGCCCTTGATGCGCTTGGTGAGGGTACCCTTGACAACTTCGTTGTTTTCGAATGCAGCATGGATGCGATCCCATACGCGAACGAAGTCAGCCTTCTGCTTGGAGAGGATGAGACGGCCGTCTTCATCTTCAAGCTTTTCTACGAAAACTTCAATTTCAGAACCGATTTCCAGGGAGTCAGAGTCCTTGAATTCTGCGCGGTCGATCACGCCTTCGGACTTGTAGTTCACGTCGATGAGAACTTCCTGATCGTTGACCTGAGAGATCTTACCGGTAACGAGCTTGCCCTGTTCGAGGCAGTCCATACCAGCGTAGATGTCAGCGTTAGCCTTGCGGAAGTCAGCAGTGCAAGAAGCCTGTGC
>JAKSIG010000034.1 GCA_024398955.1 Fibrobacter sp. | reverse complement strand
GTTTTCTCATTTTTCTAACGCATGTTAATCCGCACTGCCGTATTCTGAAAAACTATCCGTTTCTTTTCCGTCTCCGTTCTTCGTGCATAAGCTTGATCTCGGCTTCGATTTCTTCTTCGCTCATGCCAATAGTCCCATTTTTCTGAGCATTCGCATTCAGAACCTGGAACGCAGCAAGAAGTCCAGTCGGATCATAAATTGCATTGTCTTCATTCACAACAGACGGACTTACGGGATTTACAATATTCATAAAAGTCCTTGGAGTTACAACAAATTCGCAATCAGGGAAATGTTTGGTATTTCCGGTTACGAGATAAGCCCCCTTGTCCTGATTAGCAAAAGCAACATCATAAAAGATGACATCATCCATATCCGGCAAAATTTTTCCTGTTGGGGATACAGAAACCTTGAGGGAATTGATTAACATCGTGTTAAGAATGTTTTCAATAACACTAGTTGCAAAATTGAACCTTGGTCTATTTAATACATCTGTATATTCGTTTAAAATAGCCTCGTCTATCAATGGCACAAATCGTTTTTTCGCGATTTCTCTTAAAACCATGTAAGGTACGGAGCTGTCCCTATTTTTTGTCAGTGCAGCTGATACAAGCACATTAGTGTCTATCACCGCATAGAACATTTTTTCTTCCTCCGTTCTTCGTGCATAAGCTTGATTTCAGCTTCGATTTCTTCTTCGCTCATGCCAGCGGTTCCATTTCGATGTGCATTTTCATTTGCAGCCCGGAACGCCGCAAGAAGTCCAGTCGGATCCTCAATTTCATTTGATGGTGTGACCTTGACATCAAAGGGCAATCCTTTTTCAACAAGGGCTCGCTTGAAAAATACACGAATTGCAGTAGGGATGTCCATGCCGAGACTTTCGAACAATTCTGCGGCCTGGTTTTTCAAATCTTCATCCATTCGAATTTGTAATAACGACGTCGCCATATTTAACCTCATTATAGAATATATGATAATAGCATACATTTGTCAATGTATTGTAATCATAAAACACTTATTTTTATCGCAGTATAAAAAAGGCAAAAAAAAACGCACCTATTCTTAAACCATATTGAAAATTTCTAGTTTTATAAGAGTTGCTTCGCCGCTTAATTAAAAACATCAACATGCCAAAATTCATACCATCATTTTTTTGCTATTCCTCTGTTTTAGCCTGATGGGTTGTCAGCGTCCATCGCACCTAATCCGCATTAACGAATCCCTGCCGAAAAATGCAACCATAGAAAAAGAATCCGTCGTAGTTTATGCACAAACGGACTGCCCTGGGGATTGTCCTCTAAGCGACAAGGATGTGGAATGGCATAGCGCAACGATTTATAAAAATGTAAGACAAATCCAATTTAGACGATACGGGCGAATGACATGCGATCCCGATGAACTTTGGGAAGGAGATCGCGGTTACAACTATTATGTAATTTGGTACAGAGAGGGAGTAGCCCATCGGGGAATACAAGCATATTGCGATGCAGAAAAAAAAGAGTTCGTTGTAAAGAACATTATTGACGAAACAACGCATGTAGCTTTTCTAAAATCACGAGATGAATGGGTGGTTGAAGTAAAATGAAAGCCTTACTCTTATTAGCACTATTTCTTCTTGCTTCTTGTGGAGGGACCTTCAATTCAGATTCATCGTCCTATGTAGATAGGCTACCCTCAAAAATTGAGATTGAGCCATTTTTTGTTGTTGTCGGTGATTTTCCTGAAGGAGTGTCCCCAAAGGATTTCCAGATCGTCGCTTACAAAAATACTCCTGTCAAAAGCGTCGTTCCTTACAAATATTATTTTGATTATAGATACGCTTTAAAAACGGGAGGATTCGACTTTAAGAATCCAATACCCTCTTACAAAGTTCTTATAGACGAATTCGACCCGGCAACCGAAATCGTGTGGTACAATAAAGGAGTTCCTTACCAAACCTTGAATATTGAATATACAATAAAGAAAGGGAATATCGTTTCCTTTAAAGCCTTTTGGAATGGAAAGCAAGAATTGTGCTTAAACAACTATATCGGAACCTGGGGTTCACGAATTTATATTCACATGCCAGACAACCGCCTGCCAGAGAGTGAATGGTTTACGATATTTAAAGACAATCCCAAATGCCGAGAAACAGAAAAGTAGAAACACACGAATTTTTAATTTTCACTACAGAAAACTTTTTTCCAAATTGAGCAAAAGTTTTCAGGAGAAAAAAGCGACCCTGCTCAACCAAATGTTTAGGATTTTGCTATGCCTTTGCTGTCTGCCTTAACTTCATTCAAAGCGATTATGAGCAAAAGTCATACTTTTCATAAAAACCAACAGCAAAAGTACGATTATTTACAAACAAATTAGCCAAAGCACTACCTATTTTAGTTTAACTGGTCATACTTTTTCTGAAATACTAAACGAAAAATACTACCCGTAACACATAAATATACATAACCTGAGCCCCGCACCTCCCTCTTGGTCCCCATACAGGCGTGATTGGTCATACTTATCTTCCCAAAGCATCACAAAAGTTCGACTTTTTAGTCAATTCATCTTACAGAAACTCGTTTCGAAACCGGGGAAAACTACAGCTTGTTTTCTGCAGAGTTCTCTAACACAAAAATCTTGGATTCCAAGGTCGTCTTGAAGTTGTCGAACAAGTTAATATAACTTGAATAGACGCGGTCCAAAACAGCATTAAATGCTTCTTCGTCGTAAATGTGCGTTGCGGAATTACGATCCTTCAGCATCTGAAGCCATACAGATTCATCATTCAGGAATCCGTACTTAAATCCAGCACGGAGAATTTCTCGAGGAGATCCATTCTCGGCCTCCTCGATTCCATGGGCTCGCATCAACTCTTGAAGAGTTTTCCAGGCCAACTCAAAAGCCAAACCAAACTGGCCGATTACGCCTGTTCTATAAATCTCATCCGCCAAAGCCTTTGCCTTTTCAGACTTTTTCAGAACTTCGAAACAATTTTTGAAATTTTCAAACTTTTGCATAGAGGCAAACTCCCTCACGTTCGATGTTCTGCTTCAGCTTTTGCGACACAATCGTTCCCATATCAACAACGTCGAAAGACAGGAGCGAATCAGCCTCATCTTCTAGCATGAACTGAAAATCGGCAACATTCTTGCCAGTTACGGCCAGGTCAACATCGCTACGTTCCCTATTGGTTCCGCGGGCGCGGGAACCAAACAGCACCACACGACTCAGTTCACACTTCTTTGCGAACTGAACGATTTGCTGCAGCAATTTATCAGAAACGTTAACCATGCCTTTAATATAACAAATTGAATCGCAACATTGCATTTCTTATAAAGAAATTACCCAGTTCTAGGCCTTGATCAACGGTCTGCCTATTCAGTATGTCTGACCGCGAATTCAACGAAATCCATACCCATTTCGGCTTTACCAAAGCTCCCAAAAATTGGCACCAAGCCAAAGATTTTATTGAATTTTTCTGTTTTTTTTCGTGCACAACCGTTTGCCAACCCGCATAAAATAAGGTATCTTAGCAAAGGATATCTTATAGGGGTTCTTTTTGAACCAGGGGAAAACATCAAGCTTTTCGAGTGAAACATTCTTTATCAACAACCACGCACGCTCCTCGTAAGCCTTGATCTCTACGTCAGGAACTGAATTGTCACAATAGGACGCTTGTACAGAAAACTTTCCATCCTTTGCGTATTTGTAGGCTGTGTTGATTATTTCTTCACGATTCAAGATTATTCTCCTCGTTCCAATAGCTAGGGGTAGGTTCGTTATGCTCTTCAAGAAGTTCGCCAAGAGTCTTTTCGCATGGTATTACTGAAGCGTCTAGTTCTACAGCATCCATTTCAACAGGCTTGCCGAAAACACTGACTTCCTGCTTCATGTTTTGCAGATCAATGATGTTGAAGTAACCGAATTCCGGCTCAGGTCCTACAATGTAACCAAAAGCAGTTTCATCTTCAATTTCAAGAACATACCATACATAATTACTCCATGGAGTAAAGTATCTAGCAATTACGATTGCGTCTCCCTTTTTACCGTCTTGCGAATACAAAGGGAACATTTTTGCTTTTTTTTCAATTTCTTCTGTAAGTAGTTGCATTTTACTTTTCCTTTTTATCAATAGTACAAAAATAACCTACAATATGTAGGTTTTCAATCTTATAGGGGTTCTTTTTGAACCAGGGGAAAACAAGGATGTCATAAAGAAGGTGCTTGGGTTTTCTCCTGACTCTGCTGATGCTCTGGCATTGGCTTACTATATGCGCCACAAGTTGCATATATTTGAAGTTGGAAGGAACCAACTGTATCGTCCGTTGAGAATTCGGTAATGAATATGGCTTTCTAACGAAGTGGGGGCAAATTTGTGATTTCTACATTTTCACAATACTTGCTTATGGATTTTAGCAACTTCAAAAACTTTTTCTTTGAAAAGTTGTTTTTGGGAGTAACAGGCCTAAATTCGTTTTCGTCTACACTTCCTGGAAGATACTCGTTGTAAATCTTATAGGAGGATTCATCACAGAGAAGTCTGCTTCTATATATACGATTTTTAGACTGTTCATTCATATAGTGATTCTCTCTATTTAATATGGTTTAAAAATTTAGTCTAATATCATATACTCGTCAAATACCAATCGTCAAAACATCCGTTTTATTCATTGAATGAATAGGAGAAATTTGATGAATACGATTCTTGAATCTTATAGGGGCTTTTTTTGAACCAGGGGAAAGAAAATACCGTTCATGCGCGAGAAATGGCGTTTACCAGCATGTTCGTGAGCAAAAGTCATACTTTTCATAAAAACAAACAGCAAAAGTACGATTATTTACAAACAAATTAGCCAAAGCACTACCTATTTTAGTTTAACTAGTCATACTTTTTCTGAAATACTAAACGAAAAATACTACCCGTAACACATAAACATACATAACCTGAGCCCCGCACCTCCCTCTTTGCCCCCATATAGGCGTGATTGGTCATACTTTCCTCCCCAAAGCAACACAAAAGTTTGACTTTTTAGCCAATTTTTCTTATAGGGGCTCTTTTGAACCAGGTAAAAACAATTGCTCACTTTCGGTAATTTTTCCCGATAATCCTCCCCCATTCCCTTGCCAATTTTTAGGGATATTCATAAATTTTGACACATGAAGATGATTAACGTGCTTTGCAAAAACTTTGACGGCCGATGGTGGCGCGGGCTCTAACATAGAGTCTGGTTTTTGCGAGTATAGTTGATCAAGGCAAAAGGCTTCCAGACTCCCTGGAGGCTTTTATTTTTCCCCAAAGACATTTAGAACCTCCAGGTAATCCAGGGCCTGCGCCTAAAAAAGCTATTTTTTAGACGTAAAAAAAATCATTTTGAGCGTAGCGCGCCCGCGAGGTTGACGATTCTAGATCCTTCGCTACGGCTTCGCCTCCACTCAGGATGACACTCTAAGGAATGAACTTCAGCAGTTCTACTCAGGATGACTCTCTGAGGAATGAACTTCAGCAGTTCCACTCAGGGTGACGAACAAGAGACAAAAGGACCACATATGGCAAAATCTCTGGTAGAATCAGATAACGGCTTTTTCGACAAGTTCGGCGGCAAGTATGTAGCCGAAATCATCCGTCGCCCTCTGGACGATCTTGAAGAAGCCTTCAACAAGTTCATCAAGGATCCTGAATTTTTGGAAGAACTTCATGTGATCCAGCGCGACTACATCGGACGCGAAACTCCGCTGTACTACGCTCCTACCGCAACAGAACTTCTGGGCGGCGCACAGATCTACATCAAGCTGGAAGGTCTTGCAAACACAGGCGCCCACAAGATTAACAACGCCATCGGTCAGTGCCTCTTGGCAAAAAAGATGGGCAAGACCCGCATTATCGCAGAAACTGGCGCAGGTCAGCACGGTCTCGCCACTGCAGCCGCTTGCGCAAAGCTGGGCCTAGAATGCATCGTCTACATGGGCGAAGTTGACGTTCGTCGCCAGCAGCCCAACGTTGCCACCATGGAACTTTACGGTGCCAAGGTGGTGCCTGTTACCAGCGGCAGCCGCACCTTGAAGGACGCGGTGAACGAAGCCATGCGCGACTGGGCAACCAACTTTGCAACCACCCACTACGTTCTGGGTTCCGCTCTCGGCCCCGCACCGTTCCCCGATATCGTCCGTACTTTCCAGAGCATCATCGGTGAAGAAGTAAAGCGCCAGGCTGCAGAACGCAACATCGACATTGCAGCCATCGTGGCTTGCGTAGGCGGTGGTTCCAACTCCATCGGCGTGTTCACTCCGTTTATCGAAAATCCGAACGTTCGTCTTATCGGCGCAGAAGCCGGTGGCGTAGGCCCGAAGCTGGGCGAAAACGCAGCCCGCATGGTGGGCAATGCCGCCAAGGTGGGCATCGTTCAGGGTTACAAGAGCAAGTTCCTGGTAGATGACGATGGTCAGTCCCAGCCCACCCGCTCCATTTCCGCAGGTCTCGACTACATGGGCATTGGCCCGCAGCTTGCAGCCCTCGGCGAATGTGGCCGCGTGGAATTCACCAGCATCCTGGACAAGGAAGCTTTGGAAGCCGTGAACTTCTTCGCCAAGAACGAAGGTATCCTCTTTGCTCTTGAAAGTTCCCACGCCGGTGCCGCCGCCATGAAGATCGCCAAGGAATTCCCCAAGGACAAGGCCATCATCATCAACATGAGTGGCCGCGGCGACAAGGACATCTTCATTACCAGCCCCGTGTTCCGCCCCGAAAAGTGGAAGGAATTCCTGGCCGCTGAACTGAAGCGCCTCGAAAACAATGAAGATATCCACGACGCAGAGATTATGAACAAATAAGAGGGGCTAGGATCTAGAGACTAGGGGCTAGTGGATATTCTCACTAAATCCTAGATTCTAACCACTAGATCCTTGTATCCATAGAGAAAACTTTTAAATCGAAACGATATTGATATGCAAACTAAAGCTCCGATCACTTTAATGTCCCATTTGATTGCCGGTTTCCCTGATGGCGAAACTTCCGTGGCAATTGCAGACGCTCTCGTAAAGGGCGGCGCATCCATTCTCGAAATCCAGTTGGCCTTCAGCGACCCCAGCGCCGACGGTCCCGCAATCCAGACCGCATCTACCGTTGCTCTGGAAAAGGGCTACTCCACCAAGCAGGGTCTTGAAATCGTGAAGAAGATTCACGACATGCATCCGGACACTCCCATCTACATCATGACCTACGGCTCCCTGGCATTTACCCCCGGTGTCGAAAACTTCGTGAAGATGTGCAAGGACGCAGGCGTTAGCGCTTGCATCATTCCGGACCTTCCCTTCGATAACGACGAAGGCCTCACCGCTGCTTGCGCCAAGTACGGCATGGAAAACATTCCGGTGGCAGCACCCAGCATGACCCAGGCTCGCCTCGAAGAAATGGCCTCCAAGGGATTCAAGTACATCTACGCAGCCCTCCGCGCAGGTACTACCGGTTCCCAGACCGTCATCGACCAGGCAACTCTCGACTTCCTGGACACCGTGGGCAAGGGCGGCGCCAAGGTTCTTGGCGGTTTCGGCATTCGTACCGGCGAACAGTCCAAGGTTCTCTGCAAGCACGTGCATGCAGTTGTCGCAGGTTCCGTTTTCGTGAACATTATGCTGAAGGACCCGAAGGACACCGCAGGCGTCGAAGCCAAGGCCCGCGAACTGAGCGGTCTGTAATCCAACAAAGATCATTCCATTAGAAAAGTCCAAGGTTCATCGCCTTGGACTTTTTTTGATGAATTTTCGCTATTCTTCATCCTTTAACTGACGGAAGGCCTTGTTCATGTAGTAGAAATCCTTCGCGTTCACATTTTGCAGGGCATCAAGCTTTTTCAATTCCGGATGAGCCTTTTCCAAATCCAGTTTGAACGAATCCCAACGTTGCCAGGATTCCGCGTTGGACAAGGATTCCACCACTTTTTCTTCAAGGAAGTTTTCTTTGGCAAAAAACGTTGTCCAAATATTCAGACCTAACTTCTTGAAGATTTTCTTGATGCCTGTCACCGCTTCCTTTGAATAGCCGTAGGTGTTACCCACGTAGCAAATCATCAGCGTGTTAATCAAGAACATGGCTAGAGTTTCATTTTTTTCCAGCTCATCTAGTTTCGTTTCATCATCTAGGATTTTCACTAGAGAACGTACGTGTTCCGGTTCCGTGTAAAAATTGTCAATTCGATAATGAGCAACAAAGAGTAGATACACGGCGCGAAGCAATTCATCCCTGCGGCTGGACTTACGTTTAATCTGCAAATCCCTGCGCTCGCGAGCCTTCTCAACAAACTTCTTCATGAAGACTGCATCACTTTCCGTATTCATGATAGTCGCATCAAATACACCAACGGACTTGCCTTCATTTGGGCCGGACATGTAAGTAAATTCCACATGACCTTCATGAGACTGGAAATAAATCGCCTTGTAAAGATTGTTGTTCTTATGTTTCAGCGTAGCAAAAGCAATATGGCGAGACCCACCCACACTGGAATCATTCTGGTCAATTTTCACAAAACAATGATAGGCACGAATGTTTCCCTGGGTATCGATAATAGTCATGCCGTCAAAATCCATCATGGATAAAAGCATACGGATGCCGTCATCTAATTTTCGGGTAGAATCGGTTCCATCTCCATAAGCTATAGACACCGGATTCTGAAGAGGCTCGCCACGGCTGAAGTTTTCGCAATCCTTTTCCCAGGACCATTCAGGAGAAACAACCAGACAAATCGTTCCGTGCACTTCCTTCTTGGCGCGTCTAAAAATTCCAGACCACAGTGCAACATCTCGATTGTACTTTTTTGAAAAATCCGGAACGGGCAAATTTTCGGCACTAGAAAAATCAAAACTGAGAATCAAGTTTTCTGGTTTACCATCTGAACCAAAGCCAATCACAATCACCTTCGTGCGGCTTAGGCTGCCCATAATGACAAAGCCTTTCTGCAAGAAGGAGATTTCAGCAAGGCCTGTTTGTTCTATATCAAAATAGACAACACCGAAGGTAACAGAATCTTCATTTTGGTTAACCAAAATGTCGGCGCCATTGCAACAAAATACCGTTAAACTCTTAATTGCTTTCGTTACAGCAAGAACGGTCAAGTTTTCCAGTGGCAACGTTTTTAAAAAGTGGGGACGTCCCTTAATTGAAGGCAAATCGCCAGCCCCCAAGATAATTCGAAAACTGAAAGTCTTTTCTTCTTCATGATAATTGGAAATTTGAGGAAGAAAATTAGCTACAGCGGCGACCACAGCATCATGCAAAGACGATGTGTGACTATTGATAAATTTTTCGACAGTCTGTTTATTTAAGCTCTGGTACATTTGCTAATAAAGATAAATTTCTAAATTAGCCTTCGGATTTAATCGCGAGTTTTTTATGAATTTTAACCAGCAATACAATCAGTTCAAGGAACAATTCGCCGGCATGTCTCCCGAAATGAAGGAACAGATGATGAAAATGGCGAAGGAACAGATGAAGGCCCGTATAAACGGATTTTTCAAGAAATGGTTTTCGCTGCCGGTGCTCACGGTGATTGCCGCCGCCTTGGGTGCTGCGGTAGGCGCACTGATGGCTTTCTTTGGACAGGTTCTGTTGGCTGCAGGAGTTCTTCGCGACGCTCAACCCCTCTACTTTATACCAGGTCTTGCTTTGGCCGGTGCAGCAATTTTCCTTGCCTATAAGAAATGGGGCAAGGGAGCAGAGCGCGGTATGGGCATTGTTTTTGCGGTAGGCCAAGGCAAAGAGAACAACATTCCTCTACGGTTGATTCCCATGGTTGCTGTTGGTACCTGGCTTACACACCTGTTCGGCGGAAGCGCCGGCCGCGAAGGCGTGGCTGTACAGATTGGCGCCACCTTGGGCCATAACATCAGCAAGAAACTTCCTTTTGACAATGCCGGACATATTATGCTAGTAGCAGGCATGGCAGCAGGTTTCGGAGGCTTATTTCAGGTTCCGATGGCGGCTACCGCATTCGCCCTGGAAGTCTTAATTGTAGGACATCTTGATTTGATGGCTTTGCTGCCCGCTGCTGTAGCGGCCTTTACGGCCTGCAAGGTTTCAAGCATGCTTGGTCTTGAAAAGTTCAGCGTGGATTTGGATGGTTTGCTCAAAGCCAATGGCGGTGTCGATGTAGCCGGGCTATTCATGAACAACGGAGTGCTGGACATCAACTTTGTGATAAAGCTGACTTTGATCGGCATTCTATTTGGCATTGTCGGTGGGAGCTTTGCCAAATTGCTTAGCCTGGCAAAAGATTTTTTTGCAAAGAAATTCCCCGATGGACTGAAGCGCATTGCTATTATGGGCGTCGTACTTTCTGCTGTTTTGCTATTGCTGTGGCAGGGTCGTTATTCTGGACTTGGCACCAACCTGATTGACTTAAGCTTTGTTGGCGCAGACGGTATAGTCACAGGAGTTCACAGTTACGACTGGGTATTCAAAATTGCATTGACGATTCTGACACTTGCTATCGGTTTCCAAGGTGGCGAAGTCACTCCGCTATTTAGCATTGGAGCAACTCTTGGAGCAACGTCAGCTGTGATGTTCGGCCTACCCTTCCCTCTGGCAGCAGCCTTGGGCTATGCCGCTGTTTTTGGAAGCGCCACCAACACCTTATGGGCACCAATTCTCATCGGTTGCGAAGTCTTTGGTTTCGGGAGTTTGCCTGCATTCTTTATAGTGTGTGTCGCAGCCTATGTCTGCAACGGCAATCAGTCTATATACAACCAGAAGAAATTGAAACTGAAGTTCTAGTGAATGTCCTTACAAAAGTCTGCTAGATTCTCGCTTTCGCGAGAATGACAAGGGAAAAAGACTGGCATAAGACAGCAAAAAAGACTGCACGAAATGAACGGCGTTTACATCGAAATTACAGATGTGTGCAATTTGCACTGCAGCTTCTGTCCCAGCGGAAAGCGGGACAAGGCATCTTGTAATACGCCGTCTCGTACTGCGCCAACCATAGGAACAACGCCCGCGGTCTGTGCCTCCCGCACGTTCATGCCCACAGAACTTTTTGAGCGTTGCATTACGGAAGCGGCAACGGTGGCTGACCAGGTGTATTTTCATGTGCTGGGCGAACCTACATTGCATCCCGGCTTCGGGCGGTTTCTCAAAAAATTGGAGCAGGTTTCCGCAGCACAATCCGACGGAAAATCGCTTCAGTTGAACTTGACCACCAACGGCACCACCATCGACCGCTGCGGTAAAGCAATCCTTGCCTCCCCTGCTGTTCGCCAGGTGAATTTTTCCACCCACGCATACGCTGAACTGCCCTTTGACGAAGCCGCAGAAAACCTGCAGAACGTTCTGGATTTTTGTCGCATGGCTGCAGCCATTCGCCCCGACTTGTACATCAATTTGCGTTTGTGGAATGTTGGGGATGAAAGTTCCAACGCATGGAACAACTACATGCTGGAGCAGGTGAACATTGCCTTTGGCCGTATTAACGCCTCAGGCGAGAACAGCGTCGCGAATCAGAACCACGTTGTTGGCGAGAACCGCGTCCCCATCACCTTGGAGCATTTCTGTAGCCGCCACAAAAGTTTCTTAGTGGAAGGCCGCATCTACATCCATCAGGATTCCCGCTTCGAGTGGCCGGATGGTTCGGCAAGCTCGGCAACCTCAACGAACGCGCCGACCTTAAAGAGTCTCGGCTCTACTCGACCAACTTATCCCAAGGGAACTTGTCGTGCATTGGACACCCACTGCGCCATCCTTCACGACGGTCGCGTAGTTGCCTGCTGCCTGGATCATAGCGGGCAGATTACATTGGGACATATTCAAGAAAATTCCCTGGCAGAAATTCTTTCCTCCCCCATGGCCACCGAGATTCGTGAAGGCTTTGCCAATCACGAACTACGCCACCCCTTCTGCCAAAGCTGCAGTTTTTGCAAACGATTTAAGTAACTAGAGTTAAGAGTTTCGTAAAATCTCTTTTAAAATGCTAGATTCCCGCTTTCGCGGGAATGACATAACAGTCCCTTTTTTCTAAATTATAGTCACACAAGAATTTAGACAGTTCGAAACCCTCCTGTCTCAAAACAAAACTAGGAGCAAAAATGACCGAAAACAATTCCGGCCGCACCGACGCCGAACTTGAAGGCGTCACCCTGCTTGGCAATCAGAATACCAAGTACAAGTACGATTACGATCCCGACGTTCTTGAACGATTCCCCAACAAGCACCCTGGCAATGACTACATGGTCATGCTGAACTGCCCGGAATTTACGTCTCTCTGCCCCAAGACCGGTCAGCCGGACTTTGCAGAAATCCGCATCAACTATGTGCCAGACCAGTACATCGTGGAATCCAAGTCCCTGAAGCTGTACCTGTTCAGTTTCCGCAATCACGGCGACTTCCACGAAGACTGCGCCAACATCATCATGAAGGATCTGATCAAGCTTCTGGATCCCAAGTACATCGAAGTGGAAGGCATTTTCACCCCCCGCGGCGGCATCTCCATCTACCCCTTCGCCAACTACGGCAAGCCGGGTACCGTGTACGAACAGAAGGCCACCGACCGCTTGTTCGCAAGCATCGACCGCAGAAACTCCTGGAAATAAAGGCGGCGAAGCCGCGATTATCTACCTCGCAACTCAATGCAGCCCAAAAGGGCTGCGACCTCAAACCTGATTCCATCATGAAAAAAGCAATCGTCCTTTCTTCGGGCGGTGTAGACTCCACTGTCTGCGTCGCCATGGCTGTGGCTAAGTTCGGTGCAGAAAACGTAGCCACCACCTCTATCTTTTACGGTCAGAAGCATAACAAGGAACTGGAATGCGCCCGCAAGGTGGCCGACTTCTACAACCTAAAACATTACGAATTCGACTTGTCCAGCGTATTGCAGTTTTCCAACTGTTCCCTGCTTTCTCAATCCACGCAAGCAATCGAGCACAAGAGCTACGAACAGCAAATCGCAGACAACAAGGCCGCAGCACTCGCTGCGCAAAATTCTGTTGCTGCATTGACCGCCCCCGATGCAAATCAAGGCTCAGACGCAGCACAAACTGCTGCAGCCAAGGGAAAAGTTTCTACTTACGTTCCTTTCCGCAACGGATTAATGCTCAGTGTCTGCGCAAGCCTCGCCCAAAGCATTTTCGAAAACGATGACGTTGAAATTTACCTGGGCGCCCACGGTGATGACGCCGCCGGCAACGCCTACGCCGACTGCAGCGAAGCCTTCGTAAGCACCATCAGCAAGGCAATCTCCATCGGCACCTACGAGCAAGTCCGCGTAACGGCGCCCTTCGCAGGACTTTCAAAAGCAGAAGTCGTCAAGAAGGGGCTGGAACTGAAGGCTCCCTTCGAACTGACTTGGAGTTGCTACGAAGGGGGCGAAAAGCCCTGCGGCACCTGCGGCACTTGCATCGATCGCGCCCGCGCCTTTGCTGCCAATAACGCCGAGGACCCTGCCCTATGAAAAAAACGACCGACAATTTGATTCTCCTGAACATCATCTTTACCGTGGGTCTTGTGATTTCCAATGTTGTCACGGCAAAACTGATGTACACCGGTTTCAGTCTGTTTGGCAATCCCATCACATTGCCTGGCGCAGGGGTCTGCTATGCATTCACGTTCCTCGCCACCGACGTCATCGGAGAAATCTGGGGCAAGAAGGAAGCCAACAAGGCGGTTCTCGTTGGCCTCGTGGGGCAAGTATTTGCAACACTCCTGATTCTCTTGACCCAGCAACTCCCCGCAGCAGACGCCAGCATGCAACAAACCTACGAACGCCTCCTGGGTCAGAACTGGATTTTCGTCGTGGCAAGTCTCGCCGGCTACCTCATCGCACAAAAGTGGGACATCTGGATTTTCCACAGCATCCGAGCCAACTACATAGCAAAGCACGGCGACACTAAACATCGCTGGATCTGGAACAACGCCTCCACCATGACAAGCCAAATTCTAGATACAGTAGTCTTTATCGGAATTGCCTTCGGCATCGGATTCGGCTGGCTATTCCAGGCAGAAATGCGACCAGTACTTGCCTCAATGATGGTAGGCCAATACGTTTTCAAAATGTTGCTGGCAGCATGCGACACACCCATCTTCTACTTGCTGACCAAAAACATCAAGCAGAATCAAGACGACGAAATAGAACTCAAGGAATTCAGTTAGCCTCTGCGTTATCTTTACATGCACTAAAGAGAATGCAGAGCATTGCAGGAACGTAGAACACCCACACTAGGTTGTTGGCGACAGTAGCCAAAAACGATTGTGTACTGTGGTCTGGGCCTGTCGCAAGCGAAATTCCTACAAGAACGTCGCCTATAAAAAAGATGATCATGCCCCACTTAATAAGAAGGCCATTCTTTTTCGGGAAAAAGACATTGTTGCGAATTCTACAGGCCACCACAAGAGAACAAATAAGAATCGCTCCGTAGATAGCCACCGTAGAAACAAGTACAGATTCAAAAATGCCCGCGAGATGAAGAATCAAAATCGCTGCAGCCGCAGCAGCAGGAAAACCGACAACCTTCGGGAAATGTCTATCTTCGACGCTAGTACGTGTATGGCGGTAAATCAGAAGCAACTGGAACACCATAAAAAAGCAAACGCCCATCAAGGTGTAATCAGGAAGAATTTCAGAAGGTTCCGCAACATTATGAAAAATCTTGAAGCAGGAATCTGCGCAAAGGGCAATTAGCATTCCGACCTGTAAAAATCTTAAGTCTCGTTTACCGAGACAGTCTTTGCTAAAGAACAGGGCCTTAATGACAATAAGGGCAGTAACGGCAAACTTTGTGAAATGCTGTACATAGCTGGATTCGGCCAAGCAGGATTCCACGGCACCGCACTGGTAAAAAACGAACCAATCGCGAGCAAAAAATACGGCAAACAAAATGCCGATAATGACAAGAAATGGAACGGTGTGTTTTTGTACGGTCATCGGGCGTTAAAATTAGAAAATTTATACAAACTAATTAACACGTTTTTATAATTTTACACCATGAATTTTAAGACATCTATTCAGAACTTTACGGATGTTTACAATCAGCAAGCCTTTATGCAGGATTTGCGAAATTCCGCAGACGTATTCTGGATGGAATGCAACAATATCAGCGGAACAGACTGTTACTGCGATGACGACGCCCAAGCCAATATCAAAAAATTCATTGCAGAATTCGGCAACGAACCCGGAATCCATTTTTTTGACAACGGCAATTACCACTACATGAGCAAGTTGTGGACAGATTCCATTCACGAGGACTTTGACCTTGTGATTTTTGACCATCACCCCGACATGCAGCCCCCAAGATTCGAAGGCATTTTAAGTTGCGGAGGTTGGGTCAAGGAAGTCTTCGACCATAATGTTCACATAAAAAATGCAGTTCTTATTGGCGTTGCCGATCATCTCATAGAAGAAATCAAAAACGATCCAACAGCAGAATTTAAAAATTACAGCGATCGAGTCACCTTTGTTACAGAAAGCGAAATCCTGGAAAAACAGAAACAGGGAATTCCGCTGAGCATTCCTGGCAAGAATCAAAATGCTATTTACATAAGTATCGACAAGGACGCTCTCTGCCTAAAGGACGCCGTAACCAATTGGGACCAAGGTAGCTTAACGCAGGAGCAGTTGGCTCAAACATTGCAGGATTTGTTTTCTAGCAGAAAAGTCCTTGGGGTTGACATTTGCGGCGAGCGCGCCCAAAATCAGGACTACGCGGAAGGTATCGACGAAAATCTGGCAGACTCGCGCAACGACAAGTTAAACGAAAAGCTGTACCTTCTCCTACAAGATCTTTTCGCAAGACTTTAGCTATTTTTTGAACATGCGATTTGACAACTCCCGCAACGACAGCCCCAAAAAGAAAAACTTCGGCAAGCCATCTTCAGGATTTTTAAGCCACAAGTTTAGCGGTGGTGCCCATGGCATTGCCCGCGTTATTAGCAAGCGCGGCTACTGCAGCCGCAGCAAGGCAGAAATGTTGGTGCAAGAGGGTCGCGTCAGCCTCAACGGTCGCATCGTAAGGAATCCCGATACACCAACCCGCGAAAACGACGAAATCGTTATTAACGGTCAACGTATCGAAGCCAAAGCAAAAGTCTACTTCATGATGAATAAGCCCCGCGGAATCGTCACCACGGCAAGCGACGAAAAAGGACGCAAGACCGTCATGGAAGTTTTTACGGAACAGTACCGCAAGCTTTTCTCTGGCAAGGAACCGCCGCACGTTTCTCCCGTAGGTCGCCTAGACGCCGCCAGCGAAGGGCTGCTTCTGTTCAGCAACGATACCGAATGGGCTAATGAAATTCTTGAAGGTCGTAGCAGTCAAGGCAACGACTCCACCCACGGCAACAACCTGCAAAAGCTTCACAAAAAAGTTTACCGCGTGCAGACCAAGGGCAAGCCTACCGACGACGACCTAAAAAAGATGGAAGAGGGCTTTGTCGTGCCGCCCCGTGTCTTCGGGGAGTCAGACGAATTCATGCACGCCAAGCGCGCCGTACTCTACAGCGAAGGCGAAAGGAACTGCTGGCTAGAAATCACCTTGACCGAAGGCAAGAACCGCGAAATCCGCAGAATGCTCGCCCACCTAGGTTACGAAGTCTTACGCCTTGTACGCATCCAGATTGACGATTTTATTCTAGGCGAATTAAAGCCGGGCTGCATCAGGGAAATTCATCCCTAGACGCAAATTTTCGCAAAGACAGGCAGCTCCTATATTATATCGCGGTTCAGCAATTCGCCATGATCCAAAGTCAGGCGACGGAAGGGACTGTTCAGGTAGAAATCCGGATTATGGGTAGCCATCAGCACCGTTGTACCGCGGGCGTTGATTTCCTTGAAAATCTTGAACACTTCCTCAGCATTTTTGGGGTCAAGGTTACCAGTAGGTTCGTCGGCCAGCAAAAGGTACGGATTGTGCACCATGGCTCGGGCAATGGCTACGCGCTGCTGCTCACCGCCAGACAATGTGTAGGGCATGGCAAAGCGTTTCTGACTAATGCCAACTAGAGCTAGAGCGTCAAAAACCGCAGCGTTAATTTTACTGCTGGGAGTACCCACAATGCGCAAGGCCAGGGCAACATTTTCAAAAACATTGCGATCCGGCAGCAGCTTAAAGTCCTGAAAGATGATGCCCATCTTTCGGCGCAATGCCTGAATCTGCTTGTCGGGAGTGTTCTTGCTGTCGTAAAGGCAGTCGCCCGTAAACTTTACCATGACCTGCCCGCCACGTTCATCGTCGGGGCGTTCATCCATATAAATCAGCTTCAGCAGAGTTGACTTACCGGCGCCGGAATGCCCAGTCAAAAAGACAAATTCACCCTTGTTAATACGGAATGAAACATTGGAAAGAGCTTTCCAATTGTCTTCGTATGACTTTGTGACATGGTTAAAGTGAATCACGACGCAGAACCTTCGGCTACAACTTTGAAAAATTATTCGGTCATGCGAATTTCAACATGGACTTCTTCGCGCCACTTCTTGACAAGTGACGAGAGTTTTTCGTTTTCCATGTGAGAAGCGCACATCTGCTCGATTTTACCGTAATCTTCTTCCAGAGTCAATTCGCGAATCTGGCGGGAATCATCAAGACGGAACAGGTGATAGGCGCCATCGATAAGGACTGGTTCAGAAACCTCGCCCACCTGCAGGTTAGACACGGGGTCTACGTAAGCCGGAACCATTTCGCCCTTCTGGAACCAGCCCAGACGGCCGCCGGCAAAGTTGCTGGACTTGTCTTCGCTATACTTGCGAGCGGCTGCGGCAAAGTCGTCTGCAGTCTTAATGCTGTTATGCAGGGAATCAGCACGTGCAAGAATATCGGCAGAATCCTTGGCGGTGGGAATGGTGTACAGCAGAATCTGTGCAGAACGTACACCGTCTTCTTTACGGCCTATGACGCGGGGAATATGCCAGCCCAGAGAAGTCTTTACGGGGGCAGAAGAATACTGACCATTCTTCAGCTGGTCCAGGGCTCGTTCAAATACAGGATCCAGCTGACCACGCTTAAAGTAACCCAGGTCACCGCCCTTTGCGGCAGAAGTATCCTGAGAGTGAGCTTTAGCCAGCAGTTCGAAACTCATACCCAGGTTCAGGGTATCGATAAGAGCTTCGGCAAGCTGCTTGACAGAGTCAACAATGGCTTCGTTCGGTACAATAGGAATCTGAATGTGGCTCAGCAGCACGCAGTTGTACTGAGGAGGAATGGAATCCTTGTAAGAAGCGTAGAAGGCATCCACTTCTTTTTTTGTCGGATTGATGGACCCCACATGACGCTGACGAACTCGCTGCATTTCGATGTGGCCACGAATCTGCTTGGCCAGCTGGTCGCGGTACTGAGCCATGCTAATACCCAGCTGGGCGCGAATCGCCTTTTCCAAGGTAGCCAGGTTCGTGTTCTGGCTAGAAGCAAGCTGCTGCAGGTGAGCGTTTACGCGCTGATCAATTTCGCCGTCGCTTACCACAATGGAATCGCGGTCAATTCGAGAAAGCAGCACCTTTTCTTCGATAAGATTGTCAAGCACGTACTTGCGCTGTTCTTCTTCGGACATGGCCGAGCCTTCAGGAGTTTCTTGAAAGCGATAAAGATTGTTCAAGTATTCCGAACGCATAATGGGCTTGCCATCTACCACGGCGGCAACACCTTCCATAAGTACGGGCTCTGCAGCAGCCAGGGCGGCCATTGCACACAGTGCCAAAAACAAACAGCGGAAATTAAACACAGCTTTTTTCATTACTGTTCCTTTTCACTAAAAACGTTCATCTGCGAAAAAATAGGGCGAGCCTTTTTCCAATCCTTCTTCAGGCGGCTCATGACCACCTTCTGGTGTTCTACCCAGGCTCGATCGGCCACATCATTTGCCACCTCGGCATAGGGCAGCACATCGGCAGAATCCAGGCGAGAAATTACCACCGCCATCTTAAGAGCGCCCCCACAAACCTTCATTACAGACAGCTTGCCAAGAGTCGCTTCGGTAATGGAAGGAATCATGCAGCTATCGGGAGTCACGGTCACAGAGTCAAATGTTTCGATTTTCTTGACCAGATAATGGGGATTGGGCATAGAGTCATAGACCGTATTCTTATGTCCCTTGTAATATTGGTCCGCTGACTGCCAATCCTTAAAATAGATCAGCGCTCCGGAAACCATAGTCTTGCCACGAAGGAATAGTTCCGGATGGTTCGTGTAGTAATCCAGGCGTTCAGCATCACCCACCATCATGGTATCTGCAAAACTCTGCAAGAAATGATCCACCACCATCTTGCGGGTAGTTTCTTCTATCTGACGCTGAAGAAGGGAATCGTTCAGTACGTTATTGACAACCGCTTCTTGATAGATAGTTTCTTCGTCAATCCAATGTTCCAAAAAGGATAGCTTTTCGCGGTCGCCCCAGGAATCCCACTGCGGAGCCATTTTACGGACCTCAGATTCCAGAAGCTTTCTTTCGCCAACAGAAACAACTACAGGATCATTTTTATTCAAGTCAAAGGGAATTTCACAAGCAGTAAGCGTAAAGGCAGACAGTGCCAACACGCAAAGCAAGCAAATTTTTCGGAATCCAAATTTCATCAGGTAAAATTTAGAAAATTCTACCCTACGAAAGTATTTTAAAGGCGGCCAAAACGGCCCTTTAGCTTAGCCAAGGCGTCTACTTCAACAACTTCCTCGGAATCATCGCCCTTGCGCTTAAAGCGCAGGATTTCAAAATCCTCCAGCATAGCCTTGGCCTGCAGGAAAAGCTCCGGGAATTCCGCATCATCAGCGTTCTTACGTTCTATCTGAGAAAGCAGATCGCGAGCCGATTTTAGCTCATGATCCTTCATAAAACGTGCCTTAAGGTACGGGCGGAACAGGTCGCGTAGAGCTCGCGCATCCAGGGATGCATTTTTTGAAACATTCGCAGAAGTAGATCCGCAATCTTTATTGGACAAGGAGGAATCCTGAATCAAGGAAACATCCAAAAGTTCTGCCAAGGTGCGAACTCTTTCAAAAAGGGTATTGTCCTGCTGGTACAGAACCGATAGTTTGTTTACAACAGAACCTGCAGCATCTACAGCATGGTCGTGGCCCTGACGCATGGCCACACTAAAGTTCTTCAGGATGTTCCAGGCCTTTACAAAGGCATCACCCCCAATAAGACCCGCTTCGTAAGTGGCTCGCACAAGAGCCAGGCGGATTTCCTCATCTTCGCTGCGGGTAGAATTCGCCAAGTTCTTGAAGTCTGTAATTTTCTTGCCGCGGGAGAATTCCAGCCCCGTAAAGCGTACACAGCGATTGGCGTCGAGACCGTCGGCATTCAGGGACTTGGCCACCCAAATCTTGAGAGCCGTTTCAAAGCCATCTGCATAAAGGCCGCCGGTTTCAAGCATGTTCAGGCGATCTGCAATAAGGTCCGCTGTCTGCTGATTTGCAGACTGCTGGCGGGCGGCAGAGTTGGCAGATAGCGCCGAGGCTGACGCAGACTTTGCCACTGCGGGAGCACCCCGTTCCAGTCGCTTGCGGAAGCCCTGCCAGAAAATAGATTCGTCGGGAGCCATCAGGGCAGACTCGCCCAGGCGCCATCCGAATCTCAAGTTCTCCAGCGGGAAGTCGATGCCGAAGGTAACGATTACCGGACGCACCGCCAGGAACAGGCGGTAACTTCCCCACTCGGGAGAAAGCTCCAGCGGGAACTTTTCTTCGACACCTTGCTTATACACCTTCAGATGCAGGCGCAGGTGATTTTCACGTTCCGGCGTTACCGTGGGAATGTCGCAGTCCAGCTGTTTAATATCCGCGAGGGCTTCGTACAGGCACTGCAGCGGAGCCTTGTGGGGATTGTTCAAAAGCTTGTCGCAGAAGGCATCGTCAATTTGCGTGCGACGGCCTTCAAGATACTTCTTGGCAGACTTGGGCATCTCGCGGACGATGGATTCCACCATCCATTCGCGCCACTGGTGAATAGAAAGAGCCAATGTGGCCGGCGACGTTTCCGTCAACAAGTCGTAAGGGAATCGCAATGTAATGCCATCGCATTCCTTGGTGGCGTCGAAAACCATTTCGCCGGTAACCACACGTTCCTTGCCACGGGTCAGTTCCATAATGCGGAACTGTTCTACGGAACCGCCTAATTCCGCCTGAGGTTTTTCAGGTTGCTTCTTTCCGTTGCGCTGGTCGCGACTATCGCGACCGCCAAAATCCATGCGGTTGCTGAACCCGCTATCCGTAAAGCTGACGCCGGATTCACTCTGGTCCAGCCAGAACTTGGCATCAAATTTTAGCCACTGGTCGCCGGATTCTTCCAGATATTTTTTCAGCGTCCTGATGGAATTGACCTTCGGGGCGATTCGCACATAGTAATCCACAAGAGCATCTTCGCTGGGAGCCAGACCGAACTGACGCTTACGAGCTTCCAGGGCGTGCAAATCTTCTACCACACGCTCGTTATGGGTCATGAAGGGGAAGGGTCTTGCCATCTCACCCATCACCACTGCTTCACGCCAGAAAATCTGGCAACATTCCTCGGGATTGACGCGTGCGAAATCCACACGATGACCGCGGCTAATGACAAGCCCGCGGAAGGTAACTTCTTCCACAGCCTCTACAAAACCACGTTCCCTGTTCCATACAGGAGCATACCAGCGGCGGGTACAGAACGGTTCCGCCACCTGCATAATCCATTCGGGCTTAATCTCTGCACCCTTGGTCAAAAAGATTCGGCTAGTCTCGCGGACTTCCGCACTGAACAGCCATTCCACACTCTTGCCATAAAGATCGCTTCCCGGGAACACATGGGTTTCGCGCCCACTGACCAGCCGATAGCAACCATTATCAATATCACGGCGGGCAATGCCGCCTAGGAATCCGCTCAGCAAGGCGATGTGCAAATTGTCCTGATGGAACTTGTCCGGCGGGCAAATACGGCTTTCGAACTTGGCATCCAGAATACGGCCGAACTGTTCGTACAAATCAATCCATTCGCGGCAACGCAAAAAATGGAGGCTCATCTTGTCGCAGAACTTGCGCAGCTTATTCCAAGATTTCTGATCTGTATCCCAGGCTTCGCAAAAGGCGTTCCACATGCAGACGTAAGTGATAAAATCGCTTTTGTGACCCGCAAACTTTTTATGGAGAGCACGAATACGACCGCGTTCCGGTTCCTCATTAGGAACTACGCGAGGATCCTGAATAGAAAGTGCTGCACAGACAATCAGGGCCGGCTGCAAGACCCCTGCATCGCGGGCTCGCAACAGCACTGCAGAAAGGGCCACATCCATAGGGAGCTTCGTCATGTCGCGCCCCAGCTTCGTCACGCTGCCGCTGGAATTATCCGCAGTCAGGGCTCCCAATTCAAACAGGGTCTTGTAGGCGCCACGGAAAGCTGAATGAGGCGGAGCCTGCAAAAACGGGAATGTTTCCATTTCCAGACCAAGACTGCGGAGCTGTAGCACTACGTTTGCCAAATTGCTACGGCGAATTTCCGGCTCCGTAAAGTCGTCACGCTTTTCAAAATCCTGGGGAGAATAAAGTCGGATGCAAACGCCTGGCTTTACACGGCCCGCACGTCCCGTACGCTGGCGAGCGCTGGCCTTGGAAATTTCTTCTACAGGCAATCCCTGAATTCGGGACTGGGCATTATAGCGGGAAATTCGGGCCATGCCTGTATCCACCACATAGGCGATTCCGGGAATGGTCAAGGAAGTTTCTGCAATGTTTGTGGCAAGAACCACACGTGTCTTGCTGGTACTCTTGAAAATGCGACGCTGTTCGTCGGGACTCATGCGGCCATACAGCGGCAAAATGTCAAAGCTAGCCGCATCCAAGTCCGGCTTCAGCTCATTAGCCAAATCCTGAATGTCACGTTCCGTAGGGAGGAAGCAAAGCAAATGATCCCGATGGCGGCTTTCCAAATCAAGAATGGCATCGCGAGCTTCTTCAATAAGACCGGAATCGCCCTTGCCCGAGGCATCTCGAGGACCATCATCGTCATCGTCGTCTGGGCCGCTAAAACCCTTGCCCCACGGATTGCCTTTAGCCGCCCCCTGCCCACGGAAGTAATACTCCACTTCCACAGGATAAGTGCGGCCTTCCGCTTCCAGCACGCAGCTGTTATCGTAGAACTTTTCAAAGAGGGCGGCATCCAAGGTAGCAGAAGCCACAATCAGCTTGAATTCCGGACGGGCCTTCAGCACCGTCTTGAAAATTCCAAGCAGGATGTCGATATTTAGGGAGCGTTCATGGGCTTCGTCAATAACGATGGCAGTGTACTGCCTGAACAGCCTGTCGCGACGGAACTCCTGCAACAGGATACCATCGGTCATGACCTTGATGGGAGCGTCATTCGTCCCCTGCTCCCAGAAACGAATTTTTGTGCTGACAAGTTCATCGGCCTTCAGTTCTTCGCGAAGGCGGTCCGCAATAGACATGGCAGCAAGACGGCGAGGCTCCGTAACGCCAATCTTGAACTGCGGCTTGCTGGATTCATTCTGAGGAACAACGCTCTTTTTAACAAAATATTCCAGCAGGAACTTCGGCAACTGAGTGGACTTACCAGATCCTGTATCCGCCTTGACAATTACCACCTGATGTTTTTCAAGCAGCTCAAAAAACTCCTGTCGCTTTTGTACCACAGGGAGTTCGGGATACTCAATCTTTAACGCGGTAAGATCCATCAGAACAATTATGAAGTATGAATTACGAGAATCCTATGGCATGGTCCAGCCAAGATCACCTATCTCATAATTCATAATTCGTACTTTGTAATTCAAAGATTAAAACCGCCGGTTTTAATCTTTGATATGTCCGCACTTGTCACAGGTCAGCTTGTAGCTGTTATCGGGATCCACCACCATGACGCCATCGCATTCAGGCACTTCACAGGGCAATTCACCCGGTTCCACTTCGCGATAAGTTTTCTTTTCTTCGCTCATCTTATTCTCGCTATAAAAACTTACTGTATTTCTTTCAGATATCTAGAAAGGGCGTCCTGCCAGGTGGGCAGCGGTTCAAAGCCTGCTTCGCGAAGCTTACTCTTGTCTAGGCGGCTATTAAAGGGGCGAGCTGCCTTAGAAAGGCCGTATTCGGCGGTGGTCACAGGAATCACCTTGGTGTTCATTCCTGCCTGCTTATAGATTTCGCAGGTAAAGTCGTACCAGCTAATGAATCCGCCTTCGTTGGTGGCATGGTAGTAGCCATACTTTTCAGTTTCGTTCATGTCGATAAGCAGGCGAGCCAAATCGTAAGTGTATGTGGGAGTGCCGATCTGGTCGTTTACCACGCGAACGGTGTCGTGAGTCTTGCCCACATTCAGCATAGTCTTAATGAAGTTCTTGCCATTCAGGCCAAAGACCCAGGCAATTCGAACGATAAAATACTTTTCCAAGGTGTTTGCAACAGCCAATTCGCCTTCCAGCTTAGTCTGGCCGTAAACGTTCAAGGGCTTGTAATCCTTGCAGTCCGGCTGCCACGGAGTTTCGCCCTGGCCATCGAAAACATAGTCAGTACTAATGTAAGTCATCTTGCAACCGTGATAGTGGCAAGCATCTGCAATATTCTGGGTACCACCCGCATTTACGGCGCGAACCTTGGCCACATTGGCATCATCTTCGGCCATATCCACGGCAGTCCATGCGGCGCAATGAATCACGGCGTCGGGCTTGATTTCAGCAATGACACGGTCAACAGCAACGGAATCCGTAATGTCTAGCTGAACATAGGGCATCTTAGTCACGGCACTGCCATCGGCTACACCACTGTATTCGGGAGCCATATCGGTTCCAACGCCTTCATGGCCACGCTTGGCCAATTCATTCATCACATCGTGGCCCAGCTGGCCACCCACGCCTGTTACAAAAAACTTCATAATGCACTCTCCCATTTTTCGCGGGAGCTCCATACCTCTAAAGATAGAAAGTTTCTCTTTTTAGCTAAATTTGACTTTGTAAAAATCGGGTCTCGAAAGCAGACTTTAAAAAAAAGATTTAGGTAAATCAATTCTGGAGAGTCAACAATGTCCAATTATTCAAAATGGGTCGCAGCCTGGGGCAATGCTACATCCATCACAGACCGCACCGCAGCCGTTTACGCCAAGGACATCACCCTCCGCTACCCTATCCGCATCTGCTTTTCAGGAAGCAAACTCCGCTTTAGGTTTTCGAACCTGACAGGAACAGAACCTGTTACAATTACAAGTGCATTTGCTGCAAAGTCCGATTCAGAACAAAGTCCTGCATCGCAGACCTCTCAAAACGCAAGCGCCCCCGTCTACAATCCAGTCTCAATCACTTTCAACGGGAGTGCCTCCGTTACCATGGCCCCCGGCAAAGAAATCGATAGCGATGAAATTTCTTTTGACGTTACCGCAGGCGAAACTGTAGATGTCAGCCTCTATTTCGCCAATTACACACAAATGAACGCAGGCACCCTCATTACGGGCCCGCTTTCTAGCGGTAAGTATTCCTACGGAAACTTCGCCACAGTCCGCGACCTGCCCGCAGACCTTACCCGCAATACAAATTGGTTCTACTTCCTGAATACCGTAGACATCTTTACCGAAGAAAAGAACCATGCATTGGTCTGCTTCGGCGACTCCATTACCGCACAGGACTGGCCCGACTATCTGTCCCTTCGGGCATGGGATGCAGGCTTCCGCAACGTCTCCATTATCCGCCGCGCCGTCAGTGGCACACGCATCCTGCGAGAATACAATTGCATTACCTACGCCGCTTACGGATTAAAGGGTGCCACCCGCTTCCCCATCGAGATGAACGTTGCTGGCGCATCCGCAGTCATCATCCAGCATGGCATTAACGACATCATCCATCCCGTTGGCGTCGAAGTCAATAAGTTCCGCCCCTGGAGCGACATGCCCACCACGCAAGACCTGATCGATGGCGTCCAGAAAATTTATGTGGAATACGCCCGCAAATTGGGACTTAAGGTCTACAGCGGAACCCTTCTCCCCATTCTAGGCTGGCGCACCTACAACGAAAACCGCGACGTCATCCGCAACGAATTTAACGCATGGCTCCGCACCGCAAAAGACTTCGACGGATGCGTAGACTTTGACGTCGCAGTCCGTGACGCCCAGGATTCCCGCAAATTCGGCCCAGGTTTTGATTCCGGCGACCATCTGCACCCTAGTGCTGCCGCCTACAAGGCCATGGCCGAAGCAGTTCCCGAAGAACTGCTGAAGTAGGCCAAACTGAACCTTTAAGCCATTTTGATACAACTCTTCTATTTTTTTCAAAAAACTGCATTAAAAAACGCTCCGCATTCGCGGAGCGTTTTCTCTTCCTAACCCCAAACTTTTAGGAAAATAACCCTTTGTTCTTTAGCGAGTAACAGAAATCTTCTGGAGCTTATTGCCCTGGCGAACCATGTACACGCCGCTCTTCTGGAACTTAGCCTTCAGTGCATCCTTAAGAGTAGTGCCAGCAGCAACATCTACGCGGCCGAGCATCTTGCCCTGCATATCGAACACCTGGAAGGTCTGGCTAGTAGAAACCATCTGGAAGCTTGCGCCAATAAAGGTTCCATCGCCTGCAGAAGAATTAGGCTGGGCAGGATCCCCAGAAGCAGAAGAACCCGGAGTTGGATCAGTTTCGGAACCCGGTTCAGCAGTGGTGAAGACCAGCTTGACGTCACTAATCTTGACTGCACCTGTAGCTTGTCCCAAATTGAAGGCAAACTGGGCGGCATCATCAGAATCTTCTTCCATAGCAAAGATATATGAGTATTCCTTTTCCGTAGTGGTGATGTCAAATACCTTAGTGGCGTATGCACCCCAGGGGTCTACGGATTGCTGGAAAGAAACTTCGATCTCACGAGCTACATCAGCGCTAGCCTTAAAGGACAACTTGTACTTCATGCCCTTATCAAGAGCCACACCGTACTGAACAAGCTGCGGCTGGTAAGTTTCTTTACCAATAGTGGTAACGTCAACCGTAGCCGTGCCACCAGCAACAGAAGTCTTTGCAGCAGAGCCACCCCAGTTTGTACCCTGACCCAGGAACCAAGATGCATCGTTGCTTGTAGAAATCACGCTGCCGCTAGGGAAATTACCATCCTTAAGAAGGTTCACTGAGGTTTCGCCAACCAATTCAAACTTGGCGACCACAGACTTTTCCTTGTCCATGGTTACAGAAATGGTTTCGGTAGAGCCGGTAGCATCACCTTCCCAACCCACAAACTTCCAGCCTTCGTTGGCTTTGGCGGTGAGCTGTACATTTGTTTTCGGAGCATAATAGTTAGCGCTGGGGCTCTTTGTCACAGTACCTGCAGCAGCCGGAGATGCAGTTACATTGAGGGCAAGTTCATCGGCACTGCCACCGATTTTCAGCAGGTTCTTCTTAACTTTAGCATAACCCTTTGCAGTACCCGTATTTCCAGTGTAGGATTCAATTTTCATGGAAGCAACTTCATACAGCTTACCCATCTTCATACCAGCTTTAGCCCATTCGCTGAAGTGCTTGGAAATAGAAATGGTACCCTTGGTACGATGCTGGCTCGTATTCGACGGGATGGACCAATACTGCTTAAAGGTGCTGGTACCCGAAAGAGAAGGTTGATTAATACGGTCGGTAGTATAGAAATCGTAGCTAATACCATCGATAACGGCAGAACCCCACTTTTTACCGCCCGAGGTAGGATTGTAGCTTCCGCGATCCTGGACAATGTAGTATTCAATTTCATTGCTGAAGCCACTGGGTTCGTCCCCTCTGTCGTAATAGCCCCAGCCATAGACACTGACATACTTCACGTTGTCGGTGGAGCTCCATTCCACATCAAATTCGGAGGTAATATTACCCACATTCTGTACGGTAACAGAGGAGTTAGATCCCCAACGCTTTCCGGTACGGGCCAACATATTAATAGTACCCTTCCATTGAACTTCGAAAGCACCACCATTTTCGGTGCTTACGTTAAGCGTCATAGTTGCACTACCGGCACCATCCTGGCTCCAAAGTTCGTAATCATAGCCACCGGCGCTACCCATTTGCTGGGATTTGCCATTAGAGCAGGTAACGGTCTGCCCCCAGGAAATGGATGACGAAATTGCCGCCACGGCAAAGGCTGTTGTTAAAACTTTTTTGATACTCATACTTTTCCTCTCAGGGGGTTATTTGTTCACTCTTCTAATTTATACTATTCTCCATAGGATGTTAAGCACTATTGGACCAATTCCGTTGTCATCTTTTACAACAGCATAAAGTTTACAAAAGCAGCCATTTCATGGGTTTTTCCACAAAAAAAAATGCAATTTTTATAGAAATGCAGGGAACAAAAAGTCCCTGTTGCAAAATAAGCAGCAGGGACTTTCAAGTTCTTGGAACAACCTAAAGACTAGCCTTCGCTATCGTCGCTAGGAATGCCAATCTGCTGTTCCGGCTTATCGTCGGCTACAACGGAGTCGTCATCCACTTCTACGCCTTCGACGTGGTCGAAGGTTTCCTTGGCTTCTGCGGAATCCTGTTCGATGTCCTCGACGCTAGGCAGTGCGGTTGCATCCTGGACGGTGTCGCCTTCGTTCAGGCGGATGCACTTCACGCCGATAGCGCTACGGTTGGTCAAACGGATGGTTTCGGCCTCGATACGAATAACCTGACCTTCCTTACTGGTAATGATCAAGTCGTAATCGTCGGCAACGCTTTCTACGAATACTGCCGGACCAGTCTTTTCCATACCGTCGGCGCTGAGGTTGCGAACGCCCTTGCTGCCGCGCTTGGTTACGCGGTAGGAGCTGGGCTGGGAACGCTTGCCAAAGCCCTTCTCGGTGATGGTCACAATCTTGTTGCCTTCCTTGAGCCAAATGAGAGAAATGACTTCGTCACCTTCGGCCAGGGTAATGCCCTTTACGCCGTGAGTGCCGCGGCCCATGCTACGCATGCAGCTAATGGGGAACGTTACGGCCTGGCCATACTTGGTGGCAAGCATCAGGAGGTCCTTGGCGATGGGCTGTGCAGCAGTTTCGTCGGCGTCTTCAGATTCGCTAGCGATCTGAGCTTCGGCAGCAGCCTGAGTTTCTGCAGACTCGTCGTTATCGTCGCCTTCGGCCTGAGAAGCGTTGAATTCTTCGGCAGTCATGCCAACCAGCTGAACCTTCACCAATTCATCGTCTTCGTCGAGGCTAATGGCATTGACGCCTGCCTTACGGGGGCGGCTGAAGAGGGTGAGATCCATCTTGTTGACAATGCCCTTCTTGGTGGCAAATACCAGGCAGAAGTAACCGCCGAACTTACGGACGGGAACGATAGCCTGAACCTTTTCGCCTTCGGTAAGGCCAATGAAGTTGATGATGGGGCGACCCTTGCTATTGCGGTTGCCTTCGGGCAGGCGGTAGACCTTGGTCCAGTAGGCACGGCCCTTGTTGGTGAACACCAGCAGGTAGCTGTGGGTGCTTGCGGTAAAGATCTGGTCAACGTCATCGTCGTCCTTGAGGCCGGTGCCCACAACGCCCTTACCACCGCGGGTCTGAGCCTTGAAGGTATCAATAGGCAGGCGCTTGATGTAGCCTTCCTTACTCAAGGTAATCACCTGTTCTTCTTCGGCGATCAGGTCTTCGTAATCATAATCGTCAACAGCGTCTTCGATGGAGGTGCGGCGTTCGTCGCCGAACTTAGCCACAACTGCATCCAGCTTTTCAAGCATAATGGCAATGCGACGTTCGCGCTTTTCCAAGATGTCCTTCAAGTCGGCAACAAGAGCCAACAGATCCTGGTATTCGTTTTCCAACTTTTCCAGGTTCAGGCCGGTAAGCTGGGCAAGACGCATGTCCACGATAGCCTGGGACTGAATTTCGTCCAGGTTAAAGCGTTCCTGCAAGGCCTTCTTGGCGGCTTCGGTGGTGGCACTGTTCTTGATGATCTGCACCACTTCGTCGATGTTCTGGGTGGCAATGCGCAGGCCTTCGATAATGTGGAGGCGAGCTTCAGCCTTGTTCAGGTCGAACTGGGTGGCACGGGTGATCACGTCAAGACGATGGTCAATGTAAATCTGAATCAAGTCCTTCAGGGTCAGAACCTTGGGCAGGTTGTTCACCAGAGCCAGGTTGTAGATGCTGAAGGTGGTCTGCAGCTGGGTGTTCTTGAACAGGTTGTTCTGCACCACTTCTGCAACGGCATCCTTACGCAGTTCAATAACCACGCGGATACCTTCCTTGTTGGATTCGTCGCGGATGTCGGTAATGCCATCTACACGCTTGTCCTTAACAAGTTCCGCAATCTTCTTACAGAGTTCAGCCTTGTTCACCATGTACGGGATTTCGGTCACAATGATGCGAGGCTTGCCGCGGCTATCCACATCAATTTCGGTACGGGCGCGGAGGCGGACCTTACCATGACCGGTGAGGTATGCATCGCGGATACCAGCGCGACCGCAAATAATGCCACCCAGCGGGAAGTCGGGGCCGCTGACATAGTTCAGCAGTTCTTCGCCGGTGATATCCGGATTCATGGCCTGAGCATGAATTGCATTTGCAATTTCACGAAGGTTATGAGGAGCCATGGAAGTTGCCATACCCACAGCAATACCGGTGGTACCATTCACCAGCATATTGGGAATGGCGGAAGGCAGCACCTTCGGTTCTTCCAGGGATTCATCGAAGTTGGGACCCATGTCTACGGTATCTTTTTCAAGATCTTCCAGCATGAGGGTGCCAAGGTTGTTCATCTTGGCTTCGGTATAACGCATTGCAGCGGCACCGTCACCGTCGATGGAACCGAAGTTTCCCTGACCAAAAACCAGCGGATAGCGGAGGGAGAAGTCCTGGGCCATACGGACCAGAGTTTCGTATACGGCAGAGTCGCCATGAGGGTGGTACTTACCGATGACGTCGCCCACGATACGGGCAGACTTTACGGTGGGCTTGTTGGGCACCACACCCAGCTTATGCATACTGAACATGACACGGCGGTGCACCGGCTTAAAACCGTCACGGGCATCGGGCAGAGCACGAGCCACAATCACGCTCATGGAATAGCGGAGGTAGCAGTCCTGCATGTCCTGTTCAATCAGGGACTTGAACTGTGTGCCTGGAAGCATTTCTTCTGACATTACTTATCCTTTTAGGGGCTAGGGGCTAGAGGCTAGGGGCT
>JAKSIG010000033.1 GCA_024398955.1 Fibrobacter sp. | reverse complement strand
CCGTCAGCTATGTCCGCAAGGTCAAGGCAGAAATGCTTGCAAGTAGCAAGAAGTAGCTCTCCTGAAGCAGAGGCATGTGAATATGGGCTGTTGATTTATTTCTATCATTCATTTTAAATCCTTTGATTTTATTGTGATGCAGTTGGCAGACCGCATTTCAATATTAATCAAAGGATTTCTTTTTTTTCATAACCGCTAGAAGGCTTTTACAGAACTACCTGCCTAGCCGGTTGTTTTCGGTTATACAAAAGACCATGTGGGGGTACCACATGGCCTTATTTTTTTATTTCAGTTCGATTTTTTGAACGAAGCTTTCAATTACTTTGCAGTATCGCAACCTTCGACCACATCGCCAAGACGATAGAGGTCACTCCATTCCGTGTAAGCAAAACCCTCCAAATGTACAGTCTCGCCACTTTCCGGGTCAACGTAAGATTCCACTTCAACCCACTTAGCGCGAACCTGAACGTAATCTCCATTGGATACAAAGCAGGCATCGTCAAAAGTGGGATACTCAAATTTCATGGCAAGCTCGCCACCATCATGAGTATTGCTAGGAGTATATTCTCTTTCGAGTACCTCAGATGTTCCATCAGAATGAACTACACGGAATTCATAGAGGATCTTCTCAGTATAAGGCAAATTGATAATCGTTTTTGCAACCTGATCCGTCATCACAGCAACAAACACCTGTGCAGATGAAAGCACATAATTATCACCTATTTTAGTATACTTGCTCACTCCCTTTACGTTCAATTCAGGAGCCTTATTGAAGTTTAGGTCAGAACGATACGGAGTAGACTCAGTCAACTGAATAACTTCAGAATTATCAGAGAACCTACAGCCATCGGACCATTCTACGTTATCGGCATCGTAAGAACAGTCCTTACCATCGTATGCAGCCACACGATAGAACTTTTCAAATTCTCCATTACCCATTACAACCTTCTGCAACACGTTAGTATTGGTTTGAGAAGCATTCTTCCAATTTCCTACAGAAACAGTTGAGGACTGTAAACGGAAACCGGTTTCCGGACGTTTGGACTCAGAAGTATAATTCCACTTCAAGACCCAGACGCTGGGAGAGAGACGTTCTGCGACAAAATTTGCAGGAACGGGAAGTTTCAAATCAACCGTGTATTCTGCAACGTATATGGCGTTAGACGACTTGGACTGATCACCATGCTCAGCTTCAACACGGTAATACAAGCCTTCAGTAGGTGCGTCAAACACGTAGCTTGTTACACTAGCATCAAGCTCAACACCCACGTCAGTCCAATCGTTACCATCCTTACTGGTCTTAACGACAAACTTTTCAGCTTCAAGAGTTCCCTGTTCATAAGTCCAGGAAATTGCATAACGACCATCAGCACGATTCATGTCAACCGAGGCATTCAGCACAGGAGCATTAAGAATCAGTTCATCAACATTTGCGCCAATATAGACTGCTTCCGATTCTCCAGCCTTCTTATCAGCAGCCTTTGCGACAACACGATAGTACGTACCTTCTGAAGGAACATCAAATACATACTTACGCAGGTTTATAGACAGATTTTCAGCAAGTATCGTTGCAAAGTTAGAGCCATCAGTACTAGTCTGTATTTCAAAGCTAGTAGCAATTGCATCACCCTGAGTGTACTTCCAGCTAATGTAGCACTTTTTCCCTTCGACAGAATAGGAAACTTCGCTAGGAGCATTGAGTAGATCAACAGAGTAGACGGCAATATAAATTGCATTAGAACTTGCAGTCAAGGAACCTTCATTAACTGCGGTAATTCTATAGTACCCGGTTCCAGTTTCGGCAAGATTCAAAATGTAGTTAGATACAGAAACGTCCACATTAATGGTCTTTTTCTTAAATGTCTTACCATCGTCACCATATTCAATCTGTAAGCCGACAGCCGTTTCACTTCCCTGAACATAAGGAGTCCAAGAAAGTTCGTAGTCTCCGTTCGGCAAAATCTTGTATGCTAGCTGGCTAGGAGCATTCAAAACCTTATCGTTCTTCTTACCAGGCACCAGAAGGTCGCTCGAGTAAGCCTTACCTTCGGCATCTTCCACGCAGACTCGGAAGTAACGGTCATTTTCGTCAGAAGCAATTTCAAATCTAGAAGCTGTAACATCAAGATTTCCAGCCCCTGCAACAGAAGTCCAGTTACTACCGTCAAATTCCTGAAGCATCAAGTTGTCTGCCGGTCGATCAGCGTTATCGGAATAGGACCAATAAATAGAAATTTTGCCTGTAGACAGTTCCGTATAAGAGAGACTTGCAGGAACATTTAGGTCAGCCTTAAGTTCTACGTATTCCACAAATACCGTATTAGAATAGCTCTTTGCACCATCCTTATCTACAGCAGCAATGCGATAATACATCTTGCCGTTATCCTTTGTGGGGACCTCAGCAATTTCGGTGGCTCGAATAGATGCGTCTGCAATCTCTGCAGCGTCCTTCCAGATCCAGCCTGAGGTTTCCTTCTTGTAGTATTCAACAAGGAACTTTACAGCGGGGCGTTCCTTGTTAGACTGATAGTTCCATTCCAGGTGAACAGTTCCAGAAGTCCAGAGCGTTGCGCTAGAAAGAGCAGGAGCAGGAAGTTCAACGGTCCCCACAACGAGAGCCTCAACCATCACATCATTAGAGAAGGCTTCACCATCTGCATCAATTGCAGCAACACGATAGTAGACATCGTGATCTGCAGCGGATACGGTATAGCGTAAGGTCGTTGCAGCCAGTTCAGAACCTTTCTTTCTCCAATCCCAAACACCATCCTTTTCTTCGTATGCATACACTTGGAAGCCAGTTGCAGGACGATCCTTAGATGCATTGGAATAAGTCCAAGACAGAGAATAGCTGCCATCAGACAATCTAGAAGGTGTACCCATAATAGGCGCGGGAAGATCAACAGTCACGACCTTGTATTCGGCAAACTTCACAGAAGATACACTGCTGACTCCATCAACATCAACAGCTGCCACTCGGTAGTACAAGCCCTTCTGAGCCGCAGTCGGACCCGTGACTTCAGCAACACGGGCGGTAGTATCGGTGATAAACTTATCAGACCAAGTTACTGCATCAACAGAACTCTGGAGATTGAACTTAACTGCAGGACGATCCTTATTGGCAGCATAAGCCCAGGTCAGTCTAACCTTGCCACTAGCGAGGAGAACAGGTTCATCCATAGCAGGAGCCACAAGTACCTTTTCGGTTTCATCAAGGGCAGCAACCTTTACATCGTTAGAATAGGCTTCTTCACCATCCTTATCGACTGCAGATACGCGATAGTAAGCATCCTTAGCCTCGGGCTTGACTACAAGACGTTTAACATCAATATCCAGAGTGCCGTTGGGTTCAAGCAGTTTCCACTTATTAGTTGCTTCGTCAAGCTTGTAAATCTTGAAGTTAACGGCAGGACGCTTCTTGGCAGCGGTATAGCTCCAAGACAAGCTGTAATAGCCGTTAGAAAGCTTTTCTGGAGCAGCCATTGTAGGTGCAGGCAGATCGACACTGACATCCTGATATTCAACATACTTGGCAGCAGAGAAGCTCCTTTCGTTAGCCTTATCCAGGGCGGCCACACGGTAGTACAAGCCACCCTGAGCTTCTGTAGGACCAACAACAGATGCGGTGTGTACTGTAGAATCAACAGCAGCAAGATCAGTCCAGGTAACTGCATCTGCAGACCACTGAGGCATAAACTTAACAGCGGGGCGAGCAGCATTTGCGCTATAGCTCCAGGTCAGCTTGGCCTTACCGCTAGCAAGGATCGTTGCATCGACACCAGAAGGTGCAGGCAGAAGTTCTGTTACAGAAGCGGTAGCTTCTACAAGAACTGTTTCAGAAGAAGCTTCATCGGTAATCTTACCTTCTGCTTCTACATAGGCAACTACTCTAAAGTAGCGATTTTCTGCAGCAGCCGGAATCTGCTGAATCTTCACTGTAGTAGGAATGTTATCAACGATTGTATTCCAGGCCTTGGCATCAACATCAATCTGTTCGATGCGGAAGAAACTTGCAGGCTTCTTTGCATTTTCGTTATATTCCCAAGACAGAACAACAGAGTTATCCTTCTGGATTGTAGGCTTCAGGCCAGACGGTGCAGCAAGCTTGTACACAACACCTTCAACCAACTTGTCGTTGGAGAACACGGTATCGATATCGTCGTAAGCGGCAATACGCCAGTACTGATTATTTTCAGAAACTTCGATGATGTAACGACGAATATCCTTCTTGACAACAGCCTTTTCCTTCCAGACAAACTTACCTGCATCTTCGGTCAGGTACTGAACAATAAAGCCCGTTACAGGACGATCAGAATTTGCGGTGTAAGTCCAGCTAATGGACTGAGTTTCATTGGAAACAGATTGGACATCGGTGAATACCGGTGCAGCCAAGGCAGTTGCCTGAGCAGCAGACTTTGCAGCAACCTTTACATCGTTAGAATAGCTGGAATCGCGGGCATCAAAAGCAACCACGCGGAAGTAACGTTCGTAATCCTTTGCTTCTACGGTATAGCGATAGGTATTCAGACCAACAGAGGCTACCTTCTTCCAGGCGTTATCTTCAAAAACCTGCAGGTCCATGTTCTTGGCAGGACGCTGAGCTGAGTTCGTATAGCTCCAGGACAGAGAAATCTTACCATCGGCAAGAACCGGTTCCTTCATGCTGGGAGTAGCAAGCAATACTTCAACGGCAGCTTGAGCAGTCTTACCAGGAATAAACCATTCATTGGCTGCATAAACAGTATCGCCACCTTCGTAGGCGCCAACACGCATATAGCGAGCATCATCTGCTACAGCAATCTTGTAAATCTTTACAGACTTGCTAACAGCCTTCGTGCTACCCCAAGTACCCTTGGTCAAATCAAGAGACTGAATGACAAAACCAGCTGCCGGGCGCTTTTCGTTATCTGTATAAGTCCAGGACAAAGACAGTTCCGCATCGGAGAGATCGTTAACAGGACCAACCACGGGAGCGGCCAAGGCATAGACAGACTTTGCATTGGCGGGGATTTCAAAATCAGCAGATGCAACTTCGCCTTGAGCATCGTATGCAACAACACGATAATAGCGATCGCTGGAGGCAACATTTATCAGGAACTTGCGAATTTCAGCCCCGACCTTACCGGCAGAAGTCCATTCGTTTGTCTTCATATTCAGGAGTTCCACACGGAAACCCGAAATGGGACGCTTAGTATTTTCTTCGTAAGTCCAAGACAAGGTCATCTGAGTCTTGGAATACTCAACAGCACCAACAACCTTGGGAACGTTCAGAACGTTCTCCGCATTGGCAACAGTAATCAGCACGTCACCAGAATAAGCGGAGCGCTTCTTGTCTTTATCGATTGCTGCAACACGATAGTAGTTATAGCTTTCAGTGGGCATGCCAACACGGAAACGAAGAACTCCGGCACCAGTCTGACCCACATCAACCCAGGCACTCTTTTCAAGATCAAGACGTTGAATGGCAAAACCACCAGCAGCAGGATGATCAGCAATTTCGTCGTAAGTCCACTGCAACATCCAAACGCCAGCAGCATTGTCGGCCTGCAGTTCCTTAGGAGAGGCAAAGCCACTCTCT
The DNA here is from genome assembly GCA_024398955.1 of Fibrobacter sp. Lineage (GTDB taxonomy): Bacteria > Fibrobacterota > Fibrobacteria > Fibrobacterales > Fibrobacteraceae > Fibrobacter. The sequence continues at coordinate 25,727 of JAKSIG010000033.1, read as the reverse complement.
TCCACAACGACATCTGCACAAAGTGCCTTGATGTCACCGCTAAGGCCATCGGTCGTACCAGTCTTGGTACCAATGGGAGTAGTCCAGTCGCCATAGTCCTTGGAACCGTTCTTATCCTTCCAGACTACACGAATCTGACCAAAGGAATTACACTGGTCGTCGATGCTCTTAAACTTCTTAGAGACCACGCCTTGGTCCAGAGAGAACTTTACAGTATCCACGCTGTAGCTGGATCCATAAACGAATCGAGCTTCGTAGTACAGTTCGCCGTTTCGATTGCCCGCAGTATCATAGTTGTAAACAGAATATTGGACAGACTGAGAGGGGTAGTTGCCCGTCAGCACAAATTCCAGAAGGCTATCTCTATCAATGTTAGCCACCACCTGAGGAACGACCGGGAAGCTTAGTTCGCTCAGATAGTCAGTGCTTCTAGAAACAAGGACACTTTCAGAATAGGGCGAACGGGTATCGCCATAGAAAGCGGCCAGACGGTAAGAATAGTCCATGTTGTTGGAGCCATCAATAACCAAGCGAGAAACCGTTGCGGCAAGAGCACCAACATCTTCCCATTCGTTTGCAGTCGGCCCCTGGCGCTGCACCAAGAAACCGCTCAAGTTTTCCGTTGGGCCAGAGTATTCCCAGGACAACTGGAATACGCTAGGGGCAAGACGATCCATCTTGATGCTAGACGGAGCAGACACGTTATTGGTTTCAGACATCTGTCCCTGGTCGACGTCAGTCAAATCGTCAGAAAGATCCGGCGGCAAAGAGGAACTACTCCCTTTATCAGAGCTAGAGGAGCTGACATCGATGAGAATCGGATCTTCCTCTTCATCTTCAAAATTTGTTTTTGTATCGCTACAGCCAGTAAACTGCATCACAGAAGCAATCGCAGTCATACTGACGAAGGATTTCAACAACCATTTTTTCATTCGGAAATCTCCTAAAAAATGCAGACGCAATAACGTTGTTTCTTGCACCTTACAAAAATGATACTTTACCGTAAATATAGCATTGAAGTAAATTTTAAGCAACAATTTATTGAAACAGAGTACTTCATTCTGGAGCAATTTATAGATTACAGCCCCTCCCCTTTTTTTTAAAACGCACGTTTAATGTAAGCTTTTCGTAAGAAGAGGTTTTCTCCTTTATAGTCCGATTCAGAGTAAACCACAATTTACACATGCACCCCCATTTATATATATTTAATTCCAAATAAACAAAAGTATTCCGATCCAGGGAATCAAAATCTCGCCGCCTGGACCGTAGGTCCAAGCGACGCGGAGGCTTATGTTTGGTGTAGGTCAAAAGAAAGGTTTTACCTTAATCGAGGTCTTGATTACCGTCGTCCTTATGGGGATATTGTCTTCCATGGGGGTTGTTAGCCTGTTCGGCGCAGCCGAAAACGCCAAGATAAACGATGCGGCAAAGAATACTGCCGCCTTTGTGGAACGTATCGCAAAAGACTCAAAGCGCATGTCCACTCCCCTGTGCCTCAAGAAGATGAACGACCAGGTAATCAACGTTTATAAATCAACCGACTGCTCAAACCCGTCAGCCGACTTATTGTATGACCATTTTAGCATAGAAGCCCCCACACGCTTCGTTGCGGAATGTCCAAACATGGGAACAGTGTGTACCGTTGCAGAAAACTGTAACGTAAACCTTCTCGACGGGACGTCTGGAGTATTTAAGCCAAAGATTGGGCTAGCCTCGCTACCCGTTTCTGGAAACATTTGCATTCAGTACGGCACAAAGCAACATTTTGCCATAACCCTAAAAAGTAAAGCTGAAAATTTTGTAAGGTTCCTTACATACGAGGATGACGAATGGTCCTGGTAAAAGCGCTAAAACAGGCATTAAAGCCTAAACACCCAAAGGCGGGTATCGGTATTGCAGAGATCTTAGTCGCTGCAGCGGTTCTTGGTTTTTTGCTTGTCGCCATCAACAACGTTCAAATGAGCAACCGAGAATCAGTCATTCGAACAAGATCCCGAGACGCAGCCGTCGAAATCTCACAGGAAGTCCTTGATTCCCTGTCAGCCATTGGAGTTGCAGCGCTCCATGGAGATAACAACACTAACGTTATTACCATAACCAAGCGTAGAGAATGGAAAAGTACTCCGGGGCCAGTCGAAACAACCTCCACAATGGACTACACAGTCAGGGTAACGATTTCTCCAGACGAAGAATACCAGAATAAGGAAATTTCCAAATTCGATACAACAAGGCATGTTTACGCAAGACGCCTAGATGTGAATGTGGAGTGGAAATTCAAGGGTACCCCCGTATCCATAAACGTAACAGGCATAGTTCGATAGGTAGGGTACGACAATGAAAATGAAAAATTCAAAAGCGGGTTTCACCCTAATTGAGCTCATCGTCTACAGTGGCTTGATCGGAGTAATTGTGGTTATTGCTGGGCAGGCGTTCTCCAACAGTACAAAGTTCAGGATTCGCTCCGAGAACATGATTCAGAGTACCTCTACGGCAAACGCCCTGTCAGCCCTATTGAACGAGGACCTGTCCCAGATGGGCGCAAAGGCAAGCCTAAACGGGAATGCATACCACCTAGCTGAGGAAGCCTACAACAACTTAGAAAGCGACACATCTTCATACGTGCTGAACTCAGCCAAAGACAGTATCTCATTTAAACGTACTTACAACGGAACAGACGGAAGGGCTCTGTACGCCCAGCAAATTACGTGGTTCCTGCACGACGGTTCTGTCTACAGAAAGTGCAGAACCATAGCTGAACTCACCGATGAAGCCGCGTTAGACGAATGCCCTATGGCATCATCGGACGACGATGTCGTTCCTGTATTAATGGCAGAAAACATTACTGAATTTTCTCTAAGACCCGGACGACGCCTTCAGGACGCATCGACCTGCCCCACCCATAGTTTTAGCGCAGGTTGCTTTAAGCCTGGTTCTGCCTTTACCCTTGCCGCCCGAACATCCCAAGGAGTTATCCCGGTAATTCTTCAAAAAGATCCAAGTACATTCGCCACCCAAGTCATGGGCTTTTATAACAACCATGAAGAAAATACAAACTATTATTCGCAGGTTTACCTGCTTAACGGCACCGTAGAAAATCCAAGCTGGGGACAGTGTACCGAGTTTACGTTCAAGTCCAACTTAACTTACGGAGTGTCCTTCTCGTTAATGGTGGATAGCGATATTACCAACGTAAACTACATGCGCAATTTTCAGAGCGAATACGACCACATCAGCGTAGGCTTTAGAACCAAGGAAGGCGACCCCATACCAGGAATACAGGACCACATGGTCTATCCGGCACAGGGAGATACTGACCCCTTGAGATATTTTGAATTCAGCTTTCCAGAAGAAGTCACAAACGCGTGCCTTACATTCACATTTGCCTTTTATTCCAAGTATGCGGCCAATGGCGCGCTGTCTATTTCAGCTCTTAGCGTGTTCCCAAGGGATGAGTCTGGATACGACTTCGACTCGCCAGGAACCAACCCACGCTACCACAAGGCATTCAAGTACAGACTTGTGACAAACGTCGGTGGAGAATCCACTGTTATCGAGAAATTTGTTCCTACGCCCAACAATGGTATTTAGGAGTTTAAGTATGAGTAACTGTTCAAAGAGATATCTAAACGAAAAGGGTGTTGCCCTAATAACGGTACTCCTCTTTATGACCATTGCGACCATCGCCGCAACGGGGGTCTATAAGCTGCTTGCTTCAGAGAATCTATCAAGCGCAGCACGCCTAAGGCAGAACGAAGCCTACCAGGCTAGCCAGGCCGGCTTGAACGTAACACGAGCATGGCTATCTTACAACGGTAACGAAGCAGCCGCTCTAGTTTCGCAGTTTGCCAAGGATGCGCAACACCGTCCGATTTCGCTGAACGAACGCATGAGTCTAAGTGGCCTACCTAACATGCAGAATTTTTCAGTTTTGCTTGCTGGCGTAGATACAACCGGCACTGGAGGCATTAAGCTGAAACTGGTTTCTACAGGTAAAGGTCCTGCAGGCTCTCGCTACAGTCAGGTAGCTATTTTAAACGTAGAAGGTTTGTACCGAGTAGAAATACCCTCGGCTTCTGGCGATGTTAATTATAACTACGCATACTTCGGCGGATCCATGTTCTTTGACGGGAACCACAAAATAACATCGGCAATGATCAACGGAAACTGGGAACACAATCCTCTTGATGTAGAAGAAGACTTTATTGTTACAGGTAATTTAGGCTTAAGTGGTAATAAAGTTAACATTGGAGGTACCGCTTGTGTAGGAGGCGATCTAGTAGATAACGGAGCAAATGGTTTCTACGCAAAATCCGTTTATGTTGACGGTGATGCAGCAGGAATGCTAAATGACATTACGGGAGACGCCTATTTTAATGGGAATGTGGATGTTAGCAAAGCAGACTTTAACGTCGGAGGAAATTTCTTCGCAAACAAGTCCCTTCGCACCAATCCAAGCGCCCATTCTGCAACATTCAATGGTAATTTCTGCATGAGCGAAAATGGCCATATAGTTTTCGGTGAAGGCCAGGGGCACGAATTTAGAGTTCAAAAGAACGTTTGGCTCCCCAGCAGTGGAGCCATGAGCGGATCAATGAAGCAAGAAAACGACATGGATAAAAAATTCGGCCTCAACCCAGATTCCAAGGTATTCATAAGCGAAATGTACATGGATGATATCCATGACGGGTTTGTTCACTTGCACCAAGAAGGAAATTTCTTTACCGATTTATGGGGAATGATTTCCGGTGAATATAATTGGCGATATTTTGTATCGCAGGCCAGTCACGAAAATCGTTCGAGCTCTGTTGTTGGAGTCCCGCCCTTTGACTGCGCAGACTCGCTCCCCACCTACTGTCATAAAAAATGGCACCCCACCAGCGAAGGGTGCGACGGGTCCAAATATAAAATTGACGATTTGTTAACAACAGCATACAGTTCCTTCGAGAAAAAAGCCAACAAAGTTGCATGTGCCGCCAATATTCACACATTTAAAGTTGATGAAATGAACAACTGTTTTGAGGAAGCAGCCAGGAATGGAGATGCCAACCTGTATAACGGATTCCTTGTTCTTAAATTTAATGCAGTCGACACAAGACCTACAGGAACCTTAACAGGGAAGTTCATCATCATCTATGAAAATGATGGAGGAAATCAGCTAGTATTGCCGCCTTCAACGGGCGTAACAATGTTGTATTTGAAAAACGGTGTAAGCGGCAGCATTATGCAATCAAGTGCCGACGCTAGTTCAACCTACAACTATTTTATCTATACCAAAAAAGATATCGGCACGATATTATCATCCCCTGCACCTTGGCGAGGTTCATTCTATGCAGAAGCAGCTTCTTGTGCAAAGCTGCAACATTTCAATGACGGTAGCCTGGAATACGACCCCAAGATTCTGAGCGCACTCATTAGTGCCGAAGCAATCTGTAAAGCAGGTTCCCGCTGCGGATCTGATGATAGCGGTGATACAGGCGAAGAAGAAGGTTCAACGACATCCTCATCAAAGGATAGGCGATGGATATCCCTTGCTCCTACTCTAAAAATCAGCTTGCTGTCACAGTATGCAAATGAAGAGAACGTTTCTGTAGAAAACAACGAGATGGAAGACGGACTGGTGGTCATGCCGAGAGTTCTCTACCTGAATGTAGGCGACATGCTGTCAAATGGTTCCGATAAACTCTATAACGTGATATACTATGGTGGTCTTGAATCTTCAGGAACCGGCACAGCCTCATGCTATTTTGGTGATAAGCTAGGCGAAGGTAGCTACGTTAGCGAAACCTCCCCATTTGAAAGTACCGGGCTTCATACCTGTCAATACAGCGAAAATGGCTACACCTCGGACTTCTGGGTTTGGGTGATGGACGCAAGTACCAGCGCAAAGGTCTCTTTTGAAACTCTGAGATATGACCTGGCAGAAAAATGCAAGACCGGAACAAAGACCAAGGATATAAAAATCAAGCTAGATGCGGAACGCCCCATTTCTGGGGGAAGTCTGAACATAATCGTATTCAACAGAGCAAATGGAGCAACCGTTACCCCACAGGCATCTCTTAATGGTCTATACACTCTAACAGAGCAAGAATCCAGTAATGGTGGAGCCTTATACAAGTTAGAACTCGCCCCGCGCATCACAGCAATTGAAGAACCTCTGTTTACTGTCGAAATTTTAGGTGGATGCGCAACCGCATCAGGTTACGTTCAGTTCCAGCTTCTGGACGAAGTAACTACAGATAACCTTGGAATAGCCCCCCCCAGCAACGAACTCATTTTGCTGGGCGATGGAGCGGGTCCTGTAGCCCACCGCCCCATTGATATGGATGAAAACGTGACAGACAGTATCAAGAACATTCCTGAATGTACCGAATATGCCTCAAATGAAGTCACGTGGATTCCCAGTATCGAAGGATGCTCTGTACCCACCGGTGTCGATCCCGATCCGTTCTATGGTCCCTGGCTCTGCCCCTTGAGTGCCATAGTTGGCCTAAATATCTCAAGCTATTATGATGAAAGACTGTGTAGGCCAGTCTACGGATCACTTGCAACAGTAGAAAATCAAAACGACACGGCGTTTGTATACGCCTCCCTGAAAAAAACACCCTACACCCTAAAAATTGACATTCAGGGATTGATGGGTTCGGCAAACATTTATGAATCCCAGAATAGTGTTTCTCTAGATGGAAAAACCAAGGAGGAACTGGAAGAAGATGCTGCCGTAGAACTACTTGACGAAAATGACAAAGTCCTCGGAACGTGTAAAACAGGCGGAGTTCTTTACAAAGACGGCAAGAATGTCGGTCCCTGCGACATTATGGTCTACTATGGTCAAAATTATTACGTACGAGCCAAAGGCAAATATTTTGATCACTGGAGTTTCAATTGCGCCAGTAAGAGTTCCACGTTCGCTTGCGGGACTGCAATGGGGGCATCCACCAAAACTCGCCTCATTGCGGTGACCATCTCAGAAGATGTGACATTGCAGGCAAACTACACTAAGACGGGCTACTGCTTTAACGAAGACTTCACACATCTGCACCCTTATTGCGACTATGAAGTAACCCCGAAAGCCATTGGCGGTTTAACTCAGGCAAGATCAAACAATAAGGAATCCGAATATTACAGAACAGATGTAAAAAACGAAAAGGATCCCGATGAAAAAAATCGAAAAATAAAGAATACAGAAGCCCTCTATGGAGATTATGGCCATGGAGATGGAGAATATTGCATTGACCAATGCGTCACCAATTGGAAGTATCGCTACAGCGAATTGGTTGCCGCAGCGGGAAAAATACAAGAAGAAAATGTAGGAACCAACTACGACTACTATTATGACTACTACTGCTCCGTAGAAGGCAAAACTGTTGATGGTTCTGTTAAGGAAAAAGAAGATCAAGTCTGGAGTTACTTTGATCCAGGTATTTCGTGCAACGACATGGTCGAACGAGCTTTCGAAGACTGGAAACTGCCATGGACATTCAATCCAGCTTTCAGCGTACCTAAAGCTACAGCCAAGACGAATTGCGGCGCAGATGGAGAAAACCTTACATATCGCTGTATGAACGGCACCAATCCGAATTCTACGAATTGCAAAAATACTCCTACAAAAAAATATCATCCGCATAGCCTAGAGAAGCCTCGCGTTTACGGAGGCTATTATCCGCAAACCGACAAGTTTTCTCCTTGGATAAAAGTAATGGGAGTCAACCTATCCCAGCAAACCAAGCTTGGTGTTAGACGAGCCCCAGAAGGGAAAACAATCATTGACGATGAAGGTAATTCCAAAAGTGTAAAATTGAGTATGTGGAATGTTAAGCCCTATATTGATAGGAAAGAAGGCTTTATTTCCATGCACGGCTTTAAAACGTCCTTCATCATGCTTCGTAAGGAAAAAGCCGGTTACAACGGGACCTTTACAAAGACATTCACATGGAACGGCACCGGTGAATCCAATGACGGCGGTAGCGTTAGTGCAATCGTCTTTAGGTCTAATGCCGACGCCTCCTCTTTCTTCTTGCTAGGTATCAACCCCTCAGCAAACAATAATGACGCAACCCAACAGCATTTTATTTTGTGCCATGGAACGGAACGTTTGATATTCCCAGAATCATTCCAGTTGTCAGGTACACAGAATACTAATGAAGCTCGTGAACTGCAGACTCCACTGACTCAAGGTCATTGCATCACAGAAGACATTTACGCAAACCTTCCCTGGAGCGCCATTCAAGACAAGACCCTCCAGTTGAAGGTGGAGCTGGATGGTTCCTATGCAAAAATTACCTTCTCCTACACTAACGACAAAACAGTTAATGTTGGAACGAGCGAAAATCTTTTCAACGGCACGAACTCCACTATTTATATCAGCAAGACGTTCAATCTTGAAGATTCCAGACTCTTCGGTTATCCCATTGACGACGATAAGTGGAGCGAAAGAATTCCTAAAGTAGATGAAGCAGGCAATTCGACCCACATTTTCAAGGACCCCATTGAGGACATGAAAAACCATCCTGAAGATTACGGGTACGTGGGTTTCGTAGTCCATAACCAGAACGAAAAGATTTACAATCTAAACTGGCGTTCAGGTGGTTCCTGTGGCGGAGACTATCGACAGGCTCCAGGCATCTATTGTGGATTTGAAAAAGCAGAAGTTCCTGTCAAAACCCATGTTGTACCCATCCGTTATGTATTCGACTACTGCCCGGACCAGGGAGAATGTAAGTGTACTTACAAGTATTCTTTAAATGGTGGGACATGGGTTGACGAAGCTGAATTCCAGGTTGATGAAGCACGTAAGTATCCTTATGGAGCCCTGCGAGTGAAAGCAGAATGTTATGATGAAAACACCGCTAACAACACTCCCGCCTACGTAGACAGTCTACCCTGTAACGGTTTTACGGCAACGAACGGTAGCGATGACGTCTGTTACGACAACTATTCCATTTTCATGACTTACAGCAATGCCGAAAGCATGAAATTGTTCGAGCTTTATAGCAGCCAAATTACAGGGCTCGACGACAATTATCTGAAAAAAATCGGCACCTATGCAGGAACCGAAGGAGACGAACTCCGTAAAAAGTACTGTACGGACACTGAAGATAATGTTGTCCCCACAGCAACAGATGCCATTGGCGAATCTCATTATAGTGCAAGCAACTTCTGCTCTCGACAAAAATCAAATGGAGCTGTTGGCAAAGCCCATGATGTTAATGGAAACGCCAATATAGAAGGAACAAACGTCCGTGTTCACCCCAAGGATGGAGTCGACAGAAACACAGCTCTGGATTACCAGAAACTAATGATGATTGGGCACGGAGTAAATGCAGACCCCTATAACGGAGTATCAACAGGGTATTTGCAGCTAATTGACACCATCGACAACACAAATACCAAAAGATACCTAAACCTTAGTAATTCAGACCTTACCTTTAGAGTTTATCAAAATAATATAGTAGATGATATCAGGGTATTTTTGGAAGATGATGCTGGGGTATTAAGTCAAGAGTTTAGCATCGACGATATTGCCGTAGGAGAAACAGAAGCCTCCAAGAACATGGGTTCCCTAACCCTCACAAAGAACGAATCTGTAGAATACTGTAATATTTATGACGATAGAATATCCGAGGCAAAATACAATGCCCTGTCAACAGATGACAAACTGAAATACCATAAGGAACTCTGCCAGCTGAACCTTGTTTGGGTACGCGATCTTAAGCGTATAGCCCGTAAGGACTCTTGGCAAAACATCTATCCCTATAGAACGGCCCGCAAGAGGGTGGATGAATTTAAGGGTGGGACAAACTTCGACCCGACTAGAGTTTCTAAGATATGGTTTGCAGTCCATAACGACCGTGGCGGTGGCATACATATTAGCCAGTTGAAGACAGAGTGCCACACAGCTTTGGACGTAACTGGGTGTAAGATATCCAAGGCCGGGGCCGACAGCGTCACAAGTACATCCATAAATGAAGGCGAGAACCTGATGTTCTCGGCAAGAGTTCCGGGCGCATCTTATTGCAAGCTTGCAATCCATCCGGTTAATGCGACCAATAACACCTACGAATACATTAAAGGGTGGCCTACAGATTGGTTTGCCTGCAATAGAGAATTCCGAACGGATTCACTTGCGCTGGAGTGCGATAATCCATCAGGAGCTAGCTGCAATGGTAAATTTATGATCATTGCCAAGAACGCTTCCGAAGAATTAGACTCTTGCGCAACAGGAGCCAATTCTGGAATGCAAGTCAACGTGAACCAAACTAAGTTCACCTGTTACGGCTACAATACAAACTATCAAGTGCCAGAAGGCATTTCGATGCCTCAGCCTTCCCCTCAAAGCTATAACAGCAACCAAGTGACATCAGCATATGACGCTGGTAATGTAGAATATGACGGTTCTGGATCCATTAGCATGGGAATACAGTTCACTGGAATGCCAGCCGTTCTTCGTCCAAATCTCGTAAAACTAGTGGGACCAGACAATCAAATACTCCAAGAAATTCCAGCAACAAACACAGGCACCGACATTGAAAAAATTAATCGATGTGCTCAGCGTAGTGATGGTAAAATTTGGAAACAAGTTAACAACAAGGGAGTTTTTGTAAGATACAATAACATTGCAACCGACTGTGCATTCTTCCAGTTCAACCCAACCAGTACAGGATCCGGTGATTACAAACTTGTTATGGGCAACGGAAACATAGAAGCCTGTAAGATAAACATCACCGTGCCAAATCGAAAGATCAGTCAAAATTGCGTAATTGGATTTGACGATGCTACAGGCACCCACATTACCGGTTCAAATGTATCTGTAAACAAGAGCCAAAAGAACATTGTTGTGAGTGCCGATGGTGAATATCTGGACGATCTTACAGGAACCATAACCGTCGGTTCCAAATCCTACTCTTGCTCTTACGAGCCAAACAGCGAGGGCGACACCCACGGAATTGTCAGTTGCGAATCCTTTGATGCCCCAAGTGAGAGTGGCAATCATACACTAAAATTGGAAATTGGCGGCAGAACATCCACTTGCCAAATGAAGGTAATGGACAAGCCGACACCATCCGATTGCAAAATATCGAGCGACGGTAGATTTACAGCAAAGGTGTCTAACCCCAATGAAATTGAATACAAATACCGACTTATCCGCTGTGCAGATCCTTTGGGCAACGGGTGCACTATCGAAGGTTCTTCCATGGCAGAACATCTACCTTTGGAAGTAGGAATTCCCACCGAAGGTCAGAATGGCACCTACATCTTCCAAGTTTCCACAACAGGAAACTTCGAAGAGGATGTGGCATCTTGTAAAGCGGAATATAACTACACAGGTAATGATGTAACAGCTGACTGCGAACTAAACAAAACCACCGCAGGCATTGGTCAGAACGTCAACTTCATTGTAAAAAATGCAGATGGACTTCAAAGCGACCGGACCATGTCTCTTATGGAAAATGGAACCAAGATTGCTGATGTTCTGGTAAAGGCAAACAAAATGGGAAATATCGAGCCTATCAGAGCAACCAGAAAAGGCAGTTTCACTTACACATTGGTTGACAATAACGGCAAGGAAGTCTGTAAAACAAATCCCATTTTGAATGTTGTGGGCGTAAGCGCGAATACCTGTAACTTCCAGTTGGCACAAGGTCCTCATACAGGAAATACTGTCGACAAAATCATGACAAGGCTTAATTACTGGAGCAGTACTCATGATGCAGTTGTGAAGTTTACAGCCTCAGATTTCCAAAATCTTAGCGGAACTGTTACAGCGAATCTCAAGTGCGACAAGGGAGGTACAGGCCCTAGCGGCGTAGACATGAATATTACAGACAACATTTACACCCAGTCTCAAAGTGGAGAAATTAGGATTACAGGTCCTATGGCTGATGGAGAAGGCAAGATGACCTGCGTTCTTTCGTATGATGGAGAAGAAGTTTGTAGGGCTTCCATTCTTGTAGCAAAGAACCTGGAAAATGCTGATTGCAAGGTCGGAAACGACGATCGCTCACAAAAACCGGGACAAAGTACAGGAATTATGAGTTCAAAAACACCCGGTCACGAGAACACCCATTTCTATTTCTACTATAAGGACAAGTTCGATGACATTTTATCCTTTACCGTTATAAATCCTGATAACGGCGGACCTTACGACGTTCAAGGGGATCCTCATTCTAGTTATACGGGCTGTCCCGCCGATTACGAGTTGAAAGACTTTAACTGTGTCACAATTTATCCAACAATAGCATCAGAAATGTGCGATGGCTGGGATTACTGGGGACGAAAATACAGCTATGAATGTAACTATAAAGGATTCCTTCCTAACGGGAAGTTTAGAAATTCTTCAAATAATTATAAGTATACCTTGTGCGCGAGCCCTTCTGATTACTATGCCGGAGAATCGTCTACAGGTTGTTGCACAAGGGAATTGAAAATTTCCGGGAATCCTTTATAGCGTGAACCAAGAGTATCTTATGCAAAAGAAAGGTTTTACCCTCATTGAACTGATGGTGACAGTAGTCATCGTCGGTATTCTTGCGGGCATTGCAGTCCCAAAAATGTTTGGTCAAACTGTAAAAGCCAAAGCTGCCGAGGTAACCCCGGCGGCAGCAACCTACATTACCCTACAAAAAGCATTTGTGCTTGAACATAAAGGTATTGGGACATGGAAAAGAATCGGGTACGAGGCACCCGGCAATGGGGAAACCAAAAACTTTACGTATGGCAAGGGTGATGTAACGGCATCTATCAGGCAGAATCTCTTTAAGAGTACGCTTTCTAGCGACGGAACTGTTGCCTGGACCGCAGAAAACAATGTTGGTCTAAACGCATGTTACCAAGGGAACAAATGGGTTGTCGCCATTTACCCTTCGGGAAATTTTGATGTAACGTATAAAATGAAGCTGCTTTCTTCAGAAACATCAAGCCATTGCGCGGCCCTAACAGGCAAAGATTGGGAAACGAGCGACAGTCCATCAGTAGACGAACAATAGTAAACTTCAATACAAACTCTTACAAGTAAAAAGACCTGCGCATAAAACGCAGGTCTTTTTCGTCTGTGGATCCTTTGGCCCTTCGGGCCTCAGGATGACGATTTGTTAGTTCAGGTCTCAGGATGACGTTCTGTTTATCAGAGCCTCAGGGCGGCGCTTTATTAAATAGTGTCGATGATCTTGTTGAATGCATCCACCGGGCGCATCCACTTCTTCAGCAGTTCTGCCTTGGGGAAGTAGTAACCGCCGATGTCTACCGGCTGGCCCTGGGCTGCGGTAAGGGCACCAACGATGTCCTTTTCTGCAGCGGTGAGGGCAGCGGCAACGGGAGCGAACTTTGCAGCCAGTTCTGCGTCTGCAGTCTGTGCAGCAAGGGCTTCGGCCCAGTACATTGCCAGGTAGAAGTGGGAACCGCGGTTGTCCAGGTCGCCGATCTTGCGGGCCGGAGTACGGTTGTTTTCAAGAATGCGACCGTTAGCTTCGTCCAGAGTATCTGCCAGAACCTTGGCCTTCTTGTTGCCGGTAGTGGAGGCAATCTGTTCGAAGGACGGAACCAGAGCGAAGTATTCGCCCAGGGAATCCCAGCGCAGGTAGTTTTCTGCGAGGAACTGCTGTACGTGCTTGGGAGCGGAGCCACCTGCACCTGTTTCGAACATGCCGCCACCAGCCATGAGAGGCACAATGGAGTACATCTTGGCGGAGGTACCCACTTCCAAAATCGGGAACAAGTCAGTGAGGTAGTCACGCATCACGTTACCGGTAACGCTGATGGTATCGAGGCCAGCCTTGGCGCGGGTCAGGGATTCGGTAATGGCGGACTTGGGGTCCATAATCTTGATGTCGAGACCGGTGAGGTCGTGATCCTTCAGGTAGACTTCCACCTTCTTCTGGATTTCGCGGTCATGAGCACGCTGGGGGTCCAGCCAGAAAATAGCGGGAGTGTTGGAAACGCGGGCGCGGTTCACAGCCAGCTTGACCCAGTCCTTGATGGGAGCGTCCTTGGCCTGGCACATACGGAAGATGTCGCCGGCTTCAACGTCCTGAGAAAGGAGAACTTCACCCTTGCTGTTCACGGCACGGATAACGCCCTTGCCCTTGGCAATGAAGGTCTTGTCGTGGGAGCCGTATTCTTCGGCGCCCTGAGCCATAAGGCCAACGTTAGAGGTAGAACCCATGGTGGTGGGGTCGAACGCACCGTTCTTCTTATGGAAATCGATGGTTGCTTCGTAGATGCCTGCGTAGCAGCGGTCCGGAATGCAAGCCTTCACTTCCTGGAGCTTGCCTTCCTTGTTCCACATCATACCGGAGTTACGGATCATGGCCGGCATGGAGGCGTCGATAATCACGTCGCTGGGGACGTTCAGGTTGGTGATACCCTTGTCGGAATCCACCATGGCGATAGCCGGGCCGTTAGCCAGGGCGGCATCGATGGCAGCCTTGACTTCAGCTTCCTTCGGATTGCCTTCCAAGCGCTTGAGCAGGTCGCCCAGACCGTTATTTTCGTTAACGCCAATTTCCTTGAACAGGTCGGCGTACTTGGTGAATACGTCCTTGAAGAACACGCGGACGAAAGCACCGAACATGACGGGGTCGGAAACCTTCATCATGGTAGCCTTCAGATGCACGGAGAAGAGTACGCCCTTTGCCTTGGCGTCGGCCATCTGTTCGGCGATGAACTTTTCGAGAGCAGCCATGCGCATGACGGTTGCATCCAGGATTTCGCCAGCGAGAGTGTGCTTTGCGGCGCGGAGTTCAGTGACAGCGCCATCGGCAGCAACAAATTCAATCTTAAAGGTATCAGCTTCACCCAGGGTCACGGACTTTTCGTTACCGTAGAAGTCGTCGGCAGTCATGTAGGAAACATGAGTCTTGCTGTCGGCGGACCAGGCGCCCATCTTGTGGGGATTCTTCTTGGCGTAGTTCTTAACAGCCTTGGGAGCGCGACGGTCAGAGTTACCCTGACGCAACACCGGGTTCACAGCGGAGCCCTTCACCTTGTCGTACTTGGCGCGGATTTCCTTTTCTTCTTCGGTCTTGGGTTCATCGGGATATTCCGGAACATCGTAACCGTTCTTCTGGAGTTCAGCAATGGCAGCCTTCAACTGCGGGAGGGAAGCAGAAATGTTGGGGAGCTTGATGATATTTGCGGAGGGATCCAGAGCCAGCTTGCCCAAGAAACCAAGATCGTCTTCAGCCTTGCCGAAAACAGCCAGAATGCGGCCTGCCAGGGAAATATTCTTGGTATCCACGTCAATATCGGCGGTCTTTGCGAAAGCCTTGACAATGGGAAGGAGGGATTGAGTAGCGAGGAACGGGGCCTCGTCGGTAATGGTGTAGTAGATCTTCGGATTCATAAAGCACCTATGTTTGAATTTTCATATTCAAAGTTAGCAAATTACGTGCCATTTTCAAGAAATAAGGAAGGTTTCCCTACCTCGGCAGGTCCCATTGATAAATTGACAAGAGAAAAAGATTTTTTTTCATTTAAAAAACTGATTTTTGGGTTTAACTTTACATTTGAGGAAGTGTGGCCATTACGCAAAAAATGTAAAACCGCGCAATGGTTGAAAAGGATGTGTATGTTCAAGGATTTTATTAAAATCTCTGTTCCCCTTTGTCTAGTTCTTGCAACCGGAACTTTTGCTGTAGAAAAAAGAAAATTTGACTTCGTCGTTGGCGTTGATGGTGACTTTAAGGCTGCCATTGCTGCAGCTACCGCGGCCAAGCCCAGTGCAAACAATCGCTTTGTCATCTTCTTTCCCGATGGTGAATACGACCTGACAAACCTGACCGCAGATAGACACGGCAAAACCACCTTTACCCAATCTTACGTCTCTTTGATTGGCCAGACCCGCGACAGGGCAATCATCGCCAACAAGACTGATACCGAAAGCATTGGCCACACGGCAACGCTTTATTTTTCTGGAAACAATAGCATGTACATGCAGGATTTGACCATCCAGAACAAAAGCACCTACTGCGGAGCCAGCGCCTGCCGACAGGTCACCATCCAGCAGAACAGCGGCGACAAGTACATTTTCAAGAACGTGCGCCTTATTTCTGGCCAGGACACCTACTACACCAAAGGCGGACGCTCCTATTGGGAAGGTGGCGAAATCCAAGGTACCGTAGACTTCATCTGCGGTGGCGGCGATGTATTCTTCGAAGGCACGAATCTCGTAATGAAGCGAGATGGCGGCTTCATTGCCGTTTCCCAGAATCCGGGAACCTGGGGCTATGTTTTCAACAACGCAAAGATCAATGTTTCTAACGGAAGCTACAACGGAACATTCTACTTGGGACGTTCCTGGGGCGCAGCCAAAACGGTATATCTGAATACAACCATGTATGCTCTGCCCCGTGCAGAAGGCTGGGGTCCCGACATGAATTCCGCCCCAGTCGTATTTGGCGAGTACAACAGTAAAAACGGGAATGGCGGTGCTGTAGATGTTAGTCGCAGAGCTACCTACTTCAATGGCGGCAAGGATCCTTCTACGGCAAGATCCCTGAAAACCGTGTGGAACGCAAACGACGCCGCCAAGTACACCTTGGCCAACGTTCTTGGCGGTTCCGACAAGTGGGAACCGAACAAACTAACAGTTCAGATGGGCGCGCCCAAAATTTCTCAGGATGGAGCAGACATCGTCTGGGCCGATGATGAAAATGCACGTTGCTGGGCTGTGTTCGTCAATGGCAAGTTCAAGACTAGCGTCGCCACCAACAGCGTTTCTACAGAAGGCATAGCCGTTGGTTCCAAGGTTACCGTACGTGCAGCCAACTCCATGGGCGGTCTGGGAGCAGCATCCAACGAAATTTCTGTTCTAGAAAGTAACGTTACTTATTACAACGTGAAGTTGAACGAATCTATCGGCGGCACCATCGAAACCAATTTGAATGGCACAAAGGTGGCTGAAGGCAAGACAGTCACTTTTACCGCAAGACCTGCAGACGGCTGGAAGTTTGAAGGCTGGACAGGCACTTCGGCTGGAACCGCAAAATCCGCGACTTTGGAAATTTCCGCAAGTGCCGATATTGAACTAGGCGCAACTTTCACAGCCTCCGGAGTTTCCACATTCCAGGCAGAAAGTGGCATCATCGAAAACGGCATCAACGAAAGCACCAATGCAGGATTTGCGGGTGCCGGCTACGTCAATTTTGGAGCAGGCAATTCCAGCGTAAAGGTTCCCGTCTACACAGATGCCGCAGGCACCTACAAGATGGAAATGTTCTACGCCAACGGAAGCTCCACTAGCCGCGACCTGACTGTAAAGGCTCTCGGAATTTCAGACGCCAAGGAACAGCAGATTACCTTTGATAAAACTGCAGACTGGAAAACCTACCCCTCTAAGGAGACCGAAATTCAACTGCCTCGCGGAGCAAGCTTCATCCAGTTCGCTGTTGTAGGAAGCAATGACGGCCCCAATCTAGACCAGATTATCCTGACACCCCTGGATGTCGAAGTTCCTGCAGACACGTCTAAAAAGGATTCCTCTGCAGCAGACTCCTCCGGTTCGACCATCGACAACCCCAAGGACCCCGCAGACAGCAGTAACGTTGGAATTGTTGCAGCCAGCAGATTGCACCTGCAGTCTGACAAGCATACGGTTACCCACGTATTTACCATGCAGGGGAAACTTGTCCGCAGTTTCAGTGAAGGCGAAATCTCCATGGAATCGTTGCGTCAGCAGCTGCCTGCAGGAGTATACCTGATCAAGAGCAATCACATCGGAAAAAGCCAACAGAAAGTCATAAAAATTGCAGATTAGCTTTTATTATATCAGCTATTTTACAGAGCCTCTTACGGGGCTCTTTTTATTTTCTTTGCTATATTGCACTTCGTATGTTAGGCATTGAACAGAAAAAAGGCAACGACGAAAGCTTGTGCGGTCGCATGATCGCCTATGCTCGTATTCTACCCAACCCCGACAACGAGGCTAGCGGCACACCTTTTGACGACATGATCAAGAACGGCATTCTTACTTTAGAAGGAGACTTTAGGCAAACGCTTCCTTCTAAAAGCCAACGTCGTGCTCTGTCCGACGCCATGGATGAAAAATTCGACCACATGCTGGAGCATATGGAATCCGAAGGAATCGAGATTCCCGAAAATGTCGACGTAGAAAAAATGCGCGAACGTCTTCATGAACTGTCCAACATGGAAGTCATTCCCATTCCTGCGAAAATCGGGAACTTCAACAACGAAGAAGAAATTCTAGCCGAAGACGCCGACATCTACTACATCGGCGAATTTATCGGCGTTGGCCAGGCGCACTATTGCCTAACGACATTGCCCATTTACTACCAGGCTCGATACCGCGAACAGGCCCGCCGAAAAGAAATGGATTTTTTGAACGAGGCACTCGCACAGATCGAAACAGGCGAATTTGTAGACACCGACGACTTGCAAAAAGATACCGAAGAATTGTTTCCCGATGGGGTTACATTAAACACGTTCGTCGGCGATATGAGCAAGCTCCTGAACGTTCGCGTCATTCCATTCCTGCTGGCACTTGAATCCAACGAGCAGTACGAAGAACAGGTTAAGCGTTTCTACAAATTCATGAAGGGGTATCCGGTTCAAGCCGATGTAAAGCTCATCGACCTTGCCATCCGCGATCTGCGTTCCCACAACGACAACGCCATGGTTCGAAACCTTCTGGAACTGGCCTGCAAAAAGATTACAGCAATCTACAACGAAGACCCTCATCTTGCCGACGAAATCGGCGAAATGATTGCAAAGATTGCAGAAGACGCTTCTAACGAAAACAAGTAGATCTTACAAGGATCTCAAGGCGCCCGTTTCCGAATCCATAATGTAGCCGCGAACTACAATATCCTTCGGAACCAGCGGGTGATTCTTCACCAGGTCAACAGTTTCAAGAACTGCAGCATCAGTATCTTCGAAACCATGCAGCCAGGAATCCAGATCGATACCGCAGTGGCGCATAAGGCTGATATGTTCTTCGTCTACGCCACGTTCCTTCATCAGGTGGAGCATTTCCTGGGCATCCATCCCCTGCACGCCACAGCCGGTATGACCAATAATCATTATTTCGTTAACGCCCAGTTCATAAATGGCCACAAGCAGGCTGCGAACAGTACTGTCGAAAGGATTGGTAATAGTACCACCCGCATTCTTGATCATTTTCACGTCGCCATTCTTGATTCCAAGGGCAGCCGGCAGAAGTTCCACCAGGCGGGTATCCATGCAGGTGACGATGGCAATTTTCTTATCGGGATATTTGCTGGTAGCGAACTTTTCATAGCCCTTGCTTGCCACAAATTCCTTATTGTACTGCAGCATTTCCTGAATCATAAAACACAATTCCCCAAAAAATTATTTGTGAGACTTTTTTGCGCTGGTCTTTGCAGGAGCCTTCTTTGATTCTTCGGGAGCACTCTTAGGTTCTGCAGATTCTTTCTTTTCTTTTAACAGCAAACCAGCTACAGACTTTTCGCGGACGAATGTCTTTTGTGCGGCAGCCTGCACATCGTTGGCGCTAACCTTATTTAGCTGATCAGCCCACTGAAGGAACATTCTATAGTCGCCATACATTTCGTACCAGGCAAGCATGGTAGCCACGTTTTCCATATCGGTAAGACTGCGTACCGTACCTGCGTAAGTGCGATTCTTAACCTTCTGGAATTCCCGTTCGCTTACAGGTTCCGTTTTCAGTTTTTCCAGTTCTTCCCAGACAATAGCCTCTACCTTGGCAGGATCAGCATCAGGGCGCATATTTACAGAAACGCTAAATTCAGAAACATACTTGTTGGGGCTATTGCTTGCGCCTGCGCCTACAGCCAACTTTTCCTGTTCCACTAGTCTCTTATACAATCTGCCACTGCGACCATTCAAGACACCTTCGGCAATATCCAGCGGGTACAGAATGGAATCGCCGACTTCCGGAGTCTTGAACACCAGCGTAAACAAATTGGGAGCATCGGGGCGCTTTACAGTCAAGCGCTTTTCGCCAGCCTGTTCCGGATCGCGAATGGTCAACGGCGGGAAGGCTTCTCCCGTAGGAATACCACTGAAATACTTTTTCACCATTTCCATGGTAGATGTTGTATCTAGGTCGCCTGCCAAAACGAGAATGGCATTGCGGGGCTTGTAGTACTTGCGATAATGCTCGTCGGCCATTTCGCGAGTCAAGTTCGCAATATCGCTGGGCCAGCCAATGGTGGGCACGCGATAGGGGAAGGCTTCGTAGATTAGGGAATTCAGACTTTCGAAAAAACGTCCCGTGGGCTTGTCGTCATAACGCATGCGACGTTCTTCGCGAACCACGTCTCGTTCAGAATAGAATTCGCGAAGTACTGCATTCTGCATACGGTCCGCTTCCAGCCACATGAACAGTTCAATCTTGTTCTTGGGGAGCGTTACGATGTAGGCTGTCATCAAGTCTGTGGTAAAGGCGTTGAGGCCAGTACCGCCTGCAGCCTGGTAGGCACTCCACAATTCATCCTTCACAAAAATCTTGCGGTGTTCATTGACAATGGAATCATGTTCTGCAGTCAGTTTTTTGACGGTCGCGGTATCGCCTGCAATCTTCGCCGGGCGAATCAGGGCCTGCAAGCTATCCTGCAGAGCCATAAAGCGAACATCGGCAACGCTGTCGGCAATGCCGACTTTCTTTGTACCCTTAAACAGTTCATGTTCCAGCAGATGAGCCAAGCCAGACTTGCCCGGTACTTCGTGAACGGAACCGGTTACGTAAAACAGGCGACAGCTAACAGTAGGAGCCTGCTTGTTGGGGTGCAAAAGAACTGTCAGGCCATTGGGCAAGACTTCACGATGAACTGGCAAATTTACATCGGCAAAAACGTTAGTGCAGCAAACCAGGGCCGCACACATTGCAATCTTTTTGAAGAACTTCATACTGTGAAAATAGAAAACAATAAAGGCCTCCCGATTTTTCGAGAAGCCTTTTTAGGGTCAAATTAAATCTCTGGCATTTCCAGCAGCTGTTCCATATCGTCTACACTGATTTCAAAATCCAGAGCGCCGTTTTCGCGGATGCGTTCTGCATGCGTCGACTTCGGGAGCGTCACCAGGTTGAGCTGTAGGCAGAATCGATTTGCCAGCTGGGGCACCGACACGCCATACTTCTTTGCCATTTCGCAAACCGCAGGAACATTGGCCAGGCGCCCCGTCGCATTAGGCGAGTAAGCTTCCACCTGAATCCCATTAGTATGGCAGAACTCGATTAGTTCTGTAGGAACATGACCAATGTGAACGCGAATCTGGTTTACCACCGGCTGGACGCGGCAATTGTCCTGGATATTCATGATGTCGTCGATGCTGAAGTTAGAAACCCCAAGGCAGCGGATTTTGCCCACATCGTGAGCAGCCTCCATGGCCCGCCACACTTCCAGATTTTCTGCAAAATAAGTCGGTGCATTGGGATCCTTCATTTCGATCCAGGGCTTAGGCCAATGAATGAGCATCATGTCGATGTGGGGCGTGGCCAATCGTTCAAAGCTATCCTGGATGCTCTGTTCTGCGCCCTTGTAACTCTTGACCTCTGCAGGAATTTTTGAAGTCAAGAAAATGCTTTCGCGATGAATGCCCGTATTCTTGAGCGCAGTTGCAAGCCCCTCGCCTACCCCACGCTCGTTCCCGTAAACGGCTGCGGTATCAATATGCTTGTAGCCAGCATCAATGGCTGCCGCAACCGCGCTGGCGGCAACGTCATCGGGAGTCTGCCAAGTGCCCAGGGCGATTTTCGGAATTCGAGCACCGTTGCTCAGCTTATAAACATCATCGAGAAGCATGATTGACTCCTTAGAAAAAAAACTCAAGAATTAAAATACACCTTTTTATGTAAAGGACTGCACTTTTTTCTCAAAAAAAATTCTATTCCAAAACAGAATACTATATGTAAGTGCAGGTAGTCAATGCAATTTTTATAAAAAACTGAATTACTTTCCCGCTTTCTTCGGGTCATAAGGGTCTACGTGGACCATAGCGTCCACCACGTTTTCGCCGGCCTCAAGAATACGACGTTCCACTTCTTCGGACAGGTCATGAGCAGCGAGCAACGTCATATCCGCTGGCACAACAATGTGCAGGTCTACGTGAAGGTCACTGCCTACGTAACGAGTTCGGAATCCATGAATGCTAATAACGCCCGGTGTTTCCTGCGCAAGCGTTTTTAGTTTACTTGCAATTGTTTCGGGAGCGCCAATATCTGCAACTTGATGGATTCCGGGCCATGCGATTTCGTAACCGGAATGCAGGATAAAGCAGGCCACAATGATTGCACCAACAGAATCAGCAAACCAAAGTTCCGGAAAAACAATTCCAATGCCCACCGCAATCAGTACAGGTATTGAACTATAGGCATCGCTGCGATGGTGCCAGGCGTTCGCTTCAAGAGCCTGACTGCGAATTTTCTTGCCTGCATTGCGGGTATAACGGAAAAGGACTTCCTTAATAGCGATGGATAACGCAGCCATAACTGCAGCAATCCACTCCGGGTGCGAAGCGCCCTCTTCGCCCAAACGCAACGTCTGGATGGCATCGTAGCCAAGTCCTACGCCCACAGCGCAAACCGCCACACCGATTCCTACAGAAATCAACGTTTCGAAACGGCGGTGACCATAAGGATGGTCCGCATCGGGAGGCGAGTTCCAGAAGCGGGATCCAACGATGACAGCAATGTCCGTCAAAAAGTCTGATGCACTGTGGATAGCATCGGCAATCAAGGCCTGAGATCCGCCGAAAAAACCAGCAAGGCCCTTCCCTATGGAGAGAGCAACGTTCCAACCCAGGCCAACCCAGGTCACATGCCGCACTTCGGCGCTATCGTCATGTCTTGCGATGCGAGTCATGCACTGTAATTTAGCAACTTGTCGGGGCTAAGACTAGGATAAATTTAAACGTTGAGGCAACGGATTGCGATTCCCAGGCATCTAAAAATTCGTAACAAGGTCAATACTTTCTATTTTATAAGACAAGGTATGAAAAAGTTGCTGAAATTTTTAATCGTTGTTGCCATTTTAGCAGGTGCCGGATATGGCGTCAAGACTTTCGTTCTAGACAAGAAAGCCGAAGCGCAGATCGCCACTTTGATAACTGCGACGGTTTCTCCCACAGACATCTCTACCACCATTTCCGCCACAGGTTCCCTGGAACCCGTAGACCAGGTGGAAGTAGGCACACAGGTTTCTGGCGACATCAGCAAGATTTTCGTGGATTTTAATTCCAAGGTGAAAAAAGGCCAAGTCATCGCCGAATTGGACAAGTCCAAACTGCAGGCAACATTGACGCAATCAGAGATCGCCTACAAGGCCGCAGAAAACGATTACAACTACAAGAAGAGCACCTTTGAACGTACCAAGAAACTGGCAGAAAGCAACAGTGCCAGCGCAGTAGAGCTGGAATCTGCAGAGTATAGCATGAACGCAGCCCAGTTCACAGTGGAGCAGCGCAAGAACGAAGTGGCGCAGGCTCGACTGAACCTGAGCTACGCCACCATTAAAAGTCCCATTAGCGGCGTCGTGCTGAAACGCGCCGTAGACGTAGGCCAGACGGTGGCCGCCTCCATGAGCACGCCCACCCTGTTCATCATTGCAAAAGACTTAAGCCAGATGAAGGTGATGGCCGCCGTAGACGAAGCGGACATCGGTCAGGTAAAGGCCGGCCAGCGGGTAGAATTTACAGTGGACGCCTTCCAGGAGGAAAAGTTCAGCGGAAAGGTTCAGGAAGTAAGACTGAACCCAACCACAACATCCAACGTAGTGACGTATACTGTGGTGATTACCGCGGAGAATCCTGAGCAGAAACTGCTGCCGGGCATGACAGCCACCTGCACCATCGTGACCAAAGAAGTAAAGGATGCCATCGCGGTTCCCGTTAAAGCATTGAAGTTTTCGCCCGACGAAAGTACTCCTATGGCAGAACGCAAGAGACCTCCCGAGGGAATGGGACCTGACGGACAACGCCCCGAAGATTTTGCCGGCAAAGGCTTCGCAGGTAAGGATGGCGAAATGCCGCCACCGCCTCCTGGTATGGGAGCCGGCGGACCTCCCCCTGGCGGTCCTAGCGCTGGCGGCCCCAGTGGCGCAGGAGTAGGTCCCGGTGGATTCGGCAAGGGTGGCTTTGGCGGCAAAACCGGAGGCAAGCGCAAGCCTCACCTGAAGGGTGACCACGTGTGGGTAAGCATCGATGGTAAAGCAGCCCCCCGCCGGGTACAGATCGGCATTAGCGATGGCGTGAACGTAGAAATCCTTAAGGGTCTGAGTATCGGCGACAACGTGGTAATCGGCCAGCAGACAGCAGCCGAAGAAGTCAAGGCCAAGGATGACGCCCGCAGCCCCTTTATGCCAGGACCGCCAAAGGGAGCCAAAAAGTTCAAGAAGTAAACTTAAGGCTGTAGAAAAGCACGCGATTAAGACAACGCCTCCATTACGGAGGCATTTCTTTTTTCGAAAGAAGTTTTCGGTAAAGTAACTTCTAATAAAGGTCTTTTTTGGGAAAATGTGTCACTAAAAAGGGATATTTTTTTATTTAGTGACAAAAATTACAGACAAATTAATGATTTTTATACCCATTTAGTCAATTTCAAACGCAAAAGTCAATTATTTCAACTTATGTACGGAGTTTTTCACGGGGAAAATTTGATTTTTTGTCGCACATTGTACATACAAACTAAAAATTTTATCACTAAAGTTCAAATAAAATGGATTTAGTGACACAAAAACCTGAAAAAAGAAAAATTCCGAGTCAGCAAGAAGCTAAACTCGGAATTTTTTGATTTAGGAGACGTCGAGACGAATCAGAATGCTAGTCGTTCATCATATGATCGAAGAACTTGCGGTAGTTGTCCTTGTCTTCGGTCTTGCGGACGGCGATGGCGTCCTGCGGGTGACGGTTCAGCATACCGGTGATCATCTGCGGGATGATGTAGCCCCATTCGTACTTTGCCTGGAGCGGGAGGAACAGTTCCTGGTAGGCGTCGAGAACCGGACGCAGATCGTACTTGGGGTTCTTCAGGAAACCGAGGAGAAGTTCGGTAGTGCAGTTACCAGCGCCGCGGCCCATGCCGGAAACGGAACCATCCAGGAAGTCAACGTGGTTGATGATAGCCTGAATGGTGTTGGAGAAAGCCAGCTGCTGGTTGTTGTGGCCATGGAAACCAAACTGCTTGTTCTTTACGATACCCTTGTAGCGCTGCATTTCCTTATCGATGTCTTCCTGATAGAAGGCGCCGAAGGAGTCCACGAGATAAAGCACATTGGCCTTGCATTCTTCGTTGACCTGGTGCAGAGCTTCATCCAGTTCCGGACCGCGGTCACGGCTCACAGCCATGATGTTCAGAGTGGTTTCGTAACCCATCTGGTTGAAGGCGTTCACCATTTCGATACCCTTGTCGATGTTCTTCACGTAAGAAGCAACGCGGAACATCTGGTACGGGCTTTCAGAAGCGGGCTTTACGGCGTCCATGTTCACGCGACCCACGTCAGCCATCACGGCCATCTTCATCTTGGAATCGATGCCGTCCTTCACCTTCCAGAGCAGATCGTCATCGCAGAACTTCCACGGACCGTATTCCTTGGGGTCGAACAGTTCCGGAGAGTTCTTGTAACCCATTTCCATGTAGTCAACGCCAGCGGCACTGAGGAGGGTGTAAAGACGACGGACGAATTCCAGGGAGAAGTCGTGCTTGTTGACGAGACCGCCATCGCGGATGGTGCAGTCGAGAACCTTAATGCTTTCGTAGTACATAAGCTTCGCAGTTA
>JAKSIG010000032.1 GCA_024398955.1 Fibrobacter sp. | reverse complement strand
AAGTCATCGCAAAGGTTTGGTAAAGATGTCCCGTATCGGTAAAGCTATTATCAACGTTCCGGCAAACGTAAAGATTGCCATCAATGGTCAGAACATCAAGGTTGAAGGTCCCCTCGGCAAGCTCGAAGCTGACGTTCACGAACTGATTTCCATCAAGTTCGAAAACAATCAGCTGTCCTTCACTCGTCCTGACGACCAGAAGTTCACCCGTGCTATTCACGGCACCACTCGCGCTCTCGTTGCCAATATGGTCGAAGGCGTGACCAAGGGTTTCGAAAAGACTCTCGAAATCGTTGGCGTTGGCTACCGTGTAGAACAGAAGGGTAAGGACCTGAACCTCGTTCTCGGCTTCTCTCACCCGGTTATCTACCAGGCACCGGAAGGCGTTGAACTGAAGGCTGTTGATCCCCTGAAGATTTCCATCAAGGGTATCGACAAGCAGAAGGTTGGCCAGGCTGCTGCAGAAATTCGCAAGTACCGTCGTCCTGAACCGTATAAGGGCAAGGGCATTAAGTACGCTGGCGAAATTGTCCGTCGCAAGCAGGGTAAGAAGACAGGTAAATAAGGGTAAACTATGACTGCAATTGCTAAGAAAAGAATCCAGTCCAGAATCGCACGCCATGCTCGCGTACGCAAGTCTGTTGTCGGAACTGCAGAATGCCCTCGTTTGGCTGTTCGCCGTTCTTTGTCTCACATGGTCGCCCAGATTATCGATGACGCAAACAATAAGTCTATCGCTCAGCTCACCACTACTTCCAAGGAATTCCAGGGCAAGTATGGTGAAATGACGAAGTCTGAACAGAGCAAGCAGCTCGGTCTCTTGATTGCTGAAGTCGCCAAGTCCAAGGGCATTGAATCCGTGGTCTTCGACCGCGGCGGTTACATCTATCACGGTCGCGTTCAGGCTCTCGCTGAGGGAGCTCGTGAAGGCGGACTCAAATTCTAGTGAGGTACACTTTGGAACGCGAAGCTCAAGTTTCTGAATTTGAAGACAAGGTTGTACACATCAACCGTTGCGCCAAGACCGTTAAGGGCGGTCGTCGTATGTCTTTCTCCGCTCTCGTTGTCGTTGGCAACAAGAACGGTAAGATTGGTGTAGGCCTCGGCAAGGCTAAGGAAGTTTCCGAAGCTATCCGTAAGGGTACCGAAGCTGCTAACCGTAACATTGTTGAAGTCCAGCTCCTGGACGGCACCATTCCTCATGACATTGAAGTCAAGAGCGGTGCAACCCGCATCCTCCTGATGCCGGCTGCTCCGGGTACTGGTGTTATCGCCGGTGCTGCTGCCCGTGCAGTTCTCGAACTCGCTGGCGTGCGCAACATTCTCACTAAGATTCACGGTTCTTCCAACCCCAGCACCGTCGTTCGCGCTTGCGTCGAAGGCCTCCTGGCTCAGAAGAACAAACAGGACTGCGCTGCTCTGCGCGGTGCTAACGCCTAAGGGGTAATACAATGAAGAAAGTTCGTATTACTTTGATCAAGGGTACTGTCCGTCGTCTCCCGGTGCACCGCGCTAACGTGGCTGCTCTCGGTCTCCGCAAGATCGGACAAACTGTTGAACATAATCTGACCCCAGCCATCCAGGGCATGATCAATGCCGTGGCCGACATGGTCAAGGTCGAGGAGATCTAAGATGGAACTCAATACTCTCAATCCTGGCAAGGCCAAGGTCGTAAAGCGCAAGCGTATCGGCCGTGGTCCGGGTTCCGGTTGGGGCACCACTGCTGGCCGTGGTCAGAAGGGTGCTGGTGCTCGTAAGAGCGCTAAGGCCGGTCGTGTCGCTTTCGAAGGCGGCCAGATGCCTATCCACCGTCGTATCCCGAAGCGTGGTTTCAAGCACGCTGGTGTCGAATTCCAGATCGTGAACCTGAAGAAGCTTGCTTCTTGCAGCGTTGTGGATTTCGATGCTCAGTCTCTGTTTGATCAGGGCTTCATCCGTAACGTCGAACAGCCGGTCAAGGTCCTTGCTTTTGGTACCATTGACAAGGCTATCAATGTAAAGGTAGACGCTATCAGCGAAAAGGCCAAGAGCCTCATTGAAGCTGCTGGCGGTAAAGTCGAGATCATCTAATGGAAGCTCTCAAGAAAGCTATTGATGCGTTTGTCAATGCCTTCAAGATTGAAGACCTGCGTAAGAAGTTGCTTTTTACGCTTGGTCTTTTGATCGTTTATCGTATTGGCGCTCACATCACCATCCCCGGAGTGAATTCTGCCGTTCTGTCGGAATTTTTCCGTAACTCAAACAACTTGTTCGGCCTGTATGACTCTTTCACCGGTGGTGCTTTTGCTAAGGCTACTGTGTTTGCATTGGGTATCATGCCTTACATTAGTGCGAGCATTATCATTCAGTTGATGGGCTCTGTTATCCCTGCCATCCAGATGTTGCAGAAGGAAGGTCAGGAAGGACGTGCCAAGCTGAATCAGTATACTCGTTACTTCACGGTAGCCCTGGCTGCCCTGCAGGGATGGGGCATTTCTGTATGGCTTTCGTCCCTTAAGGTGTCTACCGCTGCTGGTTCAATGTCGGTCTTAGCAGACGACTTTGCATCCGGTGCCGGTAACATCGGCTTCCGTTTACTCGCTACCCTGACCTTCACCGCTGGTACGATCTTTGTGATGTACCTTGGTGAACAAATCACCTCTCATGGTGTGGGTAACGGTATTTCTCTAATCATCTTCGCCGGTATCGTCGGCGGCCTCCCGAGGGCCGTTATGGCTGAAGCGGAAATGTTGAAGGAAGGCATTCATCCCCTGGCATTCGAAGTAATGATTCTTGCCATCGTGGTGCTGATTGTCGGCTTCATCGTATTCGTGGAGCAGGCGACCCGTCGCATTCCACTCCAAAGTCCTCGCCGTACTGTTGGTAGTAAGGTCGTTGGTGGTCAGTCTAGCTATTTGCCTTTCAAGGTGAATACCGCTAACGTGATCCCCGTGATCTTTGCAAGCTGCATCATGTTCATTCCGGCAATGATTGCATCTTGGTTCCCAAACGTTACAGCGATGCAGAGCTTTGCATCTATGTTTATCCCTGGCCACATTTCTTATAGTGTGGTGGATGCACTCCTGATTATCTTCTTTACCTTCTTCTACACAGCAATTCAGTACAACCCGAATGATATTGCTGAAAATCTGAAGAGGTCTGGCGGATTTATCCCTGGTGTACGTCCGGGTAAGCAGACTGCAGAGTATATTGACCACGTTTTGACCCGAATTTCTCTGCCTGGGGCTCTTTATCTCGCTTTTATTAGCGTTGTTCCCCTGCATTTGAAAAACGAACTCAATATGACTTTCTATATTGGGGGTACCTCGGTACTAATCGTGGTTGGTGTTGCACTTGATACACTTCGTCAGCTCGAAGCTCAGTTGCATACCAAAAATTATGAAGGTTTCTTGAAAAATGGCCGCATTCGCGGCAGGATGGCAAACTAGTGGCTAAAGAAGAAGGAATTCAAGTAGAAGGTGTTGTGTTGGAAGCCCTTCCCAACGCTTTCTTCCGCGTTCAACTCGGAAATGGCCACGAGATTTTGGCACACGTTTCAGGAAAAATGCGTCGGCATTTCATTAGAATTTTGCCCGACGACAAAGTGTTGGTTGAGATTTCTCCCTATGATTTAAATCGTGGAAGAATCACATACCGTTACAAGTAATAGGTATTTTCAAAGAAGGTCAAACCTATGAAAATCAAAGCCTCCATCAAACCCAGATGTGAAAACTGCAAGATCATCCGTCGTAAGGGTGTATTGCGCATCATCTGTTCGAAGAACCCCCGTCACAAGCAGAAGCAGGGATAAGGAGATCGTATGGCACGTATCGCTGGTGTCGATTTACCGAGAAACAAGACTGTTGAATATGGTCTGACGGCAATTTATGGTGTCGGTTTGTTCACCGCTCGCAAGGTCTGTGCTCAGTTGGGCATTGACAAGGACAAGAAGTGTGACGACCTGACTGAAGAAGAACAAGGTAAGGTTCGTCATCTTTTGGAAGACGAATACTCTGTAGAAGGTCAGCTTCGCGCAGAAATTACCCTGAACATTAAGCGTTTGCAGGATATTGGTTGCTATCGTGGTATCCGCCACCGCAAGGGCCTCCCGGTCCGCGGTCAGCGTTCCCGCACCAATGCCCGTACTCGTAAGGGCCCCAAGAAGACTGTGGCTAACAAGAAGAAGTAAGGAGATTCATCGTGGCTGAAGAAGTAATTAATGAAACTGCCGCCGCTGTAGAAGCTCCGGCCGCTGCTGAAGAAGTCAAGGTTAAGAAGGGTAAGAAGCGTATTGACCTCCAGGGTATCGCCTGCGTGTTCGCTTCCTTCAACAATACAATCGTTTCTATCACCGATGCTCGCGGTAACGTTGTAGCTTGGGGCTCTCCCGGTAACTCCGGTTTCAAGGGCTCTCGTAAGAGCACTCCGTTTGCTGCACAGCTCGCTGCAGAAGTCGCTGCCCACAAGGCATTCGACCTCGGTATGCGCAAGGTGGATGTCCGCGTCAAGGGCGCAGGTGGTGGTCGTGAATCCGCTGTCCGTGCTATCAAGAATGCGGGCCTCGAAGTTCTCTCTATTCGAGACGTGACGGGCGTTCCTCACAACGGTTGCCGTCCTAAAAAGAAGAGAAGAGTCTAATTCAAAGAGGTATCGCCAATGATGTGGAAATCACTTCAGATGCCGCGCAGCTTCCAGAAAGTTGAGACCGGCGAAGATGGCCGCTACGCAAAGTTTGTCGTAGAAGCCTTGGAACGTGGCTGGGGTATCACCCTCGGTAACGCTCTCCGTCGTACGCTCCTTTCCTCTCTGCAGGGTGCGGCTATTGTCTCCGTGAAAATCGAAGGCGTTGACAAGGAATTTTCGACGATTCCGGGTGTTAAGGAAGATGTCACTGACATTATCCTGAATCTTAAGAGCATCCGTGTTAAGCTCCTTTCCGATCACGACGAAACCCTTCGCCTGGATATGTCCGGCGATGGCGAAGTCACCGCTAAGGACTTTATGGACAATCCGAATGTCGCTATCCTGACTCCGGACGTTCATATCGCAACATTGAATGGTAACGCTTCTCTGTCTCTGGAAGTTAAAATTTCCAGTGGCCGTGGCTACGTCACTGCAGACGAATTGAAGGACAAGGACGCTCCTATCGGCGTAATCGCCATGGACGCCAACTTCAACCCCGTGCAGAAAGTAGCAATGCACATCAGCGATACCCGCGTTGGCCAGAAGACGGACTACAACCGTCTGGAACTTGAGATTACGACTGACGGTTCCATCGATCCTGAAGACGCTTTGGCTTATGCTGCAAAGCTCCTGGTGGACCACCTGGAAATCTTCATCAACTTCGAAGGCGATCTCGAATCCCCCGAAGAACTGGAGATGGACGAAGAACGTCAGCGTATCGCTCAGCTCCTGCGCACCCGCGTGGACGATCTGGAACTTTCCGTTCGCTCCAGCAACTGCCTCCGTATGGCAAACATCCATACCGTTGGCGAACTTGTGCGTAACAAGGAAAACGATATGCTCAAATACAAGAACTTCGGTCGTAAGTCCTTGGTTGAACTTAACGAAGTATTGACCTCCATGGGCCTCAGCTTTGGTATGGACGTCGATGACTACTTGAAGGATTAAAAATGAGACACGGTGTAAAAAACAAGAAACTCGGCGTTAACGCCCAGCACAAGCGTGCCATCCTCCGCGCTCTTACCACTTCCATTCTTGGAAAGGGTATGGAAGCCGAACAGGGCAACCGCTATGTGCGCACCACTCTCCACAAGGCTAAGCTCGTTCGTAGCTGTGTGGATCGCATGATCACTTATGCAAAGAAGGGTGACCTTTCTGCACGTCGTGAAGCTGCTCGCTTCGTGATGGACCCGAAGGTTCTCCAGGATTTGTTCAACACTATCGGCCCGCGCTATGCTTCTCGTAACGGTGGTTATACCCGTATCCTGAAGCTCGGCCCGAACCGTGCTGGTGACGCTGCTGAAATGGCTCTCGTCGGTCTCGTCGAAGACGAAATCGTTGTGAAGGCTAAGAAGTCTGCTGAACCTGCAAAGTCTGAAGCCGTTAACATGGTTGAAGGCGAAAGCAAGTCCGTCTAATAGCAAGTCTTTGCGATTAGTTTAAAAAGGCCCAGTCTAACGACTGGGCTTTTTTTTTGTGAATGTCTTTTTTGTATTTTTTTACAACCATGTCTCGAATTATTTCCCTTATCTGTTTTTTGTGCATTTTTTCTTTTGCTGCCGAAGAATCGCTGTTTAGTAATTCCGCAGGGCCTGTTAGCAAGGGACTTTCTTCTAGAAGCTCTGTAGCGATGAGTCCGTCTTTTGCAGAAGTGCAGGTGGATTCTAACTATGTGCTAGGCCCTGGTGACTTCCTGGATATCATGCTGGAAGAAAGGTATCTGACTGTGCAGATTTATCCCGATGGTTCGGTTGCTATTGAGGAGTGCGGTTCTGTTATTGTTGGCGGTAAGACTTTTGCCGAGGCTCGCGGTTTGATTCTGGATCTTGTGGCTAAGCGGTACAAACGCGAGTATTGCTTTGTGCAGCTGGCAGCCCTTAAGAAGTTCCGTGTGAACGCTATGGGTGCCGTGAACCAGGTAGGCCAGCAATTAGTGGAACCTCAGACCAGACTTAGCTTTTTCATTAGACAGATTGGCGGAACGCTTCCCAACGCAAATACAGAAGACGTCTGGGTTATTCGCGAAAAGGATACCCTGCATGTGAACTACAGCGCCATGTCTTCTAAGGGTAAGTTTGATGAAGACGTTATGCTTGAACAGGGGGACCGTGTGTATGTTCCCTTCGTGGCCCTTGGCGACAATATAGCCTTGATTTTCCCGGGGTATAGAACCAGTGTGGCCTACCAGGAGGATAGGACCCTGCAGGATTACTTTGAATTGGCCGGAGGCTCTAGAATGCAGAATTACGGCTATAAGGCTGTGTGCGTGCGTGAACCTGGTAAGGCTCCCCGTTGGATTACCCTTTCTGAGATGAAGTTGACCAAGGTTGCTCCCAATACCGAAGTGGAATTCTCTGTACAGGAAATGCTGGTGTATGTGGGTGGCGCTGTCAATATGATTGGCCGCTACGCCTACAATCCTTCTTGGCATGCACTGGATTATGCCGCCGCTGCCGGTATTAACCCTTATGTTGGAACGTGGAGCCAGATCAAGGTGTGGCGTGGCAATAAGCCCGAAGCACTTTCCTTGAGCGTAACTGAAGACCAGATTTTGCCGGGAGACTACATCGAAGTTCCCAGAAGCCATTACGAAACCTTTAAGGATGTGACCTTGTTCCTGGCGTCTCTCTTGACTGTGGTCTCCTCCGCATTCATTATTTACGTGAACTACAAGTAGCTTTATGGGAAAATAAGCGAGGCGAATGCCGCGACAGAAGGTTCATTTTCTGGCATGGTTGAGCCGAAGGATTTTATGGAAAAATAAGCGAGGCGAATGCCGCGACAGAAGGTTCATTTTCTGGCATGGTTGAGCCGAAGGATTTTATGGAAAAATAAGCGAGGCGAATGCCGCGACAGAAAGCTTGCTTTCTGGCATGGCTGAGCTGAAGGTATTTTATGGAAAAACAAGAACCAGTCGGATTTATCGAAGCGATTCTTCGCTTGATTAATAACGACCTGAAGCATTTTAAGTTGTGTCTTTTTATTGTGCTGATTCCGACTATTGCAGCCTTTGTCGCTGTGATGTGGGTAATCAAGCCTGTTTATGCGGCTGTTGCCATCGTGACTCCCCCTGCAGCGACGCACCCTTCCCTTGGTAGCTTGAGCTCTATGCTGGGTGGTGCATCCGGAATGGGTTCTCTCCTGGGACTGGGTTCCAATGATGAGGATGCTGATGCCGTATGGACTATCTTTAATTCCTGGGAACTGCATAATCAGGTTATCGAGAAGTTTAACTTAAAGGAACATTACGAATTTGACGGAAACTTTCATGCGGACTTGCTGAAGCAGTTCAGAAAGAACTTCGGTATTGATCTGAACAAGGAGAACATGTTTGCCGTTTCTGTTGAAGATGAAGACTACCACCTGGCAGCCCAGATGGTTGCATTTATGCTGGAAAAGGCAGACTCCGCCTTTAATGCATTTAAGACTGCGCAGGCCAGACAGTCTAGAGTTTATTTCCAGAGTCGTCTGGATTCTTGCGAACATACATTGGACTCCTTGATGAAGGACTTTGTAGACTTTCAGACCAAGAACAATTTCTATGACCCTGAAATTCAGATGGAATCCACACTCAAGTACTTGAGCGCCTTGCAGGCCAAACGTGAGGAAGTGGCTATGGAGATGGCCTTTGAAAAGGCTGACCGCGGGGAGAACAGTAGACGCTACGAGGAATTAAGCAAGCGTTATCAGGGCGTGAATTCTGCCTTGAACGGAACGCTGAACGGCAAGAACGACAGGATGGGCATGGTGGCCCTTAAGAAGTCTCCAGAACTGGCTGCAGAGTACATGCGTCGCGAAGCGGAAATCCGAATCCAGGAAGCCATGTACAAGCTGCTGCGTCAGCAGAGCGAGCAGATGCGTATGGAAGAAGCCAAGATGCTTACCAACCTTCATATTCTGGAACCTCCTTGGGAAAACGACAAGAAGGTTTACCCTCTTCGCGGTGTGACTCTGGTATTTGTGTTTGCGGTTTCACTTATTTTTGCAACCATCATATGCAACCTGGTGGGCTTCCTTGAGGCGGAGGGCGAACGTGATTCTGCCGTGTCCAAGGAGTGGAAGCGTTTCAAGGGCTTCTTTAGAAAGTCCAAGGGATAGTCGATGTTGTCCTGGGTGGCAGAGTATCCTGTAAGCACCGCCCTCTTTCTGGTCGTGTTGTTCTGCCTTTTTCAGTCCTGGTGGCTGAAGAAGGATTTCTTTAGTCCTCCGACCGTTTATTGCTTTGCCCAGAGCATTACCCTGGGTATTGCCTATCTTCAGATTGACTATGCCATGTCTGACTTTAAGCCTTTGACCTGGATGATCTGGATTGGGGCTATGGTGGCCTTCTTTGGTGGCTCGGCCCTTGCTAGGTTAGTGGCGAAGCAGCGTGGTGAATCTGTTTTTGTCGCCGAGCCTGTTCCGCCTAGTAATTATAGTTGGCACTTGCATCTGGTTTTGACCTTTATCCCGTTCCTGCTGTTCATTGTAGGCATCTATGGGATTGTCCAGTATGCGGGAAATCTGCTGTTGCTGACAGGCAATCCGGCGAAGTACATGACAAAGGATGCCGATTACGGTTATTACTCTGTTCTGTTCTGTAGCGCCCCCCTAAGTGTGCTTCTGTTTGGTGTTGCTGCCTTCAAGAAATTTAACCCGCACAAGAAGCTGAGGTATTTTGCCCGCTTTATGGTGCTATTTACTGTCGTGGTCAACCTGCTTGCCTATCCGAATCGAGGGACTTTGTTCATGAGTGCGGGTATTCTTGTGATTCTCTTTAACTATTTGCATAAGAAGATTTCCTCGGTATGGATTATGCTGTGTATTTCGTTTGCTGCGGCAGCGTTTATTGGCATTAGCAGCTTGCGAGACCAGTATGGCGGAAATTCTGTAGAGAACTTGGCGGCGGATGCGGTGGTAAGCCTGCCCTATAAGTATGTGGCTAACAACTACTGGAATCTGGATTATGCGGTAAACCCGCCCAGTGACCGAGAGTGGCACCCCCACACGTACGGTATCGACTTCTTCTTTGGCATGTTCGAATTCTTTAGGGTCTCGGCAAGCTTTAGAAACAGTTTCCATTGGGATGGGCTATTTAACGAGCGCATCGAGAAGGTAAATGGCCTTAATACGGCAAGCTACCTATGGGAAGTATACAAGGACCTATACTTCCCGGGGGTGTTCATATTGCCATTCCTATGTGGGCTAGCCCTGTCAGTTCTGCATCTGAAGCTATGCAGGCCCTTTACGCCCAGACAGATTCTGCTTTACACCTTCTTTATCTACTTTATTGGCTGGTGGTTCTTTACTCCAGGCTATAAGCAGGGCATCTACTGGATATGGATGTTGATGATCATCTTTATTTCGACGGCCTGTGAAGGAAATCGTCTAGGGACAAGAATCAACCGCTTGCTTGCGGGCGGGAACGATGGGGAGGGGGATGCGCTGCCCCAGAATGCGATGGCCTTACCAGCGAATGCGTCCCTTGCGGAAAAAGTAGATCGCCAACTGGAGGCTCAGAAGTAGGTCGCCGGTAATGGCCAGAAGCGGGATGTTGCTGTAGGGCAGCAGCTGCGCCCCTCCGATGCAGACTGCGATGTTGGCGACGCCGCCTGCAGTAATCATTGCGCCGTACAGCCAGGTGCGTTTTTCCTTGAGCATTGTGGAAATCATGCCCATGCGGGTGGCCTGCAGGACTAGGGAAAGGGACAGGACTCTTAGGCAGAAGCAGCTCGTTTCTAGGACGTCGGGTGTCCAGGGGGCGGCAAAGAAGATAATGCGGAGCGTATACTGCGGAAAGAGCCAGAATGGGGAGGAAGCTGCCGCAATGAACAGCGTAAATACGATTTGGTCTCTGAGGTGGAGCGTCTTGCTATCTGTCTGGTGCAAGGAGATAAGGCTGGATGAAATGAAATGGACCATCAGCCCTGAAGCAAGAATTATTAGTTTGTGCGAAAAATTGTATGCGCCGAGGAATGTGTCGGGAGCGAAACTTGCGACTGTATAGAGACCTACGGGCAGGTAGGCGAAACTTGCCAGACTTGAAATCGCATAAGGTGCTGCCGACTTGAACATAAGTCCAAAGAACTTCTTTGTGTGTCTGCCGATACGCAAAATTTTGGGAGTGAATGCCTGGCCGACGCCGAAACCGAATGCAGGAAGGGCTGCCACCACCATGGCTCCGGCAATAGCAGGAATAGAATCGAAATGGAAATGCCAGAGGGCTATTCCCATAATGGTTGTGTAGGAAATGGTGTGGAGAACCTTGGAGATAAGAAGTTTTCTCCAGAAATTGCCACATATGAAGTACCAGTCAAAAAAGGCGTGCTGAAAGAGTAACCCCAGCGCTAGAACAAGTTCCCCGATAAAAACCGGGCTGTCCTTTCTGAAAATTACCGCAAAGGAGACCATGGCTAGGGCTGCCAGGGCCGTCATGGATAGACGCAGCTGGAGGACGCTCATAAAAAGGCGCCCCTGGGTGGCTCGCTTTCCGAAAAAGGCCAGGATAAGAGTTGCCATGCCGAAATCGGCCAGTGCGCAGAAAATGGTATAGTCACTTTGCAAAATTCCGAAGTAGCCGAAGTTGACAATACCCAGGTTGGATGCGATAATATTCTGGACGAGAACGGAAACGCCCTGGATGAGGATGTTCACCAGAGAAATGAATATTCCGATCTTGATGTTTTTAACGATGTTCTTGAGTGCTTTCAACGAGGCAAAAATAGATGTTTGAACTTTGCATGTCTTTGGTTTTTTCTAACTTTGGGTGCAAAATTGCGAGAGTGGCGGAATTGGCAGACGCGCCAGACTTAGGATCTGGTACCTCGGTGTGTGGGTTCGACTCCCACCCCTCGCACGGCTTTAACATCTAACAACGATTTACGAATCGAATTATCGGAGTTCATAATGACCGTTGAAATCAAAGAAACCAGCGCCACTAAGCGCACCCTCGAAATCACCATTCCGCAGGCTGACCTGACCGCTCCCTTCGAAAAGAAGCTGAGCCAGTACAAGAAGCAGGTTACCCTGAAGGGCTTCCGCCAGGGCCAGGTCCCCAAGAGCATGATCCTGAAGCAGTTCGGTGCTTCTATCCGTCACGAAGTTGTTGACGAAACCGTTAACAAGATCGTTCAGGAAGAACTGAAGAAGGCAAACATCATTCCCGTTGGCCAGATGAAGATCGTTGATTTCAAGGACGATGGTACTGCAGACGTCGCACTTAAGGTGGAAGTCGAAATGGACCCCGTTATTGACATCAAGGGCTATGCCGACACTGGCATTACCGTTCCCGCAACCGCAGTTAGCCAGGAAGAAGTTGACGCCGAATACAACCGTCTGATCCAGATGTGGAGCAAGGACGAACACGTTGACCGCGAAGCAAAGAGCGGCGACGTTGTTGTTGGCAACTACGTAGAAGTCATCATCGATGGCGAAAAGCAGGAACTCCCCGAAAACAAGGAATTCCGCTCTCTCCTCGGTGAATCCGCTTCTCCGGGATTCGACGCAGGTCTCGTTGGCGCAAAGGCCGGCGAAACCAAGGAAATCAACTTCCAGTATCCGGAAGACCACAAGGACGAAAAGTACCGTGGCAAGACTGCCCAGTTCAAGGTCGAAGTTACCGACATCCGCGAAATCGTTCCGCCCACTATGGACGAAGCATTCTTTGAACAGGTTGGCGTCAAGGACGTTGAAGACCTGAAGAAGAACCTGGCCGACGGTATCGAAAACCAGAAGAAGGAAGCTGTTAAGAGCAAGGCAATCAACGAAGCTATCGACAAGCTGATCGAAGCCAACCCGTTCGAAGTTCCCGAAGCTCGCATCAACGACCTGATCCGCTGGTCCATGAACCGCAATGCCCAGAGCGAAAAGGATGTCGTGGAGCCCACCGAAGAACAGATTAAGGCTCTCGCTCCCGAAGCTATCCGCGAAATCAAGAAGCATCGCATTCTTGACTTCGTCGCTACTGCAGAAAAGATTCGCCCGACCCAGGAAACCGTCGACGCTCGTCTCCAGGATCTGGCAAACGCATACCATGTGGACTTCGATTCCCTGAAGAACCACTTCCGTCAGTCCGGCCGCATTAACGGTCTCCGCGACGAACTCCGCATCCAGATGGCTGCAGACTTCCTCGTCGGTATCCGCCCCGCTGCCGCAGAAAACAAGTAAGAGGTAAACTCATAATGATCATTCCTACCGTCATCGAGACCACCGGACGCGGTGAACGCGCCTACGATATCTATTCCCGCCTTCTTAAGGAACGCATCATCTTTTTGGGGACTCCCATCAATGATGAAGTGGCCAACAATGTGATGGCCCAGCTGATTTTCCTTGAGTACGAGAATCCGGAAAAGGATATCACGCTGTACATTAACAGCCCGGGTGGTTACGTTTCGGCAGGCATGGCCATTTATGATACCATGCAGCATGTTCGCCCGAACATTGCGACCATCTGCATTGGTAGCTGCGCTTCTATGGCTGCAGTGCTTCTGGCTGCAGGAACCAAGGGCAAGCGCTATGCGCTTCCCCATTCCCGCATCATGCTGCACCAGCCTTCCGGCGCTGCAACCGGTCAGTCTACCGATATTCAGATTACCGCCAAGGAAATTGTCCGCACTAAGGATACACTGGCAGAAATCGTTGCCAAGCATACTGGCAAGGCTATCGATGAAGTCCGCGAAAAGACCGACCGTGATTTTTACATGAGTCCTGAAGAAGCCAAGGCATTTGGCGTTATTGACGAAATTTTTGTGCCGCGTAAAGAGGGTATTTAATGTATCGTAGTGGGAAGAACCACCCGACCGTGACTTGCAGTTTTTGTGGCAAGCCGGCTGAACAAGTCGAGAAGATGATTACTGGTGCGGGCGTGCATATTTGCAGCGACTGCGTTACCATGTGCCATCGAATCATCGAGGAGGATCGTTCCCGCACGCAACAGGCAGCGGCTGCCGCAGAACTGACTGCGAAGCCGTTGCCACTGCCTTCTCAGATCAAGGCCCATCTCGATGAATTCGTGATTGGCCAGGACCAGGCAAAGATGGCTCTTTCTGTAGCCGTCTATAACCATTACAAGCGCCTGCGCTATAAGGCTACCAACACCGACAAGAATGCGGTGGAGGTGGAAAAGTCCAACCTGCTGCTGGTGGGACCCACCGGCTCCGGTAAGACTTTGCTTGCACAGACCATGGCTCGTTTTTTGGATGTGCCCTTTACCATTGCCGATGCAACGGTCCTGACCGAAGCAGGCTATGTTGGTGAAGACGTTGAAAATATCATTGTGCGTTTGCTGCAGGCTGCTGATTATGATGTGGCCAAGGCTGAACGCGGCATTATCTTTATTGACGAAATCGACAAGATTGCACGAAAGACTGCAAACCCGTCCATTACTCGCGACGTGAGCGGTGAAGGTGTTCAGCAGGGACTTCTGAAGATTCTTGAAGGAACGGTGGCTGCCGTGCCTCCCAAGGGTGGCCGTAAGCATCCGGAGCAGGCCCTGGTGCAGGTGAATACCAGGAACATCCTGTTCATTTGCGGTGGCGCCTTCGAGACTCTCGATAAGATTATTGCCCGACGCGTGAACAAGGGCGGTATGGGCTTTGGAGCCGACATTCGTAGTTCCGAGGAAAATACCCTCAGTGAATTGTTTAAGGTGATGGAGCCCGATGACCTGATCCAGTTTGGCCTGATTCCTGAAATTGTCGGACGTCTGCCTATTGCTGTCGCTCTTGAAGAACTTGACGAAGCCGCCCTCCTTAACATCTTGACTCAGCCCAAGAATGCTCTGGTAAAGCAGTACAAGAGTTTGTTCGCAATGGACAAGATTGAGCTGGAGTTCGAGGAAGGTGCCCTTAAGGAAATTGTCCGCGAAACCATGGTTCGAAAAACGGGTGCCCGAGGGCTTCGTTCCGTTATGGAAAAGGCCTTGCAGCGCTACATGTTTGAAATGCCTGGCTCCGGCGAAAGCAAGCTTGTGCTTACCGCCGAAATGGTTCGCCTGGCTTTGAGCAACGCCTCGGAATCTGCAAGCGCTTCAGCGACTGACGCTCCCAAGCGTTCTCGCAAGAAGTCGGTATAACTCTTTGTTATAAAAACTGCGTAACTTGACCGCAGACCCCATTTTAGAAGGTCTACCAATATAGGCAAGACCTTCATTTTTTTATTTTTGGACTTCGCGAAGTTTTCCACTGAAATTGCTTTGGTTGAGGGAACTTTGCACTGGAGATTTTACTTTGGCCACTGACTTTTCTAAAACCTTCCCGCTGCTCCCGCTGAGAGATGCTATTGTTTTTCCGCTGACCACTCGCCGTATTCTTGTGGGCCGCGATATCTCGCTAAAGGCATTGGAATACGCCGAGGCTCATGACAATACCATCATTTTGGCTGCCCAGAAAAACATTGAACAGGAAACGCTGGAAAATCCCATGCTGGACCTGTACTCGGTGGGCGTGATGGCTCACGTGAGTAACGTGACTCCGTTCCCCAATGGTTGTGTGAAGGTGGTGCTGGAAGGAGAAGCCGTAGTGGATCTTCGTTCCATCAATATGGAACTTGGTTTCTTGCAGGTGACCGTTTCTGCTCATACTCCGTCGATTTTACTTACGGATAAGTGCAGCCATTTCGAGAATGTGCTGGTGCAGTTCCGTGAATATGCCATGCATCGTAATATAACCGATGGAATGGTGGATGCCTTGTTCACCATGGACAGCCACTTGAATGCTTTCTACGGCATGATTCCCTTTATGCAGGTGTCCTTGGCTGAACGTCAGCGCTTGCTGGAGGTGGGTTCCATTGACGAGCTGGCCGATGCCTTGATGGAGGTCATGCAGGCTGCCTCTGCCAATGATACCTTGATGGTAAAGGTGCAGCAGAATGTTCGCCAGAAGATGGCCCAGCAGCAGAAGGAATGGTTCATTTCGGAACAGATTCGCCAGCTGCAGGATGAACTTGATGGTGACAATGGTCAGTCCGAGCCGGACCAGCTTTTAAAGAAGATCAAGGAAAAGAAGTTTAGCGCTCCCATCCAGGAAAAGCTTGAAGAGGAAATCAGCCGCATGCGCATGATGCAGCCCACTTCTCCGGAATATGCGGTGAGCCGTAACTATCTAGACTGGTTCCTGACGCTTCCGTACAATGTGTACACGGAAACCAGCCTGAATATGAAAAAGGTGAAGTCGGAACTGGATTCCAAGCATTTTGGCCTGGACAAGGTGAAGGATCGCATCATGGAATACATTGCGGTGCTGAAGCTTACCGGTACAGAACGCCGTGCTCCGATTCTCTGCCTGGTTGGCCCTCCGGGTGTGGGCAAGACTACATTGGTAGAATCCATTGCCAAGGCCATGCAGCGAAATTTTGTTCGCATTACCTTGGGTGGTGTTCGCGATGAAGCCGAAATTCGTGGTCATCGCCGTACTTACATTGGCGCCATGCCGGGGCGTTTCATTCAGGCTCTTAAGCGCGCCAAGTGCATGAATCCCATTATCCTTCTGGATGAAATCGACAAGATGGCCAGCGACTTCCGCGGAGACCCTGCCAGCGCCATGCTCGAAGTTCTGGACCCGGAACAGAATCATGACTTTACCGACCACTTCATGGAGGTGGGCCTGGACCTTTCCCGCGTGCTGTTCATTGCTACGGCAAACAACGAAGGCGAAATTCCTGAACCGCTTCGCGACCGTATGGAAGTGGTGCGTCTGCCGGGCTACTTCCCGCACGAAAAGGAAAAGATTGCTGCCAACTACCTGGTGCCCCGCATTTGTGAACGCACCGGCGTCACTTTGGACAAGGATATCGCCTTTAACGAGGATGTGATCCGCCATGCCATTCACGGCTGGACTCGCGAGGCCGGCGTTCGTGAGCTGGAACGTGTTCTGGAACGTGTGGTACGCCATCGCGCCAAGGACATGGTGACTGGCAAGAAGTTCAAGGCTGAACTTACCAGGAAGACTTTGCAGGATTACCTGGGTGCAGCCCGCTTCCTGGATAGCCAGCTTCCTGAATCTGGACGCCCGGGCGTTATTACCGGCCTTGCCTGGACAAGCGTGGGTGGCGAAATTCTGCCGATCGAATGTACCCTGCTGCAGGGCAAGGGCGGCTTGCTTTTGACGGGCAAACTTGGCGACGTGATGAAGGAGTCCGCCCAGATCGCCTTGAGCCTGGTTCGTGAGCGTTTGCAGAACTTTGGCATTGATCCTGACGTGGTGAAGAATACCGACATTCACATTCACGTACCCGAGGGTGCTGTTCCTAAGGATGGGCCCTCTGCAGGTATTGCCCTTACACTGTGTCTGCTTTCTGCATTTACCCGCCACCCGGTTCCTACCGACATTGCCTTTACGGGCGAGGTGAGCCTTACTGGCGCCTGTCTGCCTATTGGCGGGCTCAACGAAAAGGCTCTGGCGGCTCTGCAGGCTGGCGTAAAGACTTTGCGCCTTCCGGAACAGAACAGGAAGGATGTGGATGAACTTCCGGCTCCGGCAAAGAAGGGTCTGAAGATTTACACCCACAAGCACATCGACGAAATCATCAAGATTCTCTTTAAGGGTGTTGACAAGAGCAAGTGCTTTAAGGTTGTGACGAAGGATGACAAGACTAAAGTCTCTTAAGTTCTTTCCTTGACGGTATTGCAAATAAATTAAGAACGTCGTGGCCTTGGCTTCGACGTTTTTTCTGTCAGTTGCATAATGAATGGACTGCTGCGTCTTCTCTTTTTTATACAGGTTTTCTTGTATATATTCATGCTGGCTAAAAAAGATTAGGCAGGAAAGAGAAATGGAAAATCGCGAGCGGACAATTGCAACCCTTATAGGAACTACATGGATAGGGAACGTTGAGCTTTTAAATGATTCTGTATCGGAGGAAAAAGGTATTGTGGGTATTTTTGCCTCTGAAAAATCTGATGCTGTTGCGGATTTACGGGATCAGTGGTCAATGGAATTGGGGGAGAGCCGTTCCACCATTTCAGGGGTTTTTCGTACTAGAAGCGAAAAGAGCATTTTGAAAAATGTCCTGCGTAACGGTGGTCGTGCCATATGGATTGTGGATCGCAGGCTCCCCACCGTTTATAGTCGGATATGTTCTAGGGCATTTATGGAAGGGCGGCTTTTAGTGGCCTCCTGTTTTTGGATTGATAAGGGTACGTATGGTACGGCCTGCTATTGTGCCGAGGTGGTGCAGCTCTTATGCTCGCGGGTGGTCGTGTGGGCGCCGGTGGGGCGTGGCTACTTGCCGCAGGTGGCTGCCCGCGCACGTCGTAATGGAAAGGTGGTGGAGGTGCATTAGTCATCAAAGGGATGGTTTCTCTCCATATAGTCCTTAAAGTAGCCCATATATGCCGCTATGAAAAAAATGAGAAGGAGCCGCTTGAGCGGAACCAAGGTGAAGATGATATATAGGAGTGTCATTCTTGTTTAGGTGGAAGGAGGTTCGATGTCGTTGTCGTAGGAATCAGAAATCTGCCCATTGACGGGTTGCATGTGGCAGTCTGCATTTAGGGTAATGACGTTGGCGAGTCGGCGGCAATGGGATAGCGGGTGATCCGGGAAGATGATGTCATAGCGTTCGTCGGCGAAATCCGCATTGGTGGAAAGGGCGTCTTCGGGAAGCAGCTTCAGGTAACGTTCCTTGTAGATTTTTTCGCGGATGCCCTTGTTGCCCTTTTCGTAGAAGGAGCCGTGAAGGTCGAAGGTCTCGTCGCCGAAGAATGCGTTCAAGATGATTCGGTAATAAATGTCGTCGCTTTCCTTGTTCATGATGATGATGTATCTGCAGTTACCATCATCATACCAGTCGATGATGATTCGTTCCATGCCCATTTCGCACTGGATGGCGTCCACCTCGTTCTGGCTCAGGGGCGGCATGCGGCATTTTAGGGGAACCTTCTTGAGAAATGTGAAGGCGCTTGTTCCCTCGGTATTCAGGGTGAGGGAGACGCTCCCGTTAAAGTTGCGCTCGCGGACATAGCCGTAAGGCAGCATTTCGACTAGGTTCTTTGGTTTCATAAAATCCTCTGGAAATAAAAAAGCCCGTTGTTTACTCGCCGGGCCAGCGAGTGCTCCCTGCAGTTTTAGCGGAGCGTGGACTTGTAGCGACCATCTTCGCGCAC
The DNA here is from genome assembly GCA_024398955.1 of Fibrobacter sp. Taxonomy (GTDB): domain Bacteria; phylum Fibrobacterota; class Fibrobacteria; order Fibrobacterales; family Fibrobacteraceae; genus Fibrobacter. Next base: position 13,999 of record JAKSIG010000032.1, on the reverse strand, counting down.
ATCGGCGAGTCCTGCATCGTTTAGGCGACGCAGGCTGCGTTCGACCTTGTGCTGGTGCATGTGCAGGCGTTTGGCGATTGCCTTTGGGGATTGCCAGCTGCGGGTGGCGTCGAGGATGCTGTCGAAGGAGTCAAGCCTTTTTACGGACTTGCGAATTTCCGGCAGGTTCAGGATCTGGCACTTGCTTGCATCCGGCAGGTCGGGGTAACCTCTGCCTGGTGCGGCCTTTGCCATGAGCACCATGCTGCAGTCGTCGGAAGTCTTCTGCTTTACCAGGCTTTCGAAGGCGAAGTGGAGCTTTTCGCTCATGACATTGCCGTCGCAGACGGATGCCAGGGTGGAGAGCTTCGCCAGGGACTGTGAAAGCCGTCCTTCGCGCTTGTTGTAGAAGCTGTTCTCGGTGCCATCGGACATCAGCACAAAGCTGGAAATCTGATTCAGCCGGCCCTTGATCAGCTTCATGGTGGCCAGGGCGTTTGGGGAAGTGGTGAACACGGTGGTGTTCGCGAATTCACCGTTTTCCGGATGGGAAGCCACAAGGACCTTGCCCTCCTTCATGTAGCCGACGACTCCGTCACCGATGTGGCAGATGATGAAGGTGCCCGCCTTTTCTGCGACAAAGAGCAGGGTGGAGGCGAGCTCCTTGACGGGGCTTTTCAGCTTCTTGCCAAGTTTCTGAAGGCAGTTTCCTGCGTTGACGAGAATCTCCCTCTTGACATTGACGCCGTTGCCGTCGGCGAGGATGTAGTCGAAGTTCTTCGCGATGAATTCGCAAATCGCCTTCGTGACTGCATCCGCGCCAAAATGAGACAGCTGCGCGGATCCCGCGCCGTCAGCCAGCGCAGAAACCGTGCAGCCGTCCATTACAACGGAGTACGTCTTGTCTTGGCAGGGAGTGCCAGAGGCCAGATGGCCCCTGCCTTGGACTGCACATTGCAAAACGCTCCATGCCATATTACAGCTCCGCCCAGCCCTTGATGCAATTGAGATCCAGGGAGAACGTGTCATTGGGGCTGGACTTGGCGATGCTGGACATGCTCATGCTGAGCCACTGGAAAAATTCCCTGAAGTTCAGGCCCTGCAGGCGCATGGGCTTGTAACGGGGGGAGAATCCCGCCAGGGCGTTCATATCGGCGTTTGGACCAATACCGATAGGGATTACCGTCAGCTTGTTTTCGTTCACAAGTGCCGTAGCGCGGTCCTTGGCGCGCTGCAGCTCGTAGGCGGAACCATTGGGCTGACCGTCGCTCATGAGAACCAGCCACGGCTGGTAATAGGAAACACCACAGAGTTTGTATTCGTTCTTGCGGCGTTCCAGCATATCCAAGGCCATGTTTACGGCCTCTCCCATAGGGGTGTCGCCGTTGGTGGAAAACTGCGGTGCGTTGGGCTGGTTGTATAGCGGGGTGAAGTAGGAGTGCGTCTTGACATCGCCACCGAAGGTTGTTACGGCCACTTCCGCGGAGCAGAAGGCCGTGGGGTCATTCTTGATGGAGTTGTAGAAGGAGCTTACGCCTGCGTTCAATTCCTGGATTGGCATGCCGCTCATGGAATCACTTACATCGAGGCAGAGGTTGACTGGGATGCGGGTGGAGGGATTGCTTTCGAGGTCTTCGAGACCGAAAATATGATTTGCCATATATTATCTTCCTTGTTAGCGGCCTTGCGGCCGCGTTCATTGATTTTTGTTTATTGGTTTTGGGGTCTAGTAGGTAATCTTGTTGACACGGTCGCGTGCATTGATGCGGTACGTCTGGCCACGGGGATTGAACGGGCGAGGAATATGGCCCACGCGTTGAAGCGATGGGTTGACCATGGGTTCGCCAGATTCAAGACTCTGCTTGCGACGGCAGTCCATGCAGACGCCGTTGTAGCAGTATTTCTCGTCGGCTTCATTGCCGCAGCAGGAGCACTGCACAATGACTGTGCCGGGCTGTTTCTTGAAGCGAGTCGGGTAAATTTCTTCGGACATCTTGTCCTGGGTGCCCAGTTTACCGGAGTCGAGCAAGTACAGATAATCCTGCATGAGATCAATCCAGTCTGCGGCACTTAAGCGATCGGCAGTTCTAGAAAATTCGCCACCCTTGGTAAAGGTGTGGAACAGAGCCTTCTTGATGCTGCTGGGGAGGTGAGACCACATGTAGCGCCAGGGGCCGGGAGGGATGTTGTTGCCCTTCAGCGCACCCAGCGGGTATGGGAAGAGCATTCCCTTAATGCAGTCCTTGATAGGCATGTTGCCGGGCTGCTTGTAAGGGTGCTGCCCAAGAACCATCAGGTAGAAGATGAGTACCGCAATGGAGAAGTTCTCGTTGCCCTTGTTGCGAAGAAATTCGTGGTAGTCGGTGAACTTCATGAGCTCGGGAGGCGAAAATTCCGGTCTGCCTACTGTACAGGGCAGATTGCCGATCTGGTAGCTGTCAACATCCACAAAGTAAACCTCGGTTGGGGACGTCACCAGGAGATTCTCCAGGCTGGCGTCGCCCATGAGAATTCCACGGCTGTGGAGGAAGTTGAACTTGTCAAGGATGGTGAGAGCGAGCTGCACCACATCGCGCTTCTTCCAATTTGGAAAGTGACTGAGAAAGACCGGGCGGGAGATGAAGGTGGTGAGAGGTACGCCATTTGCTTTTTCCATGAGGTAACCGACCACATCACCATTGGAGTCGAACACCAGGTCGATGGGGGCGCAGATGCCAGGGTAATTCAAGGCGTTGCGGATGAGTTGCTTTAGCTTTGCGACCTTTTGGGTGGTATTCGAGTTTTGAGAGAAGATCTTTACCACGTGGGAGTCGTTGACGCTGTATACGCTTCCTTCTTTGCCGCCACCAAGCCTATTGCCGAGAGTGAGGGATCCGTGATTGTTGGTGCGGACGGTATCGCCTTCCTTAGGAATGTAGCTGACTTGATTGACTTGATCAGGGATGCTCGGGTAGAAGGGTTGGTGGTATCCTTGGTTGTAGCCGCCCTGATTGAAATGATTGCGCTGGTAGTAGCCCTGATTGAAACGATTGCGCTGGAAGTTGCGCTGATTGTTAGGATTATACATATTGTTTCCTTGATTATTAGTGAACAGTTTATCAAACACTTTGTTATTTCTATTACGCATGATGCTTTCTCGCTTTCAGTGTACCGTCTTTTGTAAAACGCAGAACTGTTATCTTATACTTGGCATGAGTGGATTTCAGATGGTTGAGGAGCTCCAGGTCGTCGGCCAGGTCGTTATCCTGTGTTACTATGAACAAAGGGTGATGATTGCGGTACTTTAGCGCTACGCTGAGCCACACAAGGTCGGCATGGGTTTCGTCGTCCTTATCGCCATAGATCTGGAAAAGACCAGCCTTCTGGTAAGTGATGACGATGTTCCAGGCCTTGCGGGCTGCGTTTCTGGTTTCGGGATCAGGGGCGAGCTTGATGAGTTTGTCGAGTTCATTCATGACGCTTGCGCTGGTTCCGATCTCGACGCCCTTCTTTTTCAGTTCCGGTGCTATATTCGAGAGAAAATATTCGACGTTGCTACTGTGGTGAATGATTGAATTGGCGTCCCACAGGACCTTGGCTCCGCTCGGAAAGAACGGTGGACTGCTGCGATTGTTACGCCACTGAGAAGCGTTTGTGGTAAATGCCATGTCATACTCCTGTATTTTAGAGTTTTTGTGGATGAGCCCGTCGTCTGTTCGGGGCTCTTGGACTTTATTGATTGTTGAAAGAGAAGTGGAAACCATTTTTTTCATTTCCTTAAGATTTCTAGGCTGCGATGCCGAGGACGTGTTTTACGGCTTCCCAGATGCTGCGCTTTTTGTTGACGCCGTTGACACGATGGACTGTCTGAAGGGGGCCTTCGCCGATGCAGTACCAGCCGCTAAAAATGGCAGTCTGGTTCGGCTTGCCTACAGGGGGGCGGTGGGGTGCAAGACAGCAGAAAATCATTTCGTGGGTGTCCTTGTCGTAGAAGCCGGTAGGGAAGAAGGTGGTAGCGCATTTCTTGTTGAGAAGTCCTTCTGAACATGCCTTGTTGTAAGCGGCGTCAAGACGGCGGAAGATGTTGTTGGTAGTAACATGGGGTTCGTCGCAACGGTACTTCAAGGTGAGAAGATTTGCGTTGGTATTCTTGAGGTAAACGTCATTATAAAGTTTGCTCGTTTTTGCGTAAGCCATTTTTATATCTCCTGTTTAATTTGATTGACTTCGCTCTTATAAGTGCAAGAACCATGCCAAAAAAAGAAATGGCGAAATTTGGCTAAAAATGGTGTTTTTGTAAAATTTGATTGCTTTTGTGGAAGAAAAATTCTTCTTGCGGGAAAGAATTTTCTTTATAAAGACTATATTGTCTTGCGGAAGTCAAACCGCAAGTGGGGTGTCCCAAATGGCTCAGAAGTCTAAAGAAAAAATTCAGTTGATGTTGTGGATGTCTATAAACTCAGACCCTGGACGCGTCGGAGGAGTTTGCGAATGCCTGAGTTCATCCTATGACGTGGATAGGGTCTATTACCTGTATACTACCGCTACGGAAAATGCCGACAGGAGGATTGCAGAGGCAAAGGCGAAAGTGCAAACTGTTTCGGATGCGACAGTTGAAGCCATTCCTGTCAATATCAAAAATATTAAAGACCACAACGAGGTTTATAGGGAACTTGTGTCGACGTTGAATTCTAGGTGGAACACAAAGTTGGATGGACTTTCGAATCTAAAAATCTGCACGACAGGCGGGTCTGATGTAATGCATACCGTGTGGATTGTGCTATATGCGGGGGGATTCTTCCCCGAAGATACTGAATTTCTGAAGATTAGCAGTAAAGTGGGTGAGCCCATAGTATTGGATCCTATTAAGTTTGAGGTCAATACCTACTTAAGAGAAATTCGAAAAGCGGAAAGACAGGAAAAGCTGGGGATTCCGTTTAGAGTTCTAAAATCGGCGGAAGGGAAAAAGGCGTACGAAGAGATCCTTCGATATAGTGAAGTCCCCAATGTTCCCCTGCTGATCATGGGTGAAAGAGGCACCGGAAAAACGTATGCTGTTCAGAGCTGGGTGAAAATCGTAAAGTCAAAAAATCAGGCGAAGACGATAGATGATCTTTGCAAAGATCGCAAGAATGCGAATGAATTAATTGATTCAATTCGTGGAAAGAAAAATAAGTCCCGGAGAGACGATAACTACGATAATGAAATAATTCCATTCGTTCATATTGCATGTGGCTCCTTGAATCCCAACTTAATGGAGGCTCAGATTTTTGGATACGTTTCCGGAGCGTATACCGGTGCAAAAGAGGGTGGCGCGGAAGGGCTGATCGAGAGAGCCCGAAATGGAATCCTATTCCTGGATGAAATTCAGGATTTGACAAAGGATCTTCAGCGAAAGTTGATAAAGGTTTTTGAAAATAAGAAGTATACCTTAGTTGGGGACTCCACTGCAACCGAGATTGATATTGATTTTAATTTGGTATGTGCGACAAATGTGTCGGAAGAGACGCTAAAGACAAAGTTGGATTTGGATTTCTACGATAGAATTTGTATGTATAAGGTGACTATGCCGCCCTTAAGAAAACTTCGGGCAGATATAATTGACTTATGGAATACCACATGGGAACAGGCTTGCAGTACAACATGCAATGGGGTCTTGGCGAAAGAGCCTTTTATGGATGAAACCTTAAAAGACTATTTGCAGACATCAGAATTGGCGGGAAACTTTAGATCTTTAAGGAGAATTGCCCTTTTAAAAATTGCCTGGGGCTCAAAAAAATCTACCAGAGAAATATTGGATATGGTGGAGTCCGATGACCTGCTCGACCAAACTGTAGTGAACAGGTCTACGTCGAGTTTCCTTGAACAATTTGGCGACATGTCCTGGAACGATGCGGCTGCCTCCTTCAAAAAGCAGTTGGTAGATTATTATGAGCAGAAGATGGGCTCCCTTGCCAAGGTTGAGGCAGAAATGCATTGGGGAATAAAAACCATGCAGAATGCGAAGAAGAAAAAGTTATATTGATTTCGATGTTGCAATTACCTGCCATTTTGATGAGCCGTGTTAGAGTCCGTCTGCAAGTAGAACGGATTCGCGACTTCTTGTGGTTTCCTGAAGCCGTTATACGCGGTGCGCTGGGTTACTACTGGCATGACGAGGGCGCGCAATATGAGGATCTCTATTACCTTTTCTTTGGGAGGGAAATCAACAGGGGCGCCGGAGGGAATCTTATCGCAACACCACCCCACGGAGGCCGTCTTGTCATATCACCGACAGAAATTGCGGATTGTGCGGATTTGGAGTTGACGCTCTTTGGTGATAATGCAAATCTTATTCCAAGATTTATTGATTCGCTGCAAGTTTTGGGGCAAGAAGGCGTTGGCGAGAGAAGAAACCGCTTTAATATTGTTGGCGAAGGAAGCACGCGCAGTGGGTTGTTGCCGGATTTTTTGAGCCCGTTACCCCAATGCGTTAGTAAAAGTTGCAAGTTAACCATGGATGCTCCCATGACGTTGCGCCAATTTGGCGGGCAGATTATCGATTGTTGGGACAAGTTCAGCTTTGCCTCGAATTTGGTACAGCGGGCGGTACAGCTAAATCAGTTCTATGGTACCGGTGAATCCTTGAATTGGAACACTGCAGATCTTGTAAGCGATTTTGATAATGTTGTCTGCTGGGACGATACGGCTTGTTGGCATAGGAATCGTGTTAGCAGTCGTCATGGCAATCGTGTCAACTATTCCGGCTTTTGCGGGGTTGTCTTTATGCACGACATCACGAAGGAAAATTACGACCTACTTCGTATTGGTGAGCAGCTGGCTGTAGGCAAGAACACCGTCTTTGGAAGCGGTGGATATAAGTTGCAATCTGTATAAGGCTAGGTTTAGTTGGATAATAAATAATTTGTTACGATTTGTTAACAAATGTTGTATATTAGTGGGGAAAAGTTGAGGGAGTTTTTTAATGAGAAAGACTTTGATTAATGGCGCGACTCTACCGCCAATTAAGGAAAGTGAACTAATTTCGAAAGCGTATGAGTTTAAGCTTATTTCGCCCATGTTCGGAGGGGATACCGAAAGTTTTGTTATAAACAAGAATATTCCGATCCGTTCTCAATCTGTCAAGGGGCAACTGCGCTTTTGGTGGCGCACTATGCAGGGAGAATCGGATTCCAAACGATTGCTGGAACGCGAATGCTGTTTGTGGGGAGGTGCTTTTGGAAAAAAGCAGCAGTCTCGCATAAAGGTGTCTGTTACTGACTTTAGGGATTTGGCCTTTGTTGCTGTTAATCCAAGGCGAAACAAGAATGGTTCAAACGATATTGCACCTTATGTTCTGTTTCCCATTATGCAAAAACTGAAAAATAACGAAACGGTTGAGTTGCTTCAGCAGGCTACCTTTACACTGACTCTTACGTTCCCTAAAGAATGCAAGGACGATGCGATGAATTCGCTGTTGCTCTGGATGTTGTTCGGAGGAGTTGGTGGAAGAACCCGCAGGGGGTGCGGTTCTGTTTATTCAGCGGAGTTGATGAAGGATATGGAAGTTGATTCCATGGCGAATGTCAAGAATTTTATAAATAAGGTTGCACAAGGGAGTTTGACGGAGCTGGATTACGCCCGCCTGAAGGGGGCACAACTTTACTGCTGTAAGTCTGAAAAAAAATCGGTTGCCAGTCTGCAAAAAAAATATGGGGATTATCGCCAGCAAAGGAACGGCTATGAAACCAGCCATCCGGGACGATCCTATTGGCCGGAACCGGACTCAATTCGTGCGATTTTTAATAAGTATCCTGAAATTCATAGACCCGAACATCCCGATGGGATTTGGTTTCCGAGGGCTGTTTTTGGATTGCCGGTTGCGTTTGAGTTCCGCGGAGAACATGCCCGTGAAGAAATTCCTGGGAGAATTGAACTGTTGCCTGTAGGTGATAAGATAACCCGTTGGCCTTCTACCTGCATAATGAAGCTGATTCAGGTTGGTTCGGACTTATATGAAGTTCTCCTTGTATTGAACCAAAAGTTTCCATCATCAATGAGGGTAAAAACGAAAATTGGTTCAAAGACGGTTCCTCCCTCCGCTATGCCTTCGAATACCCAGGGCAAGATCATGGTGAAAAACCCGAAGAAGCCCGAATTGGAACTGAAGGGCAGGACAATCTTCAAGGCTCTTGCCGATGCGCTGAACCTAAAGGAAGTCAATAATGAAGTACCTGATTGAAATTGCTATCGGTCCTGTTCAGGAATTTATTGCGTCTGCGCGTAAACTGCGTGACTTGTGGTTTGGTTCCAGGCTCTTGTCGGAACTTTCCAAATGTGTAGCCAAGTCCCTTAAGGAGCAGGGATGTTCCCTAATTTTTCCGGCTCCAGAAAAAGATGGGGATTTGGAATTCCGGTCTGATCTTATTGTCGCCAATAAGGTTCTTGTGGAATACGAGGGAGATTGCCCCCGCGATGTGGTTAATACTGCAAAGGAAAATTGGAAGTCCCTGTTTAGAGCGATTGCAGATGAAACAATTCGTGCTATCGAGGAGGATTCCCGTCTCAAAAAGATGAACATCCAGCAGGATTTATTTAATGCGCAGGTGGATGACTTTGGTGAGTTTTTTGCCGCCTGGGTTCCTGTGGAAGGCGACGATTATGGTGCCGCAAGGCATAAGGTGGAGCAACTCTTGGCGGGGCGCAAGAGCCTTCGAGAATTTGACATGCCCCAGTGGGAAGGTTTCGGTGTTCCAAAGAATAGTCTGGACGGTATGAGGGAAACGGTCATTGGCAACAAGGCCGTTACAATCCCGGGCCTGCTGAAAAGGAACGAGAAGCTGGATGCCATCGGTCTTATAAAAAGGTTCTGGCCTTTACGAACTCATAAAAAATTTGACGACCTTTCCGACGTTTCCAGTAAATCCTGGTTTGCCCAGGTGTATGGAACTCCTGAACTTAAAATTTTGATGGACCAGTTTGCCTCGCTTTTTGAGGCTGGGGATAGTTTTCCCACTGAGGCCATTTATATTGAATCGAATGATTCCGAAGACTGGAAAGCTTTGGGATGCGGTGATCCTGAAAGGGCCTGGACGCTACTGAAGGATATCAAGGAGACTGCGGGCAATCCCATGAAGTATTCCTGCATATTGCTTGGCGATGGCGACAATATGGGTGCCGCCATAGGCAAGATCAAGAGCAAGGAGGGCCTGCAGGGCTTTACGAAGGAACTTTCGACTTTCGCAAGCCAGGTAGAAATAATTGTCGAGGAAAATGATGGCTGCCTGATTTATGCTGGTGGCGATGACGTCATGGCGATTGTCCCGTTGGAAACGGCTCTTAAATGTGCTGATGAGTTGCGTAAAGAATTTGCATCCATCATGAAACGGGTTTGCGATAAGTATAACATTGGTTCTGTATCGCCTACGTTTAGCGTGGGCATGGCCATTGTACATCACCAGGAACCGTTGAGCAATGTTCTTGACTGTGCCCGCATGGGTGAAAAAATTGCCAAGAACGAAGCCGGCAAGAATGCACTGGCGCTTATACAGAATAAGCGTTCGGGAGCACCCTTGGTTGTTTCGGGAAAATGGGACGCCCAGGGCGAGCTGAAGGGATTCGTGGAACGTATGGAACTTATGATTGAAAGGTATCGCTCCAGGGACGAGGAACAGCACTTGCCTTCGAACTTGGGCTATCAGCTTCGTGAGGCGAGAATTGGCGCTGGCGATGAACTCGAGTATAAGTGGGATGGTGATAGATTGATTCCGCTGAATGCCCAATCAGCCCTGGTCCAAAGAATCTTCTTGCAGAAGAAGGGAAACGCGGATTCCCTGATAAAGGATTTGCTTATGGGACGAACCTCCATTCGCAAATTATCCGATGAACTTGTGATTGCCCACCAGCTTTCTGGTGCCAATGTGGAGGTGTAGGAATGAGCATGCGTTATTCCGTACAGACTAGGGACCAGCTGGTCCTGCGAGATGGAAAGCCCTTTGGCGAAGAAAAGAATTTTGGTGGATCATCCTACGGGTGGGTGATGCCCCATACCCTTGCCGGAATGGTTCGCACGACTATTGGCTTTGCGAAAGGTGGCCGTGATTACTTTATGTCGGAAGAGAGTATCCAGAAATCCTGGGATATCGAAATCGGCAAAATCATGTATTCTGTAACAGATGGTGACAGAAGGGAATTCCTGGTCCCGCCTCCTGCGGATGTGATGTTTACCAAGTCCGGAGACAAGATTTGCGTAAACCAGTTGAATTGGAGCTCCGTGCCGGAAAACTGCGGCACCGATATTGCAAATGCGGACTGGCTTGTTTCCACGCTAGAAAGTTCTGAAAAACCAGCGAAGAACGCACCTGCGCGCTGGAACTGGAGCTCCTTTGCACAGTACGTTTCGGGCCACTTGAATGAGGGCTCGGTCTTTGCCGCTGACGATATCGGCATTGCAAATCCCATTATGGACGTGCGGATCCATAACGGGATCAATCCTTCTACGCGCACAACGGAAGATGGAAGGCTGTTTGCGAATAAGCAGCTTTATATGGCGTCGAGACGCGCCGATGGAAAGGTGCTCCCCCTGGAAATCAGCTTTGAAGCCAGCGAAGCCGTGCCACTTGGAGAAGCCTTCCTGGGAGGTGAACGCAAGACGGTTTCTGTAGGCGAATCGGGAATTCCGTTCCCTGCGATGCCAGACATTTTCGACAACCAGAAATTTATAAAGCTGGCGCTCTTGACCCACGGGAAATTTGGAGGCTGGTGTCCGGAATGGCTCAGGCCGAATTTGGATGCTGCAAGTATCGACTTTGTGACAATTCCTGGAACGGAATTTAAAGTTCGTTTGCGTTCCGCCTGTGTCAACGGGTGGGATGGCGTGAGCGGTTGGGATTACGCCAGCAGGCGCAAGGGGGGTAACGGTATGCCCAAGGCCATGGCAAAGCTTGTGCGCCCAGGTTCCATATATCTTCTGGAATTGCAGGATCCCACTCAGTCAAAGGCCGTGGCGGAGTATTTCTGGGGCAATTCCATTTGTAGTGGGCAGGAAAAGAAGGATGGCTTCGGCCTGGTCGCCGTAGCGCTCGCCCAGAATCAGGTAAAAGTTTAAAATAAGAGGAAAAATATGAAGAACATGCTTTATTCCATTCGCGCTCTGTCTTCTGTCCATTGCGGTGTTGGACAGGGAACAAATGATATTGACTTGCCTACCGCTCGCCATGCGGTTTCTGGACACCCCCTGATTCCGGGTTCTTCCCTAAAGGGCGTACTCAAGGATGAATTTACCAACGAAAACGGCAAATATTATAAGGCGCAGTATATCGACAAGGTTCGTGCACTTTTTGGCGGTAATCCTTCTGACAAGGAAAGCTTTGCCTCTGCGGTATCCGTCGGGGATGCGAATCTGGTAGCTCTTCCGGCACGTTCCAATTACGGGACCTTTGCTTACCTGACTTCTACATACACATTACAGATGTTCAAGGAACTTTGTCTTCGCAGGGGGAATAAGAATTGCCCCGCAATCCCGAACTTTGGCCTTGATGACCCTGCCAACGGTCACTACAAGGTTGCGGTTTGCGAAGGCTCTGCTGTGGTGAAACCCAATTCCGATGAGGTTTTCCTTGAAGAATTGGACCTGAAGGTGGACAAATCTCTGCAGGGGTTGTGTGACCAGTGGGCGGATGTCCTTGCCAAGGAGTTCTTTGAAGATGAAGAGGGCCGTACCTTGTTTAAGAAACGTTTTGCCATTGTCGATGACAATGCGCTGAATTTCCTGGCGGAAACCTCGTTGCCGGTAGATGCCCATATTGCCATTGATGATAATACTGGCTGTGTTAAGGATGGCGCGCTCTGGTACGAAGAGACTATGCCCCCCGAAACATTGCTTGCCGGTATGATTTCTGTAGACCGCTCGTTTATGCCCGATTGCAAGGACTTGGCCGATGACCTTGCCCTGCTGATTTCCGAACAGAAGTCCCTGTATTGCCAGATTGGTGGTAAGGCTACTACGGGTAAGGGTTTTGTTGTGATGCATGTTGCCGAGTAAGGAGGGATTATGCCAGCTCAATCTATAAGCCAAAAATATTCTGAAATAGTCTTTGCTCGGGTCCAAAAGAACGTGGCTAGCTGTGGCGACAGCAAGGCTCTTAGGCAATACAAAGGTTTGTGCAAGCGTTCCGGTGGTGTTCTCAGGACTATTGGACTTATCCAGTATTTGGCATTCCTAAAAGCCAAGGCCTCAAAATATGCCCATTACAAAATGTTGTTGGAGGATCTTGCTGAAGAGTCCAAGCCTGGTTGCGGTGTTGATCCGTTCCTGGAATCGGTAAGAAAGATGAACCTTGGTGATTATATGCAGTATACCAGACTGGTGCTGACTCTGTTGCAGTGGCATAAGCGGGTGTCTGATATCCTGATTGAGGGAAATTGCGAGACAGACGGGGATGACTGATGGCTATTGATGCAATAAGAACATACCATAAGGAAGTAGCCTTTGAACAATCCCAAGGTGCCGACAATCTGGGACTTTCTTTTGAAAAGTTTTTAGGTCAGATTGAAGAACATGGTGAGCATATTCTAAAGGATAAAAACCTTGAAAAAATCACAGGTTTCAGGTTTAACAAAAGTCCCTATCTCAAGGAGTGCTATTCCTATGCGTTTAAGCAATGGAAAAGTGCTTTGGAACGCCAGGAAAATGCTCTGTGCTTTAGCGTGGTAGCCTTGTCCAAGGTGATTCTTGGGTCGGGCAACGCCTCGTCAATTGAGGTGGGGCTGAATTTGAACAAACCCTGGGGTGTTCCCTATATTAGCGGTTCGTCCATAAAGGGGGCTATAGCCAGCTACCTGCGTAGAACGGGCACCATGAGCGAGGAGAGTGCAGATTATGTGAACATCTTTGGTGGCGCTTACAACAATGAAAAATACTCGGGTTCTGTTGTCTTTAATGATGCCTGGCTGTATTTCGATACGGACAGCTGGTTTGTAAAGGATATCATTAATCCCCATTACCAGAAATATTACAATGGCGATGGCATGCCTAACGGAATGGACAGTCCCGTTCCCGTAAAGACCCTGGCGCTTGATAGCGGGCTTAGTTTCTTTGTTTCTATGCAGGGGCCGAGGGAACTTCTCGAGTATCTCAAGAATGTTATGGAAAAGGCTTTTGAAGAAGTGGGGATCGGTGCGAAGACTGCTGTTGGTTACGGTCGTTTTAAGGTGGTGTCCTCGGAAAGCGAGAGAGCTGATCTTGTAAAGTCAATTAGGGATCCTAAAAAGGTGGCGGCCAATATTGCGCCGCCAATTGACAAAGGTACCGAGTCGAAAACGAAGTCTCAAGGATACGGAAATGCTAGGCCGCAAGGATATGGTGGTAGACCATCCGTGGTTAACAAGAGTTCTACATATCCGTATTCTGCCCGTGGGATTATAAAGCAAAAATCGAAAAAGGGGAAATGGCAAGTTAAGGTAGACGGCATCGAGAACTTGTTGACCGTGTTGAATAGCGAAGCTGTTCCTGCGGAATTTAAGGAGGGTGATACCGTCAAGCTTTCTGTAAAGGGCCTGTCTAATGCAGAATATACGCCATAACGGATTCTTTGCATTCTAGCAGGCAAAGGTTGGCAGGAACTTCCGTTGCGGGAAACGCAGATTTCCTGTGCAGATTGACAATTTGGTTACGGATTACAGGATGAAAAATAACGCGTTCTGACACCATTTGGGTAGTGAACTGATGTGCAGATGTTGCATTTGTGCCTCTGGAAGCCTTATAAATAAAGGGCTCCAGAGGGTAGCTGTCAGAATGCCATCGCTCTCGCAAGAGAGATTAAGCTATCATTTTTAACTCTTTATAAATTTCTTCAAATTTGTCAGAATGCCATTGCTCTCGCAAGAGAGATTGCGGCTACGCCGCCAAATGCTGGGCTCACCCATGTGCGAGCAAGCTCGCCCGCGGCCCTCGCCCTTACGCATTTGTAAGACGGAATATGGAAAAGCGCTCTCGCAAGAGAGATGGCGCCCTACGGGCGCCTGCTTGTCGGCTCGGAACAAACGATTAAGCGAATAAAGT
>JAKSIG010000031.1 GCA_024398955.1 Fibrobacter sp. | reverse complement strand
GCAAGGACGGCATGATGTTCACCATCGTGTCTGTGGCAAGCGTCATGATTCTTGGATTCGTCGTAGGCAAGCTCATCAAGGTGGATCCCAAGACATCTTACCTAATTTCCAGCGGCACCGCCATTTGTGGTGGTTCAGCCATTGCAGCCGTGGCCCCCGTTGTAAAGGCCGACGACAAGCAGATGAGCGTTTCCTTGGGAACCATCTTTGTGCTGAACGCTCTTGCCCTCCTGATTTTCCCGCCGCTGGGCCACTTCTTCGGTTTGAATAACCAGCAGTTCGGCGAATGGGCAGCCATCGCCATCCACGACACCAGTTCCGTGGTAGGCGCCGCCGCAGCCTACAGCGACGAATCCCTGCAGGTGGCCGCCATGGTAAAATGCACCCGCGCCCTCTGGATTCTTCCGTTAGCCCTTGTGACCATGTTCATTTTCCGCAAGAAGAACGACGCAGGAAAGGGCAAGCTGGATGTGATTCCCTGGTTCATTTTCCTTTTCGCCATCGCCATGGTCATCAACACCTATCTGTTCCCGGCCATCGGCGTTCCCGCAGCAGTTGGCACAACCATCGTTACTATTGCAAAGCGCGGCTTCGCCATTACTTTGTTCCTTATCGGTACAGGTCTTTCCAAGGAAGCTTTAAAGAAATGCGGTGCCAAACCCTTTATCCAGGGAGTCATCCTATGGTTCCTTATCGGTATCGGAAGTCTGCTTGTAATCAAGGGTTTCTAAGCCAGGCAAATTATGCTATATTAACGACAAGTTCGTAGGTTCGAACAACCAATAAACTTTAACTGAACGGAATGGCAAATTATGGATCTCGGAAGATACAACCGCGCCCGTGTAGAAGAAATTACACCCCAGGGCTACTACCTTGAATTAGAAAGTGGAGACCGCATTCTCCTCCCCGGCAACCGCGAAAAATTCACCTTGGAAGAAGGTGAAATCCTAGACGTTTTCGTATACACCGATAGCGAAGACCGCCCCATTGCCACCCTCGAAAAGCCCTACGCACAAGTGGGTGAATTCGCCGTGTTAGACGTCAAGGACGTAAACCGTTTCGGCGCATTCCTGGACTGGGGTCTGAACAAGGACCTATTCCTCCCCTTCAAGCAGCAGCTTGGCGAACTGCAACGCGGCGACCGTTGTGTTGTTTTCATTCTTGTGGACGACAAGAGTAACCGCATCGTGGCAACCGAAAAAATCAAGAGTTTTTTGGATCCAGACACCAGCGAACTTCATGTAGGCCAGCGCGTTCAACTTGCAGCCTACGAAGTCACCAAGGACCACGTAGACTTCCTGGTAGATTACCGCTACACCGGCCGTCTCATGCTCACACCCGGTATGGAACGCATCTACATCGGCGACACAATGCCCGGCTTTATCCAGCGTTTCACCGCCGATGGAAAAATCACCCTGAACCTGTCTCCCATCGGTTACAAGGGCCTCATGAAGAGCGATAGCCCCGCAGCAATTCTCCGCAAATTGGAAGAAGCGGGCGGCAGCCTCCCCTACGGAGACCATACCGATCCCGAAGTCATCCGACAGGAATTCGGAATGTCCAAGAAAACTTTCAAGAAACTTTTGGGCACACTCTTCCGCGATGGAAAGATTTACATCGAAGAAGATGGAATCTCTCTAGTTTAATAACGAACAAAATAAAATGCTGTTTTTATAAAGAAAAAGTCCCGGCCCCGGGACTTTTTCTTCTTAATACAACAAAGAACCTTCTGTCTTAAGGTCTATCCCCAAAACTATTCTTCAGACAGAACCACAAGTTCAATTCGGCGATTGGCCTTACGACCCGCTTCAGTGCTGTTATCTGCCTTAGGCTGAGTAGAACCGTACCCATTGGCTTTCAGACGTCCTTCTGCAATGCCCTTGCTAACCATATATTCCTTGACACTATATGCACGTTCCTGGCTCAAACGATCATTCAGTTCATCGCTACCTTCGGAACTTGTGTGTCCCTGAATTTCTACAAGAGCCTTGGGATTACGCTTAAGGCCAGCAATTGCCGCATCAAGGGTTTTCAGGGAAGTTGGCACCAATTCTGCACTGCCGGCCTTAAAGGTCACGCCAGTCAATTCGGCACGAGTATCGTCAAAAGTCACGGTAATTCCACCAGAACTTGCAGTCTTGGAAACATAAGGGGTGTTGCCACATTCAAAAGGTCCCGTCAGACTTTCACAGAATATGGTGTAAGTATCTTCACGAGGTATGTGGAAACTTGCTTCACCATACTGGTCTGTGGTAATAGAAATCTTCTTACCATTGTTCTGACCAACAAAAGTCAGCTTTTTCTTTGACTGAGGAACATCGTCGTAATTAGTGTAGGTAATGTTCAAAACAGCATGGGTCTTGTTGGGAGCCAAATCCTTGGCTGCAGCAGATCCAACAGCAACAATCATTGCAGACATCAAAAGCACAGAGGCCATTTTTTTCATAGCACAACCTTTTTGGAAATGTTAAAAAGCACCATTCCATTTTTTTGCGAACCAAATTTAATTAAATCCTGCCTTAAGTTCCAGCCCATTCCCCTTGCAAATGCCACTGTAAAAGCTAATTTTGCACCCGAGTTTTTAACGTCCTATTCAAGGAGTATATATGAAGTTCAATAAGATCGCAGCAGTCATCGCCATGTCTATGGTGTCTGCCGTGTTCGCTCAGGAAGCAGCTCAGCCCGCAGCCGCAGAAGCTGCCCCCGCTGCCGAAGTCGCTCAGCCCGCAGCCGCAGAAGCTGCCCCCGCTGCCGAAGTCGCTCAGCCTGCAGTCGCAGAAGCAGCCCCCGTTGCCGAAGCCGCTCAGCCCGCAGCTGCAGAACCTGCTCCCGTTGCCGAAGCCGCTCAGCCCGTAGCTGCAGAACCTGCTCCCGTTGCTGAAGTCGCTCAGCCTGCAGCACCTGCCGCCGAAAAGCCTGCCGAAAGTTTCACTCTCAAGGGTAACGTTCAGACTCAGGTCACCAAGTCCATCGCCGACGAAGACAATAACTTCAGCAGCGGCTGGTTCCGCGCCAACATCGGCGGCCAGTACAAGAGCGAAAGCCTAGACGGATTGGTAATGTTGCGTATCTTTGCCCCGGAATTCGGCAACAACATTGACGGCAAGAGCTATGACAAGATTCTTGCAGACCTTTACTGGGCAAACTACAAGTGGAATCTGGGTGAAAACGACAAGCTGAACTTGAAGATTGGTCACTGGAAGACCGACTGGTCTCAGTCCACCCACTTCGGTACCTACATCGACAAGGCCCTCACTGCTCGTGGCCTCTGGATGCGCGACTACAGCCATAACGCTATGGAACTGGGCTGGAACCACGGTTTCAACCAGTTGAACGCCATGCTCGCCGTCAAGGACAACAAGGCCAACACCGGCTACCTCCGTGTTGAAGACGACATGAAGTTCTCCTTCCCCCTGGAAGTCAAGGTTGCCTACCGCGGTAATATCATCGACCAGATCCAGAACACCGCCTACATGACCCACCGTGTAGCAGCCTACATGAGCTATGCATTCGTTCCCGGTCTCCGTCTCTACGGTGAATACGCTGTTACCTATACCCAGGACGAAGATATCAACGAAAATGTTGACAACTACGTCAAGCAGGAACTGGCCTACATGAATGAAGCAGGCAAGATGTATATGCCGTTCTACGTAGGTTTGGAACTGCCCGTCGCCATGGTTCCGGGCCTGAACATCCTGTTCAGCAACCTGTACTACGAAATGGAATACGTGAAGGACCGCCAGGAAATCCAGGCTGAAGCCGACGAACTGGCATGGACTGTCGCCATGTCCCGTACCATCGGCAAGTCCAAGCTGCAGTTCAGCGTCTACAGCGAAAAAGAAATGACCGACGTGGGCCTGGCATTCCGCCTGACCACTACCTTTAAGTAGTACAAAGGTTAAAGAGCACTTTCTACTTAAAACTTTAAGCGAAAAAGGTCGGACTTTGGTCCGGCCTTTTTCGTTTCATTCTGAAACAGAAGACTCGGTGCAAAACCTATTTGTCGTTTAAAAAATGAACGTCAATTACCCGTTTTTCTGCAAAATTCCTCATTTATGCAAGCAATTAGTAGTACCCCATTCCTTGGCATAAAAATTGCTATTTTAGGGCGAAAACAATAAACATAGGGGTCGTCCCAGAGGGGCACCCGCAAAAAAGGAAGCAAAAAAAATGATCAAGCCTTTAGCAGATCGAATCGTTGTAAAGCCGGCCGAAGCCGAACAGAAGACCTCCTCCGGCCTCTTCATCCCGGATAACGCCAAGGAAAAGCCCATGCAGGGTAAGGTCGTGGCAGTAGGCCCGGGCCGCAAGACCGAAGCAGGCGAAACTGTCGCCATGGAAGTCAAGGTTGGCGACGTGGTTCTCTACGGCAAGTACAGCGGCACCGAAATCAACGTCGATGGCGAAAACTACCTGATCGTTAAGGAATCCGACATTTTCGCTACTCTGTAATAGAGACTAGAAACTAGAGATTAGATACCGGAGACTAGGGTTTTCAGGAATACTCCGTAGAGACTAATAAAGACGAAACAGGCCTGAAACCGCAGACACTCGCATCCTGCGACCCGAACCCCTAGAACCTAGCCTCTAGCCCCTAAAGAATTTTAAACAAGGAAAAAGAAAAATGGCAAAACAGTTGAAGTTTGATGTTGCAGCTCGCGAAGCCCTCATGAACGGCGTGGACAAGCTGGCTAACGCAGTTAAGGTTACTCTCGGCCCCAAGGGTCGTAACGTCATGATCGCCAAGGCATTTGGCGCACCCAACGTCACCAAGGACGGCGTTTCCGTCGCTAAGGAAGTGGAACTGGAAGACGCTTACGAAAACCTGGGCGCACAGATGGCCAAGGAAGTAGCAAACAAGACTTCCGACACCGCTGGCGACGGCACCACCACCGCAACCGTTCTCGCTCAGGCAATCACTCGCGAAGGCCTCAAGAACGTTGCCGCTGGCGCAAATCCCATGGACATCAAGCGCGGTATGGACGCTGCAGTTGACGCCGTCATCGAAGAAATCGGCAAGATGGCTGTAAAGATCAACGGCAAGGAACACATCGCACAGGTTGCTACCATTTCCGCAAACAACGACCCGGAAATCGGCGACCTCCTGGCCAACGCTATGGAAAAGGTCGGTAACGACGGCGTTATCACCATCGAAGAATCCAAGACTGCAGAAACCATCCTCGACGTTGTGGAAGGTATGCAGTTCGACCGCGGCTACCTCTCTCCGTACTTCGTCACCAACACCGACAGCATGGAAGTGGCTCTCGAAACTCCGTACATCCTCCTTTACGACAAGAAGATTTCCACCATGAAGGATCTCCTTCCCATGTTGGAATTCGTCGCAAAGCAGGGCAAGTCTCTCCTCATCATCGCTGAAGACGTCGATGGCGAAGCTCTTGCAACTCTCGTCGTGAACAAGATGCGCGGCACCCTGAAGGTTGCTGCAGTCAAGGCTCCTGGCTTCGGCGACCGTCGTAAGGCTATGCTCGAAGACATCGCAATCCTCACCGGCGGTATGCTGGTTTCCGAAGACACCGGCGCCAAGCTGGAAGACGCTCCGGTTACCGTCCTCGGTCAGGCAAAGTCCATCGTTATCACCAAGGACAACACCACCATCGTCGAAGGTGCTGGCGACGCTGCAAGCATCAAGGGCCGTATCGCCCAGATCAAGAAGCAGATCGAAGCTACCACCAGCGACTACGACCGCGAAAAGCTCCAGGAACGCTTGGCAAAGCTGGCCGGTGGCGTTGCAGTGATCAAGGTCGGTGCTGCTACCGAAGTTGAAATGAAGGAAAAGAAGGACCGCGTCGACGACGCTATGCACGCAACCCGCGCCGCTGTTGAAGAAGGTATCGTTCCGGGTGGTGGCGTTGCTCTCATCCGCGCAGCCAAGGCTATCGACGCCCTCAAACTCATTAACGACGACCAGAAGACTGGTGCAGCCATCATCAAGCGCGCCATCGAAGAACCTCTCCGTCAGATCGTAGCAAACGCTGGTGGCGAAGGCTCCGTCGTTGTGAACAAGGTGAAGGAAGGCAAGGACGGCTTTGGCTACAACGCAAAGACCGACACCTACGAAGACCTGATCAAGGCTGGTGTTATCGACCCGGCCAAGGTTACCCGTACCGCTCTCAAGAACGCTTCCTCCATCGCTTCCATGATTCTCACCACCGACTGCGTGATCACCGAGAAGAAGGAACCGAAGGCTGCAGCAGCACCTGCCATGGATCCTTCCATGGGCATGGGCGGCATGATGTAATCTAAAGTATTTTCCTTACGGAAAACACCTTGATTCGAAAGAGTCGGGGTGTTTTTCTTCTTTGAATATTTTCGCATTTTTCACTAACAAAAAGCAATTTTCAAAAACAATTATTTTGGGTTATCCTACATTCATCCTAGGGTATTTCATGACATTCAAAAAATTTTCAACACTTGCAATAGCTCTCGCCATTACCGCATGTAGCGACGATACTTCAAGCAACGTCAAAGAGATTTCTCCCGCAAGTTCATCCAGCGTAGGCAATCCTAATTTAGAGTACTCAAGTGCTTCTCCAGATACAAGTGCAAACGAGCCCATCAGGGATACCGTCTGGAACAAGGCTAACTTGACGTGGTACGAATCCTACCCTGCTCCAGAAAGCGAAGAATGCATTGAATACAACGGCTGTACATGGGCAGGATGGTTCGCCGCCCTCGACGAAAAACAAACTGAAAATTGGGTTAGCGAAAACAACATCATCTCTATTCACGAAAGAGATTTCCAGAAATACAGACTCAAAACCTTTCGTCTAAGAAAAAACGGATTCTCAATAGACGCTATTGTATATGACATGTGCGCCGATGAAGATTGCGACGGTTGCTGTACAGAAAACGCAGATGAAGGCGGCATCGGCTTCCTGATCGATATCGAAAAATATACGAAGAAGCGTTTTAACAATTACGGTTCCGGCGTCATTGAATGGACTTGTCTTGACTGCGAATAAACTCCAATCCCTTACAACAGCAATTCTTTTCTCACAAAAAAAAGACGAACTCACGTTCGTCTCTTTTTGCAGCGGGCTCGAACCCGCAGGGTAACTCAAAAAAGGTGTTAATCTAGAACATCTTACGAGTTTTGGAAGTGCCAGCAGCAGGAGCAGAATTACCCTTGTTACTGAAGAGAGTTGCATCATCTGCAGACTTGGTTTTCACTTCGAAGTGATTGCCATCGCAAGTCTCCGAGGGTGCGTAACCCGCAGTATACAGGCAGTAAGTCTTTTCGGAACAGAACTCGCCAGCCACCTTTCCTGTATGGTTGCAGACACCCTTGCTCACGACACCTGCGGGAACAGGGAACGGCTTGCGGGGCAGATCCTTATGCAATTCCTTCATTACCGCAATCCAGACAGGCAAGGCATCTTCGGTACCGGTATGACCAGCACCTAAGGAACCCGGATTGTCTGAGCCAACCCAAACGCCCATGGTGTACTGTTTGGTAAAGCCAATGTACCAGCAGTCCGTGTAGTCGTTTGTAGTGCCGGTCTTACCGCCACTGGGATGGGTAAAGCCGTTGGCCCATACACGAGCGGCAGTACCGCGAACATTCACATCCTTAAGAATATCCACCATCAGGTAAGCTGAAGCCGGACGAAGCACTTCATGCTCCACCTTGGAATTCTTTTCTATAACTTCGCCGTTACGGTCAACAATGGATTCAATCATATAAGGCTCGATACGGTTACCGCCATTGGGGAACACCGTATAAGCGGACGTCATTTCCATAAGGGTAGCGCCTACAGACCCGAGAGCAAGGCTCGGAACCGCCATCAAAGGAGCGCGAACGATGCCGAACTTGCGGGCGTAGTTCACCACGTTGTTCAGGCCATACTTCATACCGGTAAGAATTGCAGGAAGATTCTTGGATCGATACAGAGCTCGACGCAACGTCATCATCCCTTCGAAATCATGTTCAAAGTTTGCCGGACGCCAAACCTTGTTGGGATTCTTGTCATCGGGATCCGGAATGCTCACCGGCTGGTCATTTACAGAATCGCAGGGGCTAGCACCATTATCCATAGCGGTAGAGTAAACAATGGGCTTGAAGCTAGAACCCGGCTGGCGCAAAGACTGAACCGCGCGATTCCAGCGAGACGAATTCCAGTCGCTACCACCCACCATGGCACGAATGGCTCCCGTTTCATTTTCAATAAGGATTGCAGCAACTTCCGCATGATGATATCTAATACTATCCGGGAAGCGACGCTTCCTTAAATCCGAAGCCGTATCAGAAGCCAGGTAATTCTTCTTGAAGTCTGCGTAGACGCTATCAAAGTGCGCTACGATGCTGTCTTCGGGCATGTCATACTTTTTTACGAGACCCAGACGACGAGTCGTACGATACTTGACGCGTCGACGGACCTTTTCCACCTGGACGCGAGCGGCACTGTCTGCAAAAGCCTGAATGTACGGATCGATTGTGCTATTAATAGTCACGCCATCGGCATAAAGGGAATTCTCGCCATACTTCTTTTCCATGTACTTACGGATTTCTTCGTAGAAATATAGGCCAGCATCATTGTTGACTTCCTTTTTCGCCAGTTCAATAGGCATTTCTATGTACTTGTGATAGTCATCGTTACTGATATAGCCAGCATCGCGCATTGCATAAAGGACTGTATTGCGACGTTCAAGAGAAGCCTTGGGATGTTTATCAGGTCGGTAAGCTTCAGGACGCTGCAACATACCGGCAAGAACCGCATATTCAGGAATGGTCAGACTATCCAGAGGGCGCCCGAAGTAAAATTTACCTGCAGCCTGGAAACCGTAGTTACCACCAGACAAATACACTTCGTTCATGTAGAATTCCAGAATTTCCTGCTTCGTGTAAGTCTGTTCAATACGAATCGCAGTCATCATTTCCTTGATTTTACGGGAAATGGTACGTTCCGGCGTCAGGAACAAAAGCTTTGTCAGCTGCTGAGTCAGCGTAGATGCGCCACGCAGTTTTTTGCCCGAGGTAGCACTTTCCATGATAGCCGAGGGAATAGCCCAGACATTCATGCCCCAGTGATCGTAGAAGGCTCGGTCTTCGGTAGCCATTACCGCACGAATGGCATTTTCGGGAATAGAATCAAAAGGAGTCCATTCGCGGCGTTCCACAAAGTATTCGTGGGCAATTTCGCCATTCATATCATTAATTTTGGTGACCAACTTCGGATTAATCTGCTCTAACTGCGAAAGAGAGGGCAATTCCGGAGCGAAGTGGTTATAGATAACCACAACAGTCGTAATTACGGCAATGACAGGAATTGCAAGAATTCCAAGCCACAGCAAAACTTTTTTATCGGTGATCCAACCCTTAAGGGTTTGAAGCACCTTCATTAGGATAGGCTTAACTTTATTCATTCCAATAAACAAGGTTAAAAATTTGGCACCAAAGATAGCTTTTGGTCAAAACGAAGATACGGCTCGCACCAACAAACAGGCCTTAAAAAGGGGTCAAAAGCGTCATTTCAAAAAAAAACATTTTTTTTGACAATCACCCTTGACAAAAATTCTGAATAATCTATCTTTGTGCGCGTTGAAAGACGAGAGTCAATCAATCAAATAACGCGGATGTAGCCCAACTGGATAGAGCGTTTGGCTACGAACCAAAAGGCTCCAGGTTCGAGTCCTGGCACCCGCAGAAAAAAGAAGCAAGAGTAATCTTGCTTCTTTTTTTGTTTTTTCCGCCATCTACATTCAATTTTTCCACCCCGCCAGCAGCCATCCTTTTTTACGTGACGAAAATCAAACAGCGGACTTTCTCCGCAATATTTCCCGTAAAAACATGAAAAATGCAAACTATTGTTTGCACGATTTTCGTTCAACTTGTCCTAAAATTTTTCTTGCTGATACTTTGACAAATCAAACATTCATCAAGGAACAAATATGAAATACGATTCCGAAATCCTGACAAAAGTCATTCAACAGACTTTTCTTTCCAGAAGACGCCAACTCGGAATGACCCAACTGGGATTATCCCTAGAATCCCGAATCACAAGACAGTTTATTTCTCAGGTAGAAAGCGGCAAAAGATCGCCTTCAATTTTCACAATGAGCGTCTTGGCTGAGGTAAGTAACCAAACGTTAACGGAATTGTTCAGCGGAATCGATTCCCTTTACAAGGATTACGAAAAAATAAAGGAAAAATTTCCATCCCTTAAGGATCTTCTAAAAGAGGAATCCCTTAATATTCCACGTTCAAAGGCGGCCTCCCAGAACAAAGGGAAAAGTTATGTTCACAGCGCCAGGCGCAGTAAAAAGGCCGATTTGCCCACAAATTTCGACCCTTAACAAAAACATTATTTTTTTCTATCTTTGCGACCTATGGAATGGCCGCGCAACATCAAAACACTTACTACAGACGAACTCAAGGCTTGGCTTAGAGACGTCGACGAAAAGCCTTTTAGAGCAGACCAGATTCAAAAATGGCTGTTCTGTCAGCAGGTTCGTTCCTATGATGAAATGGTTAACATTTCTCCTGCTCTTCGCGACAAGATGAACAAGCAGTTTGAATTACGTTCCCTTAAAGAAGACCAGCATCTGGTTTCTGTCGATGGGACAGTCAAGTGGTTGTTCGAGACCCACGACGGGTACCATATCGAAACAGTGATGATTCCGGCCAACGGTCGTTTTTCTGTTTGTGTATCCACTCAGGTGGGGTGCGCGATGAACTGCGCCTTTTGCCGCACAGCAAAAATGGGCTTTTTCCGTAATCTCGAAGCCGGCGAAATCCTGGAAGAGATCCTGAACGTTAACTGGTACCTAAAAGACAACAACCTTTTCAATGAAGAAGGCGAGATTGCCCAGGTTACCAACATTATCTTTATGGGTATGGGCGAACCCCTGAACAACCTGGAAAACGTACATCGCGTTTGCTGTACATTGCACAACCAGAAGTTGTTCAACATGGGCTCCAAGCGCATGACCGTTAGTACCAGTGGCGTCGTTCCCCGCATCAAGGAACTTGTCGACAGAAATACACCCTGTTGCCTGGCCATTAGCCTGAACAGCACCAACAACGAGTATCGATCCTCGGTGATGCCGGTAAACGACCTATGGCCCATCGAAAAACTTTTGGAAGCGGTTGACGATTACATTCGTAGAACCGATAATTATGTGACATTTGAATTTGTGCTGATTCAAAACATCACCTGCACTCCTAAGGCAGCAAAGGAACTTATCCGTATCTGCGCCCCCAGACGAGTAAAGGTGAACGCCATCATCCTAAACGACGGCGATGATCCGAATCTACACGCTCCGACACCAGACGAAGTTGATACCTTCCTTGCGGCAGTCCGCGCAGCACAGGTTCAGATAACCATCAGAACAGCCCGCGGGCGCGACATTCTTGCCGCCTGCGGACAGCTCGCCTACAAAAAGAATAAAGACAACATGGATGCATTCGAAAAGGGCCATAGCCTCCCCGATGCAACTCCGCGTTCGAATTAGTTTGTTATCAGAGAAAAGGAAGTAGAATATGTTAACACAAAACCTCCCGGAATTCTGGGACAACCTCTACGCCGAAGGTAAGGATTACTGGAACACCAAGAAGGCTACCCCCGCCTTGTTGGAATTCTTCAAGAACCCTGCCTGCCCCGCAACTGGCTCCGTCCTCGTTCCTGGAGCAGGCTTCGGCTACGATGCTGAAGCATGGGCTTTGCGCGGTCACGACGTACTTGCAGTTGACTTTGCTGCCACTGCAGTTGACGAACTGGACCACTTGAGCCGTAAGCACAAAAATCTGCGTTCCCTTGACCTGGACCTGTTCACCCTCTCCCCCAAAGACCAAAAGCGTGGCGGTCAGCAATTCGACATCGTATACGATTACGGCACCTTTACCGCCATCCACCCGGGCCGTCGCGACGAGTTTTTCGAAGTCTGCTACAAGATGATGAAAGATGACGGAGTGCTGATTTCCCTTATGTACCCGTTGATGAACGGCAAGACCCTGCAGGGTCCACCCCATTGCACCAGCGAAGGCGAACTTATGGCTCGTCTAGACGGCGTTTTTGATATTGTTGACCGCATTCCTGCCGTCAACAGCCTGCCCGATCGCGCAGGCAAGGAAGAATTCTGGATTCTAAAGAAGTGCCTGTAAGTCAGGCACTGGATTCCTGAATCGGGGACGTTAAATTTGTAAAAGCGCTGGAGAAATCCAGCGCTTTTTTGCATCAAAAAGCAGCCATTTTCTACACTTTGCCACCCCTTTTATTACATTTTCCGTATTATGGCGAAGTCTAAAATTTCAAAAATTGAACAGTTAAAAATCAAAATTGCCGTCAGCTATGGCGATGATGGAATCATTGACAGTGTCGAAAAGCAAGACCTAATTGATTTTTGCAAAGAGAACAACATTAGCCAGAAAGATCTTGAGTTTTATTTAGAATTAGGCCATAAGGACATTAAGGAATTCAAGGAAAAGTTCCTCGTCGAATATTGCTTAAAACGCCATTCAAAAGCCGTCTATAAGCAAAAAAAAGAAGCGCTAAAAATAGACGACAATCTGTCCTGCCAATGGAAAAACGACATCCGAGAGAAGCTAAAAAATGTCGTCAAAATACACAAGGGCAGATTCAATAGACCTCAGGCCGAAGTGGAAAAGGACATCCAGAGACAATGCGCCAAAATTCCCGTCAGTCCTAGCGAACTCCCCAGAATCATAGAGTTATACGACTCCGATGAAAGCACCGAAACTCGACCAAAAAAAATTGTCTATAAAAGGCCAGAGCCAAAATTTCATCCAGAAGGCATTCTTCCTCTGATAGCGCTTCTACTTGTTGTTGGAATTTTAATGGTTTGCTGCCAGGATTCCAATAGTGAACTCTACCACGGAACTCAAACTTTTGTGGATCCTCGAGACGGTAAAAAATACCACTACGCCCAGATCAACGGAGTTGACTGGATGGTTGAGAACCTCAAGTACAGAACCGAAAACAGCCACAGTTTCAATCCAGAAACTTTTGGACTTCTTTACCCGTGGACAGACGCCTATAATGCCTGCCCCGAGGGATGGCGTCTGCCACTTAAATCAGAATGGGAACAATTATTCGCATATGTTGGCGGCCCCGACTCTGCAGGTTACCATCTCAAGGCATCAGCCGGCTGGACCAACAGCCTAAACGGGAGCAACAAGGTTGGATTTTCTGCACTCCCGGCAGGTTTCTTTAGTAGCCAGGACAACATGGTCAAGTTCCAAGGGAACTATGCCCGTTGGTGGGCTTTGGACTTAAAGGACACCAACCACGCCTGGCGTATCCGCATAAACGACAAGGACGAAGACGCCTCCATCGCAAGTCTGCACACCCATAATTTCGCGATTTCGGTAAGGTGCATTCGAATAGAGAAAAATGCAGTACTTCCTCAAAAAATGGCTCTCATTGCAGGAAACAATTTGGAAGACACACTCGTAGGTACAGTCCACAAATTCGCACAAAACACAGTATTCATCAAGAAAGACAGTACTTCTATAAAGCTATACGAAGATAACGTTTACAAGGCCATTGTAGACAAAAAGGTATCCTTCCCCATGGACGCCTCTGTAAACGTAAGACGTACTTACAGGCTGGGATACTCTCCTGACAACGAAAACGGACAGACCGAGCAGTTATGGATAGCCGATACACTTGTCATATCAAGAGATTCCACATCAAGCGACAGTCTATACGAAATCCGCTTTAAGTACGCCATCCAGAATCAGGATTTCAACGTTCCCGAACCATCCAACGCAGCTCAGGAAGTTCGCATAAAAGTTGTTCAGCTAGACAAGACTGTCAAGCTGAAGGAACAAGTTGAAAACAGCTCTGCAGAGGAGGAAAACTAACATGGAAAACGAAAAGCAGAGAACATCCGCATCTCGTAAATTTCTCTATTCGTTCCTCTACGGGAAAACCAACCACCTACTGATTCTAACGAATGCAGTTATCGCCATATTTGTAGTTGCCACCTATTCCCGAAACGACTGGCAGATTCTGCAGCGCATAGACGCTATTTTCACCATACTTTTTCTAATTGAAATAACGCTTAAGCTGTGTTATACCGATGGACTACGGGAGTTTTTTGTCAAATCCCGAGATCGATTCGGCAACCCGAGAGTATTTGTCCCCCAAATTATTGACTACGACAATCCAGAATACACCTCAATCGAACGAACCGTTCTTCGCAAGATCTATCGTCCGATAAACGGAATCAGCAAGGCCTGGTTCATGCTGCACAAGTGGAACACCTTCGATTTCATTATCGTTGGCGCATCGTTACCGACAATTCTTTTACTAATTCCCAACTATGACGGTGTAAATCTGAACTTCATTCTCGTATGCCGTACTGTAAGACTTTTTAAGGCCTTGCGTCTCTTCAAGCTTTTGCGCAATGATGTAGACCGCTTAATGCAGGGAATTGCCGTAGCCTGCCGAAAGGCATTCCCCGTCATTGTCATTTTCTTGATCCTTATGCTTACCCTAGGATTCGTCCTCTGTTTCGCATCCACCCATTTTGGCATCGGAACAAAATACTTTGACACTCCCCTCAACGCAAGCTTTACCCTATTCCAGTTATTCACGTACGACGGATGGCGCACCATTCCCGACAGCGTGGCAAAGGACGCCCATGCGCTTTGGCCCGCCTGCTGGTGGCTAGATACAGCCGTAAACATGATTTTCTGCATTATTGTGGGTCTCGGCGGCATCATTGGCATTGCTCTTATCAACTCCGTTTTCGTAGACGGCATGATGTTACGAGACAAATCCGACGAAGAACGCGATAAAAAATTGGTCAATATGCAAACCCAGTTAGTCGCATTGACCAAACAGATTAGCGACATGCAAAAAAAATTATAAGCTTTTTTCTATCTTTTACACAAAGAAATTCACTCTTTTATTGAGGTAAATATGGCTAAAGATTTATGTCCTTGTGGTTCCGGTAAAGAATATTGCGAATGCTGCGAACCCGTAATCAAGGGTTCCGCTCTCGCAGCTTCTCCCGAAGCATTGATGCGTTCTCGTTACACCGCTTATGCCAAGCACGAAATTGCATGGCTGAAGGATTCCCTGGAAGCTACCCAGCGTTCTGACTTTGACGAAGCCAGTGTCGAAGCCTGGAGCCGCGAATCTGAATGGCTTGGCATCGAAATCAAGCAGACCAAGACCGAAGAAGACAAGAACATCGGCTGGGTTGAATTCGTTGCACGATTCAAGCAGGGAAACATCACCCGTAACCACCACGAACTTGGCGAATTCCACAAGGTTGGTGGCGCATGGTTCTTCTACGACGGTCGTGCCGTTAAGCAGGAAACCATCAAGAAGACCGAACCGGATGTTGGCCGTAACGATCCGTGCCCCTGCGGTTCCGGCAAGAAGTACAAGAAGTGCTGCGGTGCTGGTAAGTAACATATAATGCCGCATTCTAGGGAATGCATCCAATCCGAATAATTCACAAAAGGATTACCATGTTCAAGGTTTTTGTTGATGGACAAGAAGGAACCACCGGTCTGCAGATTTATGACCGCCTGGCAAAACGTAACGACGTTGAAGTTCTGCGAATTGATCCAGAACTGCGTAAAGACGTTAACGAACGACAGAAGCTGATCAACGCTTCTGATGTAACCTTCCTTTGCCTACCCGATGCTGCAGCCAAGGAAAGCGCAGCACTCTGTACAAACCCGAACACGGTAGTCATCGACGCCTCTACGGCACACCGCGTGAACCCGGATTGGACTTACGGCATGCCAGAACTTTCGGCCGAACAGCGCGCAGCCATTGCAAAGGCAAAGCGCATTGCCAACCCCGGTTGCCATGCTACAGGTTTTATCCTGGGCGTACACCCGCTAATCGCTAGCGGAGTCATCGCCCGTAACGCAAACCTTGCCGCATATAGTATCACCGGCTATTCTGGCGGTGGCAAAAAGCTAATCGCCGAATACGAATCTGCAGAAAACATGAGTCATGCAGCAGGCGAATCCCTAGGCATCATGGCTCCGGCACCTTACGCTCTTGCTCTAAGCCACAAGCACATTCCTGAAATGAAGAAGTACTGCGAACTGGAAAACACGCCGTTCTTCAACCCGGTGCTGGGCCCCTATTACAAGGGCATGGCAGTAACCGTGGCCATTTTCGGAAATATGCTAACCAGGAACGTAGGCCCTCAAGGTCTTACCGAAATTCTAGCGGAACATTACAAAGATTCCAAGTTCGTTAAGGTTATGCCCTTTGAATCTGGCGACTCCCTGCTTAACAACCGCCTGAACCCCACTGTTTGCAACGACACAAACAATGCCCGCGTGCAGGTTTTCGGCAACGAAAACATGATGCAGGTTACCACCATCATCGACAATCTAGGCAAGGGCGCCAGCGGCGCTGCCATCCAGAACATGAACATCGCTCTGGGACTGGACGAAGGCATCAGCCTGTAAGTCATCAATTGGAATACTTATGTTTCTTGACGAAAAATCTATTGAAGTACGTTCTGGCAAAGGTGGCGACGGTATTTGCAGTTTCCACCGCGAAAAGTTCGTTCCCCTTGGTGGTCCCGATGGAGGCGATGGAGGTCGTGGCGGCCATGTAATTCTTCAGGTAAACGAGCAGTTCTCCACCCTACTAGATATGGGCAATGCCCGTCTCTACAAGGCTCAGAACGGGCAACCCGGAGGCGCCAAGCGTTGCACCGGTCGTTCCGCAGAAGATCTTATTGTAGACGTGCCCAAGGGTACCATAGTCAAGGATGCAGAAGGTCGCATTCTTGCAGACCTTACCGAAGACGGCCAGCGCTGGATTGCCGCCCGTGGCGGTAAAGGAGGCATGGGCAACCAACATTTTGCAACACCTTCTAACCAAGCTCCCCGCAAATGCCTGCCTGGCGAAGCCGGTGAACGTCGAGAACTGTTCCTGGAACTAAAGCTTATGGCTGATGTTGGTCTGGTTGGGTTCCCCAATGCAGGCAAGTCTAGCCTAGTAAACAAGATTTCTAGCGGACGTCCCAAGGTTGGCGACTATCCCTTTACAACTCTGGAACCAGTGCTTGGCATTGTACAAATGAACGGACACAGCTTTGTTGTCGCTGACATTCCAGGTCTTCTGGAGGGCGCCAGCGAAGGTAAAGGTCTGGGCCACCAGTTCCTTAAACATATCGAACGCACTCACACGCTTTTGTTCGTAATCGACGGATTCGCAGAAAATGCATACGAGCAGTTTTCTGTTCTCAAGAGTGAACTTGCAGCATTCCACCCCAAGCTTGCCAAGAAGCCCTACGTCATCGCGCTTAACAAAAACGACCTTGGCATCGATAATGCAATAAAGCAGTTTGCAGAACATAAAGAAAAGGTCATTGTAACTTCAGCAGTAACAGGCGAAGGCTGTCATGAACTGCAGCAGGCCTTGGACGACGCAGTGCCCCATGTTCAAAAGAAAAAGGTGGGCTGGGAATCCAAGAAAGTCGTAGAAGCAAAGACCATGAAGGCTTCCGAAAAGACAAAGGCCAAGGCAGCCCGCAAAACAGCAACAAAGGCAGCCCCAAAAGTCACGGCCAAAAAGTCTGCAACAAAGAAAGCTACTGCCAAAAAGACAAAGTAAGGCATTTTACCAATGGCAAAAAAGGAACAAGCAACACCTGTCATCCAGAATAGAAAGGCTAACCACCTTTATTTCGTAGACGAGACCTTCGAAGTGGGCATTATGCTCATCGGTTCCGAAGTCAAGTCCATTCGAGACGGCAAGTGTACCATTGGTGAAGCCTGGATTGACATTGACGAAAAAAAGAACGAACTGTGGCTAGTAGGCGCTCGCATTGACGAGTACCTGTTTGCAAATCGATTCAACCATATTCCTGCTCGCCGTCGCAAGCTTCTTGCCCATGGTCACGAAATCGAAAAGATGCGCAAGGCAAAGGAACAAAAAGGCTGCACCCTGATTCCTTTGAAGCTTTACTTCAAGAATCGCCGAGCCAAGCTAGAAATGGGTATTTGCCGCGGTAAGGATCAGCACGACAAGCGACAGACCATCATGGAACGTGACGCCAAGATGGAAATGGACCGAGCAGCAAAGGCACACAAGTAATGAAAAAGATTCTGTGGGTTTTGCTTTTTTGCCTTGCCACTGCAGCAACAGTTTGGGCAGGCAAAGCCGACATCGAAGTTTTCGCACAAAGTAAGGGCGTAAGTTTTCACTGGTATCCCGTACAAAAGACTTTTACCCTTGTAAGCAAAAACGATACGGCAAAGTTCGCCATCGGACTTCCCTACGCAAGTTATCAAGGGAAGACAATCGAACTTTCATCGGCACCGACTTTAAATGCAGGACGCATTCAAATTGACTCTGCAGACACTGCAAAGTTTTTTGAGCCCCTCAAAAGCACCAGTAGCAGTTCCGAAAAAGTTGCAGCACTTTCCAGCAGTTCTGCGAAAAACATGGAACCTCCTGCAAAAAAGGCAACTTCCGTAGCAGCAAAGAACGAAACTGCAGGCACCCGCGAAGTAAAGACGATTGTCATTGACCCTGGCCACGGCGGTAAGGACTCTGGCGCCCTCGGCGCCAAGGCTCAAGAAAAGGACATCGTTCTCGCAGTAAGCAAGCTCCTTAAAAAAGAACTTGAAAAAGAAGGCTTCAACGTCAAGATGACCCGCGACAAGGACGTTTTCATTGAGTTGGGGCAACGAGCCAATCTGGCAAACCAGTGGGATGGCGACCTGTTCATCAGCCTCCATTGCAATGCTATTGACGCCACACCCGAAAAGAAAAAGCAAGTCAAGGGTTATCACGTTTACGTACTCCGCGCTCCCGAAAGCGAAGAAGACAAGGCCATCGCCCGCCGCGAAAACAAGGTGGCCACCCTCTATGGCGAAAAAAATGCCAAAGAAGAACTTACCCCCATTGAATGGTTTAAGCTAGAAGCCCGTCTCGAAAAGTACAAGCAGAACAGTTACATGTTCACCGAAGAAATGCTAAAGGCACTGGATGGAGGCAAGATCCGACGTCAAGCAGGCGGTGTTGGCGGTGCGGGCTTCATGGTTCTAGTCGGTGCGCTAATGCCTGCAGTACTTTACGAAATCGGCTTCATCAGCAATCCAGAAGACGAAGCCTACATGATGAGCGACGCCGGTCAGAAGGATATCGCCGAACGAGTCTCCAAGGCAGTCACGAACTACAAGGCTGCAGTCCACAACTACCGCGAAACCTTAGGACGATAATCTCTTACGTTTGACTTATCGTTACCCAGGCAAGTTCCGTTGACCAGATAAACTTTGCCACGTACATCCAAGTCCTTGTTCCAAAGACCACCTGAGTAAATACCCTTACTCAGGGTATAAACTAATGCGCAAGAATACCAGCGAACCTGGTCGTTTCCGTGAACAAAAAAGCCTCGGTTCATACCGAGGCATTTTTGTGAGAGTTTGCGCTTACAAGAAGTTCTTTACAAAACTCTAGCGCAAACGGTCATTATTCAGCGTCCATGTCGGCTTCGTCGATTTCAGCGTTGTGGTAAACGTCCTGAACATCGTCGTGATCTTCGAACTTGTCGATAAGCTTGAGCAGCTTAACGGCATCGTCATGACCCAGCTTAACGGGATCGTTTGCAACGTAAGTGATTTCAGCGCTCATCATTTCGATGCCAGCACCTTCGAGTGCGCGGGTAACAGCGTCAAAGGCTTCCGGAGAAGTGGAAACTTCATGGATACCATCTTCGGTAGACATGTCGTCTGCACCAGCTTCCAGAACCAGATCCATAACCTGATCTTCGCTATACTTTTCAGCATCGATAACAATCATACCCTTGTAGGTGAAAGCCCAGGTAACAGAGCCAGTTTCGCCCATGGCGCCACCGTTCTTGTTAAAGATGTTACGGATTTCAGCAACGGTACGAACCTTGTTATCAGTCATGCACTGCACCATGATTGCGATACCTGCAGGACCGCGACCTTCATACAGCGGTTCAGTAACATCTGCACCACCGTTAGCGCCAGTACCCTTGGCAATAGCACTTTCGATGTTCTTGGTGGGCAAGCTCTGAGACTTAGACTTAATAATTGCAGCACGAAGGCGGGGATTTGAATCCGGGTTGCCGCCGCCCAGCTTAGCAGCGATAGAAATTTCCTTAATCAGCTTGTTCCAAGCCTTGGCACGAGCAACGTCGGTCTTAGCTTTCTTGCGTTTGGTGGTGGCCCATTTGGAGTGACCGGACATAAATTACCTCTTATAGGTTCAAAAGTTTCGGGGTCAAAAATAATTTTTTTTGAAAGAACTGTCTAGAAGATTACTTCTTATTGCGCATCTGGCACTGGCGTTTTTCCTTGACGCTCATACCCGGGGCATCGCAATTATCTCCAGAAGAAGCCTTCTTGCCCTTCTTCTTTGCAGCAGGAGCCTCATTCTCGTCGGCTTCTAAACGGCGCTTACGAGCAGAAATGGTTCCATCGTCGTCGGACTGCATACGGCTCTTTCTTTTCTGCATAGACTGAAGTTTCTTTTTGTCCAAAGGATCGGCAGAAGCCTTTGTAATGGCTCGTTCATACTTGCCGCCCCACACATTGCCCAACAAGGAACCGGATTCAAGAGCATCCTTCAGGATACCCTTGGCCCATTCATCATTTGCAGGAGGCAGCAGCTTGAATTTCAAGTTACGAATTTTTGTCGGTTCTTCTTCGTAATAAAGCATTATGTCAAAGAAACCCACCTGGTATTCCTGACCGTCGGTTCCTGCTGCGGTGGAAGGAACATATGCAAGAACAGCATAAAGTTCTCCATCGAAGAGGCCCGTAATCAGAACATCACCATCACCACCCGGAGCCTGGACTTCGCCTTCTGCCTGGAAAGCCCAGGGAGCAACGTCCACCTTCAGCTGGAACTTGTGGTAACCCTTGTCAACCTTCTTCAGTTTAAGCAATGCACCAGAAAATGCCTGGAATTCAGGCTTGATAGACTGAGCAGAGCACACCACTGCGAAAGCCAGAAAAAGAACTGCAAGTATTTTTTTCATAACTCTAATTCCTTTGAACTTATTCGAAACCCAATCCACTTACCCAAGACTAGTTCTTGTAGAACAGAGCCTTGGCAGCTTCGAACATAGGATCCTTTTCGTCCGGATTGCGGCATTCGGTGTAGATACGAACCTTGGGTTCTGTACCAGACGGGCGAACCAGCATCCAGGAGTCATCTTCGAAAATAATCTTAACGCCGTCCAAAGTCAATAGCTGCTTAACAGTCTTTTCGGTGTTACCCACCATGACCTTAGCACCGACCTTTGCGGCTTCGGCAACAGCGTTCACCTTGGCGATGAGCGGAGCGCCAACCAGGGACTTGTCCACTTCGAAACCGGCACGGCTCGGGTAGAAGCGACCATATTCAGCATAGAGGGCATCCAGGTATTCACCCAGGTTCTTGCCGGTAGTGGCCATAATTTCGAGAGCAATGAGAAGCCCGAACTGAGCGTCCTTTTCGAGAGTGTTGTTGAGGCCAGAAATACCGTCGGATTCTTCAAATGCAACCAGAGCCTTATCCTTGGCATTACGAGACAACCAGGGGCGGAAGTTCTTGAAGCCTACCGGAGTTTCCATTACAGGAACGCCCAGCTTTTCGGCAATGATGTTCACAAAGTTAGAGGTAGCCACAGACTTTGCCACAACGCCCTGTTCCTTGCGCCAGGTAGCCATGTAATGGAAAGCAATTGCGCCGAACTGGTTCATATCGATTTCGCGAGAACCATCGTAGAAACGGATACGGTCTCCATCCGGATCAAAGATTGCACCCAGGCGGAAGAAGGACTTGCTTTCGTCCAGAACCTTGCGGACCTTTTCCAGGTTCTTGGAAGACGGTTCCGGAGCGATGCCGCCGAAAAGGCTATCGTCTTCGTTACGGAGGGTAACCAGGCACTGAGGATTGTCGAGAAGAGCGGCCGGACGACGGCGGGTAGAACCATGGACGTGGTCGCAGACCAGAGTCAGGCGATCCTTCTTGATGAATTCCTTGATGCGGTCAAACTTGATGGTGCCCTGCTTGATGAGGAATTCCTTATAAATCTTAAGGGAGTCGATGATTTCCCAGTCAACCTTGGAGACCGGTTCAAACTTCCAGGTAGCCATCATTTCGTTGGAAAGCTTGGTGATGACGTTGGTGATTTCCGGACCGGCAGGACCACCGTCGGCGGGATTGAACTTGATGCCGTTGTAGTGGCTGGGGTTGTGGCTCGGGGTCATGTTGATGGAGCAAGCTGCACCAAGCATTTCGATACAGGCGGAGAATTCCGGAGTGGGCATTTCGTTGCCGTAGTAAACCTTGACGCCGGCCTTAGCAAACTGGTCTGCCACAGCTTCGCAGAATTCGTGGCCAAGGAGACGGTTGTCGTGGCCAACCACAACACCGCGCTTCTGAAGGTCTGCAAAATCCTTTACGCCAAGAGCTTCGAACATTGCAGCATCTGCTTCCTTGTAAAGGCGAACGATAGCGGCGCCTACAACCTGCAGATTACGGAGGGTGAATTCAGAACCGATTTCGCCACGCCAACCAGAGGTGCCGAAGCTAACCTTAGCCGGTTCCTGGGAGGTGAGAGCCACCTGCTTAACCTGTTCTACCAGAGCCATGTCGGTAGCGGGGTTGAATTCGGGGGACTGGATTTTCTTCCAAATCTGAGTAATGTTTTCCATAAGGGTTCCTATTTTGAATGTTTTTAACGGTTCTAATTTACAAAAATTTCGTGAATTCCGATATTGTATAAAGGAACAAAGGGGTTTTATAATGACAGCGCAAATCCATGAACGGCTTATACTGAACGGCAAGTACACGACCATGGCTTGCAGCCCTGTCATTCTTAAAAAAGTAGGCGTGGTCACCCTCAGCAACAAAGAACTTAGAGCAGAAATCGCGGCGGGAAAGACATCCAATCTTGTAGGAACTTCTGTCTGTTGGAGAGGCTATATCGGCACTTGGGAAATCAAGGATAACATGTTGTTCCTCAACAAATTAGAGGGCCGATACAAGCTAATCTCACCCACCCCTGTTTTTGCATCTTGGTTTACAGGGGAGCTAAAAATTCCCAAAGGACGCATGGTCCGTTATGCTCATGGAGGATTCCACTCCCTTTACAGGAAAGAGCTGTACATCCAAATCGAAAAAGGAAAAGTTTTTGGGAAAAGAATTGTTCGTCACTCCGTAATTCTAAATCTTCTACGCCGGATAAAGATGTTTTTGTGTCATTTGTAGAAATAGCATTCGCTTATATCCGCTTTTTTATCTATTTTATGGGCATGCAAATTACAAAAGCTTCTCAACTTACTGGTGTTTTCCCCGCATTGTTCACTCCGCTGATGGACGATGATCCCAAGAACCTCAACAATACCATCGACTACAAGAAGATGGAAAAGATGATCGACGACCTCATCGCCTCTGGCGTCTCCGGCATTCTCCCGGTTGGCACCACCGGTCAGAGTGCAACCGTCACCCACAAGCAGCACCTCGACATCATCAAGTTCACGCTGGACTACGTGGGCGGTCGCGTTCCCGTTATCGCAGGCGCAGGCTCCAACTGCACTCGTGAATCTGTTGAAATGATCCAGGAAATCCTGAAGATTGCTGAAGTTCCCATGCTCTGCGTGACCGGTTACTACAACAACCCGTCCCAGGAAGGCATCGAAAAGCATTTCAAGACCTTGAGCGAAGAAACTGGCGCCAAGATCATCATCTATAACGTTCCGGGCCGTACCGCTAGCTACGTCCACCCCGACACCCTGATTTCCCTGTCCCAGGACAAGAACATCATCGGCCTCAAGCAGGCTGTTGACTTCCGCATTGGCGAAAAGTTCCACGAAGACACTCTCCGCGTCATCAAGGAAACCAAGAACAACGACTTCGCCGTTCTCTCTGGCGAAGACGGATTCTTCATCGACATGCTTGAAATGGGTGGCCAGGGCCTGATTACCGCTACCGGTAACATCCCCGAAGCAGCAAAGATTTTCTCTGACCTTTACAAGGCATACGCTGCTGGCGATGCCTCCAAGGCCAAGGATCTGCAGAGTGCAGCCCGCGACTATGTTGAAGCAACCTTCTGCCGCAAGAACCCCATTCCTCTGGGAACCATGTTCAACAGCCCGCTGTTCCAGCCCATGACCAGCGTGAAGGACACCGCCCGCGGCGAAGAAGCTGTAGAACGCATCATGAAGCTTATCAACGAAAAGGCAACAAGCCTCAAGAAGTACCACGTTTAATTAGAGGCTAGAGACTAGGATTTAGAATCTAGAGATTTTAACTAGGCGGCTACGCCGCTCACTATGAAGTGCCGTAGGCACAATTTTGTCCCTAGCCCCTAGTCCCTAAGACCAAACCCCTAAATAGGAGATTTACCATGGCAAAGAACGCAAAAGTTCAAAAGTCCGTTAGCGATGAAGTCTGTGACTACATCAAGAAGCAGAAGCTCCTCCCCATTCCCGTTCAGGCTTTGAACGAAGAAGTGGAAGCTACCCGTTATTTCGGTGGCGACCTCAAGGAATTTATTGTTGCAGCCAAGTCTCTTGGAGCAAAGTCCATCTTTGTAGAAACTCTGTACCTAGAAGAAGACGAATTCTTCTACGACAGCGGTATGGACGACGAAGAATATCTGGAAACCTACAGCAACGACTGCTGCTGTGGCGGTAATTGCCAGTGCGGTTGCTGCGCTGACAAGGACGAAAAGAAGGCAGACAAGAAGTCCAAAAAGGCAGCAAAGGTTGAAGAAGAAGAAGATGGCGTTTGGCTGGAACCGGAAGACCTGGACGGCTTGGACCTGACCCTTCTGAAGCCCGAAATGGCAAAGTTCATGGACCGCGTTGGCGAAAGCTGCGGTGTACGCCTTACCGTTCCCGGTGTAGATCATCTCGAAGTCGAAATCTTCGCTGACTGGTACGACGAATTCGCCGAACTGGTAGACGAAGCTTCCGAAATCATCGAAGACGATCCGGTTGGCGCTCTCGAAGACATGCAGGCTGCTTTCGACGAAGCAGAAGCTGCCGCCGAAGCTGCAGAAAAGGCTGCACTCGAAGCCGAAAAGGCAAAGGGCACCAAGAAGATCGCCGCCCATCCGCCTAAAAAGAGCAAGTAATATCTAACCGATATTGCTTATGGAAAGGGACCGGTGAAAACCGGTCCTTTTTTTTGCGGAAGCGCAAGCCCTTTACTTAATTTTGAAAAGTTATCAGTAGGCAAATCTACCTGCAGCATAAAGAGGAATGTTCGTCATCCAGTCCTGTTCGCGATACTTGGACATGGAAATTCGTATTCCCTTGACACCTTCGTGTTCCAAGACAAACTGTCGCAAAGACTTTGCTCGCGCGCCAGTCCTTATTGCCCCATAGACAAACTTCTTGTTTTCCTTGGCAAGCTGTTGTGGAATAGAATTCCAGACCTGGAGGATTCGCTGGATGTCCTTGGTCAAAATGTCGTAGAAGTTGTCGCCTTTTACGGCCAAGACAAATTCGGCAAAATCTATGGGGAAAATTTTTAGAACGTCAACTTTCCCTACAGGGAAACCTGTGCCCGTGTGAAGTGACAAACCCAGCAGCGAACCTGCGCATGCGATAAAAAGTTCAGGTAACTGTTCTTGAACATAAAAACACCCGAACTTTGTGTGGATTTTAACACAAAAACACCCGAATAATCCATTTTGACCATTCAGAGGTTATAACTGACAATAATTTTTTAGGACATAGCGGGTACATTGTCCGCAAGAAAATGACCGGCCTTGGGGCAACATTTGGGTAGGATTTAAACATTGAGGGTAAACAGCTGAAGAACACCCTTATTTACGGATGCAAAACTGCAAAAAAAATCCCGAAAAAAATCCGGGACTTTTTTATTGAAATCTATGCGACGGTAAGCCGTAGCTTTTAAGTGTGGTACAACTTGCTGGTCTGATAGTTGGGTTCAGAGGTCAAGTTCACACCCAGGCGGCGGAACACGCCCACGTCCACCTGAGAGAGGATGACGCTGGCATGGACTTCGCAATGGCGAAGTTCCGGAAGCTTTTCCAGAGCAATCTTTGCGTTGTAATCGGTCAGGGCGCAAACAGAGAGAGCCACCAACACTTCGTCCATGTGCAAGCGAGGATTGGTGTGGCCCAGCTGCTTGGTCTTCAGGTTCTGAATGGGTTCGATGACCATGGGAGAAAGCAGGCGGACTTCGTCGGGAATGCCTGCCAAGTGCTTGAGGGCATCCAGAAGCATTGCAGAGGATGCGCCCAGCAAAGAGGAGGTCTTTGCAGCAATGATGGCACCATCCTGAAGTTCAATTGCAACTGCAGGGCCGTTGGTTTCTTCGGCGCGCTTGAGGGCGGCGGCAACAACCGGACGGTCGGCGGTGCTAATGTGAGCCTGTTCCATAACCAGCTGCTGCTTGTAAACCTGGTCCTGATCAGCGTTGCCCTTACGGACATCGCAGAGGGTGTTGTAATAGCGACGGATGATTTCCTGCTTGGCAGCTTCGCTAACAGCTTCGTCGTCAACGATGCAGTTACCGGCCATATTCACGCCCATGTCGGTGGGGCTCTTGTACGGGGACTCGCCAAGGATACGGGTGAACAGAGCGTTCAACACGGGGAACACTTCAACATCACGGTTGTAGTTGATAGTGGTCTTGCCGTAGGCTTCCAGGTGGAACGGGTCGATCATGTTCACGTCGTTCAGGTCGGCGGTTGCAGCTTCGTAAGCCAGGTTCACCGGATGCTTCAGAGGAATGTTCCAGATGGGGAACGTTTCAAACTTTGCGTAACCGGCCTTGACGCCGCGAGTGTTTTCGTGATAAATCTGGGAAAGGCAAACAGCCATCTTTCCACTTCCCGGACCCGGGGCGGTCACCACCACCAGTTCGCGAGAGGTTTCTACAAACTGGTTCTTGCCATAACCATCATCGCTCACCACCAGCGGAATGTTGTTCGGGTAACCAGCAATAGGATAGTGGCGATAGACCTTGAGGCCCAGGCCTTCCAGCTTCTTCTGGTAGGCAAGTGCGCTGGGCTGGTCCTGCCAGCGGGTCAGCACAACGCTGCTCACATAAAGACCG
This sequence comes from Fibrobacter sp., assembly GCA_024398955.1. Classification (GTDB taxonomy): domain Bacteria; phylum Fibrobacterota; class Fibrobacteria; order Fibrobacterales; family Fibrobacteraceae; genus Fibrobacter. The sequence continues at coordinate 6,954 of JAKSIG010000031.1, read as the reverse complement.
TAACCGCGGAAGGCATCGATCAAGCGGAGAACGTCCTGGTCGTAGGTAATGCCCAGGTCGCCGCGGACCTTGTTCTTTTCGATATCGTTGGCATTGACTGCGATAATGACTTCGGCCTTGTCCTTCAGCTTTTCAAGCATACGGATCTTGGAATCCGGAGCGAAGCCAGGCAGCACGCGGCTTGCATGGTGGTCATCAAACAGCTTGCCGCCAAATTCAAGGTAAAGCTTTCCACCGAACTTTGCAATACGTTCGGCAATCTTCTCGGACTGCGTTCTCAGGTACGCGTCGTTATCAAATCCCACTTTGAACATACATGCCTCATGTACAAAAATTTATCGGGACAAAAATAAAAAATTGGAAGCAACATCTTTATATTTATTGCAAAAAAACAGACGCAATTTTTATAAAAGAAGCCCTATTCATCGTCCTTTATGCAGCGAACTGACAAGAATGAATCAATTCCCATAGTACTTAAACCACGCGCTCTCCCAAATACTCCGTAGTAGGCAAATTCATTAAGGGAAGCTTCTTTCGAAGCATACTTTTCCGATGTCCAATACCGCCATTCTACGCCCCTTATATTGATAAGGCCGCAAGCCTCGGCAGATTTGTCTCCAATTGATTCAACAAGGATATCAAATTCACCCTTCGTTGGAATATGCCACCCCTTGGGAGCAACCCCAGAAACAGCGTCATTCCATGTGTAGCCACAGGAATAGCCATAGTCTTGACATAGCCCTGTTTTATGACGCAGGTTTTCGGCCATCCAGATCTGATTTCCGATTTTTATGGTTCGATACTTTTCGCCATCGCGTTCGTCGATGAATTCTCCAAAGTCCGTCTTTACGCCACGAGCGTTTCGTGCAAAAATTTCTTCGTAGGTTTCATTCTTAACGCAACGAACAGGATAGGCGTCCATAGAATTGCAGCGTTCCATCCCCCACAGGGAAGGACGCATACCAAAGCTCTGAATACGATTTTCAAGATGTACAAACGTTCTGTAGGCTGTTGACTTTCCCATACCGCCGTACTTGTTTTCGTAATTTCGGTATCCTGCAGGTTTTATGCCAAGTCCCAGCAAATCAAGACGTTCCGCCACTTGAATTTCGACGGAATAAATAGGCCGATCAAACTTCGCTCCGCTAAGAACGATTCTTTCATTTTCATAATCCCAGCCATCTGCGGATACAAAAGCGCCTTCGGAAAGTTCCTCACGATGGAGTCCAAGTTCCATGGCGTAATCCATCAGTTCACTCCATTCCGCAGCAGAAGCAATGTGCCAACCTTCGGGAGCAACTCCACGAAAAGCTCTTGCGCTTACGGCATCATAATCCGCGTCACCCTGACAGCAAGCCTCTTCCGTGTAAAGACGGCCAAAACGTTTTACGTTTTCCTCGTCATCATGATAGGCAAATGCACCATCGCACTTATAACGTAGGTTTTCGGCCATCCAGGTCACGCCATTAATGGAAACCGTCTTATAGACTTCGCCATCTCGAGGATCCGTGAAGGACCCAAAATTCCGATGAGCCTCAGCAACTTTGCGCAACTGTTCCAGCCTAAGCCGATAAGTTTCCTCCCCAGCTTCTTCTGGCAAACGACCAACTCCACGCGCGACTTCCTCACAAAAGGCGAACAAATCCCGCCGATAGCTCTTGTTGTCGTCATCGCTATAGCTAGAATCCCTCATCAAGCGCAAGGGATTGCGAGTTTTCTCAAAATCGCGATACGATATAGAAGTAAACTCAAGGCCCTTTTCGGTCCATCTAAAGATTTCCCAATACTTTCCGCTATCGGAAGCTAGTCCCGTAACATCCACCTGAGCCGAATTCTTTTTAAAGACTTCGTTATCACAAACAAAATAATTATCGGCAACATAGCACAGCAATTTTCCAATATCCCGTCTGGTGGGAACGCGCCAACCTTCAGGAATCGCCTTTAAGAAGTCCGGCCAGTTATAATCCGATTTTCCATCAAAGTGAAGGTCATCGGCAAACCACTCCTGTTCACCAAATACGACTGTCCTATACATCTTTCCATCACGAGCATCTGTAAAGGACCCAAATTTTTCTTGAGGTTTCTGCAATAGCTCGGTGGCCGAATTCGAGGGATTTCCATCCCAAACGGCACGAACCTTGTAACTGCCGTAGCTTTCCGTTTTTTCTTCGCTGGGATCGCTCATTTGCAACCCAAACCACTTGAATTTTACGGAGTCAAGAATGCCATTGTCCTGCATGTACCAGAAACTGGAGGAACTACCTTGAAACGAATCCCAGTCAAATCCTGAGACCCCCAACTTGGCAGGCTTACCGCAGTCATAGAACCAAGGAAACACCGAGGACTTCGGGGAAAGAATCGCCATGACAGGAGAACATCCATAGGTAGCCCCTATGAAGTTTTCCAGCTCCAGAATATCGCTGCGAGTAGGAAATCGCCATCCCTTAGGGAGAGCCTTCATAGCCTGTTTCGCCGTAAATACAGTATTACCCTTAAGGCATAAACTTTCAACCATCCAGACTTGGTTTCCGAATCTCTTTGTTGCAAACCGAATTCCCTTGCGAGAATCCTCAAAAATACCGCTATCCGGATTCCATTCATTTTTTTTCATTGAAGGCATATTTTTCCTTTGGACAAAAAGACCTTCCCTAAAGGGAAGGCCTTTTTTAACTTCAGCAGTTTTATTGCGAAGATTAGACAACGCGAGTCATGCCGGACATGCGGGCGCGGAGCCAAGCACCGATTTCTTCAACCGGGTGCTTACGGATGTTGGCATTGACCTTGATGAGTTCTTCGTTATCAACAGCGGTGGACTTGCCTTCGCCGAAGATAGCGCCGATGTCTTCCTTGGTAACTTCAGTTGCCATGAAGTCCTTCAGCAGAGGCACGCACTTGTTAGCGAACAGGTAGCAGCCGTATTCTGCGGTATCGGAGATCACGCGGTTCATTTCGAACAGCTTCTTACGAGCAATGAGGTTTGCAATGAGCGGAGTTTCGTGGAGGGATTCGTAGTAAGCGCTCATGGGCTTGATGCCGACGGAGCACATGGTTTCGAATGCCAGTTCCACACCGGCCTTGATCATAGCGACCATGAGGACGCCGCGGTCGAAGTATTCCTGTTCGGAGATAGCCTTGTCGGTAGCTGCAACCTTTTCGAATTCCAGTTCGCCAGTAGCTGCACGCCATGCGAGGAGGTCCTTGTCACCAGCTTCCCAGTCGATCATCATGGTAGAGGAGAACTTACCGGAGATGATGTTGTCCTGGTGTTCCTGATAGAGGCCGCGCATGATGACCTTCATCTTTTCGGAGAGTTCGTTTGCACGAACCTTAGCCGGGTTGGAAAGACGGTCCATCATGTTGGTGATGCCACCATGCTTCAGAGCTTCGGAAATGGTTTCCCAACCGTACTGGAGGAGCTTGGTTGCGTATGCCGGTTCAACACCGAATTCCTTGACCATCTTGTCGTAGCAGAGGATGGTACCGGTCTGGAGCATACCGCAGAGGATGGTCTGTTCGCCCATGAGGTCGGACTTCACTTCTGCAACGAAAGAGCTTTCGAGAACGCCCGGACGGTCGGCATGGAGGCCAGCGGCGTAAGCCTTGGCATAGTCCCAACCCTTGCCTTCGGGGTCGTTTTCGGGGTGGACAGCGATCAAGCAGGGCATACCGAAACCGCGAACGTATTCAGAACGGACTTCGGAACCCGGACCCTTGGGAGCCACCATGATAACGGTGATGTCTTCACGGATCTGCTGGCCTTCTTCAACGATGTTGAAGCCATGGCTGTAGGAGAGAGCTGCGCCCTTCTTCATGAGCTTCATGACAGCGGGGATCACGTTGTGGTGCTGCTTATCCGGTGTGAGGTTGCAAACCAGGTCAGCAGTGGGGATCATTTCTTCGTAGGTACCGACGGCGAAACCGTTTTCGGTAGCGTTCTTCCAGGACTGACGCTTTTCAGCGATTGCTTCCGGACGGAGGGTGTAGGAAACATCCAGACCGCTATCACGCAGGTCAAGACCCTGATGGAGACCCTGAGCGCCGCAACCGACGAACACGATCTTCTTGCCCTTGAGGGCTTCTACACCGCGAGAAAATTCAGAAGAATCCATGAAACGGCAGTGGCCGATTTCTTCCAGCTGACGACGCAGAGGAATGGAATTGAAGTAATTGATACCCATGATTATTTAACCTCTTTTGAGTAGTAATTAAAGTTTTCGGGGAAAAATATAACAAAATAAGCGAACAGAACAATCAAAATTTCCCGGCTAGAATCTCTTTGCAGGACTTTTTCTGGGAAAGTTCAATATCTTCGGCCGTAAGGTCACCCGCAAATGCTGTATGAGAAGTAGAAATAGTCACTTCTTTGTAAGGGCCATCTTCAGTTTCTAGGCCAGAACACTCAAAATAGGTTCCTAAGGCCAATGTTTCGCGAGCGGAATCACACTTGGCTTCGTAATTTTCTTTCGGCATTTCATCCAGGAATATCATTTCCTCTTCAGTACGAACAGAATCCCCCTCTAGGAAAACCGTAATTGTTCGTTGGCCAACTCCAGGCCAAGCAGCCACCTGCGTGGAACTAGACCTAGTCCCCTTTACTGAACAGACTATCTCATCCACGTCAGAAAGGCCCGTAGACGTGGAATCACTGCTGCAGGCAGCTAAGGCAAAAAATGGAGCAAGAGAAAGAAGTTTGACATTCATAAAATTTCAAAAACAAACCTACAAATAAATTATACCCATCGTATAAGACAAGGTGATTTTTTAAGAACTTTCTAAAAAACTACTCTTTTTCTAGAACGTGCTTTCGCCATTTACCACTTTTCCAACGGAAATAGAACAAAAGTGGAGCTGTGCTATAGACTAAAACCACAATAATCCAGGCATATTGGGCGGGCATCTTGATTATATAGGCAGCGACATACAATGCGATTGCGTTAAACCAATTCATAATACCGCAGGCGAACATCACCCAAACAGTGTCTCCTGCCCCACGAAGTGCGCCAGCATAAATGACCAGGAACACTTCCACAAAAATGTAGAGCGTCGCAAACCGCAGCATAAAAATGCTTATAGGCCGAGCAGCCTCAAACATGGCGACAGCATCCGCCGTAGCAGCTGCATCGGGCCTGAATATATCTGTCAGTACGCCAGGCAATAAAATCAATAGGACCGCAATAATCAGAGAATAAGCCCATCCCACTTTAAGTCCAGAATAAGTGGAACGCGTGGCGGCAGCCGCAGACTTGGCCCCCACATAGCGCCCCACAAGACTTGTGGATGCAACTTCCAACCCCATCAAGGGGACATAGGCTACCATGTCCCAGTTAAACATCACAGACGCAGCAGTCGCCTCCACCGCTCCTAGACCGTGGAACATAAGAATCTGCAACTGGAAGGCAGCCATATTCATGAACATCTCGACCCCAGAGGGCAAACCGCGTTTCAGCAGTTCCTTGGTATAGTCGAGATTAAACTTCAAATTGTGCGTAGTTCCGTACGCATCACGATAGCGCTTGCCAAAATAGGCCACAAATAGATAAACGACAGAAAAAACGTTGCCAATCAAAGTTCCGTATGCAGCGCCCGCAACCCCAAGTTCAGGGAACGGTCCTTGTCCAAAAATCAAGAAGTAGTTGCAGACGATATTTACGATCATGCCTGCAAAGGCAGCCTTCATTACCACTTTGGTTTCGCCAATGCCGCTAAAGAAGCAAGGAGCCGCATTTCGAACAAGGTTGATGATACCACCGAACATCAAAATATCGAAATAAGTCTTCTGATATTCAAGCTGATCTGCAGCCAGCCCCTGTAACCCAAATACAAAATGTCCCACGGGAATCGTCAAGCAAAGCAGCGGGAAACAGGCAACGGCCAAATACACGGCCTGCATAAAGACGCCAGCACATTCGCCCTTTCGACCTGCGCCAAAACGTTGTGCGACCATTGCCGTCGTATAACTGAGGGCGCCCGTAAAAAAGGTAATGAGCACCAGTTGCATTCCTCCTGCACCAAGACTGGCGTTCATCTCAGCTGGACCAAGCTTGCTCAGGAACAGGCGGTCTACAAATGTCATGAGAGTATCAAAGGACATAGACAGGAGCATAGGGAGCGCAACAACAAGCACATCCTTAATATCCCCATTCTTCTTGAACTTGACTCTTGGAGCCTTTTCTATATGTCCGGTAAATTCATCAATCATGAGTTATTCTCAAAGCAGGTGCACAATTTAGCAATAAACTTTTGAACCAACCATATTTTTTCTAAAAAATCAGATTTCACCCTCCCCCTCTCCCGTAATTCATCCCATAATTCACAACTCATAATTTATCTCGTAATTCATAACTCATAATTCATAATTACTATATTTGCCCCCACTATGTTTTCACAGCTGACTGATTCTCTAGAAAATACCCTCAAGAACCTGCGTGGGCAGGGCAAGCTTACCGAAGAAAACGTTGCGGAATCCCTTCGCGAAGTCCGCCGCGCCTTCCTGGAAGCCGACGTAAACTTCAACGTGACCCGCGACTTCGTGAAGGCGGTAAAGGAAAAGGCTCTCGGTTCCGAGGTCCTGACTTCCGTGACCCCGGGTCAGCAGATTGTGAAGATCATCCACGACGAACTTGTAAACGTCATGGGTGGCGAAACCAAGGAAATCAACCTCTCCGCTCCCGCTCCCGTGGGCATCATGATGGTGGGTCTCCAGGGTTCCGGTAAGACTACTTTTGCAGGCAAGATTTCCCTCTGGATGCGCACCAAGAAGAAGCGCAAGCCCCTGCTGGTGGCAGCCGACGTTTACCGCCCGGCAGCAATCAAGCAGCTGCAGGTGCTGGGCAAGTCCATCGGCATTCCCGTCTACGACGAAGGCCAGGGCAATCCTGTGGAAATCATCAAGCACGGTTACCAGTACGCCAAGGACAACGGCTTTGACCTGGTAATCTACGATACCGCAGGCCG
>JAKSIG010000030.1 GCA_024398955.1 Fibrobacter sp. | reverse complement strand
TAACATTCTTGTATGCGGTGACGCGGCAGGGCTGACCCAGGACCTGGGTTGCAGCAGCGGTCATGATCACCACCAGTTCGTCGTTGGTAAGGCCCGGATGTTCTTCCAGAGCGGCAATGGCAGCGATAGACAGGAATGCCTGGAGCTGCTTGTTGGTCATGCCCGGATGAACGCTCTTGGCATTGGGATCCCAGTCGCAGTGGGCGGGGCCAATGGTGCGGGGAGCTGCGGCTGCAGGAGCAGCGGCAGGTGCAGCGGCAGCGCTAGCGGAAGCAGCCTTGACTGCGGGTGCCGGAGCCTTGTCCTGATTAAGGCCAAGCTTTGCCATGATGAAGTTCATCAGGTAGCAGAGCAGGCAAAGGCCGATAATCACAGCCATCACTACGATAAGGCCAGTTGCCTGGAATTCGGCAAGCTTACCCAGAGTGAAGGTTTCCTTTTCGCCCTGGCAGACGCCTTCGACGACGTTGCCATTGCAATATTCCTTGCCCAAAGTAGCCTTGGCAATGGGAAGAACAGCGGAGGAAGCGTCATCCTTTGCCTTGAGTGCGTTACGGGCAGTCACAGACTGGTCGTATGTCTTATAGAGCACCTGGAATCCACCACCGTGGGCTTCGACAATTTCGAAGACAGCGGAATCGGCACCAGGAGTAAGGTCAAGCTGAGCCTGAACCTTAGCTGCATCGGTCGGAGACATCAAGGCGATCTGCTCGTCAAAACGACCCTTAGCCTTTGCAGCCGGTGTTGCTACTACAGTTTCTTCAGCGGCAGCGGGTGCTGCTACTACGGAATCTGCAGTGTTCTGTTGCGTTTCATTCATATTGGATTTTATCCATTCTTTTAGGTTTAAGTTTGATAAAAATCAACGGTGGTAATTTAGATAAATCCACAGATACTTGCTAATAGGACATCCTATTTTTGTACAAGAAAGAGGAAAAAACTTCAAAAAAAATGTTCCCTTGGGGCAAGCCCAGGGAACTTTACAACAGACGTAAAAAAACGCCTAAATCATTTTAGAAAAATCAGCTTTTAAATAATCTGGTATCCAGTTTCCAGGCCGCGAACAGGAACGTAGCGAACCGAGCCGTCCACACCGATAATCACGGCGACGCCCGCCAGGTAATTCAGCCAATTCCGATTGTCAAAATAGCGCAAGTTAATCTTTTTCTGCGAAGCAAACGCTGTCAGCGGAACCACCATCATGTCATGGGAAATGTAGAAGTTCACCTTCTGCAGGCTAGCCTTTTTCGAAAGAATATAGGTATTCACAAATTCCAGGGAACGTTCTTCCAGGTCATAGAAGGCATCGCTATACATGTCGCGATAGATATAGCGTGTATAGATATGCAGGGAACTGCTACCGCTCTTATACCCTTCATAGGCCTTCATGTACGAGATATAATAGTCACCGTCCAGGCCTTCGATTAGTTCAGGATTCACATTACTTTGTTTGTTACCCGCAGCGATGTATTCGCAGGTTTCCAGAGTACGAGTGTATCCAGAATAGCCTAGTCCGAATTCGCCAGCACCAGCAAACATCGCCCCCACAGACCGGGCCTGATTCTTGCCGTTATCGGTCAGGTGCGCATTCTTACTAGCATCGGCACCACGCTCCGCATGGCGAAGTACAAACACAACCTTCTCGCCTGCGCCAAGAGTGGCATACACATCCTTGATATCGGTAAAGTCCATTACATCTGCACTGGTCGCAACACGCCAGGTATTCGCCGCTTCGTTGTAGATGTAAGAAATTTCCGGATTGATAACGCCACCACGGAAGGCTCCGTCATACTTTGCGGTATCAAGGGACAACCCCACCGTATCCTTTTCGATATCGGTAGCGGCACGCCAGCGACCAAGATTTGCATCGCAAGTAAAGCGCACCTTCGTCTTGCTGGTATCCTGATAGTTGCAACCAAAGAAAGCGCTCTGGCTATAACCAATGTGAACCACCTGACCATCATTGGACAACGTACATTCCGGGAACTGGAATTCACGGGTCCAGAATTTGCGCAGGTACTTTTCGAAGTCAGGAACTTCGCCCAACTTCCAGCTAGCCACATTCTTGCGGATCTTTTCAAAATCGCCACGAAGATCAAGAGTCATAAGCCAGTCAGCAAGATCTGCACGGGCAGCCCAGTCATCCCAGTTGCCATTGCCACGGATACGGTCAGCGATGCCATCTGCATAGGCCACCATCGCCTCACCAGAGCCGTGACGCTGCATCATGACAGACAAGGCCAGCAGGGCAGCACTAAAGTCGCCATCGCCAAAGAGTCTAATGTCGTCAGAATACTTTTCGGGACTAGCGGGAACTGTAGAGGGCGTCATTCCCCAACCGCCATTGTTCTGGCCCTGGGGCTGTTGCACAAAGGAGGATTCGTTAAAGCCTTCTATCAAGAACCCGAAGGAATACAGAATATCCTTGAGAGCCTGAGCCTTCATATCGCGAATGGGACGATTATTGCCTGTATTTTCAACCAGCTTAAGCGTACGCGGAGCTTCTAGATGCGTCAATATGTTGACATTGACTGAATCACGTTCCGTAAGGTCGGTAACCGCCTTCAGCGTCACCATATCCGTAGACATTCCGCCAGTCAACTCACTACGATAGTAGCCACTCGCCTCTACAGTTACATAGGGAGAAGCCAGGTCAACGCTTTCAAAATTGTAGGCGCCATCTGCAGAAGATATGCAAGTGGAATGGCTTCGGTCAGAAGGCTCTAGGCGCATCACGCTATCCAGTTCGGTCACCTTTACAGAGGCGCCAAAGCGGAAAGGGCCTTTTTCTGCCAAGCCACTCAGCATGACACCTTCACGTCGCAAAACCAGAGTTCCTGTAGAGTCGATGCCAAAAATGGAGGGCGATGCAGTAGGAAGTTCCGCCCCCGCAAACAGGGTTCCATTAGAGCAGGACACGCCTATTGTTTCTACAACGTTGGAAACCCATTCTCCGCCACTACAAAAATAAACTGTGTTTTCAGAAGAGACCATCATGGCCTCGCCTTCGTTAGCCACGGTGCAATCCGGCATCTTGGATATATCCGACACCAGAGTAGAATCTTCGACAACAGGCTCATCACCAATAACCGGCCCAACAGCGGAATCACCGGGAATTACAATATCCACATTTCCATTGCTATCGGGAGAACTTTCGCCGCTCCCATTCCCGCCATTGGGTTTATCGATATTGTTCCCATTCCCGCCGTTTTGCGAGCTAGACGAATTATAGAACTCGTCTGAGGAATCAGCAGCTGCAGAATTGGTGTTACTTGCGGAATCATCACCGCAAGCAGCAAACAGAGCCAAACATAATGTCAAAAATACCAGACGATACATCAAAATCAATATACAAAGCGAAAAATGGTTTTCCAATCAAATTTTTGCTTACAAAGCCCTTAAACCTACAGCATACTGCCTGTTTCCAGGAATTTCTGATGCATTTCGAAGGCTCGATTGATAGCCAACGGCATGTGGATGCCCTTGGCATGCTTCAGACTGTATTCCAGGAAGTCGGTCAGAGGCTCCTTGAAATTGGGATGTGCGCAGTTCTTGATAATCAGGCGGGCGCGGTCTTCTGCAGCAAGGCCACGCAAGTCGGCAAGTCCCTGTTCCGTCACGAAAATCATGGTGTCGTGGTCCGGATGGTCCACATGGCTTACATAGGGAACTACAGAGCTGATGGTTCCATTTTTTGCAACAGACGGGGTCATGAAGAATCCCAGCAGGCAGTTGCGGGCAAAATCCGCAGAACCGCCCACGCCGTTCATCATGGCAGACCCCGTCACCAGGGAACTGTTGACGTTCCCGAAAATGTCTACTTCCAGAGCCGTGTTCATGGAGATAACGCCAATGCGCTTGATAACGTCGGGGCTATTGCTCACTTCCTGCTGACGGATAACGAGATGCCTTTTCCATTCTTCGGCGTTAGATACAAATTCCTTCTGGGTGCTTTCAGACAAAGTAAGCGCAGTGCCAGAGGCGATACCCAGCTTGCCATTTTTCAGAAGAGGCAGAACAGCTTCCTGAATGACTTCGGTATAAAGGTCTATCTGATGGAGGCGATCGTCTGCGGCCATGGCAGAAAGAACCGCATTTGCCACCTTCCCTACGCCACTCTGGTAGGCCAGCCCCTTCAAAAGGCGTCCGCGGTTTTCTTCGTAGCGGATAAAGTCCAGAATGCGTTCGCCGATGTTGCGAGAAATTTCGTCCGGCTCTACGAAGGGAGTAACCTCGTCAAAGCGGGACTGTTCCACAATGGCCACAACCCTATTGGGGTTTACGCGAGCAAAGGTTTCGCCAACGCGGTCGCCTGCGGCATCGATAGGCAAGGCCTTTGCATGGGGAGGCAATTCAGGAAGTGCCACATCATGAATGCCGACGCAGGCATCGCCAAAGCGAGTGTTCAGCTCCAGAATTATCTTTTCGGCAGATTCCAGATAGGTAACAGAGTTTCCGCCCGACGTAGAAAGGCATACTCGACCGTCGGGAAGAATCTGGGTGACTTCTACAATAGCGACCGTTGGACGGGGCAATGCGCCGGTGCGAATCCAGTAGCCCATTTTACCCAGGTGGGCGTCAATGTACTTGATGGAGCCTGCGTTTATTGCCTTACGGAGCGCGGGATTGGACTGGTACGGCATGCGAAAGCTGACAGCGTCTGCACGGGCCAGGGCACCATCGCAGCTGTCACCAGTAGAGGCCCCAGAGAATAGAGTAATCTTGAAAGGCTTACCCTCGGCGTGAAGTTTTTCTGCACGTTCAGCAAGGGCTGTAGGCACCGCCTTGGGGTAGCCCGCCAGCGTAAAACCGGACACGCCTAAAACGTCGCCATCGTTAATAAGGAGCGCAGCTTCTGCTGCAGAGCACTTTCGAGATTCTATCCATGACATAGTGTGCTGAAAAATAATTTATTTTGCGAGCAATGCTTCACTTTTTCAAATACAATCTGATAGGTATCATGAACACCCTCATTACCTTAGCGGTAGTCTGGGTAATGCATCAATGGCTAGACTGGAATCTGGAACTATCCAACTTTCTGGGATTCGTAGCCGGCGGCTGCAACAGCTACATCATGAACCGCATCTGGAACTTTAAGAGTTCCAACGAAAAGAAGAGCGAAATCACAAGGTTCCTGATCGTATTCCTATGCGCTTACGGTTTGAACCTGCTGGTTCTGGAAGGCTGCGTCTACGCCCTTGAAAACTCTAGCGCTCTCGCCTCCTTCAACCGCCTTGTCGCACAGTTTATGAAACCCGGTTACCTTGCAAATATCATAGCCAACGTCGTCTACGTTCTTGCAAGTTTCACCCTCTACAAAAAATGGGTCTTTAAAAAATAATTCCTAAAAAAATTGCAGTCCAACACCGCAATCCTTATAAAAAAACGCCCGCCTTTCGGCGAGCGCTTTTCAATTTTCAGATAGAACCGCATTACTGCGGATTCTAAATCTTACAGCTGGTAAGGAACCAGTTCAACGCGACGATTCTTAGCGCGACCAGCCTTGCTCTTGTTATCGGCAATGGGCTTATCGGAACCGAAACCGACTGCGCGAACGCGTTCAGAAGCGATACCCTGCTGTATGAAGTAGTCAACCACAGCCTGGGCACGATCCTGAGAAAGCTTCTTGTTAGTTTCTTCGGAACCAGTGTTGTCGGTGTGACCCTGAACTTCAAGGTTAGCAACAGTGATCTTCTTCATCAGCTTGATGATATCGTCCAGAGTGCCGTAGGAAGCCTTGGTGAGCTTTGCAGAACCAGTCTGGAATTCAATACCCTTCTTCAGCTGTTCAAGGTCTTCCTTCTTGTTCACCGGGCAACCCTTGTTGTCGATCTTGATGCCGGGGAGGGTGTTGGGGCACTTGTCCTGATAGTCAGGAATGCCGTCCTTATCGGTATCCAGCGGGCAACCAGTAGAGTCTACCGGAGCATCCTTCGGAGTATTGGGGCACTTGTCAAGGCCATCAGGTACGCCGTCCTTATCAACGTCGCTGCTGCAACCAGTGGAATCAACGCTAATGCCAGCCGGAGTATTGGGGCACTTGTCGAGAGCATTGGGAACGCCGTCCTTATCGAAGTCCAGCGGGCAACCAGTGTTATCTACTTCAGTACCTTCCGGAGTATTGGGGCACTTGTCGAGACCATCAGGTACGCCGTCCTTGTCGGTATCGATGGGGCAGCCAGTAGAATCAACAGTTACGCCAGACTTGGTGTTGGGGCAGGCGTCAACTTCGTTAGCAACGCCGTCGCCATCGGAGTCATTGTCGCAGCCGTATTCGTCAACCTTGGCGCCTTCTGCAGTGTTGGGGCAACGGTCAAGACCGTCAAACACGCCATCCTTGTCGGTGTCAATGGGGCAGCCGGTAGAGTCGACGGTTGCGCCAAGCGGAGTTTCGTTACACTTATCCAGAGAGTCGGTAATGCCATCCTTGTCAGCATCCATGGGGCAGCCATAGTAGTCTACAGCAAGGCCAGCCGGAGTGTTGGGGCACTTGTCAACGTTGTCAGCAACGCCATCCTTGTCGTAGTCGGCAAGGCAGCCGTTTGCATAGACCTGGGTACCAGGTTGAGTATCGTTACATTCGTCAAGACCATCAGGTACGCCATCGTTATCGGTGTCGATGGGGCAGCCGAGAGTATCGATGACAGCGCCAGCCGGAGTACCCGGGCACTTGTCGAGACCATCAATCATGCCGTCCTTATCGCTATCGATGGGGCAGCCCACGGAGTCAACCTTGGCAACATCCGGAGTATGCGGGCACTGGTCCTTTTCATCAAGAACGCCATCCTTATCTTCGTCGCTGACGGTCTTGCCGCCCCAGCGCCAGGTAAGGGTTGCGGTACCAGCATAGTTAGGAGTAGAAACGTAACCGTAACGGATCTTGTTGCCGTCCTTATCAGTGTAGTGCAACTGATAGCACGGAGCCATTTCCATTTCCTTGTCGCGGTCGTAAGAGAAGTTACGCAGGGCACGGACAGAAGCATCCAGAGCCATTGCGAAGTCGATGTTGTAGGGCAGGTGGAAGCGGAGACCCGGAGTCACGCGCATGGGGTCTTCGATTTCGTCACGAGGATAGGGGCCCTTTTCAACGCGGAATTCGCCGGACCATTCAGCAAAGATGTCCATCCACTTGAAGGGGAGGTAGTTCAGGCCAGTGCCATAAACCAAGGTAGACACACCCTTTGCAGCGTAAACGATACCTGCATTGGCGTTCCAAATAAGAGGTACGCCCTTGTTGGTAAAGTTGAAGGTGGTTACAAAGTTTGCACCGATATTCAGTTCCTGAGAAGTGAACGGGTAAGTTTCGTCGCCCTCGGTATCGCGGAGGATCCAGGCATGGCGAGGACGCATACCGGTAGCACGGTCACCGGTAGGCAGGTAAAGGTCGATGACGGTAGCGAATGCAAAGAGAGACTTTTCGTCGCCAATGGGGTTGATCTTAGCCCACATGTTCACGTCACCACGGGTAGCCTTCCAGAATTCGCCTTCTTCGAAGTCGTTTTCGGTATCGCCATGGTCATAGTACAGGGGAACAGCCACACCTACATCCAAGAAGTCGGCCAGACCGATGGCAGCGTGGAAGTTACCTGCGATAGAACCGGCATAGCTGGAGAGCTGGCCCCTCTTGGTGCCATCCTTATCGTTAAAGATTGCGCCACCACGGGTGATGGACCAGGAGTCAATAGCGATGTCGCCACCGGTACCGATTTCCACGCCCCACTGTCCCAGTGTATAGGCATTGTGCTGATGAATACCGTGAGTACCACCCATTAAGCCCGACTGAGCAAAGGCGAGACTACCGGCTACCAATGATAATCCAATGATTTTTTTCATTGTGAGTCCTCTTAGAAAATTCCTCGCAAAAAGGAGCAAACAAGTGAATGTAACGTTCCTTTTTACATTTCGGCGACAAATGTAGCATATTTATAACATCGTTCAAGGTTTAAAAGACAATAAACACCTAAAAACGTGATATTTTTCGCAACATAGCAACCATCAAGGACTTATGAACATCTAAATTCGCAGTTATGGAAGACAGATCCCCCATTTTATCTATTCAGAACCTGCGTCGAGACTTCAAGATGGGCGACGAGACCGTACACGCCCTTCGAGGCGTGAGTTTTGACATCCACCGGGGGGAATTTGTAACCATCATGGGCACCAGCGGGTCCGGCAAGTCCACCATGCTAAACATCCTTGGATGCATGGACAAGCCTACCAGCGGCCACTACATTCTGGACGGGGAACATACCGAAAAGCTGAAGCGGGACGCCCTGGCCCGCATTCGTAACCAGAAACTGGGTTTTGTCTTTCAGAGTTACAACTTGCTGAGTCGCACTACCGCGTTAGAGAACGTGGAACTGCCCCTGCTTTACAACTCTAAAGTTTCCGCCTCTGAGCGACGGAAGCGGGCCATTGCCGCATTGGAAATGGTGGGGCTCCAGGACCGCATGAACCACCTGCCCAACCAGATGTCCGGCGGCCAGCAGCAGCGCGTGGCCATCGCCCGAGCACTGGTCAACGACCCGGTTATTATTCTCGCAGACGAAGCTACGGGAAACCTGGATACCAGAACCAGCTACGAAATCATGATGATCTTCCAGGAACTGCATCGGCAAGGAAAGACCATCGCCTTCGTGACCCACGAGCCGGATATTGCCACCTTCAGCGGACGCACTATTACACTACGGGACGGCCTTTTGAAGAAGGATGTAATCAACGAGAACGTGGCGGACGCCCGCGCTGCCCTTGAGGCGCTGCCTCCGCCCGAAGTTTTCGACGACGATTCCGGAGCCGACGAAGATTCAAGTAAAGCCTCCGGCGAGGTCCGTCGCAGGGAGGGTGCCTGATGAGTCCGTTTGTCCTGATGAAAATTGCATTGAAAGCCTTGTTCCGCAACCGCATGCGGACCTTCCTTTCGGTGTTAGGCATCGTCATCGGTGTGGCAGCCGTCATCGCCATGGTGGCCATGGGCGAAGGTTCCAAGCAGTCCATCAAGGACCAGATGACGTCCATGGGCACCAACGCCATCATCATCATGCCGAACCGTGACCGTCGTGGCGGCGTCCAGACGGAATCGGCAGTCTCCCTGGAAGAGGCTGACGTCATCGCCCTTCGGGAAGAGGCCCAGTACATCGATGCGGTGTCCCCCATGATTACCGCCGGCGGCCAGGCCATTGCAGGGAACAACAACTCCCCCACGGCCCTTAGCGGCATTTCGTCGGACTATCTCAGGATCCGCAATTACGAAATCGACGAAGGCGTCATGTTTGACGACAACGCCGACCGTATGGCAAAAGTCTGCGTTATCGGCCAAACCGTTGTCAAGAACCTGTTTCCCGAAGGCAACCCTCTGGGAAAAACCATCAGGTACAAGAGCATCCCGCTGAAGGTCATCGGCACCCTTAAAGGCAAGGGCGGCGGCGACTTCGGTCAGGACCAGGACGACGTCATCTTCGCTCCCTACCAGACGGTGATGAAACGCTTTAATGCCACCACGGAAATCCGCCAGATTTTCGCCAACACCATCGGCGAGGGTTATGCGGAACAGGCTACCGAAGAAATCATGGGCATCCTGAAGGAACGCCGTCAATGGACTCGGCCTACGGATCCGTTCCGCATATTTACCCAGGAAGAAATGATCACCATGATGACCAACACTTCCGATATGTTGTCCTTAGTCCTTACGGTAATTGCAGGTATCAGCCTGTTTGTTGGCGGTATCGGCATTATGAACATCATGTACGTCTCCGTTACGGAACGCACCAAGGAAATCGGGCTCCGCATGGCCATCGGTGCCCGGGGTCGCGACATTCTCCTGCAGTTCCTTTTTGAATCCGTTGCCATCAGCCTGCTGGGCGGCCTCATTGGAATTGCCCTGGGCATCGGCGCCTCCCAGGCGGTAAAGTCCATTCTAAACTGGCCCATGAGCGTGTCGCTGACAAGCGTCGTAGTCAGCTTTGGCGTATGCTTCATGACAGGCGTTTTCTTTGGATGGTACCCCGCCCGAAAGGCAAGCCGACTGGATCCTATCGAAGCATTGAGATTTGAATAGCAAGTTCAATATAGAATGCCGGCAGTAAAACACCGGCATTTTTCATATCCTGTAAAATTTTTGTCGTTCTCAGAAACAGCAAAAGTCAAAACATCTTTTTATAGCTTTTCCCACTTCATTTTTCTTGTATATTTAGGGCATGGATTTACTTGAATTTTTGAAAGACATGCCGGTTATCGGCATCCTCCGCGACATCCCCAAGGGATCCGAGGAACTTTGCGCGCAGACTGCAGCCAAGTGTGGCCTCAAGGCCATCGAAGTCACCATGAATACCGATGGCGCCGCCGAAATCATCTCAGCGTTAAAGGCAGCCTGCAAGCCCTATGGCATTACCGTAGGTGCAGGCACCGTACGTCACGACAGTGATTTGGAAAAGGCGCTACACGCCGGAGCCAACTTTATCGTGACGCCAAATACAAGAAGCAACATTATCCGCACGGCGGCAGGTTCCAACACACCTATCATTCCAGGCGCCCTCACTCCCACTGAAGTGCAAAAGGCTTATGACCTTGGAGCCACTGCCGTAAAGATTTTTCCAGTAGACTGCGTTGGCGGCCCTAAGTACATCAAGGCGCTTCGCGGGCCATTCCGCGACATTCCGCTTCTCGCCTGCAGTGGCGTAAACGCAGAAAACGCAGGCGAATACCTTAGGGCTGGAGCCAACCTCTTGGCTTTTGGCGGAAGCATCTTCAGTGCCAAGCTCATGCAGGAAGGCAACTGGGACGAAATCGGCAGACGCCTAAGCGAGTTGCTGGATGCCGTCCGCGCAGCCTTGTAACGCACTAAGTCTATCAACGACATCCCACTCTAAAAAGCAGAAAAGGCGCAGGATTTCCTGCGCCTTTTCTTATAACTCATAATTAATAATTCATAATTGCAAAGGCTACGCCTTTGCTTCCTTCATTTTCTTTTTGCATTCGTACATAGACACATCGGCACTATGGAGCATATCGTCCATTTCCATGTAATCCTCAGAGGAATGTGCGATACCGTAAGCGAAGGACACCGGATGGTCTACGATGGTAATCGCGTTCACCGCCCTTTCCATACGTTCTACGCAAGTAAAGACGCCCTTCTTGTCGGTTTCGGGGCAAATAATCATGAATTCATCGCCGCCCATACGGAACAACAGGTCGGATTCACGAAGCAATCCTTTTACCGCATTTACAACGGAACGTAGCATCAGGTCTCCCGCCTGGTGGCCGTAGCGATCATTAACAGTTTTCAGGCCGTTCAAGTCAAAGTAAATCAAGCCAAACTGAGTGCCGTAGCGACGAGCCCGAGAAAACCACTCTCGAAGAGAATAAACTCCATGACGACGATTGAAACACCCAGTCATATCATCTGTCAAGGAAATGTCGCGAAGATTGCGTAAGGAGCGAGACAAGCGAATATGAACATTCACTCGCGCAAGCAAAATGTCTGACAGGGCGTTCTTGCTAACAAAATCTGAAGCCCCCGAGTGGAACCCCTTGGTAACGCTGTCAGTATCTTCGCGACTGGTCAAAAAGATGATCGGCAAGTCATCCAAAGCATGACGTTGACGAATACGAAGACAGACCTCATAACCATTCATGCTGGGCATATTAATGTCCAAAAGGACAAGGTCAACACTATTGTCGTCTAAAAAGGTCAGAGCCTCTTCGCCGGAAGTACAGGCTAAAACGTTGTAACCCACCTGCGTCAAAAGTTCACGAGTCTTTTCTAGCACCTCGACACTATCGTCTACAATGAGAATTTTTTCTTCAACCATGATACCCAATCCTTTTCCCTTTTATCCACAAGGACTACATAAAAATAAATTCTGTTCAAAGATTCCGCCACAACCACAAGAATCTTTTACAAAACTTCTGTTTATTCATGCAAAAATTCCAACACAGGAACGGACTCCACAAGGCCTAAATCCACAGCATACTTAAAGAATAACTTTAGGGATTCCTTGCGTTCATCCGTAAAGCGGTAATCAATAGCGGAGTAGTAGCTTTCTATAACCGGACGGGGCAAACTTACCGGGTAACGGGCCAGCCATTTATCCAAGGCCGCAGAAGGACAAACTCTAAATTTATCGATACTGTCTTGCGTAGCCCTCATATATCGACGAAGCGTCGGCATCAGCTCCGGAGTCAGAGCCTCCTTGGCAATAATCCAGGCGCCAAAGACAAAGGGTAATTTTTGCCAGTCCTGCCATAAAGAGCCCAGGTCGTAGTCAAAGGCAAAGCGATGGCGCTCGTTTTCTTCGAGAGCCTGGTCGCCAATAAGAAGACAGGCATCGTCGCCATCTTCGTAGGCGCCAGCCATATACTCTGGACGCAGGCCGAATCTAGTTTCTAGCAAAATGCGAAGAAGCGTTACAGATGTCTTGCTCTGGGCGGTCATGCGAACGCGCTTGCAGTTCAGTTCCTCGATAGGCAGGTTTGAGAACAACTTAACGGAACGGACTTCAAAGGAGCAGGACGTGCAAAGATCCGGCGAAAGTACAAAGGCCCCAGGCTTCTGAGCAAAGGTGATGGAAGATGCAGGAGACAAGTGGATTGACCCAGCCTTAAGGCCTACGCAATGCTCACTAGGAGGCCCATCCACGAAATCTACATCGGCAAATTCAGACTCTCGCCCTAAAAAATCATGAAAAAAGGGCGCACAGACCAAAAAAGGAATTCTTCCAACTCGTAAAGTCATATAAAAAAGTTAACTTTTTCCAAAGCCTCACTACAGGCTGGAATTAGTAAACTGAGGATTAACTGAAATATAAATAGTGGCTAAAATATAATGGCTGTATTTCACGTAAAAAAAACCTCCCTTGGCGAAGACCAGAACACTCTGGTGTTCAAGGGTAAGATTATTGAAGGCCCCATCAGCAAGGGGATGACCATTGAAATTCCCGTTACCCAGGAAGCTGTGGTAAAGATGAAGATTTACGACGTCGCCCTGTTTGAAAAACAGAAGGATGACGAAAAGAAGGTCGGCCTTATCGTCGACTTTAACGGTCTTCCCGACGACATGGAAGTCGTTCTCGGTCTGAACATTGCAGACGAAGACCTGAACATCGTTAACGAGTGATGTTTTTGCGGGTTACCACTTCCGGCAAACCATTAAATAAAGGGATGATAACATGATTAAAGAAAGACTGCGTGGAGTGAATTTGGGCGGCTGGTTCAGTCAGGTTGACTGCATCCAGGAAAAAGATCCCGTAGGTTTCCCAGGGATCATCCAACACGTAAAAACCTTCTTGGGCGTTGAAGATTTCAAGCGCATCCGCGAGGCTGGGTTCAACCACGTGCGCCTGCCGGTAGACTACTTCAACATGTTCGAAGGAACCGAGCTGAAGCCCAAGGATGAAATGTTCACCCTGCTGGACAAGGCCCTCAAGGAAATCCAGGCTGCAGACCTGGACGTAATCCTGGACCTGCACAAGTGCCCTGGCCACGACTTCCATCTGGCAAGCTACGAGGAACAGGCTTTCTTCGTAAGCGCCGACGCACGCAAGGACACCAACAAGGTCTGGTCCTACCTGGCAGAACGCTACAGCAGCGAACCCCGCGTCATGATGGAACTGCTGAACGAACCTGCCGCAGGCGACTCCAAGGTCTGGGACAAGGTGAAGGATGAAATCTTCTGGACCATCCGCAAGCACGCCCCCAAGAACACCATCGTGGTCGGTGCCAACAAGTGGAACAGCGCCCGCGAATTCCAGTACCTGACTCCGCTGGACGACGATAACGCCATCTACAGTTTCCATACCTACACCCCGGTGACCTTTACCCACCAGGGTGCCGCATGGATCAACGACCCCTTCTTCAAGATCGAACGCCCCTGGCCCGGCGACTATGCAGCCCCCAGCGCCGACGGCACCACCCGTCTTGATGTGGAATTCGGCAAGTGGGACAAGGCCCGCCTGCAGGCAAGCATCCAGAACGCTCTGGATTTCCGCCGCAAGTACAACCTGCCCGTGGCCTGTAACGAATTCGGCGTCTACGTCCAGGTGCCCCGTCAGTACCAGATGGCCTGGATACGTGACTTCATGGATATCCTCCGTGAAGCAGACGTTGGCTACAGCTACTGGAACTACAAGAACCTTGACTTCGGCATCATCTCCAAGGGAGAATCCCTCCACAACGACCTTCCGCAGTACAACAACCCGGAACGTCTGGACAAGGAAATGATGGACTTGCTAGCCAAGGGCTAACATATTCAAGACAGGGCCCGCAAATCGCGGGCCTTTTTTTTGATTCCACAAACCAGAGGTTCACATGGAATATATAGACTCTTTGAAAGCTCTGATTGTCGAAAATCACATCATCGGCAAACTGGCAACCATCGTTCTTATCCTTATTGCCTTTAAAGTCGTACGAGTACTATTGCGCAAGCTGCTGAGCCACGCCCAGACCAAAGGTATGGACACCTCTGCCAAGCCTCTTGTTGAATCTCTGGTAAACCACGGTTTGAACATTCTGGTGCTATTGCTAAGCCTGCACATTCTCGGAGTGAATACCGCAGGCATTGTCGCCATGGTAGGAGCGGCTAGCCTCGCCATCGGCCTTGCCCTGAAGGACATGCTCTCGAACATCGCCTCTGGATTGCTGCTGCTGACATTGCGGCCCTTCAAGGCAGGAGACTATATCGAGTGCGGCAACATCAAGGGGAAAATTCTTGGCATAGGCCTCTTTAACACAATTCTTGATACCGTCGACGGCATTTTCGTTTCTGCCCCTAACGGATCCCTATGGGGAGCGCCCATCCTGAACTACAGCTACAATGCCAAGCGTCGCATGGACATTACCGTAAGCATTGACTACAAGGCAGACATCAACAAGGCCACAAACATCCTGCAGTCATTGATTACCCAGGAGCCCCGTTTTCTGAAGGAGCCCGAAGCAAGCATTCTCGTTACAGAGCTTGCCGACAATTCCGTAAACATCTGCACTAAAGTCTGGGCAAAGACCGCCGATTATTTTATTCTAAAATCGGATTTTACAGCAAAGATCAAGGAACAGTTTGACGCAGCCGGCATCGACATTCCTTACCCGCAAAGAACCATACACATCGTCAACGACACTGCCGCCGAATCAAAGTCCTAAAAAATCCCTTCTACGAAAAAGGCCGCCAGACAAAAAGTCTGCGGTCTTTTTCGTATTGTCTTAACTTAGGCGAAACCTTAATTAAAGCTCTATGAGAATTCCTGCCTGAATGTAAACGAACCCCTTTCCGTCGTGATCCAGGAACTGATATCCGCCCATAAGCATAATAGAAGAATAATCCCCGTTCTTGATATCAATACCACCGCCGGCTCGCCAGAACATCTGATGGTCAGAGCCAATCAAATAGCCCCAGTCACCTGTAACCACAGGCAGAGTCTGACTTCCAATGGGCAGGCGAATCCATGCGCTCGCACTTACGGGAATCAGGGACGTGTTATCGATTTCCTGATAGCCAGAGCCAACGCCAACAAACAGCATCTGGTCAATAGGGAACCAGTAATGACCATACACATTCAGGTTAAAGCTGGTAATGTCGCTCCAGGCATTCACCACACCACCCTGAACATCCATAGTGAAAGCATGAGCTGGTGCAGTTCCAGCACCCGCCACCAAAGCGAACACCACAGCCATTGTCGCAAGCACTCGTTTCATATAAACTCTCTCTTTCGTATTCCCGTTATAAAAGACTGCTATCCTTGCCAAACATTCTGTATCAGGTAAAGTCTGCTACGCCTCGTCATCGCCTCGAGCTTCGCGTGCCCAGCCACCACTTTTTTCGTGACCAAAGGACATAAAGAAGCCTTTCAGCATGGCAAAGTTCATGAGCAGGAAGTAGTAGCCGCTAGGAACAATTTTCAGCAGTGCAGCCAGCAAACCGGCCACCATCACACCAAAGAAAACCTGGTAGAAAAGTCCGCTTGTCAAAAGCAACGCATTGGAAACGAACAGCAGTAAAAAAATGTGGGGCGAAAACCAGCGCAGAATCTTGTGAGAGAAGAACAGATAGGCGGTCAGCGGACGGAAGGGATTCAGCAAAGGCAAATAGGAAAGCAGGAAATTGAAGTTGGCGCGACCGATACGGACCTTACGACGATATTCACCGCTGGAATCCTTTGAGGTCTGTTCCGTACCGATAGCACTGGGAACGAACGTGCAATAGTAGCCTTTCTGCAGAACCTTGGTCGCAATAAAGAAGTCATCCATGACGCTCTTCTTTACAGGCAGTTCTGTATACAGTTTGCGGCGAATGGCGTAAAGGGCGCCGTTGCCACCGATAAGGCGATCCAGAACGCCCTCGAACTTCTTGATTTCGGACTCCAGGTCCCAATAGGAACTTTCACCTCGACCCAGCACGCTTCCGCTCTTGTCTGAAAGAATCAGGTGACCACAGGCGCAACCGATTCTTTCGTCCTGAAAGGCACGAGCCAGCTTACGCACCACATTGGGGAAGAACATGGTATTGGCATCGCACAAAAGCAAAATTTCATTCTTTGCAATTCCGTTCAGGCGATTCAGCATGGCGGCCTTGCCCGCATTCCTGGGAGCCTTTACCAAAGTAATTCCCTTGTCCGCATAGCGCGCCACAATTTCTGCGGTGCGGTCTGCAGAGCCGTCGTCACCAATCAAGACTTCAAGTTTTTCCTTGGGGTAATCGATTTCAAGGATGTTCTGAATCTTGCGTTCGATTACAGCTTCTTCGTTGTAGGCAGAAATCAGAATAGACACCGTAGGCAGTTCTGCGTCCTTATTTTCGGCAGGCTTCTTTCGCTTGAAAAGTTCACTGACAAAAGGAAGTGTCACGGTAAACAGCACATAGCAATGCACCAGCAACAGGAGCATCATCCAAAAAACAATCTGAACGTAAAAGAGGAAGTTCTCGCTCATCGGGATATCCATTCCTTTTCTTTTTCTAAAAATCTAAAAAGCAACTGCTGCATTTCTTCTGGAGACATGGAATCTGTCACCGTAAGAATTGTCATGCCCTTAGGTGCCATCAGCACAAACGCAGGCAGGGCGTTCAATTCCCAGACATCAAAGTAGCAACGCTGCACAGTCTTTTTCTGGCCGTCGCACATAATGGTATCTTGGGAATCCACATCCAGCTTTGTTGCGTAAAAGCGGGTATTCAAAAGTGCGGCCACCGTAGGATCGGAATAAACATTCTTTTCCATGACCCTGCAGGGAATGCACCAGTCCGCGAACAGGTCCACAAAGACAAGCTTCGGTCCGTTCTTGGCCTTTTCAAAAGCGGCGGAATAATCCATCCAGTGAACCTTGCGCAAAGCCTTCTTTGAAGAAGATCCTGAATCAGTACCGCTATCCTTTTCGGCGGCACAAGCGCCACCTACAAGAACGGAAAGTATCAATGCCCGCAGGAGTCTGGTCACTTTACGCCTCCCTTGCGGGCAGGCATCTGCGGGGCGTTCGCAGCCTTCGCCGGAGTTGCCGCCGGTTCTGCGGGAGTCGACTTCGGAGCAGCCATTATGGAATCGATGCGAGCCACGACCGCCACCTGAAAGGGCACCCACAGTTTTTCGGAACTCAGCAACTTATCCGTTTCGGCAAGGAACTGTTCGCGGGTATAGCCAGAATTCTTCAGGGCATTTTGACGGGCTAGGCGAGCCGTAGGCGAATCAGCACCGAACGTAATTTCGGCAACGCGCAAGTCAATAAAGGCATCCACAAATTTCGGATCGACCTTAGGTTCGCTTTCGCACCCCGTAAGCACAATAAAGCACACCAGACTCGCCAGCAAAAATGCAAAAGAAGGGGCGACTATCCGTCCCTTCTTAAAACCTGCATTTTTGCAATTCAAGAACATCAGCCTATAATCCGATTCGTTATCCAGATTACTTCTTATCGGAATCCTCTAGAGCGTTTTCGAAGAGGCCGTCTACGTATTCGCGCTTGTTGAATTCCACCAGCTGGTCGATGCGTTCGCCCATGCCGATCCAGCGGATAGGAATCTGCAAGGAACTTGCAATAGAAAGCACGGCGCCACCGCGGGCGGTACCATCCAGCTTGGTCACCACGAGACCTGTAAGCGGGAAACTCTGGTTGAAAATCTTGGTCTGGTTGATGGTATTCTGTCCGGTATTGCCGTCGATGACCAGCCACATGTCGTGAGGCATGTCCGGATTCACCTTCTTGATGACGCGGACAATCTTCTTCAGCTCTTCCATCAGGTAGTCTTTATTGTGCAGACGGCCTGCGGTATCAATCAGCACCACGTCGCAGCCGCGGGCTGTTGCAGCCTGGCATGCATCGAAGGCGACCGCAGCAGGGTCGGAACCTTCCTGATGCTTCACGAATTCTGCACCGGAACGTTCGGCCCAGGTTTCCAGCTGATCGATGGCTGCCGCACGAAAGGTATCGCAGGCAGCAATCATGACCTTCTTGCCTTCGCCAATAAGGCGGGCGGCAAGCTTACCGATGGTTGTAGTCTTTCCGGCACCGTTTACACCGATAACGAGAACTACGTGGGGCTTGCCCTTCAGTTCGAACTTGGGGGGATCCTTCAGCAGGCGTTCCGCTTCGTTACGCATAATGTCAAGTACCTGTTCGGTAGTCAGGGACTTGCCCAATGCATTTTCGCGAAGGGCGTCGGTCAGGAGAAACGCGGCCTCCACACCAACGTCGGCCTTGATCAAGTGTTCTTCGAGATCTTCCAAGGTTTCGTCGGTAATCTTACCGGCACCAACAATCCCCTTCAACTCCCCAATAAGGGCGTCGCGGGTCTTGGCAAGACCATTTTTAATAGCTGAAAAAAATCCCATTTTAGTTCTCTCAAATTCGCCGCAGTCCATACCGCGAAAAACCGCGGTACTGCGACTCTTAATTAAAGCTTGCTTTCTACAATGTCCACCAGGCCGTATGCCTTGGCTTCCTCTGCACTCATGAAGTTGTCGCGTTCGGTATCGCGGTCGATTTCTTCAATGGTGTGGCCAGAAGTTTCGGCAAGAATCTTACCGGTGATGCCGCGGATGCGGAGCATTTCTTCGGCCTGAATCTGGATGTCGCTGGCAGGAGCCACAATTTCGCCATGAATCAGGGGCTGATGGATCATGATGCGGGCGTTGGGCCATGCATAGCGCTTGCCCTTGGCTCCAGAAGTCAAGAGCACTGCACCCATGGAGGCTGCCTGGCCGCAACAGACGGTAACCACATCGCTCTTGATGGCATTTATGCAGTCGTAAATGGCAAGGCCGCTAGAAATGACGCCACCGGGGCTGTTGATGTACAGGGTAATGTCGTCGTGATTCAAGGAATCCAAATAAAGAAGCTGCTTGACGATGCGTTCTGCACTTTCGTCGTCTACACCGCCCCACAGGAAAATGCGACGGTTGTTGGCCAGGTATTCTTCGGCCTTCTTGATCATATCAGGAGTCTGAGCTTCTTTCTTTTCGTTACAATCTGCCATAAAAGCAATCCTTTATCTTGTTCGTTTATAAAGTTAGAAAAATCCGCATTGCAGGTATCGTCGGAACCCCGCCAAGGCATTCTTTTCGCCAATATTATCGTTCTAGGCATCGCAACTGTCAACATAGGCCCGCAAAAAGCCCCTCCCCCGTACCCTACCCCCTATACTCAAATCTCTAGTTTCTAGCCTCTATTTTCTATATTCTCCGTCATGAACGAAACAAAGTACCTGGTAGGCCTCGTCGGCCCCGAAACTCTGGAAGCCGCAGAAAAAGACCCCATGCACCCGGTGCGTCTGGATCTCGAGTCCTGCACCGCCCTGGAAATTCGCTACGACTTCTTTGACGAAAAGCAGTGGCCGGCGCTTTCAGCACGCGTACGCAAGGTCGCCCCCGGCAAGATGCAGATTGGAACCATCCGTCTCAAGCATGACGGCGGAACATTCCCCGACGCCCGCGTCGTGGAGCGTATGGAGCTGTGGGCCAGGATTCTGGATGCCGCCGAAGTCCCAGAATGGCTTGACCTGGAAAGGGACTACCTGGCAGATTTCGAACAACTGAACAAGCTGGCAGTCAGCCGCAAGACCCAACTGCTCATCTCGGAACACAACTTCGAACGCATCCCCAGCGATGCCGAACTGGAAGAATACGCCAAGGACGTAAAACGGTTCAGCGCCCCCGGTCTGAAAATCGCCGCCATGAGCAATTCCGAAACGGACTGCGACCGTCTCTACAAGTTCATCAAGAAACATTCAAAAAAATTCCAGCTTTTCGCCGCCTTCGGGATGGGCGAAACCGGAAAGGTCAGCCGCCTCTGGAGCCTTGCCGAAGGGGCTAACCTGACCTATGGAGCCATTGGACGCGCCGAAGCCCCCGGCCAAATTGACGTTTCTACCATGAGCAAGGCCCTGGAAAGCGACACCGCATTTAACTCCCAGCTGGAATTATTGACGTTTTTGGGCAAATTTTAACGATTTTTGATATTTTCTATATACATCGGCATTTAAGGTCTTTCCAAAAACGATTATTTTGCTAAAATATCTGCCTAGACAATTATCAAAAGGATAAATATGCGTCTTTCCGAAAGATTTGTAGACAATTGCATTTTGATCAACTCTGCCAGCACCACTAAGGAGGCAATCCTGAACGAACTGGTAGACACACTCTGCAGCGCCTACAAACTGGATCATCGCAACGAGATCTTCGATGCCGTATGGAACCGCGAGCAGAGCCGCTCTACCGGTATCGGATGCGGCTTGGCTGTCCCTCACGCAAAGATTGACTATGTAGACCGCATGTGCATGGTTGCTGCAACCATTGAGAATGGTCTGGACTTCGCTTCCTTTGACGGCGAGCCCGTGTACCTGATTATCCTTATCGTAAGCCCGGGCAACACCGTGGGTCCTCACCTTAAGGCACTGTCTTCTGTCAGCCGTCTTCTGGCCGACGGCGGTGTCCGCAAGGATCTTATCGCCTCCAAGACCCCGGCAGAATTCCTGACCATCCTCAAAGCCGCCGAAGACAAATACCTATAAGGCGAGTGTCGCGACGGCAAGCTTGCTTGCCGACATGACCGAGCCGAAGGTACTGCACTCGTAGAGTGCCAGTATTTGTAAGGCGAGAGAAGCGCCTGCATTCGTAAGGCAAGTAAGCGAATTTCTCCCTTGACAAGGTCCTTGGTTGTTTGTATATTTGCACCCACATTCGGACGGTTAGCTCAGTTGGTTTAGAGCGCTGCTTTCACACGGCAGAGGTCATTGGTTCAAATCCAATACCGTCCACTCGAAAAAGAACCCAGAAACGGGTTCTTTTTTGTTTTTGATATCCTTGCCCGCGGGGCAAATTCAAATTTTCTATTTTGCTGCAGCGGTGACGCAACGAACTCCCCTTTCTAGGCAACTAAAGGTCATGATTAAGTCAAAAGCATTCTTCTTCGGTTTTATCGCCAGCGCAACAGCACTTTGGGCTGCCGACGGTACGTGGACCCTGGAAGAATGCCTGAATCAGGCAAAAAAGACAAGCCTTTCGCTGGAAGCCGCTAAGCTCAAGGAACAGTCCGCAGACATTTCCGTCAAGCAGGCTCAATCTTCTGGAGGTCCTTCCGTCAGCGCCCAGATTGGAAACACTCTTTACGACCACCCCTTGGCAGACCACCCCCAGGACCATTACCGCTTTAGCGTCGGCATCTCCGGATCCTACACCCTTTGGGATGGCGGTTCCACAAAGTTGAATACCGAGGCCAGCCAGCTGAACAAGGAGGCTGTACTCCAGGCAACAAAGCAGACAGAACGCTCCATACAGGAAAGCGTGCTGAACGCCTATATGAACCTGCTAGCGGCCCAGGAAAAGCTACGCACTGCAGACGCCTCTGTAGAACTAGCCCAGGCAGAATTCGAACATTACAGCAAGCTCTTTGAGGCCGGCACCATTACCAAAAAGGACTTGACCCAGTCACAGTCCAGCGTTTTGCAGAAGCAGGTGGCTCAGCTAACTGCACAGCTGAACGTCAGCACGGCAAAGACAACTCTTCGTCAGTTAATGGAAGTGGACGCCAAGGACAGCATGAATGTCGCATCCATTGATGCAGGAGTCTCCTCTCCCGACTCCCTGGACCCGCTCCCTGCCTACGACCAGCTTATGGCCGATGCCCGCGCCGCCAATCCAGGATTAAAATCCGACAGTATTTCTATAAAGGCTGCCAAAAAAAATACAGAAGTAGCCGGCAAGAACAGTTCCGTAACTGTTACCCTTGGAGCCAATTCCTCTACAGGATTTACCGGATTTGAATCGGACCGCTATGGACGGCAGATGAAAAACGGATGGCAGAACTCCATTTCGCTGAACATCAACATTCCTATCATCGACAACGGTTCCACAAGCAACAAGGTACTGCAGGCCCAGGTCAACGAGGCATCCTCTCAGGTAGCGCTGCAGGAATCTTCAAAGAATCTAGAAAACAACATCGAAAAGCTTTACATTAACGCAGTCAGTGCCGACATGCAATGGAAGGCGGCAAGCCTTCAGGTAGAGGCTGAAACAGAAGCTCTAACCGTAGCCGAAGAACAGCGCAACGCCGGCGCCCTGACCTATACAGACTACCTGACCCAGAAAAACAATCTGGAAAGCGCAAAGGTCACCTTGACCAACGCCAAATACACGAGCCTTCTTGCCAGAAAGCTCCTGGAACTATATCAGGGAAAGCTGGATTAAAAAAGACTGCAGAAACACACTGCAATCTTTATAAAATTACTGATTCACCGAAATACGAGAACGCCCCGTCTCCTTGGAGTTGTACAGCAGCTTGTCTGCAGACTGGTACAGTTCATTGAAGGTGTTCAGTTCTTCGTTAGAAATAATTGCGCCCATGGAGAGACTGGTCCCCTTCGTCGCCATTTTAAGGCTCATGTTGATCTTGTCAAAGATCTGCTGGGCACGTTCATACATGAACTCGTCGGAACAGTCCTTCTTGAAGAATAGGGCTGCGGCAAACTCATCGCCACCCATACGGCCTGCAATGTCGTCACGACGAAGGGCGGAAAGAAGCGTCTGGCCCACCAGGGCCAGGAACTCGTCGCCAGCCACATGGCCATAGGTGTCGTTATAATTCTTGAACTTGTCCACATCCAGCATCAGGAGCATCACCTTGGTCTTGCCTTCAAGCAGTTTGAACTCGGTATCGCTCTTGAAGGCATTACGATTCAGAAGTCCCGTGAGGGAGTCCCTGCGGTAAACGTTTTCCCATTGAGCCTGCTGCTGACGGACCTTGCTGCGTTCCATGTCGGCCATGATTCGCAAGGTGTAGGTATCGGCAACATCAGCCACAATCACTTCGGAACGTCCTGCACGTGCGGCAGAGTCAAAGTATCGGCGTCCATAGCAAAGCACATAGATGACGGAGCCGTCCTTGCGAAGGATTCGATGTTCAAAGAATGCACTGGGGTTCTTGCCCAGGACTTCAATCATCAGGCTGACGTATTCCGTGCGGTCTTCCGGCGGAATCAAGTCCATTTGAGTCATGCGGTTGTTCTGGATGTCAACAGCAGAATAGCCCGTAAGTTCCTCTAGGCTCCTGTCAAAGTCGACGATATAGTTCTTGTCATCCAGAGTGTAACGAATAAACTTAAGGTTGTGCACGCTATGGAATGAATTGGAAACAGAACCCTGGTTCAGTTCTTCGCGGACGGCTTCCTTTACGTCTTCCGATACACCATCGTGAACGTTTTCCTCCACCGCAGGCAGAGATTCGATCATCTGGATAAATTCGGAGACAATATTGGGGTCGAACTGGGAGCCGGCACAGCGCTTCAGTTCGTCGATTGCCACCTGCTGGGGCAAGGCCTTGCGGTAGGAGCGGGTATTCACCATGGCGTCGTATGCATCCACCACGGCAATCACACGAGAAAGCAGCGGAATGGATTCGCGGGCCAGGCCATCGGGATAGCCGGCACCGTCCCAGCGTTCATGATGATGCAGAATCATGTCGGCAATGCCACAAAGTTCCGCAGAGCTCTTTGCGATCTGGTAGCCCTTCGCCGGATGGGAACGAAGAACGTCCCACTCTTCTGCGGTCAGCTTACCCGGTTTATTCAGGATTTCTAGAGGAACACCAATCTTGCCGATATCGTGTAGCAGGCAAAGTAACGAGAGGTCGCTCTGCTGCACATCGTTCAGGCCAATGCGCTTGCCAAGTTCAGCACCCATGAGCTGGGTTCTGCGGACATGTTCCTCGGTATCGCTGTCACATTCCTGCAAGGCCTGTACCAGGGAATTCAGAATGACGGAATGGTTGGAATCCTTGGTCAGCAATTTTTTCTGATTTAGGCCCTTAATAGCAAGCCCAATGGAATCCAGAATGTCATCGGAACTCCTGCAGGCACTTACACCATACTGTATGGCAAGTTCGAATTGCTGTTCGATTTTCTTCAGGATATCCAAGACAAGAGTTTCATCTTGACCCACGCACATGGCAACAAGAATAGCATCCTGCCCTCGAATGAAATAAGTACCCACAGGCATATTCTGACGCAGAAGGTCAGACAATTCCTTGATACGTCGGTCGCCCATATGGTGCCCCTGGGAACCATTCACAAAGGAAAGCCCTATAATATCGACAGCGGCAACGATCATGTTTTCGCGGGCAACACCTTCATTCTCTTCGGTATAGAAGGAGAAGTCATCCCAGTTGTGGAAACCGGTCAGAGTATCGGTAGCGAGAACCGCATTGGAGAACATGAACAGTCTGCCAAGAACCTTGCCTCGCTTATTTCGGATAGTCCTGTAGTCGCAACGTAAAGGTTTCTTTCCGCCATCTGTCTCGGCGTAACACTGCACCACGAAGGAATCATATTCGCCGCCCATATTGATTTTGCACAGGCGCATGAAATCCTGTAGACGCATCTGTTCCTTCAGCTGCACCCGAGGCAGTAGCTTATCCACCATATCGTTATGGAGAATAAGACGTTTATCATAATCAAACAAGACAAGGCCCTGATCCAAATTTTCAAAGACGCTCATCTTGAACAGGTCCATCATTCCCTTTACAGAATACTGGAAGCAAGCCCAGTAGAACACATAGGCTCCAAGGCTATAACCAAGAATGGAGTAATCCAGGAAATTGTACCTAGATAAACCTGGCAGGAAAAGGAATACAGCATTAATGGCAACAATGACTATAATGCCAAGCAAGGCATAAAGATACTGGCGTTTGTACTCCAGGGGGACTCGAGCAAGCCTATAAATGATGAAGAATACGCTGGTGATCACCAAGAGGTAGCAGAAAGCCAAATGGATGTAGAAACCCAGATGCATGTCGTAGCTGAACTTTGCGAATTCCGTCGCACGCGGTACATAGCTTACGACAATTTCCTTGAATGGATTTATCAAGAGCGTAATGCCGTCAAGAACAAGCCATGTACCGGCAATTTTCAGGAACACCTTCCCGAACTTTGACAGCTGCATTCCGCAAAATTCCCTTGAAAAGCAGACAAGGGCCAGCACCATGAAACTGACACTGAAAAAGTACAGACTGGAAAGACAGGAATTCAAAAAATAGTTGTCGCAGGCTATGCTACCCAAATAGAACAGGTCCACAGCGGCGCAACCCACACAGGTATAGCCCAACGCCCTGCCGCGAGAGTCCTTCTTCTTAAAAGACATTACGGCAAGCAGAACGTCTATGGCGGCGAACACCAGCGAAACAATAGCGTATTCAATCAAAAAAAGCGACAAGATTCAGTCTCCAGGCAACACAAAGAGACTCCCTTGGAAAAGGGAGGTTCGGAACAAAATATATACTATTTTGGCCCTATCGGGGCTTTCGGCGATATTCCAATACCAAATAAACCACTGCACAGATAACTGCAGAAAGGAAGGAGCCGCTCAAGGTGGCGATTCCCATGGGGAACAAGGTGTCCGGATACCAGACCGAGGCAAGATACGCCCCAGGTACCCTAAGTGTCACGATGGACACCGCATTGTGTATAAAGGACACTATAGAAAGACCGCAGGCGCAGAAGTAGCCGCTAAAGCAGAAATGGATTCCCGCCACCATACAGTCGAAAACATAGGCGTGCAGGTATTGGGTTCCATAGGTAATGACTTGGGCATCGTCGGTAAACAATGCGAGTACAGGCTCCGAAACGAACTGAAAGAGGATGCCGCAAATCAGGCCAAAACCCGCGGCGATTCCTATCCCGCTGTAAAGGGTCTTGCGGGCGCGATCATAGCGTTCCGCACCAATGCACTGGGCGCTGATGGCGGAAACAGAAGAAAGCATGGCCGACGGCACCAGGAACAGGAAGCAGATGATCTTTTCTACGACGCCGACTGCGGCGGCGATTTCCAGCCCGCGGGAGTTTGCGATGAGGGTAATGAACAGGAAGGAAACCTGGATAAAGCCCTCCTGGCAGGCCACCGGGAGGCCGATCTTCACCAGACTCCAGAAAATAGCCTTATTCAGACGAAGGTCGCTACATGAAAGCGGAATTTCGAAGCGGACCTTCTTAAGCTTGATGGCAGCGAGAGTAATAACGACGCAGAACAGCTGGGATAGGACTGTAGCAAGGGCGGCACCCTCGGGCCCCATATGCAGGGGACCTACGAACAGGAAGTCAAGCCCGATGTTCACCACGCAGGACGCAGTTACAAAGTACATGGGGCTCTTGGTATCGCCCAGGCCGCGGAAACTTGCAGCAATCACATTGTAGGCAGTAATGAAGGGAATCCCCAGGAAGCAGACCACCAGGTAGCGGGTCGTTCCCGACACGGCCTCAGAAGGAGTCGAAAGCAAGGAGACGACCTGGGGAGCTGCCGCCAGAAGAATTGCAGTGAACAGAACCGCCACCGCTGTAAAAATTACGGAGGTGTTCCCCAGAATACGACTGAGGCTCCTGTGCCGACTGGCGCCTACGGCCTGCCCCATGAGAACGGTGGTGCCCATGGTAAGCCCGATAAGAATCACCGTTACAAAGTGCATCACCTGGCTACCGACTGCAACGGCGGTAATGCCTGCAGCATCCGTAAACTGTCCAATAATGAACAGGTCAGCCATTCCGTACAGAGTCTGCAGGAAGTTTGCTATCAGAAACGGCACCGAGAACAGGCCGATATTCTTTAGGATGTTTCCTTCGTATAGGTTGCGAGGCACGGCGTTAATTGATGATTGATGATAGTTGACTAATGCTGAACAATGTAGAAAAATGCCTGCGGAGGCTTCGTATGCAAAACGAAACAGTTCGTGTTGCAAGGGTGAAACAGCTGACGTTTCGGTATGAAATAATCGCAGCGGAGTTCGCAGGCCAACCCTGCAGTTTTTATAAAAATTGCAATGAGAACCCCGCTTAAAAAAAAGTTGGCACGGCCTTTGCATAAGGCAGGGTGTAAAACAAAAAAAGACCCCTACGGCGAACGTCGAGGGCCAACAAAATTAAAAGAGGTAAATATCATGATGAACGCAAATGTAATCCCCACCGCTTTCTATGGCATCCAGAACTTTCTGGATAACCTGAACGCCGCCAATGCCCAGGGCGAATGCAATTACACGCCCAAGGCCGACTACTATGAAGTCGAAAACGGCTTTATGCTGGAAGTTGAACTGCCCGGCGTAAAGAAAGAAGATATCGACATTCAGGTAGAAAAGAACATTGTGACCGTGAAAGCCACCCGCGAACGCAAGGACGGCAAGGTAACTTACGAACGTAGCTTCCGTCTGGCCGATGACATTGATATGGACAACATCAAGGTCGCCCTGGAAAACGGCGTACTGGCATTTACTCTTGCAAAGAAGCAGCAGGCTACTGCACGCAAGTTGATGGTTGCCTAAGCAACAAACCGTACGGAACACGATACGTTCCAACTAGAAATTCTCCATTCATACGTACTCCTTAAGAAACAAAGGATTCCTCTAGCGGGGAATCCTTTTCTTGCATTTAGACTACAACATTTAACAACACATATTCGTACACATTTTTTCCTATTTCTCAAAGCTGATATAGATTTAAACCGGGTCCAAAAGTGCCGTTCATGCATGGACATTTTGTCCACAGGAATTGGTCTTTCTTTTGGGAAAACAACGTCTTATTAAGGTATATATACGTTGGGGAATCTTAGAATAGATGTCCCCCCCAAAAAAATGGAAGTGTTATAAAAGGGTTAAACCTACAAGATTCAATATCGTAGGTTCATAAAGGAGATTCATATGAAAAAGAACTTCGCTTTAGCATGCGCAGCTTTCGTAACAGCAGCGCTTATGGCTTGCAGCGACGACACTAATTCCAACGCAGTGAATACTACATTGGATTCTTACTTATCAAGTGCATCCGATAGTGGCATCTATCCCCCTATTGATGACCCGAGTCTGGGCGACCCGACGTTGAACGACCCAACTTTGGGCGATCCGACTTTGAATGATCCAACGTTGAGCGATCCGACTTTGCCTGGGCCCATTGATGACCCGACGCAAGGCAATCCTGCAGAAACCCCGAACATCCCTAGTATTACGGATGAAACAGACTCTTTGACAGTTCCGGAAAGTTCCGCAGACGTAGCACCTACAAGTTCAAGCGATGCAGTTCCTGCGTCTAGCGAAACTGCACCCGTTTCTAGCGCCGCCGTTCCCGCAAGCTCCAGCAGCGTTCCCGTTGCAGAAAGTTCCAGCAGCGAAGTTTCTATGCTCAAAATCGAAGGCGTCTACGATTACGTCAAGGGCAACGCCCCCGCACCTTCCAGAGGTTGCGGCAAGAATTCCGCATTGCAGAAAACCAAGAGCGTAGAGAACGGCGACCGCTTCGAAATGAGCGTCGCCGGCCTGAACCGCGAATACTTCATTACACTTCCCAAGAACTACGACAACACCAAGCCCCACAAGCTTCTCTTTGCCATGCACTGCATGGGCTCCAACGCAGAAGACTTTGTTCATCATGCTCCGGACCAGGATCATCCGTCTCCGTATTACGGACAGCAGAAGCTTGACACCGAAGGCAATTACATCTTTGTGGCTCCCCGCGGCGATACCGATGGCATGCCCTGGCGCGGCGGCGACGATAAGGACCATCAGTTCTTCGAAAAACTGCTGACCACCATGGAAGACAACTATTGCATTGACACCTCCCGCGTGTTCGTTACCGGCTTTAGCTTCGGCTCCATGTTCACCAACTCCCTGGCACAGGCCTTCCAGCATCGCGTCCGCGCCGCAGTAACCTATGCTGTGGCCGACTGGAACATCTACATTCCTACCAACAAGGGCAAGCCCATCGCCTGGATGGACGTTCACGGCACTGACGACGGACTGTGTGATTACAAGCGTCTGAACAGCGCCATCACCCGTATTCTGAAGAATAACGGTCCCAACGGCACCGATGTCAGCGATGAAGTGAACGTCATGAAGAAGCACTCCGGCAACAATGGCGAGCCCCACGTCTGTTATGACTTCCAGAAGGTAGACCCCAACCATCCTGTACGCGTTTGTACCTGGAAGGGTGGACACCAGTGGACAGCCAATGACTACGGTGGCTGGGGCAACACCTGGGTTCCTGAAGACGTTCACAAATTCTTGGAACAGTTCTAGTTACATTCTTTCCAACATTTATACTCTAGAAACAAATCCCTGCGGACGAATCTGCGCCGACATGCAGCACGCTCCGCAGGGATTGTTTTTTTTTTCGCTTGTTAACGAAAACGTTAACTAATAACCGGCAAAACGCCCTATTTTTTCAATTCTTAGTTAACGAAAACGTTAACAAGCGCCAGACACATTGTTACAAAGCCTTTTTTAGCCCTACGAATTCATCAAATTGCAAGACCCGAATATTTTGAGGGCCTTGTTTCTTGAGGATTTTGTTCTGATTGGGGCTCTTTCTTAAAATATTCAGCAAATTGCTTGATTTTTTCACGGTTCAAAGAATATTTCTTGTGAGTCCAGTTTGTTGTGGAATGAACAAGACCCTCCTGTTCCATAATCCTCAAATGCCTAGACAGGGTCTTTAACTTTATGTCTTCATCATAAATGTCAAGCTCTTGTTGAATTTCGTATGTATACATATCTCGACTTTTCAACAAGTCTGCAATGCAAAAGCGAGTTAAATCACCCAACACCTTGCATAAATTAACAACTTCAAAGAAATTCATCCCATTATTCAAATCAACCATACATGCCTCACTTTTTTATTAATTCAATGGTTGTTTCTCACGTAAACATAACAAAGAACGACTGCCAAAATATGACAGTCAGCTCTTTTTTGATATTTTTCAATAATCGCGACGATTAGCCGTGAGCAAAAAGCTTTCATGAAAAGCTTAGATAACCTAGCAAGAGCAGGAGACGAGCCCCTGTAGCGTACTTGTCGTACGTGAAGGGGCGAGCGACGAACTATTGCGACGGTTAGCCGTAAGCAAAAAGCCCCTGCTATTAAGCAGGGGTGTTTGCGAGAGCTCTTGCTAACAAAAAGCAACAGTCCAGAATTTTGCAAGAGCGGTCTAAATAAGCTTTTCCACCTTGGAGCAGAGGGCTTCGGCCTCTTCAGCAGTAGGAGCTTCTGCGATTACGCGAATCACGGGTTCGGTGTTGCTTGCGCGAACATGGACCCAGGACTTTTCGGAGCCAAGCCACAGGCCGTCCCGTTCATCCATCTTCCAGCCGGCGAATACTTCCTTCACCTTGGGGAGGATGTCTGCCACCTTCTTGTCGCCAAGTTCAAACTTCTTCTTGGGCATGGAGTAGGCCGGATTTTCAGCAACGAACTTTTCGGGGCCGCCATCGTGATGAGCCATCCAGCTAAGAACCAGGGCTGCAGCCACCAGGGAATCGCGGCCGTAATGGAGAGCCGGCAGGATCACGCCGCCATTACCTTCGCCGCCGATGATGCAACCATTTTCGATCATCTGGAGGCTAACGTTAATTTCGCCCACCTTGGCGCGGCTGAATTCACAACCGTACTTGGTAGCCACATCTTCGTTCATGCGGCTGGTGGAGAGGTTGACGCAAACGGAACCCTTCTTTTGGGAAAGGACTTCTTCGCAGGCGATAGCCAGGGTGTATTCTTCGCCGATGCTACGGCCAAGGCCATCTACCAAGGCGCAGCGGTCTGCATCCGGATCCACAGCAAAGCCAAGTGCGCAACCGTTTGCCTTTACCGCTTCGCGGAGGTCGCCCAGGTTTTCGGGAATGGGTTCTGCACCGCGGGGGAATGTGCCATCAGGTTCGCAGTGAACGCGGACCACTTCGCAACCCAACTGTTCCAGCAGGCGGGGCACAATGTAGGAACCTGCACCATTCACAGCGTCTACGGCAACCTTGAACTTCTTGGCGCGAATAGCCTCAACGTCTACGAAGGGAATGCCAAGAGTGCCATCGATATGAATGCCATCGGCGTCGGGAGCCACTTCGTACTTGCCCATGGTGCGGTAGTCAGGATAGCTGAACTGGTTTGCGTCAGCCAATTCAAAAAGCTTCTTCACGTCATCGGGACCCAGGAAGAGGCCCTTGTTGTTCAGGAACTTCAAGGCGTTCCATTCCAGCGGATTATGGCTTGCGGTAATGATAATGCCTGCGTCAGCCTTAAAGTGAGTGGTAAGAATTTCTACAGACGGAGTGGTAGAAAGACCGACGTCCATAACGTCTACGCCGGAGAGGCGGCAGATGCCAGCCACATACTGAACGATGGCGTCGCCAGTGGGGCGGCTATCGCGGCCAATCACAATCTTCTTTGCCTTGGTAATTTCCAAAAAGGCTCGAACGTGAGACTGCAAAACCTGGGGAGTGAGGGTATCGCCAACAATACCGCGGATACCCGAAATAGAACGCATCAACTTAGACATATAAGCTCCATTTTTTTGAGAAAATATAATTTTTTCTATAAAAATAGCACTTGAGTCCCTGCACCCCCATAGAGATAATAATGTAGATTATGAATGGTTGGGATAAAGGAGTGTTTATGGAATCCACAGTTGACATAAGAATGGCTCTAGGATCAGACCTTATTGGTATGATTCTGGTTGTCGTCTTAATCATCGGAAACATTTGGCGGTTAAGACTAAAGACCAAGGAAAGCAAAGTGCTTATCGCCATGCTGGCCACCTGTTTTTCTTGTTGCCTTTCGGATATCGTTGCATTTGCTATTGACGGAGATGCCAGCCACAGGGACATCGTCTATTTCGTCAACACCTGGCTTTTCGCGTCTAACTTTCTTTGCGCCTACAGTTGGTTCATCTTTCTGAAGGAACATTTTAATGCCGAATTGTCGGCTTCCGAAAAATGG
This sequence comes from Fibrobacter sp., assembly GCA_024398955.1. Classification (GTDB taxonomy): domain Bacteria; phylum Fibrobacterota; class Fibrobacteria; order Fibrobacterales; family Fibrobacteraceae; genus Fibrobacter. The sequence goes on along the minus strand of JAKSIG010000030.1, from coordinate 2,270 downwards.
GGCATGCGCATCATGAAGGTCATTCTTTTAGGAATGCTCTTTGCCAATCTCTACCTGCCGTTCATTTTTTCTGTCAACGAGTTCGGCATATACTCTCGCGAATTCGGTTACTGGATTTATTTGGCCTTTAACTACGCCATCATCGTAAACTCGCTGGTTCTTTATTACAAGAATTACAGAAAAGACGGTTCCATCAAATTCTTCCCCATCTGGATGTACATCATTCCTATCGTAGTAGCTACAGTGGTTCAGTCGATGTACTACGGCATTTCCTTGATGTCAGCCAGCTTTGCCGTGGCCATCGCAGGCGCATTCAACAGCCTGCAAAACGAACGCGTTTTTCGCGACCATCTTACAGGCCTGTTCAACCGAGCATTCCTGGATTACGTACTGTTCCTTTATTCCCGTAACGGGCGCAAGGCAAGTGGCATCATGATTAGCCTTTGCGATTTTCAAAAGATCAATGAAGAATATGGACATGCCGTAGGTGACAAAGCCCTCTGCAAAACTGCAGAATTAATTCACGAATCCGTAGGCCGCTGGGGCTCTGTATTGCGATACGCTGGTGATGAATTTATTATTATGGTGGATTCCCAGTACGACATGCACATTTCCAACTGCATCGAAAAATTGAACATGAACTTTGACAAGTTCAATCGCGAAACCACAGAACCCTATAAGCTAAGGCCTGCCATCGGATTCAAGAAACACGAATCCAATAGCGAAGGCATAGATAGTTTCCTGAACGGCCTAGCCGCCTCGGTCAAGGAAGCAAAATTAAGAAGGACTTTATGACTATAGACGAAATGTTAGAAAAAGCCTCCACAGTCGCCATTTTCGGACACGTTCGCCCAGATGGAGACTGCATTGGCTCTACCGTAGGTTTATACAATTACATCAAGGATAACTACCCGCAAATCCAGGCCACAGTTTTTGTAGAGGGATTTCCTGAAAGCTACAACCTGCTAAACGGAACCGACAAAACTCTGCCCGAATATGACGGCCGTGAAATTGACCTGGCATTTTTGATGGACACCCCAAGCTTCGAGCGATGCGGTGCAAAAGGTGCAGAATGCCTGGCCAAGGCAAAGTTTACCTGCAATATCGACCATCATATCAGCAATCCTCTGAATCTTTGCAACGTGAACATTGTAGAACCCGAAGCAAGTTCTGCCAGCGAAGTCCTGTACTACCAGCTCAACAGGGACAAGGTCAGCAAGAATGCAGCCAACTGCATGTACCTGGGAGTGGTTCACGACACCGGCGCCTTTAAGTTCAGTTGCACCAGTAAGCGTACCATGAATGCGGTGGGCGACTTTATTGACAAGGGTTGCGACTTTGCAAAGATCGTCAACGAGACTTACTACACCCGCAGCTACAAGCAAACCCTCATTACGGGTTTTGCCCTGGAAAAATCAAGGCTTGACTTGAACGGTAAAGTCGTTTACTCGTATGTAACCCAAGAAGACATGGACCGCTACGGCGTAAAGCCCTTTGAAATGGGAACCGTAGTAGACACCCTGCGTGAAGTCAGCGGAACCGAGGTTACCATATTCCTGTACCCCGTAAATGGCAAATATAAAATCAGCATGCGCTCCAACTATGTAGTTGACGTCAACAAGGTAGTGAGTGTCTTTGGTGGCGGCGGCCATACAAGAGCCGCTGGAGGCGACACAGACTTAGCCCCCGAAGTCGCCATCGAAAAAATTGTTGAACTGATAAAAGAACAACTTTAATTCCATGTCAAGTCGCTGTCATTTCATGACATAAATCACCCTTGACAAAATCAGTCTATTTTACTATATTGCAGCCCCACTTTTAATTGAAAATGTGTGAGAGGGTAATTTGTATAAGAATTTTTTAAAATTCTTTGGTTTTGTACCTTTATCCCTCAATAACCCAATTCGTTAAAAACACAAAATCAACTACATACATTTAGGGGTATTTTATGAAGACTGAAAATTTTATCAGTTGGTTTTCCGAATATTATTCTGAAATTTTCAACATTTTCAATTACTATCCAAATACAAAAATTCCACGCGAATTCAAACTCAACATAAACACATATTACAAAGAACTCATTTCTGAAATTTATCTAAAACTCAAAAATCAACAAATCCAAAACAACAAATCAGAAATTCTATTCGCAGTCGAAGAATTTGCCGACAGAAAACGTCGTTACAGAAAATCAGCCCGAAAATCCCGCTGGTCTTAAACAAATCACAAACCACCCCTAAGAGGGGTGGTTTGATCTACCCCTAGAAGGGGTT
>JAKSIG010000003.1 GCA_024398955.1 Fibrobacter sp. | reverse complement strand
AGCGGGCGGTTTTTATATCCGCCACATTCGTGGCGGATAATCCTAAAGGACTAATTAAAAGAGGCTTGAGTCAAACGACTCAAGCCTTTTCTTAACCCCACGAAAGTCCAAGCAAGTTTTGGCGTTTCTCACGCCATAATTATCAAGCTGCTATTCGTAGTCCTTTACGCAGCGAACAGACAGTCTTCTATTTTCATCATCTTCACAGACATAAATAACACCTGCAGAACTGTCGCCAAATTCAACACTTGTGGCACAATCATTATTCAGCGCATCCCTTGTAGAAGTCCAGTATTCCCGCCCCCAGCCTTTTGCTGAGAACTTGACATAGGCATCATAGCCGTAGCCGACAGACTCCTTCCATTCATCGGAAGTCGGCAAATGCCAACCGTTGCGACAAACTTGCAACGATTCTTCAAGAGTATAAAGGCGACCATACTTTTCGCAATAGGAGGAGTCGTCATTGTAGCACCAGCGCTTAAGATGAGCAGAATCAGTCAAGGAGACCTGTACATCCAAATTAAAATTTGTCCATACGAGACCATTAAGTTCAACGGTATCAGCATACGTTAAAGGTCCCTTGATTTCAACTAGATCACTAAAGTCCGGCGCGGGACCAGTTTTTGAAGGACGAACATCAAAATAAAGATGAGTCTCAGCGGCATCCACCAAGTACTCCGTGATTGCATCTACCGAGATCACATTCTCCGGAAAAGTCTGCATAGGCGGACGTTCCTCAGCAGCTGTTTCGTCGGAAATTATATCAAGAACCTTCGGATCCTTGATAAAACGTACATCAAACACTTGATTTTCAAACTTTGCAAACTTCGCCCCGATAAAACGTTCATCCACGTCAAAATAATGATCGCTAACGCAGGAGCAATTCGTCGCAGCAAAGTCTTTCGAAAAATCATAGGAAATTACCAGCGTATCGCCTGCCATTTTTGTAATTACGGGAGCGTAAATGTCGCAATAGTCCATAACGGCAGGCAACATGATTTCGTAACTTCCATTGTTAGGGTAAATCACGGCCGGAGCGGTGGTGTCAAAAGACACCGTCTTATACAGAACGATTTCATCCCCCAGGCCAGCCAAACAGGCCCCCATTTTCACCTGACCATAATCCGACACCACAAAATCAGCAACCTCTGGACTTTGAGCCAAAGGAGCCTCTTCCGACGAAGCGGAATTATCAGAGGAACATGCGGCAACTAAAGCAACAGTAATCGATGCCGCAAAATGAGCTAATGAATTCTTATTCATAAATGGGTCTCCTAACCATATTTTGACCGTGAATCCGGCCAAGTTCTCAGACAACAATATAATCTCGTTTTGTTCCATTTACAAGACATTTTGTTTCATTTACAAATTTCCATTTATTTACAACAATCATTTTTACAATTTTTAAGCGAAATCAGCATTTTTTGTATCATCACATATTGTTTTTGTTCAAAAAAGGATTTATATTGTTCTTGAAAAGGAATAAAAATGAAACCGATTATCGAATATCAGGATTACCGCCGCTACATGCAGGACTTCTACGAAGAACGCAAGAAGAAGTCCGCCTTTACCTGGCGCGAGTTTTCGAAGATCGCCGGCTTTTCATCCCCATCCTACCTCAAGCTGGTTTGCGATGGTAAAAGTTCCTTGAGTCGCGTCGGCCTCCCCCGCGTCGCAAACGCATTGGGATTAACCGGGTTCGAGTACGATTATTTTGAACTGCTGGTGGAATTCGGTAACGTTAAGGACGATGAAAAGAAAAAGGCAATCTTTGCAGAAATGAACCGCATTGCCAAAGAGCATAAAGTCCGCATCATGGATGCCGACACATTCGCCTACTACGAATCCTCCGTAAATTCAATCGTACGTGAATTGGCCCCTCTTATGCCCGGCGCATTGCCAAACGAGATTGCAAAAAAAATCAAGCACGACTACTCGGCCCAACAGGTTAGAGACGCATTGTCGTTGTTGACCAAGTTAGGTTTACTGCAGGAATCTGGAGAAAACGCCTATCAGCAAACAGACAAGGCCCTCACCAGTTCCAGCGAGGCGATTCCTTTAGCCGTTAGGAGCATGCATCGCGAGATGGCCGACCTGGCAAAGGAATCCCTAGACAAGGTCGATGCAAGTGAGCGAAACATTTCCGGCGTTACCATGGGGGTTGACGCCGAAACGCTTGCGCGCATTACAGAGGAGGTAGACATTTGCCGCAGGCGCATTATCGCCTTGGCAAATGAATGCAAAAGCATCGACCGAGTCTACCGTTTAAATCTACAGCTGTTCCCGCTGACAGAAAGGGTTTAGGAGTTTTTATGATGAGTTCTAAATTTCTCTCGCCAATTGCGATTCAATTCGCCTTTATTGCAGCGCTTATTTGCAGCGCCTGCTCAACTGATGTAGCAGGCACTGACGAACAAACCAACAGCGTCGCCGGCAAAGACGACAATATATCCTCTGGCATTCCTGCAGAAAATCCTACAGATTCACTTCTCAACATTCAAAGTTCTTCCAGTTTCGAGGAGCCTTTTAGCTCATCCTCCATTGACGGCGGATCAACCGGCACTATCCTTCGCCCAGGAATTAGCGGAGCGGGAGACTCTCTTGAATTCGAGCAATTCGACACACCCCTCATTCCTGTATCCATATTTACTCTAGACACGCTTGTTAAAGCTCCTGCATTCGACCAATGTTTGGAAGAGTACTGCAACTTAGATTCACGTGAAAAAATCACATTCACGAAAGGAACCTTCTATTACCAAATTGACATTTGGGCTGCAAAGGTAGAATGCGAGAGTAACAATGCACAAGTCGCCTTCTACTCCGTTTTCAACCACGACATAGTCAAGAAAAAATTCTTTTCCCATGACGAAGGCGAAGTCGAAATGTTCAAGCAGGACTGCTTAGCCGAAGGCGGCAGCATTTCCGACGATTTCTCCACATGTTCAATCAGCAACATAAGTGAGTTTTATTACTACGACAGCAACTGGAGCAAATACAGTCAAATAATTTTAAGCCACTGCAACAACATTTAACCTTTGGGAGGACAACATGAATAACATAATAAAGCCTTTGGTATGGGGTACCGCGGCTCTCACGTTCTATGCCTGTAGCGAAAGCAGCAGTTCAGCGCCCGAAATCAGCACCGCAACAGACAACATTACATCATCAGACAGCAGTATCGCACAAGAATCTTCCGATTCAACCTATACGAGTCCAGACACTCTTTCCGCTGAAGCAAGCTTTATCCAGAACGCGCTTGGTTCAGACCACTTCAATAGCCTGATCAATGTAGATGAAGATTGCCCCACACTAGGGAACTCCGACAGACTCTGCGGAGAAGAACGCTATCTGGTTAACGAAAAAGCACTCGTTCATCACTGGATGGGCTTTTCAGGCTATTTCGGTTGCGAAAGCACTTCTGCGTCACTGAGTCGCTACGATGTTTCCATCATGTCCACAGGAATCGATGCGGAAGAAACCTTTGCACAAAAAACACTACACACAAGTAGCGAGGCTATCAGCAAGGCTTTCAAAAACGACTGCGACGGCGAAAAGGGAACCTACAGCGAAGATTCGGATGGAATACTGTTCTGTCTCATAGACTTTCCTCCAGCCGACACAACAGACTTGGGTAAAACTAGCTACACCGACCCCAACTGGTCAAAGTACGTCGAAGCCATCATTGACTTGTGCAAGAATCAACCTGCCGACATACCCACCACTCATTAGTGAATCAACTAAAATCAAGCTCGGCACAAACCATCAATACAAAAAAAAAGAAACCCCGCACCATTCGGTGCGAGGTCCTTTTTTATTATGGCTTTAAATGTCTTGCGGACTAAGCCGCATTTCCTATCAGCATCAGACCATTACATGTTGCTGAAGATCTGGAAGCCACCGTAGGATTCTTGACCGTGTTCGGAAAGGTCGAGACCGCGGAGTTCTTCCTTCTCGCTAACACGCAGGCCCATAGTCTTCTTGATGACGATGAAGATGAGGCAAGCGGCCAGGAAGCAGGGGATTGCGTAGGCAACCACACCGAGAGCCTGAGTTGCGACGTTGAAGCGGCCAGTGTAGTCGAAGATACCTACAGCGAGAGTACCCCAGATACCGTTTACAAGGTGAACGGAGAGAGCACCAACCGGGTCGTCCAAGCGGAGCTTTTCGAACATGTACACAGCGAGCACTACGATCACACCACCGATTGCACCAATGATCCAGGCGCTGAGCGGGCTAACGGTATCAGCCGGAGCTGTGATAGCTACGAGACCAGCCAAGCATCCGTTGAGAGCCATGGTAGCATCGGGCTTCTTTGCGATGATCCAGGAAGTTGCGGTTGCAGTGATGATACCGGCGACAGCAGCGAGGTTAGTGGTCACGAGGATGAGAGAAGTATCGAAGGGGTTGCCAGAGAGAGCGGAACCGCCGTTGAATCCCCACCAGCCGAACCACAGGATAAACACACCGATAGTTGCCAGCGGAACGTTGTGAGCGGGAATTGCATGAGCCTTGCCGTTCACATACTTGCCGATACGGGGTCCGAGAATGATTACGCCAGCGAGAGCGCCCCAGCCACCAACGGAGTGAACCAGTTCAGAACCAGCCAGGTCGTGGAAGCCTTCAGCACCGAAAGCGGAGAAGTTGGAGAGCCAGCCACCGCCCCATACCCAGGAGCCAACGATGGGGTATACGAAGGCTACGTAGAACAGGGTGAATACCAGGAAGGAGGAAAGCTTGATACGTTCAGCAACGGCACCAGAGACGATGGTTGCAGCGGTAGCAGCAAACATAGCCTGGAACAGCCAGTCGGTGAACAGGGAGAAGTGACCGTTGTAAGCGGCGGTGAAGTTTGCGGGGTTCAGCCAGTCGCCAATGCCGAAGCCAGCGAAACCGAGCCAACCGTTGAATTCACCCGGGTACATCAGGCCGAAGCCCAGGAGAGCGTACACGGAAATACCGATGGCAGGAACAGCCACGTTCTTAAAGCAGATGTTGGATGCGCTCTTTGCACGGCAAAGACCAGATTCAACGCAGGCAAAGCCAAGGCCCATGATGAACACCAGCATTGCAGAAATCATGATCCAGATGTTTTCGGTCATGAAGATTGCTTCGCCCACAGTGGGAGCGGCTTCAGCAGCGGCAGCAGGAGCAGCTTCGACAGCGGCAACAACCGGTGCGGCAGCTTCAGCAACAGTTTCAGTAACAGCGGCGGCGGCAGCGGAAACGGTGTCAGCTACGGCAGCGGCGGTATCGACGATAGTAGAAAGTGTATCAGCCATTTTTATACCTCCTTATTAGCCAATAGCTTCCGGGCCAGTTTCACCGGTACGGATACGGATACATTGTTCAAGGTTCGTCACAAAGATCTTGCCATCACCGATATTACCGGAGCGGGCGCCAGCAATGATTGCATCGATGCAGGGCTGTACGAATTCATCGTTCACAGCGATACGGATGCAAATCTTCTTCAACAGGTTCACTTCAGTTTCCACACCACGATAAACCTGGGTGTGTCCCTTCTGCTGACCGCAGCCGAGAACGTTGGTCACAGACATTTTGAAGATTTCGGCTTCGTAAAGCGACTGCTTTACGCTATTGAGCCTTTCGGGTTGAATGTAAGCTGTAATGAGCTTCATGATTTTGTCCTTGTTAGGGTTTAATTTTTGTTTCGCACCCTATATGCAAAGACCGTGCCAAATTCCGTAAAGTTTGGATTTTTCATCCAAAAACGCTCTTTTTCGCCGTTATTTTAAGTTTTGACGAAATGAAAACAAAAAAAAGGACCCCATAGCGGACCCATACTTACATTTTGTGTAATTTAAAAAATCAAAAGATTTACAAAATATGAAAATCACAAAGAATCGTAATGTCAAAACAGCCTGCCAAAGCAGATTTTTATTCCAACTTGTAATAAGATAAGTTTTGTATAAGTTTCATTTTGTGTAAAACAAAGAAGACCTCCATCCGGAAGCCTTTCTTTATCACGATCACCAAGGGTCTTTATTTTTTCTTGCCTTTAGCAGGATTCTTCTTTTTCTCTTTCATCTCAACTCGGCGACTTCCTGAACGGAGTCGTTCCCAAGGAGCAAAAGACATAATGGGGAACTGCAAAACAAAGAACCACAGATTAAAAACAAAGAAGTAGAGAGCGGCGCCCCAGTAACAGGGACCTGCAGCAACCTCGCCCCCTTCAGCGGCTTCTGCGGTAGCGGCAGGCATATCAAACGCAACAGCACACACCAGAAACAAAGAAGAAGCCACCATAGGCACCACCATCTGCTTTGCAGCCTTTACCAAAGCACCTGCAGCAGGAGCCCCCGCAGCCAGCTGCTTGCCTGCCACCGCAGACAAGGCCATGGTGCCTGCAAACCCCAGGGCAGAAAGTACAGCCCACACAAGCCATGTGGGTTCCAGACTAGACGGCAATACGGCGCAAAGCCCACACCAGAAGGTCCATGCCAGCACAAAAGGGAATAGCCCACTTGCAAAGGAAAGCTTTATCAGGAACAAGGCAACCAGCGACACCAATGCCAAGGCGCCAAACATCATAATGGGCATGTTCTCGTTGCCACCCAAAACGAACAGGGCTCCAAAGGAAAGCGCAAACGAAATCACCGCAGCAACAGCCGCACGAATTCCACCAAACACGGCAAACAGCACTACAGCCGCGATCCCCGCCACGCAAATGAACTTAGAGCCACTCCATAGCACAGCCATGTCTCCAGCTTCGGCCATCCACATGCCCAAGGCTTCGGATGCGCCCAGCGGCAGCGAAGCAATAGCCTGCCAGCCAGCCGCAATAAAGCTTGCAGAGGCCACCACAATTACCAACATCGAAATCAGGCGTACCCGCAAAAAAATCTCCAGCAGGCCCTGAATCTTACCCGGCTTTTCTCTCAAGTCCATAATTACCTCGAAATCAATAGTTTCTGTTTTTTAGTCCAAGTTTTCTTGCCAAAATTTTCGGTCGCAGAAACTTCACTGCGAACAACATAATGATACAGGCCGTTGGCCAACATTCGACCGTGTTCATCACGCCCGTTCCAGTGAGTGATGCCAGACTTGGCATCTTTCAGCACCTTTACCAGCTTGCCATTTTGGTTGTAGATAAAGATATTCACCTTGGATTCCCTGTCTACGGCCAAGTTTTTAAAATAGAAGGTTGTCCCCTTCTTGCCCATAGGATTCGGAGCATTGAACACATCCGCCAATCCTGTTTCCATATCGTCGGTAATTTCAAGAACCAACGTCTTCGAACTGACATTTCCGATAACATCTTGCGCACGAACCTTAAAGACATAAGTGCCAGCGGGATACTGTTCCGCAGAGAAATTCATGCGCATTTTCGCACGCTTAGAGCTTTGTTCCAAGTAAGGCCACGGATGGAACGGATCTTTTTCGCCCACAATTTCAAACGAAATTCCCTCATCAGCCTGCTCACGGAAATCAATTGCAGTAGAATCTTCCACCACAATCTGCAAGCAGGCGGGAGACTGCAATTTAACGCGTTGCCAATCTGTAAAACCTGTAGCTGCGGCCCCAGCATAGCAGGACTGAATCTGAATAGACGGAGGTACGGTATCCTGCAGGGAATCCGCATAACTAGACTGCCCTGCAATCAAAATTTCGTTTTTCCACCTGCGTCCTACCTTTGGGCTATTTGTTGAATATGCCCAGGCCTTGAATTCAGCAGAAGAGTCCCCTACCGACATCTTGCGCGGCGTGATAAATTCCGTTTCAAAGCGACCATTCTTTACAGGGACTTCTTCAGAGTAGACAAGAGCTCCATCATAGAAAATATCAATGGGAGACACGCCTTCCAGCTGTAAATCCAGAACCTTGTAGGCTCGGCCCTCATTTATGGTCAAATGAACAAAGCCCTTGTCCATACCTTCAACGCTTCCAGAAAGTCTAACTTTGTCTAAAGCGTTGATTGTGGCAAGTTCCTGATCCAACGTAATCTTATGCCCTGATTCTGGCAGATGTATAACAGGTTCACCCAGGTACACATAGCGTTCATTGTTAAAGCGCTGCTCCGAATAAGCCTTTCCAGCCGAACGTTTTGCCGACAGGAAGGCATCACCTAAATAGCGAGAGCCTCCAACCAAGGCGTTCTTTACCACAGTGTAGCCAAACACACCATTCTCAGAGGCGTAGGTTTCTCTTGTAGCGCCTACAGAAACAATGGAACCCGCACCAGGCGCCAACAGCATTTCTTCGGAGAGCGATTTCGAACTTCCCTCGTCAAAGCGGCCTACCGTACAGGAGAATGAGCCCAGAATAGTATAGCGTCCTTTATTCGTAAGCTTTGGAATATAACTGGGTTTCATCAAGCCTTCTGCAGCCCAGTCTGTCTTGGATCCGTGACCAAAATAGATGGTAAACAAGGCACCCTGGCTCAACATATTTAAAAGGTCTTCTGCAGCTTCCTTCTTTTGCCCTGCAGCATCGCCTGTATAGTCGACCAGGTAAACCTTCTTCATAATCCAGCGATTCCCCTGCTTTGCAGACAGGGTATCTATCAAATTCGCCAGGGATTCCTGATACTTTGTATGGGGAATGCCGTCTTCCCTTCCGTTGTTGAACGCATCATCTGCAGTCAGCAATAAATTAGACCGCCAGCTAGAGTAATCCATGACACCCAGCTTTTCGTAGTCCTTGGCTTTTTGAACATAGTCAAGAAATTCCTGCAGGCTCTGAGCGGGAACACGGCCCACAGCCAGGTCAAGGTCGTACTGGCCAAAGCGAACAACTTCACCAGAATCCAGAACTCCAAAAAAGTCCTCGGATACACCGTCTTCAATTTCAAAGGTCGGGAATACATTTGCCGTTAGTCGGGGGTTAAACCCGCGGTAATCATAATTACCAGAACCAACTAAAAGTACATAGCGGAAATTAGGGCATACAGAACTTACATAAGACAGGTAATTTCGAACTGCAACCGGAGACAGACGTCCTGCAGTGTAACGCCTATAAATGTCTTCTAGAGTCACGACGGATGTTTGGATGTTTGCAACCGCCGAGCCATTAGAACGGAAATTTGCAAGATCAATCGCACCCGGCAAAAAGGACGCAGGAGTCACAATCAGGTACTCCAGCTTTGAATTGGGACGGCTTAAGTCTGTAAGTACGTTAGGATTTTTTGCACCAAGACCTTCAATTTTTAAGCCCGACCTGTAGACATTCTTGCGAACGGCCAAATAGCGCACATCGTCGTTTACGCTAACGCTATCCTTTGCAACACCATCCGTTGCAGTCAAAACTCCAACAGGCTGGTAATTTCTGAATTTAATGACCTGAGCCCCTGCAGGAACAGGAACATTAATTACCCCAGAGACTGCCCCCGGCAAAAGCCATTCGGCAGAATCCACTGCAGGAGTCCACTGATAGGCAACGCTATAGCCATCAAAGCGATTATACTGAAGTCCACCCGGAAGCATATCCAGAGAATAGCTGTTGTTGGACTTCTGCAGCTTAACGTCATCAATCCTAAAGTTTCCTCCAGGAATGAGGGCCATATCCGCGCTAGAGACTCGCTTGCCATTCACGTCTACTTCAAAAAAGATTGAATCCATCCTTTCGGCATAGGATGCTCCAGACAGCTTCAGGTTTGTTTTCTGATCTCTGGGAACAACGGCGCTGTTATCATGAATGGATCGCATGGGGAAGTAAGAAATGGCAACATACTGCTTACCACCTTCTACCAAACCAGGCAAGGTGCTAGTTTCTGGCATCTTTAAGGTAGAAGCATCTACATGCGTGGCCTCGACGCTCGAATGCCAAAGCCAAAACCATTCCTTACCAGTACTGGATTCCCAGTCCAGCTCACGACCAAAATAAGTATCCCTAAGAATAGCATCCTTTTCGGCACGGACATAGCGCATCCACGCAACATCCTTGGCAGAACCGGAACTCCTGGCCACATTCGTTAAACGCAGCCCCTTCCCAGACTGTTTCCAGCCAAAAAGAAATCCTTGATAAAAGGAGTAAGGGGAATAGGAATGGAAATAATCCATCTTGCCATTTTCATACGTTGGATCTTCGCGGTCGCAACGTTTCCAGAAACCATTACCGTAGCCAGCGAAAATCAGCGTATCACCTTCGCCGAATACACCATCGGCAGAAGAGCCATAGGCAGAATGGTCCCTAACTTCAATAGGAATTTCAAACAGCTGGTTGGGGTTTCTTGCAGCCTCTCCAGGACCAACAGAAGAAAGCGTATCCGGAGAGGCGCCAAACAGGCAAATTTTATCTACGGGAATTCCGCTTTCAATTTCGTTCTGTCTCTGCACCAAGGTAAGCGCCGCGCGGATAGACTTGTAAGAAACCGCATAAAGGCCGTCTTCAGAGAAAGAGCTTAAATTCTTGTCGCCCACAAAGAACTGGGCCAGAAAATTCACGTCGGCAGTTTGATCTGCCGCCCCTTTACGAAGACTCTTAATGGAATTGTTCTGGCTAACTCCAAAACGGGACGCTCCCTGGCTATTCACAACTCGGGCCAAGCCTCGTAATCCGGGATTCACACCAGATGTTCTACCAGAAAATTCTACCTGTAAGCGAAACTCCTCACGCAAGGCGACAGAAGAACCTTTCTTGACATAAAGAGGGACCCGCACATCGGTCATCCACAGGCCATCCTTAAATTCGGGCGTCGTGGCTGAAACCTGCATAAAGTTCAATGATTCGGGAACACCTTTGGCGGCATCACCACACCAGGGCTTCCCTAAATCCAATGTCTTTTTATCGCTTACAGAAATTCGCGGCAAGTCCTTAGACGGAAGTGCAATACGGTAATGCCTGACAGGAGCACCGTTTCCTTCGTCAAAGGCCGAATTTTCAGGTAAAAAATAACCGCCGCTGGACTGGTTGCAGTCATATATCGACGTGTTCAGCACATCATCGTCCACAACATAGCGGTTGGGGGAATCCTCCACCACCTTCGATGCCATGGCAGGCACTGCGAGCAGAACTAAAGCTAACAGATTTGAAAACGAAAACTTCACGTTTTCAAGATAGCAAAATACGGTTTACGGGCGAGAGATCTGCAGTTCAGAATATCCATTTCCATTGGTTCTGAATTCAACAACCTCGCCCTGAGCTGTCTTAGCCTTAAAAAGCGTAACAGACGAAGGCATCATTCCACGAACCAGGATTGCCTCAAGCTCTTTTCTGGACATCATATAGGAGCCATTCCATTCAGGCATATACCAATGCCAAGGCTGCCAGTTAAAGATTCCTCGTGTAGACTGCACAAAAGCCCTCAGCATCAAGGAATACTCATACTTGAAGTAATCTTCAAAAGTCCTTAAAATTGCATTCTTTTCTACAATCGTTTTTGTAGAAAAGTCAGGCTCCAGTGACAAGGGCGAATCAACCCTATTTTCATAAGAAAAAAGAAAACCGTTTTTCAGAACTTTAATTTTTAAACTTGGACGGTCTCTATGAACAAATTCACTTTCAGAAATTTGTTCGTAATCCCTAAATACAACCGCAGGAGTAAGCACCGGAAGAACAGCCAGCTTTTCGGGCTTGGCATCCAGCTTGTTCAGTTCGTAAAAGATCAGGACTTCGCCGGCACCCTTCTGCAGCAGGACAGCCACCAAGGGAAGTTTTCGCTCCGTCAGAACCCATACCATTTCGGGCTTATTTTCTGCATCCAGCATTGGCTGCAGAACCGACATCAGGGCCGGATCCTTAATGCCATTAACGTCCCATTCCATCCAGGTTCCAGGTCCGCCAACCGAATCCAGCACGGCAAACAGCCGGTCTCCGCTAAAGGGGCGCTTGGAATCTACAGCACCATGAATCCTTGCAGAGCCCGCAGTATACTTAGGCTTTGCAGGGGCTGCTCCACAGACTGACGCCACCAACAGCACAAGAACAAATAAACGGGCAAGACTTCTCATAAAAACAACACTAGAATCCTACAGGTTCGAACAAGGATTCGTCCAATCGGCTATACTGCAGGTGGTATTCCTTATCAAGCCAGTACAGGGCCAGTTTCTTGTTTGTCCAGCTTTTCTTTACGGCAGTAGCTTCTACTCCCTTGGTAATCAAAGGAACGGTTTCAACCAAATCCAACTTCCAGTCATTATCATCCCATTCAAAAAGCATAATGGGAACTTCGGGACTGCTGGCCAGACCAACGCTTCCGCGGTCATTCTTTACCTTCATGGGGCCAAGCTTTAGGCTAGTAAAACGCTGGAACATTCCCGCCTTGGAAAGGAACAGCCACAGCATGCGATCTTCAGGAACTTCCCACAGGTGCTCACGCTCATACAGACGGTACAGCAAAATGGCGTAGATTTCATAGAACTGACATGTATCCAGTTCTGCTTCGGTATAGGACTGGGCATGGCGTTCCAGTTCGTTCAGCCATTCTTCCGACGGATCGGTAAGCATATCGTACAAGGTGTCTGCAGGCGTTTCGACCTGAGTCGCATACAGGAACCTATGGTACATGGTATCCAGCATGGCCAGTTTATCTATCTCACGCCCCTGGGCCTTGGCATCCTTGACGGCAGCAGATTCGTTCAAAGTGCTGGTAGAACCCGCACAACCAGCAAAAAGTACCAGAGCGCAAGCTACAAAAGCAAGAACTATTTTATTTTTCAGTACATGCATCGCGACACCTACCTTAAAATGACTTTGGACGAACTCCTTCGGGCCTGTACCCTCAAGGGGTTTCAGGGCAGCGGTCCTGGAGGGCAGCACCGCAACAAGACCAACACCGGAGTTCTTTTAACGCTTCGTGAGTTCAATTTAGAAATCAAATCCTGCGAAGGCAGAAGCGCTCACGAAAATAAGATACATGCGTTGCATCGAATGCAGATGGCGTTGGCCTTGCAAGTTCGCGAAACGCCGACAAGTCCCGAAATTCCCTTTCCCGGAAGCAACGGGCACATCCAGCCATCCAACGCCCTGTTCCCCTTGTTTGTAGCCCATGTTTTTGACATCATGGCCACCAAAGGTGGAGATACAAAATCAGCAGCGGCAGCCTTCAACCTAAGTCCCAGCGCCCTGGTCAAGATTCTACGTCAAGACAAAGCCTGCGCCACCAAACTTCAAGGCAGCCGTCAGCAAAACGGGCAAAAGCCCTTGAAGCTCTAGATTTCCAACAAAAAAACTACAGTTTGATAAAGACTTTGCCAGTAAAAAACTTTTTACCCGGATTAACGGGTAAAAAAAGCATCTTTTTTTGTTAAACCGCGTTTATAGCCTGTAGGACCACCTAAACAATGGAGGTTGTATGAGTCCTACGAATAATCGCCCATCGGCCAAAACCAGGGCCGGTCTAATTGCAGCACTTCTATGCGCAGTTTCATTCTGGAATTGCAGCTCCGAAACATCAACCGCAGACAATGGAATTTCTACCGATGTAGGCGCGGCCAAGGTCGCCCTAAAATTGAATTACGGAGAAACACCCTTGGTAGACAGCCTTGTTCTGGATTGCTATGGAGCAGACACGCTGCATCTAGTTCACAGCGCAAACGACGTAAACTTCAATATGGATCTATTCCCCAGCGACCAATGGAACTTTAGGGCTAAAATCTACGCCAACGGGGCTCTTATGCAGGTTGGCGAACTAGAAACCAAATTGAGTGCAGGCACAGTCGTAAACCTGAACATCCAGATGCACGCCATCGTAGGTTTTGTCTACGTAGAAATTCCTCTAGGACTAAGCAACAGCGCTGGTATAAAGAGCGGCAAAATGACGCTGACTTCTGACAAAGACAGTTATGTGATCCCTATGACACAAACCGCGACTGCAGGAATATTCAAAAGCGAAATGCTGAACCTTGGGGCAAACTACGATATTGAAATCGCCCTGTTCGACTCCGACGGAAAAGAAATCTACAAGCTGCAGGACAAGTTCATGCTTACAGAAGACAGCCCCGTCCCGAATTTGACATTAAACTCCCTCCGAAGCCAGGTCGCACTAGCCATCAATGTCGCTGCAGAAAAGAACGTTGCGCTAACGCTCCCTCTGCCCGCCGGCTATCGCAAGCCCAAGGCCGACGAACTGCTCATTACCGAAGTTCTGGCCGCTCCCGACCCCAAGGACACCACTCAATACGAGTTCGTTGAAATCTATAACGGAAGCCTCGACACGCTGATTCTTGACGACTGCACCATCGGTCTCACTAGCTCCAGCTCGACAAAGTTCATGCCCATTACCATTAGCGAGATTCCGCCTAACGAAACCATCGTCTTGGGGAACCCCAGTAGCGCAAACACACCAGCAATCTTTATCGGAACCGATGGTTGGAACGACCTTGGCAATTCCAAAGGAGCAATTATCCTAAAGTGCGACGGCATTACATTAGACTCACTCTACTACGCTTCAGAACCGGACTCACTTCACCCCAACGTGGTTCCCGCATTAGGAAGCAGCAAATACGGCAGTTCCTCCCAGCTGAACGTGGAAATGTGGAAGACCCGCCAAGATTCCTCTGCCTGGAGTCTGACCTCTCCCACTCCAGGCGCTATTTAAGGTTTAGGTAACGCTATCTAAAAAACGACCACTGCGTCTTCGCAGCGGTCGTTTTCAAACTTGTAATTCGTCCCAAAGGAACGCACTCCTATCTGGAGGCTGCACAAACTGAACGCAGGTTTTCTACCCGACGAACGAGCTTATGCGGTCCTTTTATGCTCTAATCTGAGTGTTTGCACGTTCTACGTCAAACAGACGGCGAAGAAGTTCTGTACGAGCAGGATCTCGTTCTTCGGCCAAGGTCAGCGGACCCATATTGATGGCCACCAGAATAGACCCCGGATAGTTGTTGGCATTCTTAATAAATTCACTGCTGGAAACGCCATCGGTGTAGAAATCCACAACGAAGGTATCCCAGTCGTCGTTTTCCAGCTGTTCCTGAGCTTCGGCTTCGGTCTTAACAGCCTTGATGGTAGAACCCACTAAAAGGTCGGTCAACACCTCGAGGCAAGCCTCACGACGGGCGTCGTCCTCTTCCCAAATCAGGATACGACGGTCACTGTAGTCTCGAACGATTTGAGCCGCATTTTCTTCAGCTTCAAGCTGAGCCTCGACTTCAGCGTCCATTTCTTCATCATCAAATTCATCAAAGTCTTTATTCTTTGCCATAGTAGCGCAAATATAACAATTATGAACTACTAATTACGAATTGCGAGATAAATAATCGTGCCTTCGGCACAAAAAAAATCAATGTCGTAACTCATACCTCGTAATTCATAATTGGCTTACTTGCCATATATTATGCATTTTTCTAAATTTGCGCGCAAAAAAACAACAGTCCTCTATTAAAAGAAGGCCCTATGGATCAATCTAAAATCAGAAACGTAGCCATCATCGCCCACGTTGACCACGGTAAAACCACCCTGGTGGACCAGCTCCTCAAGCAGTGCGGAACTTTCCACGAAGGTGAAGAAGTCAACGAACGCGTGATGGACTCCGACAACCTGGAACGCGAACGCGGCATTACCATCCTTTCCAAGAACACCAACGTGATGTACAAGGGCTACCGCGTGAACATCGTGGATACCCCGGGGCATGCCGACTTCGGTGGCCAGGTGGAACGCGTTCTCGGTACCGTTGACGGTGTGATTCTGGTGGTGGACGCTTTCGAAGGTCCTATGGCCCAGACCCGTTTCGTGACCCAGAAGGCTCTTCAGATGGGCCTCATTCCTATCGTCGTCGTGAACAAGATCGACCGTGACGGTTGCAATCCTCACGGCGCTCTGGACAAGGTCTTCGACCTGTTCTGCGAACTTGACGCTACTGAAGAACAGCTGGACTTCGACAAGGTGTTCGGTTCCGGCCGTCGCGGTATCTGCAAGGCAGAAATGGAAGATCCGGATGGCGACTTCTCCATCCTCATGGACAAGATCATCGAACGCATCCCGGCTCCTAAGGGCGATCCGAACGCCGAACCGCTGATGCAGATTACTTCTCTGGAATACTCCGGCTTCCTCGGTCGCTTGGCTGTGGGCCGCGTCCAGAACGGCATCTTCAAGCCGGGTCTCACTGTTGCACAGTCCACTGTTGACGGCAAGTTCAAGAACGTCCGTCTCCAGAAGGTGCTGCGCTACGACGGTCTTTCTCCCCAGCCGGTTGACGAAGCCGGTCCGGGCGACATCGTTCTTTTGGCAGGTTTCGACAACTTCGACATCGGCGATACCCTGTCCGATCCGAAGAACCCCCAGGAACTCCCCCGTATCCATATCGACCCGCCCACCATCTCCATGATGTTCACCGTGAACACCTCCCCCTTGGCAGGTAAGTACGGTGGCAAGTTCATGACTGGTAACCAGCTCCAGGAACGTCTGGAACGTGCACACATGGCTGACCCCGCCCTCCTGGTGGAAAAGGCCGACGGCGCATCCAACTTCAAGGTCTCTGGCCGTGGTATTCTCCACTTGACCATCCTGGTCGAAAATATGCGTCGCGAACTTTACGAATTCACCATCGGTTCTCCTCAGGTGATTTTCCAGAACGACGAAAACGGCAAGCTGCTGGAACCGGTTGAAGAATTCAAGGTTGAAGTCCCCAGCGAATTCTCTGGCGCCTGCATCCAGGAAATCCAGACCCGCAAGGGCGAAATGACCAACATGACCACCGACGAAAACGACCGCGTCACCTTGGAATTCAACGTTCCGTCCCGCGGCCTTATCGGTATCCGTCCGAAACTCCTGTCCCTCTCCAAGGGTTATGCAGTTTCCCAGTCCATCTTCAAGGGTTACGAACCGTACAAGGGAGAAATTCCCGCCCGTATCAACGGCGTGCTCATCGCTAAGGAACCGGGTGAAGCTGCAAGCTACGCTCTTTCCAACCTGGAAGATCGCGGCTACCTCATCATCGGACCGGGTGCAGAAGTTTATCCGGGCATGATCGTGGGTGAACACAACCGCGACGTGGATATTACCGTGAACGTTACCAAGGGTAAGCACCTTACCAACATGCGTTCCAAGTCCGCTGACGACATGATCCAGCTGACTCCGTACCGCCGCCTGACTTTGGAAGAATGCGTTACCTTCATTAACGAAGACGAATGCATCGAAGTCACCCCGGAAGTGCTGCGCCTTCGCAAGACCGAGCTGGATCCCATCAAGCGTAAGCAGCTCTCCAAGAAGCCGGTTGAGGAGGATTAATTAGAGGCTAGAAGCTAGAAACTAGGGGTTAGGGAACGCCGACGAAAAACGTTTCCTGAACCTGAGGCTAGCTGAATCTTCTGACTGTACAAAAAGGCCCGCTTTCAAGGCGGGTCTTTTTTTTGTTATTCCAAAAAGTTATACGAGCTATTTATTCTTCGTACTTACGCCATTTTTGGCCGTCGCACACGACAGTATCACTAACCGCGCCCGAACCCATCGGATTGCCCCCACTTATAGCTTGCACAGTTTCATTTCCATTACAGCCTCCATGAATACTATACATTTGGGTATAAGCCGGAGATTCTACGAAAACAACAGAATCCTTCAAGTTTTCATTGCACTTCAACAAAGTTCCCGAAAAAGCATTGTTTACAGTAAAGCATATCAATTGACCATCGGTACAAACTTTTTCAAATGTTAAACAATTTGTAGTACAATATTCTGACTTACATAAAGGTTCATCAACCATCCAACCATTTCGTGAACAACGAGCATAAGTGATCTTTTCATTCTGGGTTCCAACCCCTAAAGTTTTCAAGACATACTCACCGATATTATTCTCGTCGCAGACTTGATTTTCCACAGCCTTTTCCACGGCACTGAATTCGCGAATCACCCCGTCAGCGCACCAATACACTTCGTTCCTGTACACGGTTCCATTCAACAGCGTTGGCTCGGTAAGTTTACGGCAACTATCTCTCAAGTCAACGGTATTGGTATAAATCATAGGAGCCTCATTCCAATGACCTGTAGCGGAGTCACAGACGAAATACTGATTCAGGTAGGTCACGGAACTTGTATCCCACACTGCAGCAATTTTATCCGACGTTGATTGTCCAGGTTTCTTGTGAACAGCACAGGCAGCACCACCATTGGCGATCATTACGGAATCCACATCATCACCAGCAAACCATTTTTCGCCATCAAAAACATAGATCCTCCTAGGATCAACATCACCATGACGGATTTCCCCAGCTTCGGCGTCGTTATCCCAGCCTTCGGTATCTAATTTTCTCTGAGCATCGATCTGATAATCCTTAATTTCCTTATCTGTTGCTTCTCGCCAACCATTTTCGTCACAAGTGAATGTTGAATTCGCATTCGAACTAATAGCATTCAAATTAGGCTTTGTTTCACCTCGATTCTTTTCGTTGCAATCTCCTAAACCATAATTATACCACCAGTAGCGATGTGCGTACTTTTCAAAATTAGAAGCAGCCCCCAAATTCCAGGACTCAATATGTCGTCTATATTCAGCCATATAGAAATCCGGATTGCTGCTAGAGAAACAGTCTGCAATTTGGGTTTTCACAGAATCGTTGTTCCACAAACCATCCTTCTCCAGGTCCAACGAAATATCAGACATCAATGCAACCAGATCCGCCTCGGATCGCGATTGCAACATCGCTATTTGGTTACAACCCTGCTGCAGCAAAATTGAAATGCCCAACAAAACTGCGTCACCTTCTTCCTCGTTGAAAATATTCAGGTCTTCAAAATCGGCTTGAACATTATCCATATAGAAGGCTTTCAGAACTTCCTCTTCCGCCTGTTTCTTTGCTTGCGCAACAGACATTCCATTCTTTACTAGGTAAAGAACTCGGTCAAAAGAGATGCTTGTCAAAAGGTTAATGTTCACTGTTTCTCGTTTACTCAAATCCGATACAGCAAGAAGCGTTATGGGAGCATTTGATTTTTCGCCGGTAATTTCATTTCGGTAGAAGCCTTCCGCTTCCAGCAAGACATATTGTGATTTCAGGTTCACATCCGAGAAAGAGAAATCACCCTTGTCGCTGTTAACCTTTCCCATAAAAACGGAACCAGTCTGTGCAAGAGTTCTAGGATTAAGTCCATAAAGATGAACACTAGAGCCTTTCACAAACGGTCCTTTCTGAGATACACCGGAAACGGTCTTGTCTACAATGGCAATACCCTGAGTTTCTTCAGTAACTCCGCCTGCGGTCTTATCGTCGCCGCAGGCCCAGAAAGCAAGTCCACACAAGCCCACCAAGCATAGCATGTTATTCAAGTATTTCATAAAAGGTTCCTCCTAACCATTCAAAGATTTTGTCAACGGAAACAGTTGCAAGTTCAATCGATAAACCTGATCTGTTTCATCATCGTCTGTTGCGATCGCAATAACTCTTCTACGGAACTCCGCCATTTCTTCAAGGATCTTTCCGTAGGCTTTTTTCGTAATTCCAAGAGTGAGACCGCTAAAGTTTCGTTCCGTTATGGGCAAATCCATCAAGGCATTCTTTGCCAGTTCAGCCATTTCCAACTGCATTGCATGAACAGCTTCAGGCACCACATCCATCGGACCCGTAGAAATCACGCGGTCAGTCAAATGATAACAGCCTTCGTTATCTTGGGATAGCAATTCGCGATCCTTCAAAAACTTGATTGTTTCTACAACTTCCGCAGCACTGACTCTTGGATAGCACTGATCAGCAATTTCAGAAGGTTTGGCATTAGGCATTGCCGGCACCAATTCGCGAAGTACCGGATTACGCCAAGACGAAAAGTAATTGAAGAATTCATCGCCTGCGATTTTTACCTTATGTTCCTTTCCCAAGGTAATCATTTTTTCGAAAGCGGTCCGTTTTTCTTCGCGACCTTTAGCATCGTTATATTCCACCATCAACAGAAAATATTTCTGTTCATAACCAGCAAGTCCCATGGCCTCAGCAGTCTTTGCAGCTCCCTCTTGAGTGAGACGAGTCTTCCCATCACACACAAGTTTCAAATAAGAACCCGAAGCATAACCCGCAACCTTCGCAAATTCACGCCAAGTAAATCCGGAACGTTCCTTGCGTTCCCGGTAATAATCATTTATATAGACACGGTAATCTTTATATTCGATTATAGGTTTCATCAAGAACCAATATAGCTAAAGATTTTGATTAAAACAATAATTTTATAAAACAAAAATCTTTATTTTTAATTAAATTAGAAAGATTTAAATTAAATTTTGCAATTTTGTTTTATAAAAACACATTTCTTGTTTTATATAAAAAGACCCGCTTTTAAAGCAGGTCTTATCGTTCATATTCGCACCAAGTTAATCTTGAACACAACGAACATAAAAGGCATGTTCTTTGGGATTGTGTCCTAAATCAGCTTTAGATCCTCTCTGTAAAATTCCAATGTACCATTGATAGGCCTCCGAAATTTCAGAGATTATATCATCCTCATTTTCGTATTCCGTAGAGCTCCAGAACAGAGTTTGATAACCGAGATCATCAAAGTAACCACACCAAAACCCAGGACTTTCCTCTGAACGGCTATTACACCAACTCACTCCATAGGGTATTGCAGAAAATCCACTTTCATTTGATCCTTTCACTGGCCATCCCCAAGAGGTAATTAAGGAGAGGGCGTCATTACCCACAGTATTAAACAAAGCATTCCACTCATCCCCACTTGGAATATGCCATCCTTTGGGGCAAACACCTTGATGGGGGCTTTCGATTTTGCCATAGTAAGAGAAGTTGTATATATCTTTCAAATTCATTGCCGCAGACCAGGAATAAAGGCGCCCAGAATAATTGCTTGGTCTAATGGTTTTTGACAAATTATCATTTTTTGAATCAAAATAATCCAAATTTTCAGCCATCCATACCAGATCACCTATTTTTATAGTTTTGTAAACGCGACCATCACGAGCATCTACAAGCTCTCCAAATCGGCCCTCGTCCTCCACATAATAATTCCAAGATATATTCCAATCTGCTGCGGTAATCCATTTTTCTTGATAACACACGTATATTCGCTCTAAAGGAGCCCACGCACCTTCATTTTTTGACGAGCATATTCCATATTCTTTTTCAACATCAGTCATTGCTCGCCAAGAAGAACTATCGCAAACAGCCTCCTCTGCTATTTCATACTGACGATCCTCCGTACACCATCCATACGTTTTATAAAGACTATAATCCAGTTCAGATGCTTTTGTCCATACACCTCTTCTACATGCGTAATATGAATTATTGTGGCGAACAAACTTTCCTTCTCTATCATCTTCACAAAGACCGTACTTATGCTCTAGCAATGAAATTTTCCGCCATTCCTCATTTTCACACAAAAAATAACCAACGCAGGGGTCATGATAAATTTCGTCTTCTTCATCCAAATAGTTATGCCACACGATTTCTCCATCACTAACGTAATGTTGACGAGCCCTCTGAATTTCAATAGATTTTCCTTCCCTTTCTACAGAACATACACCTTCAACATAGGTGGCTACAGACGTTTCTTCCCAGGAACCTGCAGCACATATAAAAAATTTTTTATCGTAGAAAATAACGGAATCCTGTATAGCGTCCCTACAGCGTCCAAAACGACCGATTAATCCGTTTGTTTCCCGCCACTCGTTATTGTCACAGATGTAGTAACGACCATCCTCACCAGCAACAGAATCCTGTATAGCGTCCCTGCAAAGTCCAAAACGACCGGAGAGTTCAGAGTTTTCTTTCCATTCAATTTTCCGCCATTCCCCTTTTTCACATAAAAAATAACTTACATATACATAATAATCAACATCATCCAAATAATTCCGCCAGTTGAATTCACCATCCGGATAAGAATCTTGATAATCCTTTCGAATTTCAATTATATCTTTTTCCCTCTCTGCAGAACATACACCTTCAACATAAGTGGCTACAGACGTTTCTTCCCAGGAACCTGCTGTACATACAAAAAATTTTTTTTCGTAGAAAATAACAGAATCCTGTATAGCGTCCCGGCAGCGTCCATAACGACCGATTAATTCGGTTGTTTCTCGCCACTCGTTATTGTCACAGATATAAGAAACATAATGACCACTAACAACAAAATCCTGTTTAGAAGCTGAACAAATTCCATATTTACGTTTTATTTCCTCTAATTCAGCCAGTTTGTTATATTCATCTTCTTCAATCTCCTTCCACACAGAATCTTGACAAACATAAAAGGATCCCCAGCCAGCCACGGAACCTTGTATGGAAGCTGTACAAATTCCAAATTTACGTTCTATTTCCTTTAACTCAGCCAGTTTGTTATATTCATCTTCTTCAATCTTCTTCCACACCAAATCTTTGCAAACATAAAAGGATCCTGGATTAGCCAAAGAGTCTTGCATAGATGCTGTACAAAATCCATACTTATACTCAACTTCGCTTATTGCAGTCCATTCTGAATCTTGACAAACATAATAATGCCATCCGACATTAGCCATAGAATCTTGTATAGATGTTGTACAAAATCCATACTCAAACTCCACTTCGCTTATTGCCTTCCATTCTGAATCTTGACAAATATAATAATGTCCTTCATACACTGCCTTGACATTCCGTGAAGGGGTACATATACCCATGTCTCTTTCGAATTCATCCAATTTTATCCAATGATTGTCTTTACACCCAAAACCATCAAATTTACCGCTAGCGAGAAATCCATCCTTTCTATTTACACATGTACCATACGTCATGATCAATTCATACAGAATCGTAGAAATTTCCTGCCATTGGTTACCAGTGCAGATATAGTGATTATTCCTATCGATACGACCGACAATCACATCGTCTACATGCGATTCATCACATTTTCCACGACTTTCGTATGTATCATTATAAACTGAAGGGGCAACAACCCACTTATCTTCACAAACATAATAGAGTTTTTCAATTTTTACAGAACTTGTATCACCCGTTACAGCAACCATTCCTTCAGCAGTATTTTTTCGTTCGGCACAGGCAAAGCCACCTTTTTCATACATTTGAGCATCTAATTCAGTTCCCTCACGCCAAGCAAATCCATCATACACATAATACAACTTTGGATTCACATTTCCTTTTTTTACCGTACCTTCTTTAAAATCGTCACCCCAAGAATAAGTGTCCCTTTCAATATTTTTCGCAATCCTCCAAGATTGTTTATCACATATGTAGTATATATCCGCATTAAAACTCAATTCATTTTGATTTTTCAGAACTTCTCCCTGCCGACCATCAGTACATAAGCCAAGTCCATAATTGAACCACCAATAACGTCTAGCATATATTTCAAATGCCGGAACTTCGCCAAATTTCCATTTTGAAATGTTTAGACGAATTCCACCATAGTCATCATCACGACTCAGCCTCTCCGTCCAATCAGCAATTTCAGTCTTAATTTTCTCATCATTCCATTCGCCATCCTTTTCTATATCCATGGCGTAATTTGCTAAAAGTTCACTAAGATCAGCTTCTGAACGATTTCCCTGCAAAAGAATGGAAACAGCAAGCAAAGCGGCATCACCGTCACCATCATTGAAAATATTCAAATCTTCAAAACTTTCAGCATTTAGATCGATATAGAAAGTTTTCAGTATTTCCCGTTCAGTTTGCTTTTTGGCATCTTGAACACTCATACCCGTAGACACAAGATATTGAACTCGTTCATATTCCAGGTGAGTCAGCAAATTGATATTCACATGATCGCGATCACTCAAGTCTGTAATCGCATATAATGTAATCGGACTTGAAGATTTTTCACCTGTAACTTCATTGTGGTAATATCCGCTAGCTTCCAGTAAAGCATATTGGGAAGCAAGACTAACTCCAGAAACCTTAAAGTCACCTTTATCACTAGTTATTTTACCCGTAAACACAGAACCAGATTGAGTCAACGTTTCAAAATCAAGTCCATAGAGGTGGACACTGGAACCATTGACAAAAGGACCCTTCTGAGAAACGCCTGCCACAGTTTTATCATTAATTGCAATGCCTTGAGTTTCCTCTGTAGCCCCACCAGAAGTTTTTTCACTATCTGAATCACCGCAAGCAACCATTCCAAGTAGACTAAAGCCAACCAATGATGCTTTTATAAATTTCAACAATTTTTCCATATTTCAGCCCTACTTATATAATTTTTGAGGAATGACTCAACTTTCGGAATTTCTTATTTTTTTTCGTTACGGACAACTCATGTTTGGCATCGCTGCAACCAATTCACGAATTACCGGATTTTTCCACGGTGAAAAATAATTATATGATGAGCGCCATGAAAAACCGAAAGATTTCTTTCGTTTCAAGTAATAATCAAGATTATATTGGCGATAGCTTAAGTAATCAACAACGGATATCACATACAAAAGATACACTTTGTTTTATAAAATCCCAACACCTCATAAAACAAAATTTTCGTTTTTTGACGTAATTTTATATATAAAACAACATTTGCGCGTTATATAAAACACATTTCTTGTTTTATATAAAAAGACCCGCTTTTAAAGCAGGTCTTATCGTTAAGCGTTATTTAGCCATTGAAAAGAAATTAGGGCAAAAATCCCACTCTTCCTTCCCCACTCTTAAGAAATTCATTCATGTAGTCCTTTGCAATCTGGCAGGCTTCAGGAAGAGTCTTGCCCAAGGCAACGTTGGCAAGAATTGCAGAGCTTAACACGCAGCCGGTGCCATGCTTACCACAACCTGGCAAGCGAGGACTTGCAAACTTGTATTCGGCACCATCCATAATCAAAGTATCAACGGAATCAGCGCCTTCTGCATGTCCGCCCTTCAAAAGCACCGCGCAATCCTTCCCCATCATGATTTCGCCCTTCTGCTGCGCCGCTTCCAGACCGAGAAACTTGTATTCATCTGCATTGGGCGTCACCAGGTCAATCATCTTCATGACAGGCAAAAATTCCGCAGCATCTCGCATAAAGTGAAAACCCGCAGAAGCGCTTGCAATAGGATCCCATACGATAAAGGCGTCCGGGGACTTTTCACGAACGAACTCTACAATGCGGCGAAGGATTTTCGCCTTTTCCACCAGGCCAATCTTCACATACTTAAAGGTGTGTTTGCGGAACAAGGTTTCGAGCTGAGCTTCGATGCGTTCCCAGATAACCCAGCCCGGAGCCACGAACTCATCTTCGTTCTGCTCGGTGAGGGCCGTACATACGGCTTGACCATACACACCAAAATGGGACATGGTCTTGATATCGGAAATAAAGCCGGCACCGGCACTGCCATCAAAGCCAGCGATAGTCAAGGCGTACGTCATGTCGCTTTTTTCAGCCATAAAATCCTCTAAAAAAATGCAATTCTTACTCTGCTAAGATAAATAAAAAAAGGGCCGTAAAGCCCTTATTCTTATTAAGAAAGGAAAAAATATCTACGCCGCACGGACATTCAATTTTTGTAAAGGTTTCATTAGATGTACGCAACGATCAAGGCTACCGTAACCGAGCAAATCAAGACCACCGCGGGGATAATAGGTTTCCGCATGGATTTTGCACCCAGGAAAATCACAAGACCGCCCTTCGTCAAAGTATTGGCAAGGCTTGCCAGCAAAAAGGCCAGCACCAGCTCACGAACGCCAAGGCCATTCTTGACAAACATGTCAATCACAGAAAAAGCGACAGCATCCATTTCAGCGGCACCACCCAAGAAGCTGCAGGCCAAAAGAGCTCCCTCACCCAAATAGACCCTGGCGGCATTCGCCACAAACATCACACAGGTAAAGACCACGCCAAACTTAATTGCCGGCAACAGCTTGAAGGGGTTCGAAAAATCGGCCGTTTTCGAACGATGATCTGAACCTTCGCGAATCTTTAGGAACAAGGCATAAGCCAGTCCTGGCACAACAGGCAGCAACAAAGGCAGAGCCAGTGGCTTTGCAAGATCCATGCTTAGAGCAATGCAAATCAGATAAAGTCTAACATACATCACCGACCAGCTAAGCACAATGCCCAGCGTAAAGTCCGACGCATAGGATTCATTATCACGACTGCGGCCAGCCAAATTCAATGTCAAAGCCGTACTGCTTGCAATGCCTCCCAGAACACCCGTAAGCCAAATACCCTTTCCGGGGCCTACAATTTTTATAAGCACATAGCCAACAAAACCAATGCCCGAAATGAATACCACGAACAGCCAGATGGTATGAGGGTTCAGCACCTGCAGACCGGCAGGACCACAAGCCTGATTCGGGAGAAAAGGCAAAATCAGCGCAGAGATTACGGCAAACTTGACGGTGGCCAGAATGTCTTCGCGAGAAAGTTTCTGCGCAAAACTATGGAGCTGCTCCTTTACCGTAAGAATCCAGAGCATCACCACCATGATGACGCAGGATTCCAACAGCTTCCCGTACCAGCACATGGCACCAAGCAAATACACGATGACCAAGGCAACACTTGTAGTAATACCCGCATTGGCTGGAGG
Source organism: Fibrobacter sp. (assembly GCA_024398955.1). Lineage (GTDB taxonomy): Bacteria > Fibrobacterota > Fibrobacteria > Fibrobacterales > Fibrobacteraceae > Fibrobacter. Next base: position 77,433 of record JAKSIG010000003.1, on the reverse strand, counting down.
TGCCGTTGGAGCGTTTTCTGGAACAGGGCCATTATGAAGCCCTTGTTCCCCACGATGTGAAAGTCCAAAGGCTATATGTGACGCCACCAGCAAAAGGCCTATCACGATAAAGCCAGCCACAAAGGGAGCGGCGCCTCCCATTAAGCCACAAAGCAGGGCCGCCATGGCACCACCTAGGCCAACAAGGGTAAACGTGCGAACACCCGCAGGATGGCGATCCGATGCGTCAAAATAGGTATGTTCTCGCTGCAGGCCAATAATCAGTCCCAAGCCCAAAGCCGCAGCCAAACGATAGAAGACACTAAATTCCAACATATCAAAACCACCTACCCAAAGGAACAACAAAAACAGGTCTTTTTAAAGACCGTCTTAACAATCTATCTTTATTTTTTTGAAAAGATGAGGGTGTCTTATTCCAAGTCGGAACGGCACTACTTCCGTTTAAAACTGGACTTCATCGCAGCCTTGCGATCGTACATTCGATCATCCGCTAAGCTATAGACGTTTTCTGCCAGCACAGGGCCATCGCCACACTCGCTACGTCGGGCAGTGCCACAGGCAACCTCCAGCGGGATCGGCAACTCAACGGCACTTGCCTTCTGCAGCATTTCCATTCGCTGCAAAGCTGATTCAATGTCATCAAGATGTTCTGCACGAACAATAGCGAGGAACTCGTCACCCCCCATTCGAATCGTTGTGCCAACTCCAGCAAAAGCAGTCTTGAATACACCTGCGAAAGCCTTCAATAACTCATCGCCCATGCCATGACCATATTTATCATTAACAAACTTAAGTCCATTCATGTCGATGCTAACAATCGCATAATCCGCCACAACCTTATCCAGAATGTCAAAAATCTGCTGACACTTTGCACGATTGAACAAGCCTGTCAGGCTATCCACATAGACCATTGCAGCCAGCACATCCTTTTCAGCCTTGTCCGTAATAATCTTATGGAGGTTTACCAAGTAGCTCGCCACCAGGAACATCACGAATACAAGAATTCCCAGCGGGATCCAGGTTTCGCTCAAGAAGGTTACGCTGTACAGAAAACTGCGGAAAACATTATAGCGAATCAAATCCAAAAGCGCAATGACTGCAAAAATGAAAACGCCCCATGACAAAAGCTTCCCGGACAAATCCAACTTTTTCTTTTTTTTCAAGGTAAAGCTACCCAGATAAATAAAGCCGCACAAGACATATAAGTGGAAAATACCAAGGCAATCTTTATAATGAACAGCATCCAGCCAATGCAAAAGGCTTGCCACCGCAAAGAACACAAAATCCACAGCCATTAAAATTTTAAGGCCAATGGTTCCATTCTTTCCTATGGAGTTCTGCCGCATATTCAAGAGGAATGCGCACAGAGGAATCGGAGCCAAATAGAGAGTCACATATTCAATCAAGGTATTAAAAGCAAAATCCACAGAGAAAATCTGCATAACCATCATGTTGCACAAAGACCAGAGCCCAAGCAACAAGGCCAAAAGACCGATCATCATAAAATGGACATGGACCACACCTGAAAAGGCCAGAACCAAAGTTGCCAGCACAGCAAGAATTCCAAAGAGCACAAGGAACACACCAACGATAATCGTCAGCATGTGATTTGCATTGTAGTCTGTCAGCGCGCCATTTTCAGGAAGCACATCAAAATCAGGCATAACAGTAAAGGCATCCTTTTCTGTAGGAATAATTTTTACTGTTAGCTTCTGGCCCAGGGCCTTTCTATTCAAGAACGCATAGTGGAATCCACTTCCCACAAAACCTGAACCGCTATAATCCAGTCCAAAGGAATACACGCGTTCATCGGCAGCGATTACCTCCACAATGGAATGGTAAGTCTTAAATCGTAAAACCGGATGGGGACACAAAGTGTCCGACAGAATCCGTTCAAAAACAAGTGTATCCCCCAAGGCTAGTTTACGGGGAATTCGATAATCCGACAAAGACTGAATCTTTGTGGTTTTCTTGTCAAAGGTCAGACTCCAGCCGGCATCTAGGTGTACCGCAGAAGAAGAAACGCCATTGTTGCGAACACCAAAGTACAATGCAAGCAGCACCGCCACCGCAAAGACTAGTAAAGTTCCAAACAATATCTTATTTCTTACGTTCTTCAACTAGAAAAACCTCGACACCCTGAAAGACTAATCCCGTTCCCAAATTTCAAAGGTAGTTTCGAAATCGTTCTTTTCGTCGGCTGGGAACCGTTCTTCGCTCACCTTACGCCAACCATCACCCCACGACGGGAAAAAGACATCCCCATCAATGGTTCCATGCACACGAGTCAAGTACAACTTCTTTACCTTGGGCATGGCAAGTTCGTAAATGGCAGCACCACCGATAATGAAACATTCCGTTTCGCCGGCGGACTCGGCTGCCATCAACGCATCACCGAGACTTCCACAAACAATGCAGCCAGGTGCTTCAAAGGCTGCATTACGGCTCAAAACGTAATTCGTACGATTGGGCAACGGGCGACCAATGTCATCATAGTTCTTGCGACCGAGAATTATAGAATGCCCCGTGGTAATAGCCTTAAAGCGCTTCAGGTCTGCAGACAAGTGCCAAGGCAAGTGACCGTCACGACCGATGACGTTATTCTCAGAGATTGCGACAATAGCGGAAATGAGCATAAGGAACTAATTATTAATTATGAGTTATGAATTATGAGATTTAATAATCGCGGCAAAGCCGTCTAACTAATTCTCGTAATTTGTAATTTATAATTCGTAATTAAACAGCGATGGGAGCCTTGATGGTTGGATACGGATCGTAGTCTACAAGTTCAAAGTCTTCGAACTTGAAATCAAAAAGGTCCTTGACTTCGGGGTTCAGCTTCATGGTCGGCAACGCACGGGGAGTACGGCTAAGCTGTTCCTTTACCTGATCAAAGTGGTTAGAATACAGATGGGTATCGCCCAAAGTGTGAATGAATTCACCCGGTTCATAACCGCAAACCTGAGCCAGCATCAAGGTCAGCAAAGCGTAGGACGCAATGTTGAAGGGGACTCCCAGGAAGGTATCTGCACTACGCTGATACAACTGGCAAGAAAGCTTGCGCTTGCCCGAGGCGCCAACACCGCCTACGTAGAACTGGAACAGGCAGTGGCAAGGCGGCAAAGCCATCTTATCTACTTCGGCAACATTCCAGGCACACACCAGATGGCGGCGGGAATCGGGATTGTTCTTCAAGCTGTTTACAAGATTCTTAATCTGGTCTATGTAGCCTCCTTCGGGAGTCGGCCAGCTACGCCACTGATGACCATACACCGGACCAAGGTCTCCATTCTCATCGGCCCATTCATCCCAGATGGTCACCTTGTTGTCGTGCAAGTACTTGATGTTGGTATCACCCTTCAGGAACCACAGCAGTTCGTGAATAATTGAACGAAGGTGAAGTTTCTTCGTTGTAAGGCAGGGGAATCCCTTGGAAAGGTCATAACGGCACTGACGACCAAAAACAGAACGGGTTCCGGTGCCTGTACGATCGGAGCGATCTACACCGTTTTCCATAATGTCCTTCAAAAGATCAAGATACTGTTGCATGAATCGCTCCTTATACTTCGGCCTTCGGGGGAAGTTCTCCAAAAATTTCTACACGCTTATATACCCTGGCACCTTCAACTTCTTTTTCAACAAGCAACTTGTTCAAGGCCGTTAAAATAAGATCCTGAGTATGACGAGGCACAGGTTTCTTGCCCAGGCGGGCCTTCTGCACCATTTTATGATTCAGGTGTTCGGGATCCATTTCCACAAGTTCGTGATTGGATGCTTCGATTGCGGTCAAAATTTCATCAAGCTTTGTCATATAGCTAAAGATACAAAATCAACAAAGCCGATTCCGAGATAAGTTCGGAATGACAACAAAAAAAGTTCAAGAAGGCAAAAAAAAATCCCCCGGATTTTCATCCGAGGGATTTTAAAGCTAATCAGTGATAAGTTAGCGATTACGGAACGTAGTTGCTATGGCAGCTCATACCGTCGTCGTCCGGGCTCACGAAGAGCATTTCGATACGGCGGTTCATTTCGCGACCATCAGCAGTGCTGTTGTCGTCAACCGGGCAGCTAGAGCCCATACCAATAGCCTTGATACGGTTCTTCTTAACACCGGCCTTAGTCAATTCCTTCATCACAGATTCAGCACGCTGCTGAGACAGCTTCTGGTTGGACTTTTCCTTACCAACGTTATCGGTATGACCCTGGATAACAATCTGCAGATCCTTGTATTCGTCGTTCTTGACGAGTTTTTCTGCAACGTTCTTCAAGATCTTCTTAGCGTTGGATTCGAGAGTGGCCTTACCAGACTTGAAGGTCACGCCGTCCAGCTTTTCAGGAGCCTTCTTGGGGCAGCCGTGGCCATCGTCACCCGGAGTATCCGGGCAGCGGTCGATACCGGTACATACATCCTTGAACTGGTCGAGGAGCTTCTTATCGGCAACCCACTGAGAACAGACACCATCCTTATCGGAGTCAGGATCGTCGTCAATCGGGCAACCCTTATTCCATTCCGGACCTGCTTCGTCTTCGCAACGGTCAATGCCATGGCAGACATCCTTGAACTGTTCAAGCATATTCTGCTTCTTCACCCACGGAGAGCAGAGGCTATCCTGGTCGGGGTCCGGATTTTCGGCCGGGCAACCCTTATTCCATTCCGGACCTGCTTCAGCCGGGCACTTATCGACGCCGTGGCAGATGTTTGCAAAGTCCTTAGTCATACCCTTTTCAGTTACCCAAGGTGCGCACAGAGAGTCACCATCTGCATCAGGATTATCCATGGGGCAGCCCTGAGCAAATTCTTCACCCTTTTCAGTCGGGCACTTATCGATACCGGTGCAGATGCCATCGTACTGATCCAGGAGACCCTTTTCAGTTACCCAAGGATCGCAGAAGCCGTCTTCGTCGGTATCCGGGTTGCCAAGCGGGCAACCTTCGTTAGAGGCAGGACCGAATTCGGTCGGGCACTTATCGATACCCTTACAGGTCTTTTCGATGAACCATTCAGCCTTCATTGCGTCATCTTCGGCAGCCTTTTCGAAGTAGTAGCCCATCTTCTTCTGAGTTACCCATTCGTCGCACATACCGTCGTTATCGGAGTCAGGATCATCCCACGGGCAGCCCTTATTGGCCTTAGCACCAGCTTCACCCGGGCACATATCGTAACCCTTACAGATGTCAGCAAATTCAGCAGTAGCACCTTCGTCAGTTACCCACGGAGAGCACATACCATCGCCATCCGGGTCCGGCTGCTTAGTGGGGCAACCGTTGAATGCAGGCATACCCTTCTGGTTCGGGCATTCGTCAATGCCATCGCAAACATCCTTATACTTGCTCTGCAGTTTCTTCTGAGCAACCCAAGGATCGCAAACGCCATCTTCGTCCGGGTCAGGATTGCCAAGCGGGCAACCATCATCACCTTCACCAGCTTCATTGGGGCACATATCAACGCCTTCGCAAACATCGGCAAATTCAGACTGGAAACCCTTTTCGGCAACCCAGGAATCGCAAACGCCGTCTTCGTCGGCATCGGGATTACCCAACGGGCAACCCTGGTTCAGACGATGACCAAAGTCATCGGGGCACTTATCTTCGTTATCGGTAACACCGTCACCATCACGGTCCTGAGGCAGCAGGAAGCCGCTCCAGGTAATACCACCGTAAACGGTGTACTGCGGGTTCACGCGAATCTGCTGGGCAACAACACCGTTATCCAGTTCGACACGGGTAAAGCCCTGACCATCGGCAGACGGAGCGTAAGCGAATGCTCCGGTACGGTCTGCGTTTTCAAGAACATAAACGTTCTTCAGGAAAACATCGCCACCCAGGTAGTAGGAAGCACCAAGGTGAATGTCAAGACCGATAGGCAGGTGGAACACCAAGGCTCCAGTCAGCTGCTTCATGTCGAGGTCCTGCTTTTCGATTTCAGCACCACCTTCTGGAATATAATAGACCCAGTCGTCGGCTGCGATATCCCAGTAGTATTCAACAAAGATGGACAAGAAGTCCATGAAGTATACTTCTGCGGCAACGCTAGTGAACCAGAAGGAGTTGTAATCGGTGTTTGTGTTGTAGCGATAACCACCGTTCACATGCACCAAGAAGGGGAAGCCATCGCCACCATCCATCTTGCTAAAGTCTGCAGTACCGGCCAAACCACCCTTGATGGTTGTATTCTTGGTACCATAGGGGTAGGCAACGCCAGTGTTCTTGTTAATGTAGTCGGCTTCACGAACCCAGAGACCCTGCTTGGTTGTATTGGCAGTACCAATGCCAACGCCACCAAAGACGGCCACGTCCATAATCTGGTCTTCGGGAAGAGGGAAGCGGGCCTTCAAGTCGGCCTTAAGGTTGCCAATATAGCCAGCCTTGGTACCAGAAATAGCACCCTGGCCATTCACGTCGTCGGCATTCATCTGGTCATAGTAGACCGGCATGGTAACGCCCAAGTCAAAGTAATGCCAGATACCAATGGCAAAGCCCACGTTTGCGCTAGCACCAACAAAGTCTGCAACAGGAGCAGCCTTCGCACCGTCAAGACCAGTACCGAAGTTATAGGTTTCGCCTAGAGCAACACCATTGTCGTTGTTCGGGAACATATCGTTGCCAAAGGTACCATCGCCCAAAAGGGTGAATACCAATTTGGAATGACCCAAGGATTGAGCAGACTGGGTCTTATTCACACCCACAAAGCCTTCCTTGTTGATTGTCTGGGGATGACCAGCAAAGGCAGATGCTGCCAGAGCGAGGGCCAGACCCATAGCTACTTTTTTCATAGCGTCTCCTTAAATGTGAGGTACCACCAAACAAGGCACCCCGAAATTAACTTGACTAAATATAGTTTTTTTACAAAAAACCACTGTTTTTGATTAGTCCAAATGAGATTAAAAACACATTTTTAAGCACTTTTTTTTCAAAAACAGCCATCTCTAACACGTTTGTGTACAAAGATTTACATTCAATTTGGCGTTGTGAAATTCACACCACCCATCATAGGCAAATCTAGAGTTCAAAAGTTCTCTCAAAAATGTCTGGATCAAGTCGACAAATGCTGGTAAAACCTCTGCGGCCTATGATGATATGATCCAGCACCGGAATCTGCAGAATCTTTCCCGATGCGCAAAGAATTCGGGTAATGGACATATCCTCGGAACTCGGAGACATCGAACCCGAAGGATGATTGTGGGCGAATATTACGGACACCGCCCGATCCTCGATAGCCTTTACGAAAGCTTCCCGAGGGTGAACCGGAGTCTGGTTTACCAGGCCTGTGGTCAATTCATGAACCCGAATCACATCGTTAGAGGAATTTAACGTAACAAGAACAAGATGTTCCTGCTCCTCATATTTCATATAGGAAAGTCGAGGCATAAGGTCTTCGGGGCGAGACACCGAAGACACATTTCCACTTAATATGTAGCGCCCAGACAATTCCAGGCAAGCCAAGACCTGCGAGGCCTTAACCTTTCCGAGCCCACGTATTTTTCGCAGTTTCTGGAGCGATGGAACAGTAGACTCCGCAGAAAGGAATTCAGCAAGCCTACGGGATAGTTCAAAAACATCGCAATCCTGACAGCCGCTCCCCAAAATAATGGCAAGCAGTTCTTCGTTATTCATGGCAGCAACACCCAGGCGTTCTAATTTTTCGCGAGGTAACAGGGGTGTTTTTTCGACAACGACTGGATAAGTAGAGACGTTTTCCTTGACAGAATTCGCTTTATAGATGTTCATAAAGGGTCCTTTTCGAAAGTTTTCCCTTTATACACGTTATTTTCAGGAAAAACATCTAATCCAGGCACTATTCAACAATTCGTGCAATTTGTTTAGAACAAAGTGTTTACAGCCCTACAAACATCATTTTTCACTACCAAATGTCCACAGTAACAGCGACTTACTTCAAAAACAGACCGATTTTAGGAACAAGTTGTTTCTAAACAGCAAAACTTTTTATAAAAAATCAAAGTTTTTCCACAAACTTTCCGTCACACAGGTGTGTTTTTCATAAAAAATGACTATATTTTTAAACAAATCAAAAGAAATTCAACCTACTGTATAGGAAAACATATGGCAAACAAAACCTTAAGCGGCGCAGAAGTGATTATCGAATGCCTCAAGCGCGAGGGAATCGATACCATTTTCGGTTATCCTGGTGGATCCGCCATCCCCATGTTTGATGCAATTCTGGATTCCAACATCAAGGTCGTCCTCACTCGTCATGAACAGGGCGCAACCCACATGGCCGACGGCTATGCTCGTCAGACTGGTAAAGTCGGTGTTGCATTGGTAACTTCCGGCCCGGGCGCAACCAACACCTTCACTGGCATTTATACCGCCCTCATGGATTCTAGCCCCATCGTCGTGCTGGCCGCACAGACCACCACTCCGAACCTGGGTAAGGATGCCTTCCAGGAATGCGATACCAGCGGTATGACTTTCGCAGCCGTCAAGCACTCCTACCTGGTGAAGGATCCCAACGACCTTCCCCGCATCATGAAGGAAGCTTTCCACATCGCACGTACAGGCCGTCCGGGTCCCGTGCTTATCGACCTCCCCAAGGACGTGACCGCAGGTGCCTGCACCGCTCCGTTCACCGATCAGATGGACCTTCCGGGCTACAAGATTCCGACCTACGCTCCTACCGAAGCTGTTGAAAAGGCCGCAGAATACCTCAAGAAGTCCAAGAAGCCTCTCCTCCTCGTTGGCCACGGCGCCATGATTTCCGGTGCTTCCCGCCAGGTTCGCGAACTTGCCGAAAAGTTGAACGCTCCCGTAGCCTGCACCTTGCTGGGCCTGGGAACCTTCCCCACCGATCACGAACTTTCCCTCGGTATGTTGGGCATGCACGGTACCGTCTACGCCAACAAGGCCGTTCTGGACTGCGACTTGATCCTTTCCATCGGTTCCCGCTGGGACGACCGTATTACCGGTAAGCTTGAAGTGTTCTGTAAGGACGCCATCAAGATGCACATTGATATCGACCCCGCCGAAGAAGGCAAGGTCCTCCAGCCGGATGTGTTCATGTGCGGCGATGCAAAGATGGTTCTGGAACAGCTCCTGCCTCTGGTTTCCAAGCTTGACACCGCCGAATGGGTCAAGACCTGCCAGACCTGGAAGAAGCGCTTCCCGCTGACCTACCCCAAGCAGGGCGGTCTGCGTATGCAGCACATCGTGCAGACTGTTAGCGACCTCACCAAGGGTAACGCCATTGTCACGACAGACGTGGGTCAGCACCAGATGTGGGTGGCTCAGTACTTCCACATCAACAACCCTCGTCAGCTCCACTCCAGTGGCGGCGCAGGCACCATGGGCTTCGGCCTTCCGTCTGCAATCGGTGCAGCCTTCGGTAACACCACCGGTTGGCCCGTCTGCAGCTTCAGCGGCGATGGCGGCTTCCAGATGACCGAATTTGAACTTGCAACTGCAGCACTCCACAAGCTGCCCATCAAGATTTTCGTGCTTGACAACAAGTACCTGGGCATGGTGCGTCAGTGGCAGGAACTCTTCTACGATCACCGCTACTCTAGCGTCGACATGCAGGGCAACCCCGACTTCGTAAAGCTTGCAGAAGCCTACGGCATTCCGGGTCTGCGTATCAAGCGCGCAGCCGACGCAGAACGCATGATCCAGAAGGCTCTGGACTACAACGAAGGTCCTATCCTTATCTGGTGCGAATGCGAAAAGGAAGACAACGTGTTCCCCATGATTCCGGCAGGTGCACCGCTTACCTCCATGATTACTGAACAGCCCAAGACTCAGCTCGAAAAGCCCACTGGATCGACCTAATCACGGAAAGGAGATATAAAAATGATTTCTACAGCTCATTCTATTAGCTTGTTAGTTGCAAACCGCCCGGGCGTGCTCGTTCGCATCTCTCTGGTGTTCTCCCGCCGTGGTTACAACATCGACTCCCTGGTCGTGTCCCCCACGCTGGACCCCAACTTCAGCCGCATGAACATTGTGGCTCACGGTAATCCCGAAATCCTGATGCAGATCATCAAGCAGCTTGAAAAGCTGGTTGACGTTGTGCAGGCCAAGGACCACACCAACATGAACGTGGTGGAAAAGGAACTTGCCTTGATCAAGGTTCGTTGCGCTCCCGAACAGCGTACCGAAATCCTGCAACTCTGCGATCACTTCAAGGCAGTTACCGTCGACATGACCGAAAACTCCATGATCATCCAGATTACCGGTAACTCCGATAAGATCGATGCCATGAAGAGCCTGTGCCAGAAGTTCGAAATTGTCGAATACATCCGCACCGGTAAGGTCATCATGCTCCGCGGTGAAGATAAGACTTAAAATCGCGTAGCGATTTTAAGTAATTATGAATTACGAAGTATGAATTATGAGAAAGTCCTCGGTGATGAACCGGGGGCTTTTTTGCACACGACAGGTTGCTGTATAACAGCGGCTCAAGTAATTATGAATTACGAAGTATGAATTACGAGAAAGTCCTCGGTGATGAACCGGGGGCTTTTTTTGCACACGATAGGTTGCTGTATAACAGCGGCTCAAGTAATTATGAATTACGAAGTATGAATTATGAGAACACTATGGATTCTTCACACCTGCGGTGTTCAGAATGACGACAGGGTGTTCTAAAATCCAAGCACGGCTTCAGATATTTCGTTAGCTTCATCGGAGCCATCATCGGCATATTCGGGATTGAATTCACCCCAGCCATCGCTGGTTCCACAGCCTACGCCAACATCGAGACTCGCCCACTTAAAGGCACCAAACACCTTTTCAAAACGATCCATCAACGCAGCAAAGAAATCCTCGGGCAGTTCATCCTCTATGAAGATAGAGCCATCCATAGCCAAAAGCGCACTCTCGGGCAATTCCTCGAAACGGCACTCGTATTCATCCATCATGACGTCGTCAACAGAATACCACTCCCCGCAATCTTCGCTTGGAAGCTCTGCCTCAGGAAAGTTTTCCATGATTTCGTCATAGACGCCAGCAAGTTGATCGGTTTCACCAACAAAGCGCATCAGGATTCGACAACTCATAAAATCTCCGTAAGTTTCTTATACAATATAACTGAATTCCGATGTGATGTTCATTACACCAAAAAATAATTTTGACTTACAAAGCCGTCCAGGTCCTTTCCTTTTGCTATTTTAAAGTTCAAGAACTTTTGTTCTCCTCCTAACCCCCAAATAAAAACGTCCGGCTTACTGTCGGGCGTTTTTATTTAAGGTTATTTCTTCTTGGCGACGCGAAGAATGCCTTGGCGGTTAAACTCCGGAGAATCCTTCGGGAAAGGATTCTTTGTTTCAAGGCGTAGAACGCAGACACCGTCTTCTTCGAGGTCTACTTCCGAACCGGACTTAGCAGGAATACCATCTCCAAACAAAGCATCAGCAACAAACAGCAGTTTACTCTGGGCATCTTCTTCTGCCGCGGGAATGCTCAAGTCCGGCAGACCAAAGCAAGCCAATCCTAAAGTATAAAGCAAGTCGCCATTCTCTACAAAGTTAATCCACGGATCCATAGGATATTCACCATCACCGACTTCTTCGCGAAAGCCTTCTTCGCTCCAGGCAGCACCAGATTGCTGCATATAGACGCCCAAGGCGCCAACGGTAAACATCTTGAGGATAGCCATATTCACCTGCCCCACCTCTTCAATGTTCTTTACTTCACCCAGCAGGAACAGCAAGGACTTGTGAGCTTCAATAGCAGAAGCGGTCTCTGCAGAGATGTCCTGATGTTCCTTAAAAATTCCGGCAAGGCCATCTACACGCTCCTTGCGAATAACATTGAACATTACGGAGCATCCGGGAATAATTGCAGACTTGGCATCGGCAGCCAAGGTAACATTTTCGTTGATGACCACCGGTGCAGTCGCATCACAATTCATAGGGAAAGCTAGTACAAATTGAGGCATATAATTCTTCCTATAAAGTCAAAAGGTTTATTCTGTTTTTTAAGATTATTTTCTAAAAGACTGCTGAACCGCGATTTTCAGCAAGTCCGTTTTTTTTGCCCTAGGCAATTTCACGTTTCTTGCGTCAGATTGTTCAACAAGTTCTTTCAAGGTTTCTGAATTAAGGCGATCTTCTTCGATTGCTTTTGCACAGAGCGATTCACTCAAATCTCGAGCCAAGACAATCTGTTCGTACTGCCCGGGAGTAGGAACAAAAATACAGCGAGCACCAAGGACCGCCATATCCATGACCGTGCTGTATCCGCCTCGAGAAACCACCCATTCCGCAGACCTAACTGTTTCTGCAAAATCTTCATCTTCAAGATGCGTAAAGAAATCTATGTTCCCCTCGGTCCATTTTTTTACCCCAAGCGCAGGCTTCCCCATGATGATAGCATGACGCCCATCCAGCTTCGAGAACGTTTCCTTCAGGAGGTTTTCAAAACGACTACGGGCAGGTTCTACTCCAGAAACAACTGCAACAAACTTATATGAAACCAACGTTCGTTCAGAATCATTACCTGCAGCCTGTACAGTCCCACCACATTCAGAAAATCTAGACAATGCCCCCACAAACTTTACAGGCGCGGGTTGCAATTTAACATGAGACATTCGACCCGCAAAACCAGGAGCCTCAGGAAGGTCCGGCACCCAAATTTCGTCAAAATGGCGCATGATTGCAGCATGCCACAAAATGCCAGTAGTTTCAAACGCCGACAAAATCGGAGGAAAGGCGATACGTCGCTGATGGGTCATGTAAATAGATTTTGCATTCTTGCTATAAAAGCCAAAGCGATTGTCAGACACAAGAACATCAAAATGATGGTGTTCTACCATCTTTTCGGCATAATGATGTTCATAGCGAATGACTCGATTTAAATGAACGCCATTTTTTAAAAGCCAAAGCCCCATATTGTATCCATGCTTAGGATACACAATGTTATAGCTTGGAGCAAGATGCTGACGAAGATTCGGGAAAATTCTTCGGAGCAATCTGGCGTTGGACTTTACCACAGCCAATTCAACCTGAGCACCCTGCCGCAGAAACTCCCGAATGACAGGCACGCAACGAGTTGCATGCCCCAAGCCCCAGTCCAATGGAGCTACAAGGACTTTCACCTACCATTCTCCAGCCAGACGTTGGCCCAGTCGCCATGGTCGCAGTCCTTATCACCACCCATGTCAATCTTGAGTTCCAGAACACTTACGCCGCTGACATCAACGTCAATAGGCTGCTTTTCGGTGGCGTACATGCGCTTGCTACGGAACAGTTCCCTGCCGTTTCCCGCCACAACAAAGCTGGCTCCATCGCCACAAGAGCTTTCGTCGTCAAGCCCTATGGTTGCATGCAGAATTTTGTATGATGCCGGCAGCTTGTAAACAATGCGGGAGTTTGCATGAGAGCCAATACCGTAACGGAAGATTTCCTTATCCAAGGTAAGGCGATGATGTTCCACAGATTCATTTTGTTGTGGTGCACCCCAATCCTGAGTGTAACTGTCTATTTTGAGATCAGACAGTAGCAGCACGCCCGGCGCATTAACAAAGAAATCCTTGACCACATGCAAAGTGTCATTATCAGGCATTACACATTCCAAGGTCACACGGTTCATTCCTTCCCAAATTTTAGAAGAGTCCAGCAACAGGGTGTCAGAATTTTGAGTGATTACCAGATCTTCCTGCAGTTCTCCATTCAGGCTATACAGGCAGGTGATGGCTTCGGGGAACATCTTGTTTGCCACAAGGCTATTGTTCTCCATGTCCGAGACAAAGAAGTTCTGCTGGTAGGCGGAAATACCCTTCTTGGCTAAAATCTTGTAAATGGCAAGAGGATAGCCAAAAAGTTTAGGCTCCATCAGCACTCGTTCATTCTTATAATCTCCGAGAATTTCATCCACCTGGTCCGTGGTCTTAAAGCCAACAACACGACTCTTACGGTTCAGTTCGCCATAACCATCTTGACCACGAACCATATAGATGTTGCCTCCAGAAGCCTGGTACCACTTGGCGAAGGTTTCTGTATCCCAGCCCATGAAGGTTCTTTCGCTAAAGGCGCTGTGTCCAGATGCAAGCATCTGCCAGGGGCGAGAATAAATAAAGATGGAATTTTCAGGATAGCTTTCAAGAGCTCGATCCAGGTAATCTTCTTCGCCTAACAATTTGTTCTTGTAATAAAGCATGTTATTGCGATAGCTGTTACCATGATAGAGCATCAATCCAACAGACAACACGCAGGCAACAAGTGCAATAATTTTTCCGGCAGCGTCCAACCGCATCTTTGTTGCAAACTGAAGAACATCGAAAAGCCCAAGCGCCATAATCAAGGCAAACAGGGGCAAGGCCACCAAAACATAGCGTTGGTTAATATCGATGGTAAATGTTCCTGAAACATTCAGGAGGATAACAAAGATCTGCACGCAGAAGGCCAAGCCTAGCAAAAGCCCCTTACGATAGCGCCTGAAAAAGATGGAACGAACCAGAAGCCAGACCGTAGAAACCAGCAAGATGATGGTAAAGGTGGTATAGAACGGGTTCATCATGATGCCGCCGAAAGCAGAATCCGGCGTCAGGTTCAGCATAATTTCAATATTGGTCTTTAAGTTAAACCACAGATTTTCAAAGGAATGAGCTGCATGTTCCCCACCCTGAAAATCATAACCGCGGTAAGCGGCCATGGTATTTACAGAAGGCCAGCTGACCACAATCACCGACAATACAAATAACGGCAATCGATGGACCTTTTCTAGAAAATACTTGTGATAATAAAGCGCAAAGGGAATAAAGGCAAAAACGGTTTCCTGACGAGTCTGCGCAAAAAATCCCAGCAGGGGAACGGTTAAAAGGAAATGTTTCCAGCACACCTTCTTGGCAGGAACGAAGGCATACCACGCCATCAAAACTGCTAGCAAGAAGATGTATAGGACTTCTGTGGAAGCGGAGCGAGCCTGCAACAGGTATATAGGCATGCCCCCCAAGAAGGCTGTCGCCGCTAAGGCAGTCCATTCATTCTTAAACCACTTGGACAACGCCAAAAAGAAAAACAGCAGACTGAACAAATAGAACGGATAATTGACCAACAAGGCAGTATCGCGGTTCGGTTCAGCAAAATTAAACACAAGAGAATAGACAAAGCCAAGAGCCTTTCCCTTAAAGTTATTTACCTCATTGGTGCAATCAAGAACGCCATTTTCCCAGATGCCTTCATTGCAGATACCGCCAGTATGCTGAAAGTACATCTGAAGTCCCATAGACTCCCAGCTAGTTTCGTCGCTGAGAACGCGGTGGGAGTTCCCGATGTTTCCGAACATGAAAACAGAAAACACCAACGCCACCACCACAAGACCGCAGGTAGCCTTCCCCGAGGGAAGGAATTCGCTGATATGCTTGGCAATGGAGGGTATATTAACAATCACACCCACCACAAGCAGGACAAAGGTGGACAAAATGGAGTAATACCCCCATTCAATATCCCAGCGTCTTGCAAAGGGAACCGTCAGATTGTTAAAAATTAGAAAGGCAACAACAAGAACGACCAGCGTCAAGGCGGCAATTCCCGCTTCCTTCTTTCCTAAATTAAGTTTGGCGAGCCAATTTTTCATGGTTCCAAATTTAGAAAACATTAAAATACGTTAAAGAACAAACTTGCGGATAACCTCGGCAA
The DNA here is from genome assembly GCA_024398955.1 of Fibrobacter sp. GTDB lineage: Bacteria > Fibrobacterota > Fibrobacteria > Fibrobacterales > Fibrobacteraceae > Fibrobacter. The sequence continues at coordinate 61,843 of JAKSIG010000003.1, read as the reverse complement.
TTCCACCGTGATTATTGTCCTTTTCGGTAATGTAGTCTGCCTTGGCCTTTGCCGCCTCGGAACCATTAGCCATGGCCACACCCAATCCGGCGGCTTCGATCATGGGGCAATCATTTTCTTCATCCCCGCAAGCTATAGTCTGCGAAAGCGGAACCTTGTAGAAATCCGCCATAAAGCGAACCGCATCACCCTTATTGGACTTCATGTTTGAAAATTCCAGCATTTCAGGTTTGCTGAAAACATCAAAGAGCTTGCCTTCGGTGGTTTTACGCATTTCTGTGCGAAATTCTTCTAGACTGCAGTGATCGTATGGCGTAATAACATTGACCTTGATTGGGGCAGGCTTAATCACCACATTGATGGGAACATTTGGGGCCTTTTGCGCAAGATCCTTTTCAATACTCTTGAAATAGTCTACTACGTTATCTACAATGAGATAATCCATCTGCATGGTATTGCAGTAATTTTTCAACTGTTCCGTTTCATATTCAGAAACAACAAAGTCTCCGGCGTAAGTATGGGCATGCATTCCGCGGGCATGAGCCTCATCCATAATGAACTTGACAGACTCTACAGGAATATGCCGGGTCAATATAGACTGATCTGTAGCGCAGTCATAAATCAGCCCTCCATTAAAACTGACCAAGTAGAATCCGGGCTTGAAAAATCCATACTTTTTTGCCATTTTCTTAGCGCTGGTCAAAGGACGCCCCGTTGTAATCAAAAACTTATTGCCTAAATCCAGCATTTGCTGAATGGCAGCCATATCCTCGTCCAGGATAAGCTTTTCATCGGTCAGCAAGGTGCCATCTAGATCAGAGAATAAGATTTTCATCGGAGCAACCTAGGCTAAAGCTGGTCCAAAAAGCTTTCGGCGTCCATTTCGTCTAAGTCTTTTTGAAGGGCTGCCAACGTATCATCGTTTAAGCAGGGCTTTGCAGTACGATCTTGGGACTCCGACTGTTCACAATGGTCATCAACTTGTTCTTCAGAACGTTCTTCGGCCAACGCATTGGAAGTTTCAACCATCTGACGCAAGGCATCAGCCACACCTGCAAGGGAACCATCGCGACTCACGGCAGCATCTATGGCACGAGTCAGTTTCTTTCGCAGGTTTGCAAATTCTTCGCGATCCAATTCACCCACTTCCCCATGGCAATACATTAAAGGAGTCTTGCACTTGGCGCAGCAAAACACCATCATGTTGGCAGTTTCACCCTGAAGTTCCACGTCGAAGGAGGCTCCACAATGGGGGCAATCTATATGCAAATTACTCATACAATACAATTTAGAAAAATAACATTCTCCGTAAATGTTTTCTAAATTTGAACCACCTATTGTTTGTGTTTGTGGACTCCTGTATTTTTTGATTGAAAACATAGAATTAAACTTCAAATTTTATAGACTCTGAGCTAAAATATGCTTTGCCAGTGGCTTTATCATTTTACCAGCATTGATCTTTTTGACGGTCGTCTGTTCCGTGCAGGCGTTGCAGCACTTCTTTCCATCATCATGGTACTGAGTTTCATGCCCATCTACATTCGTAAGCTCCAATCTCTGGATGCAACCAGCGACTTTGACAAGGATGGCAAAACAAAATCGCCTCCTATTATGGGCGGTCTCCTGCTGGTAGTAGTAGTAGAAATCGTATCCCTCCTTGTTTGCAAGATGAACGGTTACACGATTTCTACCCTAGTAGTGTTGGCAGCGTTTTCTGCCGTGGGTGCCATCGACGACATTGCCAAAGTCCGCGCCAAGCGTTTAATCAAGCTAGGTAAACTGAAGGCCGCCGATTACATGGACAAGGCTGATGGCATTTCCAGTTCATTACGTTTATTCCTTTACTTCCTGTTCAGCCTGGTAGTCGCCATATTCTGCTACAAGTTCATTCCCGAACTGAAGGGAGACCTGACAGTTCCGTTCTTCCCTCATGACATTTTCCAGATTCATCTGCCCAATTGGATTTTTGTAGCCTTTATGACTTTTGTGATTGCGGCATCAGCCAACGGTACCAACTTTACAGATGGTCTAGACAGCCTTGTTTCTGTGCCCATTCTTTCCAGCATGATCTTTGTCGGCCTGGTAGCTTACGTCAGCGGCAACTTCATCTTTAGCCATTACCTGAGTGTTCCCTATCTGCCGGGCTGCGACGAGCTGTTTCCCTTGGCAATGTCTATAGCAGGAGCCCTCCTCGCCTACCTGTGGTTCAACAGTCCTCCTGCAGAAATCTATATGGGCGACGCAGGATCTGTGGGATTCGGAGCAGCCATCGGCATTATGTTCATTCTGGTGCAAGCCGGCCTATTCTACCCCATCGTCTGCATCATCATCATTGCCGAAGCCTGCTCCGTGCTGTTGCAGATTGTATGGTTCAAGATAACCAAGAAGGCCTTTGGCGAAGGTCGCCGAATTTTCCTTTGCGCACCGCTACACCACCACTTCCAGAAGAAATGGGAAGGACGCTTCCCCAGCAAGCCCTTGATGAATTCCAAGATTGTATGGAGAATGCACTTGATTAGCATTTTCGCCTTGATTGTATCAATGGTGATCTTCTTCGGAATTAGGTAGGTTCAAGGATTCATTTTATGGCAAACGAAAATTTGATAGACGTCCTGAAAAATAATGGACAAGCAGACCTGGCTGCACACCTGGAAAGTTTAAGCGGCGAAGCCCGCGCCCATCTAGAACGAGACATCGCTAGTCAGGACTGGGCAGAACTCGCAGCGCTCCATGCCGAAAAATCTACCGCAAGCCTAAGCGACAACGTTTCAGCAGACCTGCAGCCCATGCCCTTCAAGATTGCAGCAGACGATCTCCGTTATGATTTTTGGAAAGAATCTGGCGAGATTCTTCTGGGCAAAGGCCAGGTCGCCGCATTCCTAGTTGCTGGTGGACAAGGTTCCCGCCTAGGGTTCGAGGGGCCTAAGGGAATGTTCGACATCGGTCTCCCCAGCCACAAGAGCCTTTTCCAACTGCAGGCAGAAAGATTGCAGAATCTGGCAGCCCAGGTCGGCCACCCCATTCCCTGGTGCATCATGACCAGCCCGCTGAATCACGAGGCCACAGTCAACTTCTTTACCGAACATAACTTCTTCGGCATGGACCGTCAGAATATCCGTTTCTTCGAACAGGGTACCATCTGCGCTCTTACTCCTGATGGCAAGGCTGTTCTTGATGGCGAAGACCACCTGGCCCTAGTACCCGATGGAAACGGGGGCTGCTTCCGCGCTCTGGCCCAAAGCGGAACTCTGGCATGGCTCATTGAACGAGGAGTTCGCTACGTATTCCTGTACAGCGTCGACAATGCACTCTGCCGTATTTGCGACCCAGCCTTTATTGGCGCATTGGCCAACGAAGGCCGTAGCATGAGCGCTTCCAAGGTCGTGCCCAAGGCCGGCCCCAACGAAAAAGTCGGCATTTTTGCATTCCAGAACAAGAAGCCTGGCGTTGTAGAGTATAGCGACCTTCCTGAAGAATATCGCGACATGAGAAACGCCGACGGAAGCCTGACTTTTGATGGCGGCAACATTGCGGTGCACCTCTTTAAGGTAGAAGGACTTCGCAAGCTGCAAACCAGCAAGCTGCCTTGGCACACCGCTCGCAAAACTGTATGCAACATCGAAAAGTGCTGGAAGTTCGAGCAGTTCCTTTTTGATTCCTTCCCGCAGCTAGGCTCCATGCTGCCCTTCGGCGTCATTCGCGAAGAGGAATTCAGCCCTGTTAAAAATGCAGAAGGAAACGACAGCCCTAAAACAGCACGCATTATGATTGGCACACTCCACAAGGAATGGCTGCAAAAGGCGCACTGCGAAGTGAAGGCAGACAAGCTTTACGAAATCTCCCCCACTTTAAGCTACGCCGGCGAAGGCCTATCTCGCCGCGTTTTCGAACGAGAACTGGGCAAGAGCATTCTTGAATTTGATGCCGAATAAGTCAAGGTGAAGCTGACTTTATACAAAATCACGCTCTATTTTTTACTGCGAATGCCGAACTGGTTATTCGCAGTTCTTTTTAGGATTGCCTTACCGATTTATAAAGTTCTACACCAAAAAAAAGCCTATGGCCGCACGGTCACCCATTTGCAAAATGCAGTTTCGTTTACCAACGCCACCATCGTAGAACGTTCTGCATACAATCCAGCAAATCTAAGGAACTGTTCTGCAGATGACGTATTCAAGGGCATCTACTGGAACGCCATAGATTCCTACCGAGGGCTTATGCGCCGACCCTGCGTAACAGACAGAATCGTATTCGAAAACGAAGAAGTTCTCCAACATGCAATGTCCTGCAGCAGAACCGCCGACGGAAACCCCTCGCCCATTGCGGCCATCAGCATTCATCAGGGGCCATTTGAGTTATTACACCGCAGCCTCTGCCAGTTCAGCGACAACGTCCATCTCATTACGGATTCTGTAGGCGACAACGCAACTCGTCTACTGCTTAAAAATTTACGTAGTGATCCGCACCTGACAGAGTACCATCCCGATGAACTCAGCCAGCTACTGAGAAATCTATTTACCAGTCCATCAATAATCGGCAAGAAAAGAAATGCAATCCTAGCCATGGTCATTGATCAAGGCCGTCACACCAAGGGCAAAAAGGTTACGCTCTTCGGGCAGCCAAGTACGTTATACCTGCGGCTTCCCGAAATGGTAAACCAGATGGGTGCAGGCATTGTCACTTTCCGAACATTTACTCGCCCCGCACAAAACAAATCCAGGTATAAAACAGAAATCGTCATCCGTTTTGAAACTTTCTATCCAGCGAAATTCAACGAGCAGAACAGCCACAATAGTTTTTATAAAGAATGCGGTACAACCCTTGCAGATTGTATCGCTAAAGAAATTGAAAACTGGATTTCTGAACATCCATCGGAATGGAGCTGGAATTACCACGGAAATTTTCGTGCCTAGCCCTGGCTTATCTAATAAGTCAAGCCAAAGCCGTAAGGGAAAAGTCCCTTTTTGCCATCGCCCTCGTTAATGGGGATTTGCTTTGCATTTTTAGGCCAGGTATGAGGCAACATTCCTGTAGGCTTCACATCGCCAAAGAGTACGTCCGCAACACCCGCACCTTCGCTTCCCGGAAGCCACGCCATTACAAAGGCATCGGCAACATTTATCAAATTCGTTACCGGCAAAGGACGACCCGCCACAAGAACTACCACAACCTTCTTGCCAACAGCCTTCCACGCCTTCACTTGCTCAATGCTTGGAGCAAGACTTTCAAACTGAAGCTGACGAGGTCTGTCGCCCATCAAGATTTGATCATCAAAACTTTTTCCACGATAGTCACCAAACCATTCTGCGTAAGGCCCTTCTCCAATAACGTACACTACCGTATTTGCAATCTCTACAGAGTCAACACGGGTTCCTGCAGCCACCTGGTCAAAGCCAGCCAGAATTGATGTTGCCCCCGGCACCTCATGCATTGTTCCCTGCCAGCCAAGAGTCCATGCTCCGCACTGAAGTCCAGTATTATCTGCATGAGATCCTGTCACAAATACAGGCGCATTTTTTACCAGCGGCAAAACGCTCTCGTTCTTTAAAATTACAAGACTTTTCTGTACAGCCTCACGAGCGATAGCGCGATGTTCTGTACTACCTATATTAGCAGAAACACCCACATACTTTTCGGGACCCATAGGTTTATCTAGGCGACCAGCACGAATCTTTACTCGAAGAATGCGACGAACGGCATCCTTGACTCGATCTTCAGAAACCTTGCCTTCGGCAACCAGCTTTTTAAGGGTGCTCATAAAGGCTTCTGCAGAAGACGGAACCATCGCCAGGTCAAGTCCTGCGTTTATAGAACGGCGAATCGCTTCTTCGCTAGAAACATTCGTCTTTTTGCCAGAATAATCACCAGCACTTCCTGGCGTTGTGGAATGCTGAATACCTTCCCAATCTGCAATCACAAAACCATCAAAACCCATTTCCGTTTTTAACCAGCCTGTCATACGTAAAGAATCCACATGCTGATGGACTCCCCGGATTGTATTAAAGCTGGCCATGACACTTTGTGCGCCCTGTTCCACTGCAGCAACATAAGGGGGCAATAGCAACTTGCGAATTTGTGCGTCGGACATTTTTACATCACCGCGATCCCAGCCTTTATCAGTTCCTCCATCGCCAATAAAATGCTTGACGGTTCCAGTCACTCGCCATTCCGCATCGAAATGGTCTCCTTGCATACCACGAATAAAAGCGGAACCCAAATCTACCGCTAAATTCGGAGTTTCACCGAAACCTTCATAAGTGCGGCCCCAGCGTTCATCCTGAGGAACGCTCAACGCAGGAGCAAAATTATAGTCTATATGCGAGGCCCACATTTCTTCAGCTACAGCTTGCCCGATCTTACGAACAAGAGCAGAATCTCGAGTCGCCCCTAAACCTATATTGTGTGGAAACACAGTTGCATTAATCACATCTGCAACGCCATGAACGCAATCTTTTCCGTAACTTACGGGAATTTTCTGAGCCCACGCATTCTTATAAAAATCAGCGGCATAAGCACCACCACCCTGCAAAGCCGAACCACAAACGCCTCCACCACAATTTACGTTAGGTACCAAGGCTTCGGTCATCTGAGCGACAAGATCGTCCATTGTCATGCCGCTCATCAAAGAATCGATTCGATCTTCTAGAGGATCACGTTTCAAAATAATCTTAGCAGAACCTACAGCTGCTTTTACAGAATCCAGCGCCGCCACACTTAAAGTCTCGGGCAAGAAACCAGCCTTTTTTACAATCAGCACCTGAGGATCAGCAATTTTTGTTTTTAAACTGAAAGTTCCTTTGGAATTGGAAAGTCCTCGGGCATCAGGAAGCAAGTTTGGCAAAGTCTTTACAGAGACCACTGCATTCTTAATAGGATTTCCAACTTCGTCAAGGACGTTCCCTTTTACAGCTGCCAAACTAGAAGCGGCCATAGTCAAAATCGTGACCACGGCTGCAGAAACAAACTTGTAATTTTTAATCTTTTTCATACGTTCTAAATTTAAGCAAAAAACGTTTTAAAAACGTTTTTTACACGCATATTAGAGTGTACAAAAGAAAACACCCCAAAACTGTATACAAAGTCCCTTATTTTAACATATATTTCACGCAAAAGGTGGAATGTATGCGCTGTTTGAAAAAATTGATTTTCGGGTGTTCTGTACTCGCATTGTTTGGAACATCCCTTGCAGATATTGTGTATCAAGGAAAGCGAGTTCAATCTTGGCCTGCAGGGACCATTACCAAGTTTGACAACACCCGCGGTTCCAAAATGATGAGGGCTCCCGCTACAGAAACGAGCCATTATTCTGCACCCAAAGGAAAAATTTACGGTTTAACCCTCCTGGTTGATTTTTCTGATCAACCCGCTCCTGTAACAGTCGATGAAATTTCTGACTGGTTGAACAAGGAAGGATTCAACCGCGACGGCTGCAAGGGTTCAGTTCGCGATTACTATCTAGACGTTTCCAACGGACAGCTAGACTTTACCAATGAAGTATTTGGCTGGTACCGTGCAAAACACCCCAAATCCTATTACGAAGGGCTGGAAGGATATTCCGGTTCCGATGTTTTGGTCAAGGAAATATTCGAGTACTTCGATCCCCAAGTGGATTACTCCCGCTACGACAACGACAAAGACGGCATTACCGAAGCCATCAATATCGTGTACGCAGGTCCCGGTCTAACATGGGGACAGGGACTGTGGCCGCATGCAGGCTGGTCAAGCGAAAAGCGCGACGGCGTTCTTCTGCAAAAACATCAAATGACCGACATGCCAGGAAAATTTTCCATCTACGTTTTCATTCATGAAAATGGACACATGGTATTTGGCTGGCCCGACCTTTACTGGTATGGTGATTACTGCACCATGGGCAATCGCGCTAACGACTGGAATCCCATAGCCATCAACGACTTCTATCGTGCCGACCAAGGCTGGATTCCCTTTGTCGACGTTTCCGCAGACGACATTGGCAAAATTTCAACAACAGCCGGTGAAAAATGTTTTCGCTTTAAAAATCCCAGCCGTCCCAGCAAAGAAGGCTTAGTTTGGTCTTACGTAAAGAACGAGGGCAGAAACGCCTCTCTCAAAGGCAGCGGTCTCCTAATGCAGCATTATGATTTTTCTATTGGAGCAAATTCTGCTGCAAATGCACTCGGTTTACGCATTGTTCACGCCGATTCAAAAGGAAATTCCAGCGATCCTGAAAATGATCAATGGCCGTCTCCGGGCAGTCGTGCGTCAGCCTTCTTTAATGCTTCCTACAGCGCATTCTCCGACGATCTCTACCCCGCTATCCGATGGTATAGCGGAGCCAAGACAGGACTGAACTTTACCGACGTCAGTGTTAATGGAAACAGTATCAGTTTTTGCCTGGGCGGAGACTGTTCAACAACTGCAGATTCCAGCGGCAATCCTGCAGAACCTCTTACAGTCACAGAGATTGCTCTAAAGGCGCAGTTACCCATCAGCAATAACTACGCCCCCATTACAGTAGACCTGCAAGGGGCAAAAGTTGCAGAAATCCTAGGCGTAAAACAAAGTGAAATTGCAACAAAGGCAAGTTTCTACGCCATTGAACCTGACGGTTCTTTAAACAGCAATACCACAGGTGAAGGTACTGGTCACTGGTTTGACGCCAAGGGCGCAGTTGTCGCCTGGAGCAGCAACGGGAACAATGTGGTATTCTCCAACGTAGATTTGTCAACCATGACTTCCAAGGTTGGGCATATGCCAAATAAGGTAAATGCAGGAGACCAATTTACCATTAAGCAAGCCGTCGTCTATGGCAAAAACCAGGCAAGCCTTATCATCAACATAACAATTGTAGATACGACCATTAATGAGCAAATTAAAGATTCTACGAACACTCCTATTGAAACACCATCCGACAGTACCATCATAACAAAGCCAGACAGTTCAGCAGATTCGGGAACCTTTATTTTGCAGAAGCATCAAAATATTCTGGAATTGCACACAACAACAACTCAGTATTTTGATATGAATGGAAATATACTCAAGTCTGCCCCCCAAAAAGCCGGCGTCTACCTAATGCGCGAAACAAAAAACGGAAAGGCCCTACGCCAATCCGTCATTCGAATCCGTTAATTCACCAATTCAAAGAACATTAAAAAAGGGCCGCACCAGCGACCCGTTTTTTTGACCCGTTTTTTTACTTCTTGATTGCAGCCAGGAAGTCCTTCAGGCGGTCATCTTTCGGATGCTCAAAGATTTCCTCAGGAGTTCCCTGTTCCTTGATGACGCCATCGGCAAAGAACAGCACGCGGTTTGCCACCTCGCGGGCAAAGCCCATTTCGTGGGTCACCACCAGCATGGTCATGCCGGACTGAGCCAAGTCCTTCATGATCTTCAGGACTTCGCCCACCATTTCAGGGTCCAAGGCACTGGTAGGTTCATCAAACAAGATTGCCTCAGGATTCATGGCGGCGGCGCGGGCAATGGCCACACGCTGCTGCTGACCACCCGAAAGCTGGGCCGGATAATGGTCGGCGCGGTCAGCCAAGCCCACTCGCTTCAGCAATTCCATGGCCTGCTTTTCGCCTTCGGCCTTGGTCATGCGGCCAAGCTTTACAGGCGCAAACATCACGTTCTTCAACGCAGTCATGTTCTTGAACAAGTTAAACTGCTGGAACACCATTCCCACGCGGGCACGAATTGTGGGCTTGGAAACATTCTTATCCAGAATGCTCTTGCCATCCAGCAAAATGTCACCGCTGGTAGGCTTTTCCAAAAGGTTCAACATGCGAAGGAATGTCGATTTACCGCAACCCGAAGGTCCGATAATGGCAACCACGTCACCCTTGTGGAACTCCGCATCAATGTTCTTCAAAATCTGCTTGTCGCCGTAGGACTTGCAAAGGTTCTTCACCTGAATCATTACTTCTTTTGCCATAACCGTTTCCTCCTAGCGTTCGTTCTTCTTCAAACGTTTTTCAAGGCGAGCCACGCAAGTGGAAAGCCCTGCCACAATGATAAAGTAGACAATAGCCACAGAAATCAACGGGAACATGGCCTCGTAAGTCAAGCTTCGGATAATGTCGCCACCGCGGGTCAAGTCAGTCAAGCCGATGTAGCCGCAAATGGACGTTTCCTTGATGAGAGAAATAAACTCGTTGGTCAACGCCGGCAAGGAATTCTTGAAAGCCTGAGGATAAACCACATGGAGCATCACCGTCCTGAACTTCAGGCCAAGACTGCGACCAGCTTCAATCTGCCCCGGATCCACCGCCTTGATGCCTCCGCGGATAATTTCAGAAACGTAGGCGCCGGAGTTAATGCCAAAAGCAATAATCGCCACAAGCAACTTGTTTATGTTCACAGAAGAGAAAACGATGTAATAGATGATCAACAGCTGGACCATCATCGGAGTTCCGCGGATTACCGCCAGGTAAGCCTTGCAAACCCAGTTGGCAATCTTGCACTTTCCGTTGAACTCATGATTCACGCGAACCATGGCCACCAAGAAGCCAATGAGAATGCCAAGCAATGCAGCGCAAAGCGCAATAATTATGGTATTACGAAGACCTTCGGCAATGTACTTCCAACGGTTATCCTTAATGAAATTCTTCTGGAACTTTTCCACGAAGGTTTCTTCGGAATCTTCCTTCATGCCCGTACGGACCAAAATCACCACGCGGTTATCCACCAGCTTGTCGGTGAAGTTGATGGACTTCTTGCGTTCCTCCGTAACGGTAAAGCCAGAAAGGCCAAGGTCAGCCTTGCCGGAACTTACGGCGTTAATCACAGCGTCAAATTCAATATCCTGAATTTCCAGCACACGACCCATCTTGTCGGCCAGGTAGTAAGCCAACTCGATTTCAAGACCCACGATGAATTCACCTTCGTGATATTCATAAGGCGGGAACTGAGCGTTGGTGGCCAGCACCAGATGAGGTCCTTCCTTCACCTTCTGGGCGTAATGGAAAGAGCCAGTGCCGTTGATGTAGGTATTCATCAAGGAATCAAAAATTCCATTCTCGTGCATTTCCTTCAGCACCAGGTTGAAGGTATCCAAGAGGCCTTCGTTACCCTTGGCGATCACACCTGCATAAGTTTCTTCCACGAAAGCTTCGTCCAAAACTCGCAGCGTGGGATTCTGCTTCACGAAGTAAATTGCCGGCTGGTCATCCAAAAGCACCGCGTCAATCTTGCCCTGCTTCAAGGCCTGAACCGCGTCCGCCAACTTGGTGTAGCGTTCCACATCGATCTTTGCGGTATCGCCACCATATTCAGAAGCATAAATGTCGGCGGTGTTGCCAATCTGCACACCCACCTTTTTATGACCAAGATCGCTAACAGTAAAAACCTTGTTGTCTAGTTCGCTAGGTTTAATATCGCCGCGAACCATGATTACAACCTTGTTATCCACCAGCTTGTCGGTGAAGTTGATGGACTTCTTGCGTTCCTCCGTAACGGTAAAGCCAGAAAGGCCAAGGTCAGCCTTGCCGGAACTTACGGCGTTAATCACAGCGTCAAATTCAATATCCTGAATTTCCAGCACACGACCCATCTTATCGGCCAGGTAGTAAGCCAGCTCAATTTCAAGACCCACGATAAATTCACCTTCGTGATATTCGTAAGGCGGGAACTGGGCGTTGGTAGCCAGCACCAGATGAGGTCCTTCCTTCACTTTCTGAGCGTAATGGTAAGAGCCAGTGCCGTTGATGTAAGTGTTCATCAAGGAATCGAAAATGCCATTCTCGTGCATTTCCTTCAGCACCAGGTTGAAGGTATCCAAGAGGCCTTCGTTACCCTTGGCGATCACACCTGCATAAGTTTCTTCCACGAAAGCTTCGTCCAAAACTCGCAGCGTGGGATTCTGCTTCACGAAGTAAATTGCCGGCTGGTCATCCAAAAGCACCGCGTCAATCTTGCCCTGCTTCAAGGCCTGAACCGCGTCCGCCAACTTGGTGTAGCGTTCCACATCGATCTTTGCGGTATCGCCACCATATTCAGAAGCATAAATGTCGGCGGTGTTGCCAATCTGCACACCAACCTTCTTCTTGCCCAGGTCAGAAACCTTGAACACGCGATTGACCAAAGCGTCGTCACCACCTGCAGAGCAACCCACAAAGACCATAGCGGAAAGAGCCAAAGCAGCAGTCACAACCATCTTAAAAACATTACGAACCATGCGACCATTCCTATTGAAAAACATGTTGTGAAATATAGGTATATCAGCAAACAATTTTTTCTGTTTGCCCACAAACATGATTGATTATGGTTTTAAATCAAGAAGTATTACCGAATCATTTTCTACACGAACATGAACACGACGACTCGAAACAACATCGTTCTCCTGAAAAGTATAAAGATACCAGCCATCACCAATCGGCTTAACTTCCATAACTTTCCATTTCAAGACATCGCTGGCCCCTTCCCTAAATTTCCATACAGCATAGCAAGGACCATCTTCACATTCATAATCATAGTCCGCTTCCAGTTTTTTTAACAAATCTCCGGAGCAATGGGCGTTCAAAAAATCATAGTTTTCAAATTTTGAATGTTCCATCATATCTCGCAGGAATTTTACGACATTGTCGTGTTCCCCGGCATAAAGCAGACTACAAAGGAATAGTAGTAAGGAAATTCTTCTCAGTTTCATCCGCACACCCTAAACTCAATCTTTATAGAAAAAATAGGAAAAACTTTGTACCACACCTGTTTTTTTCTAGATTTGCGCCATTAATTTTCACGAGGTGTTTATGGCCACGGAACTCAACGAAGAAGAACGTTTCCAGATGGAATGGATTATGAACCACCACATGGAAGACAAGGACAAGGAGCGTCAGCAGGCTGAAAAAATCGAAGCCGCAGCGCGTCCTCGTACTCGGGGTCCTCGAGGCAAAAAAATGGGGCGCAGCCCATCCAGCTGGGACCTTCCTGTTCCCGAAGACGAAATCGACCTCCACGGCTACACATCCGAAGAAGCGGCCGCAGCCGTCGAACGTCGCATCGACGACCTTCTAATTGCAGGCCTGTCCGTTCTCCGCGTCATCCACGGAGGCGGAAACCCCGAATATGGCAATGTAAAGCATATCATCGACCGTAAGGCTCGCACCGAATGGAGCAATCGCATTACCCTCTATAAAGTTGAACCCGACAATGCAGGGTCCAGCATCATGAAGCTAGGAAAACCAGCCCCAAAACTCAATTCAAAGGGCAAACCCAGGGCAAAAAAGTGATTTTTTTACCCTAGACCCCTTTAAAAAGTCCAAACCACTATCTATATTTGGACTCACAAAACGGAATATAGCTCAGTCTGGTAGAGCGCTTGCTTCGGGAGCAAGAGGTCGTGAGTTCGAATCTCGCTATTCCGAGAAACAAGAAGACCCCTGCTATCGCAGGGGTTTCTTGTTTTTTGGTATAATGACTTGAACTCACGTGAGCGGACTATTTCTTTACTCTCCTCACGCACCTAACCGACTTCCCGTGTTCCTTATAAACACTGCGTTTTTTCCACGCCTTATTATATTCCCAGTAAAAAGCGTGCATCTTATCTTCTTCCGACGAACTCCAGAAAGATCCGTACTTGCCTTTCCCCCAAAAACCGTCATCCGTCTTTTCGCCTCCAGGAAGCGCTGCAAAAAGACTATCAGCAGCATTTACCATTTTATCCAACTCATCAGCACTTGGCAAAGCCCATCCCGCAGGACAGGCATGCTTTGCCGTTTCCCACGAATACAGTCTTCCATAAAGGCTGCAGTTTTCCACTGAATTTTCGTAGCAGAAACTTTGACCAATCTTAAACTCAAGATTTTCGGCAAACCAATACAAACCATCAACAGCAGTCACCTTATATTTGCGACCATCGCGACGATCCTCAACATAGCCATTCCTGGGTTCGTCTACAGATTGTTTCCAGTAAGCAAAGGCTCTCCTAATTATCGAGGAATCCGTAGCCACACAGCGTGCAGCCAGATAATCCTTCTTATCGACCATCTTGCGGCCCCAAGTATTCGTCAAGACAAGAGTAATGCCATAATTTCCAGCATCTTCACCAGTCCAGTAATGAGCGCTTTTATCCAAATTCCAGCACCCCGCATGATCGCAATAGCCACTAGGAACCGCATTAAAATTCAGCTTGTCAAAACCTTGCCAATCAGCGCCTCTAAGCATCTTGATTTTTTCTGCAACAGCGACTCTTCCAAAGTCATCTGAATTAGCCAGACGAAACCCCGTCGGACACGCAGCCTTTGCTACCGACCAAGTGTACAAGGCTCCATATTTAAGGCAATTGTCAATTTTCTTGTCAAAGCAGATATAATCAACATCCTGACGATACACCAAGTTCCCCCCCAAGCCATACCAGGCTATCCACAAGAGACAACTTATACACATGGCCGTCACGTTTATCTACATAAAGTCCATCGGGTTTGGCGCAGGCAATCGATGTAATTAACACCAACCAACACACGGTCCATTTCAAAAACTTCATACTACTTTACACACCTTACCGAAAATCCAAATTCCTTCGGTTTACTCATGTAGCCAAAAGCCATAGACTTGCTGGTCAAGTACCAAACTCTGGCATTCCCTGCCGTTATGCCTTCCGACTTATCGTCGCTGCTCCAGAAAAAGGCAAATTTCATCATATTGCCATAAGTTTCGTCATCAAAACGATTCCCTGCAGGCATTGCACTAAACTTTAGGGAGTCATTGCCATTGGTATCGCCATTCCAGCCATAATCCGTCTTCAACAAATAGCCAGCATTAAAATCGGCCCCTGCAGCAGTCCAAAGACTTTCAAAATCCTCATGTGACGGCAAACGGAATCCCGCAGGGCATGCCTTCTGCGCTGCATCCCACGTATAAAGACGACCATAGGCCATGCACTGGTCATCTTCATCCTTATAGCAAAAGCTTCCCTCGCTATTATAGTTCAAGTTGTCCGCCATCCACACACGACCATCAACGGTCACGGTTCGGTAAGTTTGTTTATCGCGTTTATCCTTGATTTCGTTTGATTTTTTTGCCTTTGCCGCAAATGCTTCGGGCAAAAAAACGAACGACACCACAAGAGCAATTATCCAAAATTTCATTTTCTTTTCCAATGCAAAAGAGTTCAGCAAATTATTATAACAATCTGTATGAATAATACTTCTTTTATATAAAACAGCACCGAGCTTCTACGGAATTAACGTTTCCAAAGCGCCTTTCAGGGTGAGGACAATGCTGTTCAGATCCATCAGGCATTATCCAAAGTTCTTCGGCAAAGGGACAATTTCCGTTTTCCAGCGAGAAGCGAGCAGTCTTTTTTTGCTCTATAAAAAGGCTTCCTTCATTCCGAAGGTCACTTCCACAAAGTTTACTACAGCTTTGAATATAGTCCCGCAATTCACCTTCAGAACGATCCAGGCCGTATTCATCTTTCAGGTTTAACGCCGCGGAGCTTAAAAAAACAACCTTATTCCATTTAATCCGTTCAATGCCAACCGCTGTAGCCCATGCAATTAGCTCCGGGATCATCATCAAATTCTTTCGATGTAACGTTGCCTGAATAGAAACCATAGCCAGAGATTGAATTCGGCCTCCGGCACAAGAATCAGCCGCAGCCAGCTTTCTACGAACCTCCAAAAGTCTCTCAACATTTTTTTTCCAGTCAGAGCAGCATTCAGAAGCGAGGCTACTCACCTTAATGTCGCTGCAAGCAGACAGCAAGTTACTCATGCCACAGTCGCTAAGCCATTCTCCAGGAAATGTACCGTTCGTTGTCAAGTTCATTGGAACGCATAAGGAACGGCATAAAGACAGCAGTTCACTAAAGTGTGAATAAAGTAACGGTTCGCCCATGGTACTGGGAATCACTTCCCTCAGAATGCGATTTCCATTTTCGTCAACAAGACTGCCATATTTTTCAAGAGCCCTTCGGGCAACATCAAAATCCATCTCACCATTAACGCCAGTAATGTCACCAAAGGACCTTCCCCGCTGGTGCAAAAAACATAACGGACAGCAAAGATTGCATACATCCGGATTCGTAAGTAAAGTGATGCGGCGAACAAGCCCCAAAACAAGACTCCCTAGCGATGTTCCCTAAGATACTTAATGGCCGCCATGCCAGCCTTGGCGCCCTCACCCACAGCAACAGAAACCTGCAGAATGCCGCCAGTACAGTCTCCTGCAGCATAGAGTCCCGGAATAGTTGTTTGCAGATCCTCATCAAGCACCAGTTTACCTTGATCAAACGCAGCGCCCGCCTTCAGGGCCAGGTCGGTGGCATTTGCACTTCCCATGGCCACAAACAGACCATCAAATTCAGCACTAGAATCATCTTCGAAAGTCACTCCCTTAAAAGAACCTTCGCCCACCAGCCCCTTTAACTTGCGATTTTCAATCTTCACATTTTCAGGAAAGGTTGCGGTCAAAGGAACGCCATTGGTCAGCAACGTTACAGAGTTCACAACATTCAAAAGTTCCATAGTTTCGTGAAGAGCGTACTCGCCATTTCCTAAGACAGCAACATTCTTCTGTCTATAAAAAAAGGCATCGCAAACGGCGCAATAGCTTACACCATGGCCTTCCATTTCGGCCATACCCGGCAACGGCTGCTTCTTACGAGCTGCACCTGTAGCCATTACACAAACCTTACCATGATATTCACCTTTCAACCCGGTAGCTACAAATTCCACCCCGTTAAACATCAAATCTGTAACTTCATCTTCTGCAATGTTCGCACCAAGCGCCAAGGCCTGCTTTTTTCCAACCTGAACTAAATCTTCGCCACTTAAAGGCTTTTCTAGGCCATAATAATTTTCAATCATATGAGCCTTGCCTAGGGCACCATTATCCTTGCCTACCAGTTGAACCTCTAACCCAGCGCGCAAAGCATACAAAGAGGCGGACACTCCCGCCGGTCCATAACCCAAAATCAGCACATCAGCCATAGTAAACCTCTCTTTTTACTATCAATTTATTTATTTTAGACTATAATACTAGTTAAAAAATTGTAGGAAGAGACAATGGAACGTTTTACGCCCAAAGATATGTTTGTTGAAGCAGGCTATGGCCCCAATTTCGCTAGGCAGCTTATCCAAAACGCCTATAGCAAACTATTTGAAGGAGACCCCATTGACGAGCGAATCTGCTTCGACGCCTCCGACGACATGAGCTACATCATCGACATCGGTCACGATGACATTCGCTCCGAAGGTATGGGCTACGGCATGTTTATTACCGCCCTTACCGGTCACGAAAAGCAGTTCGATAAACTCTGGAATTTTACAAAGCGTTACGTTAGAAACGATCAAGGCCCCAATGTAGGCTACTTCTCCTGGCAAATTTCCACAACAAACTTTGGAATGCTCGACCCAGGATCATCACCCAGCGCCGAAGAGTATTTCTGCATTTCCTTACTCATCGCTGCCGAAAAATTTGGACGTCCAGACCTTAAGCAAGAAGCCATCGGCCTCATCAATTGGCTTCTTCACAAGCCTCACAACGAAAACGTAGGAACCATCATCGACGCCGAAAGAAAGATGATTCGATTCTCTCCCGTTGATGGCAACGACTTTACCAATCCTAGCTACCATACGGCGGCCTTCTACAGAGCCTTTGCCGAAGCTACGGGCGACGAGACCTGGCTCACCATAGCCAACAACAGTATAGAGTTTCTCAAGAAGGCAGCACATTACGAAACCGGGCTTTTCGCCGACTACACCGATTTTGAAGGTGCCCCCCTTTCAAAGCCCTGGCACGAGGAGGCTCACTGTTTTAGCGGAGACGCCTGGCGAACAATGCTAAATATGAGCCTGGATTATGCCCTTTTCCATGGGGACAAGAGCGAAAAAGATATCTGCGAACGCCAGCTGTTCTTCTTTGAAAGCCGAAGGCCCTATCTGTCGGATTACGCAATCGATGGCGGCCCATATCCAAGACGAGGACGTCCTGCTACACCAGGCCTTATTGCCATGAATGCAGCAGCAACACAAGTGCTAAGTCCGGGCGATTCTCTAATTAAGCCTTTTGTCAAGGATCTTGCTGCGCTTTCTGTACCATACAGATTTTGGCGTTACTACGACGGACTGCTCTACATGATTGGCCTCCTGGCCACAGCAGGTAAAATATCGTTTTAGTTAAAAATTTTGGATTAGGGAACAAGTCAAATTTCCATCGGGAGTTAGAATGAACATTAATAAGTTCGTCACTACAGCAATCACATCTAGCCTTTTTGCACTAGCCTTAACCGCATGCGATGACATTCGCAGAGAAGAATATCCTAGCGGCAAACTCCGTTCCGAGACAACCTTCGTAGACAACAAGAAGCAAGGTCCCGAAAAAGAATACTATGAAAACGGCAACCTGAAACGCGAAGCTAACTACGTTAACGATCGCCGCCAGGGAACCTCTAAGGAGTATTACGAAAACGGAAATCTTCAGGCCGAATACAATTATGAAGACGGCTATATCGAGGGCGAAGTCATTCGTTACCACAAGAACGGGAAAATTGCTTCCAAGGCCCAGTACAAGCAGAACAAGCAAATTGCCTTCGGCGAAAGCTTTGACGAAAACGGAGATCCCGCAACAAGCGGAAGCTACAAGGATCCTCGTGACGGTTATGCTTACGAATGGATTCGTATCGGAGCTCAGCTCTGGACTGCAGAAAACATGAATTACGCAACTGCAAGCGGTTCACTCTGCGCACAATGCAATCACTGGGGACGTCTCTACGATTTCGAAAACGCAAAGAAAGCCTGCCTAGACGGTTTCCATATACCTACCAAGCATGATTGGGAAGTCCTGCTGACTTATGCCAGTGTCGAAAGCAAGCCCGGCATCGCCCTTAAGGCAGGCTACGGCTGGGATCCTCTGAAGGGTACCGGAAATTTCGGAAACGGGAAAGACGAACTTGGCTTTGGCGCAAAGGCCGGTGGTGGACACTTTGCCAAAAGCAATGTTGAAATCAAGAATCGCAAATTTGAGGGTGCAGGGCAAAAAGCCTACTTCTGGGTAGACAATGGCGAAGTCCTGGTATTCTTCCACGACAAGGACTTTGCCAAATTCGAGAAGTTCAACCCCGAGCATGGAGCAAGCCTCCGCTGCATCAAAGACTAAAGCAACCTCAGGCAACATTCAATAACACAAAAAAAGACCTCGGCAACAAAACCGTGGTCTTTTTTCTAACAGTATTTTTTTTTGCAATCGGAGGATTCTATCCGACGAACGACAAAATTCCCGAAAGTACGCGCTGTTCTCTTGACGGTAATTTTTGTGACCGGAAGATTCTATCCGACGAACGACAAAACTCCCGAAAGTACGCGCTGTTTTCTTGACGGTAATTTTTGTGACCGGAAGTTTCTTCCCGACGAACGACAAAAATTACGTCGTATACTCAGCGTTGATCTTCACATAGTCGTAGCTTAGGTCGCAGGTGAATGCACTTGCGCTAGCATGACCGATGTTCAGTACCAAGGTAACCTTGTATTCGCGCTGGCGAACAACAGCATGCAGAGCATCCTGTTTTTCCTTGGAAAGGAGCACAGGGCGGCCACCATCCAGAACCTGCACATCGCCGAAGAACAAGTCGGTATGTTCAGCAACCATATTGCAGCCACTGGAACCAGCACTGCTGAGGATACGTCCCCAGTTAGGATCTTCACCGAACATGGCGCACTTTGCCAAATTGCTAGTACCAATGAAGCGAGCCATTCTCAAGGCTTCTTCATGAGTTTCTGCCTTTTCGATGCAAAGTTCAATAAGCTTGGTAGCACCTTCACCATCGCGAACAATATCCTTAGCCAGTTCCTTCATCACCAGCATCAATGCTGCACGGAACTCACCCTGTTCAGACAAGGAAAGATCTTCGTACTTAAGACCACTCATGCCATTGGCAAGAAGAATGCAAGTATCGTTAGTACTGGTGTCGCCATCAACAGTAATAGCGTTGAAGGAGTCAGCGATGTTGGCTCGGAATTCAGCAAAGAAGTCAATGGGCAAAGCCAAGTCAGTAGTAATGAAGGCCAACATGGTAGCCATATTGGGGTGAATCATACCGCTGCCCTTGCAGGCACCACCAATTGTAACCACACCCTTTTCAGTCTGGATTTCAACAGCATGGCTCTTCAGAGCAAGGTCGGTCGTCAAAATGGCGCGACCAAATTCTTCAGAAGCATCAGCATGCAACTTTTCAACCAAGCGAGGAATACCTGCTTCGATCTTATCCATAGGCATCAGGTGACCAATCACACCGGTACTGCAAACAAGAACGCTCTTGGGCGTAAGCTTCAGGGCTTCTTCTGTAAGAGTTGCCATACGTTCTGCATCAGCCAGGCCCTGTTCGCCAGTGCAAGCATTTGCGTTACCGCTATTCACAATAACAGCTGTTGCAAAATGAGCATGTTCCAGAGCAGCCTTATCGTACTGAACCGGAGCCGCCTTCACCTTATTGGTGGTAAAAACAGCAAAGCAGCGGGCAGCCTTTTCGCTCTTCAAGAGTGCCATATCAGCATTGCCACTAGCCTTAATGCCAGCGCAAATACCAGAAGCGGTAAAGCCCTTTGGGGAGCATACGCCGCCTTTTTCCAATACAGTGTACATAGAGTCTCCTATTGTTTTACTCGCTAAATATACAACAAAAAAAGCAACTAAACTAGACTATTCCTGGCATTACACCTTAAAAAAATTCTAATTTAAGGTCATGGCAAAAACACCCTGTACTAAAGAAACATACGACAAGCTGGTCGAACGTTATAATTTTCTCAAAAAAACTGAACGTCCCCGCGTTGTCGACGAAATGGAAGAAGCCCGCAAGCAGGGCGACTTAAGCGAAAACGCAGAATATCACGCCGCCAAGGAAATGCTGGCTCATATCGATGCCGAACTGCCTAGACTGGAACAGCAGATTGGCGACGCAGTCATCATTGAATTCGACGCAAACTCCGAAACAGTCCGTTTTGGAGCTACCGTTACTGCCAAGAACCTGGCCACCAAGAAGGTTGTCGCCTATCAGCTGGTAAGTCCCGAAGGCGTAGACCCTATGAATGGCAAAATCAGCTTCAAGAGCCCTATGGGTTCCGCCTTCATGGGAAAAAAGAAGGGTGACATAGTAGAAGTTGTTACCCCCAAGGGTAAGAACAAGTTCGAAATCGTCGACTTCAAGTAAGTTCTATGATTATAGCCCTCATCGGCAAAGACCAGTTTTCCAAGGACCAGCAGATCAGCAAGTTTCTGCAGGATTCTTTAGGAGACCGCAAAGATGACCCGCTGTCAAAGCAGGTCGTTTTTGCCACGGACACGAACATCCCCTCTATCGCCGGCGTCATTATGGAAAGCTGCGGTACCGTTTCGATGTTCGCACCTGAACAGGCCGTAGTTGTTCGCAATGCCGAAGCAATGAAAGCCGATGACACAAAGGCTCTTTCCCGCTGGCTCAAAGATGCACCAGACTGCAAGTTGCTTCTGGACTTTAACGAACTCAAGGCTAGTACAGAACTTTATAAAGTTCTAGCAAAAATGGCTAAAGTCGAAAAATACGAAGAACCCAAGCAGTACAATATGCAAAAGTGGATCGCCACCATGGTGCCCGCCCACTTCAAGAAAAATATTGAACCAGCCGCAAGCCAATATTTGGCAGACGCCCTAGGCACCAATACAAAGCTTGTCAGCGAAGAATTGGAAAAGGTTCTGCTTTATCAGCCCGACTGCAATAAAATTACCTATGATCTCGTTAAGCTTTTGATCATGCCACAGCGCGAGATTCCGCCCTACGAGCTGCAGAATTTCTTCGGCATGCGCGACGCCAACGGCTACACAAAAAAGCTTCATGAAATCCTGTACGGCGGAGGTGACGCCATCCAGGTCGTTAACGCCCTGTACCGACACTCCGTTGACCTACTCAACTTCATGTCATTGACCGCCAAGGGAATGAGTCAGGCGGAAGCGGCACAGGCCATCGGTAAAAACGAATACGTTTTTGTAAACCAGGGAAACGCCGCAGAATGCTGCCGTCGCTGGGGGAAACCCCTTCTCTGCCGAGTAATCCGCAGACTGGCAGACCTTAGCTACGAGTTCAAAAGTTCCAGCTGGACTGTCATTAGCCAGGAACTAGCTTTAGCCGCACTAGTTGTCCGCTAATTTTTTCAACTTAACAAAAGCAGCGGATTCTGCTGCCTGATTTAAGAACCTAAAGAAAAATGCTCCGCTTTCGCGGAGCACTTCTTTTTTAAGTTCTACTGATTTCGATCAGTCCCATCCTTCATCTTCGCTAGTTGCAGGAGCAGGAGCTGCGGGAGCAGGAGCAGCAGGCTCATCCATCAAAGGTTCTGCAACAGGTTCCTCCACGACAGTTTCAACGGGAGAAGGCTGTGCAGCAGGTTGTTCGACAGGCTTTGCTTCAGGGGCTGCAGCAGGCTGTTCGACGGGCTTTGCTTCAGGAGCAGGAGCAGCAGGCTGCTCGACAGGCTTTGCTTCAGGGGCTGCAGCAGGCTGTTCAACAGGCTGAGCTTCGGGAGCAGCAGCGGACTTTTCGACAGAAGTTTCAGAAAGATCAACATCACCAATATAGTTGCGAATAATACGCGGGGTAACAAAGATTACCAGGTCCTTCTTCACAATAGACTTACGAGAGTACTTGAAGAGGTTACCCAGCAAAGGAATGTCCTTCAGGAAGGGAATACCGCGTTCAGATTCCTGAGTTTCATTACGAGTAAGGCCGCCAATCACAACAGTTTCACCATCAGCCACAACAACCTTGGTCTGAGCTTCCTGAGTAGAAATCACGATTTCGCCCTTGGAGTCATAGTCATAAGAATTGTTTTCGGGATGGAGGTCCAGCAAAATGCGATTGTCACCAGAAACGTGAGGAGTTACAGTCAACTTAATACCAGTTTCAACCATCTGGGTAGAAGATTCACCACTATCATCGATCACACGGATAGAAACCTTATCACCCATAAAGACCTTAGCTTCGGTGTTATCCAAAGTGGAGACCTGGGGGCTAGCAAGAACTTCGGTAGAAGCGTCACCCATCAAGTTGCTAATTGCAATCTGAAGGTTGTTATCCAAAAGGCTTGCTGTAATTGCGCCAGAATTATTACTAACTGCAGGAGATGTTCCATTGGGGAAAGACTGAATCACAGCACTTGTACGAGAAGCACCAGCGGCGCTTCCAGTTGCAGCAGCTGCGGTACCCGGAGTCAAGGCGGTATTGCCCATGGTTGCAGTCCAGTCAACACCAAGTTCACGAGCCTTTTCGCTGTTAACCACAACAAGCTTTGCTGTAATCATGATCTGGAGGGTTTCCACATCAAGTTCTTCCAAGGCCATCTGCATTTGGTCAATCTTGGATTCTGTATCGTAAACGATAATGGAGTTAGTACGTTCCACAGTAGTAATACGGCCTCGGCTAGACTTCATGCTTTCGAGGACCTTGACCAGTTCATCAGCCTTGGCGTGATGCACCTGGAAGTTCTTACGAACCAGAGGAGCGTTATTTTCGGCCTGAGCCTCTTCGTCAGCAATCTTCTTTTGCTTTGCCTGATAGGTAGCCAAACGCTGAATGGTAATGTACTTGTCCTGAATAACCCAGGTCAAGTCATTCATGCTACAGACAATGTCCATTGTTTCTTGCCAAGTTTTCTTGGTCACGCGGAGATTGGTCTTACCCTTAACATCCGGTGCAAGAAGAACGTCTACGCCTGCAATCACAGAGATAGAACGGAAAATGGCCTCGTAATCCATATCCACGAAGTTGAAGTCATACAACTTCTTGTTCGGAGCTACAGAACCCTCGGCGGGGGCACTCCAGGAAGTAGTAAAACCAGCAACCAGGAGAAGAACAGTCAGAATTTTTGTCAACTTTTTCATTACTTGTTACCCCCAAACTTATCGGGAAGACCCATGGAGTAGCGACGGCTCACCCCAAATTCCTGAATCAGGAAGAGCACGTCAGATTGTGTAATTTTCAAGACTTTACCATTAAGAATCTTATCGCCTTCTTTAAGCGTATAAGACACAGACGGATTCTTAGATTCAACAAGAATGGCCATGGGAACATCAGATTCCCAGATAATGCCAACAAGTTCAACTTGGTCAATGTTGATGCCTTCCTCAACCAGGCCCTTGATTTCAACGAAAGGATCTCGACGACCAAAAGAGCTATAGGTTACGCGATCTTCATAGAGGCCATCCAGCATGCTTCCTGCAGCAGGTGCAGCAGATTCAAGGTTTTCTGCACCACGATCCTTATCCACCTGTTTCAGACGTTCTGCCTGAACAGCAGAGAGTTCGTCAAAGAAGCTTACGGCACGACGATTCACATAACCGATTCTATTACCATACTGCACCTTACGGAACAGTCCAGTCATATCAAGACTGACCAGACGGTCTCCAAAAACAAGGCGCTGCAAAACCTGAGAGTTTTCGTTGGGGGCTGCAAAGAATTCAATTTCGTCAGCGACAACGATCAACTCACGAACCACAGGACGAAGATGGAAGGTCTGAGAACCTGAAACAATTTTCTTGCTATCCTTTTCCATCTTCTTTACGAAGGCGTCAAAGTTGGGCTTTTCATCTACAGCCTTCATCCAGTCACGAATAAAGATGCCATTCGGTTGTGCAGACCAGAAAATGAATCCATCCTTCTTGATTGCAGCCTCAGAAGTCTGAAGAACCAGCGCTCCATCCTGAACCAACATTACCGGGTTCACACCAGTATGCAACTGAATTTTAACGCCATTAGCACCCCAGGTTACAGACTTCACCATGGATCCAGCACCAATCTTAAACACAGGAGACTTCTGGGGACCAGAAAGGCCCACAGTAATTGTAGAAGCCTTGTCCGGGCTAGAAACATTCTTGATTTCAACGGGAGCATCAGTTACCAGACGGAACTGTTCCATGCCGTAGCCAATCAAGACTGTCATTTCCTTGATACCCGGCAGAAGAGCAGAAATTGCTCCACCTTCCTTAATGGCCTTATCCAGCTGCTTCTGCTGTTCAGCCAAAAGCTTTTCCTGTTCCTTGGCAGCCTTTTCGGCAGCCTTCTTTTCTTCAAGAGCCCTCTTCTCGGCGGCCTTCTTTTCTTCGGCTAAGCGCTTCTTTTCTTCAAGGGCAGCTTTTTCAGCAGCCTTCTTTTCTTCTGCCAAGCGCTTCTTTTCTTCGGCAGCAGCCTTGGCGGCAGCTTTCTTGTCGAGAGCAGCCTGCTTTTCAGCGGCCTTCTTTTCTTCAAGAGCCTTCTTCTCGGCGGCCTTCTTCTCTTCGGCTAAACGCTTCTTTTCTTCGGCAGCAGCCTTGGCAGCAGCTTTCTTGTCGAGAGCAGCCTGCTTTTCAGCAGCCTTCTTTTCTTCAAGAGCCTTCTTCTCGGCGGCCTTCTTCTCTTCGGCTAAGCGTTTCTTTTCTTCGAGTGCTGTTTTTTCGGCAGCCTTCTTTTCAAGAGCGGCCTGCTTTTCGGCAGCCTTTTTGCGATCGGCAAACAGCTTAGAAAGAACCCAAGACTTACCGCCCTTGTTCTTGAACTTCACAAGGAAGCTAGACTTGTCCAAAGAAATTTCATTCTTGTCAGAAGATATTGAAGAACCCACAGAAAGTTCAATCTTCAGGAAGTTGGTTCCGCGGAAATTTTCCTTGTAAACCTTCATGGACTTAATGAACTTGGAATTTTCATCCACATCATAAGAACCTTCGCCAAGAGCGAAACTAGTTTCAGAAAAACCAAAGGTCAGCTTCTTTCCGGCAGCATCATACTTCTGATAGAACGTAGGCAAATCTTTTTCAGAGGCAAAGGCAAAAACCATGTGGCAGCCTTTAGACTCACAAGAAAAACGAACATCCTTAATCTGGGCAGCATAGCTAACCGTTGCGACCATTAGGAACAAAATAAAGAATTTTAACTTCATCATTTTGCCACCTTCTTGGATGTATAAGTGGTCAGGTTGAAAGACACCGACATAGTGATCGGAGTCCAGCCATGAGTTTCCGCCTTCTGAATTTCAGCAGCAATTCCGGAGTAACGGTTCAGTCTTAAATTGCTGATTGCCGTAGGATAATTGAAGTTTGCAATTTCAGCAAACAAATAACCCAGCATATGATAACCAGAATTCACAGCGATAGAATAACGGTTCTCGATAAAATGTTCTCTTTCGGCACGACCTTCAGGATTAAACTTCTGAATTTGTACACCAGAACTACGAAGAACGGAATAAAGATCCTGCAAGCGCAGAGGAACCTTTTCTTCTTCCGGGAACATTTCCTTCAGCTTTTCAAAGTCCTTTTCGGCCTGCACCAGCTGCATTTCCAACTCAGTAATGCGATGCTTCTTGGCATTGATCTTATTGAGTTCAGCCTGAGCAGCCTGCAGATCATGTTCTAGGCTCTCTCGTTCCATTACGAACGGATTCCAAACGTAGTCGTACACACAGTAACCGCCAAGAAGAATAATGGCGATGATCACAATGGCGAATATGTTCTTTTTGTCTTTAAAGTCTATGCTGCCCATACTAGCCCTCCCCTCCAAGGTCTCTATTCAGAACAACCTTGATTGTAAAGTTGTAGGCTTCTTCGCCATCGACCTTGGTGGTAGAAATGGTCACGAGGGAAACGTTCTGGATACTGGGCTGTTTTTCCAACTTCACCATGTATTCAGCAACCTCGGAAAAATCATAGGTCATGCCCTTCATTTCCAAATCGAACTCACCCATCTGTCCGATGCTCGTTACCCACATATTGGGCGGCAAGACAGAAGATATGTTTTCAAACAAAACAACCCAGCGCTTTTTGCTAACCTGAATAGACTTAAGAGCGTTAATCTTTGTATTGATAATGCCCTGTTTCTTTTCAAGGTCACTAATCTTTGTCAGCAAGGGACGTTCGCGATTGACTTCAGACTTCACCCGCTCTACCTCACTTTGCAAAGAGGCTATGACATCTGTAGTAAAAACATAGACATAAGCCATACCAACAAGGACGACAATCAGAGCAACAGAAGGCCAAATGACTCGGCGATCTGTAAACCAGGAAAAGTCTTTTTGCTTCTTGCGGTATTCTGGAGGAAGCAAGTTGATAGAAATGGCTAAGGCATTTCTTGTGGGTTCTTTTTTCTTAGACGCCATTAGAATTTCCTCATTGCCAAGCCTAGTGCCGGGGCATAAATGTTAGACAATGCTACAGAGATTCCATTTTTACCAAAGGCCTTCGCATCGCATTCAGCCAAGCGGAACGGGTTAACAGTATCCGTTTCTATGCCTGAACGTTCTGCAATAAATTCCTTAAGGCCCGGAATTGCAGCACCACCTCCGCCAAGAAGAATCTTGTTCAAAGGCTTAGAGTCTTCTGCGGAAGAGAAATATCGAATACCAATTTCGACCTGAGCCATCAGGTCTTCGTAGGCGAGCTTCAGGGCAGCTTCCACTTCAGCTTCGGAGAATCCATCCACAATAGCCAGATCGCCCTTGTCAAAAATTTCGTGACACTTTGCAGCGTCAATATTCAGGTTCATGCATGTCTTGCTGATAACCATATCCAGTGAACCACCGACCATGGAACGCATTGAATGGAACTTGCCATCCTGCACAAAGGCAACACTCATCTTCTTTTCGCCAATATTAAAAATAGCGACTGTGGATTCTAAATCCGCAGACTCTACAGTAGAAGTGTAGGCATTCATCAAGCCAAAGGTATCTACATCCATGGCTGCCAGTTTAACGCCTCTGCGAATAAAAAATTTGGCCCAGGAGTCCAACAAAGCACTTTTTGCAGCAACCACATTGACTTTAACTTCATCACCTTCTCGCGCAAAGACTTCATAGTCAATCACGTTATCTTGATCATCAAAAGGCGGACGAGACTGGGCGGTCTGCAGAATAATGGCAGCCTCATTGCCATTCTTTGGAACCTTTGCAGTCATATGGTCTACCAGTATTCCACCCGCACCTGCACCACAGTTCACGGAAACAACAACGTCGCAAGAATCATCTATTGGGTGTCGAAGCAGCAACTTAGTCAGGGAATCTCCCACCAGCAGAGCGCCATCCTTCTTTTCACCCCTTTCTTCGCCTTCTGCAGATTTTTCGTCTGCAGCCACAATTTCACCGTTAACGATAGCACCATCCGGTACTCGTTCTAGGTCGGCATCCACAACGATCTTGCCGCCACGGGAATTATGCAAAACCTTTACGTACTTGATGCTGTAATGTCCAACATCAATACCTACGGTTTCACGCTCTCCGCGAATTTTTGCAATCAATCCTAAAGCCAAAATAAACTCCGATCGGAAACAATACCTTTTAATTCTACCTTTATAAATGACAAATGTCAAGCAGCTTTCGGGCTAACTCATTGAAAATTAAGCACTTACGTATCTTTTCCCTCTTTCTGGGCCTCCTTTTTGGCCTTATTCATCTCAAAAAGATACTGCAACACACGTTCCTGAGTCCAACCAAACGCTCCAGCAAAGGATGCAGTCAAGCAGAAATAGTCTGGATAATCCTTATTTTTTTTACCCAGATTACGTCTAACTTCGATTTCAACATTCTCTTCGCCAAAGCTAGGCAATTCAAATTCGATCCTGATATGCTGATTTTCCTCGCAGCTAACAGGGAGCCCAAGCATAATACCACCAGCAGATAAATCCAACAACATACCTTGGCAGGTAGATCCATCGGCAAAGGTCGCCTTTACTGGAATAGACACGAGTTCTCGAACCCAACGACGCAATTGACGCTTATCCAATACGGATGAATGTGGTAAAACCAACCTTCCTGGCATGCAAGAACGAACCTTCAACGTTGCAGAATAAACGGCATCATCGGGACGAGTCCAACGAACTATAACGTCACGTTCCACGAAATACTCCGCAGGACCGCAACTTCCATCGTAGGAAATAGCCCATTCCCTTTCGTTCCTACTAACAATGGCGGAATGCTTAAAGACAGATCCCCCTTCAAGGTACAGATCTATACGGTCTCCCACATTGAATTGTCGCGTAGAGCAAATCTGAGTCAGCGGATTCGATGCAGAAAAATCCATTTTTTTACGGATACTTTCTACGGCAGCAAGAGTTTCGTCACGAATGGTAAATACGTCACGAAAATCGTAGAAGTTTGTAACCGCACCTTCAAAAAGCCCGGAACTATTGAGAACAGCGTCCTTGTTTTCATAAGATGATGCTCGGACCATCTTTTCCAGGGTACGCTTTTCCTTGTCCGTAAGAGCAAAAGACTTTACTTTGTCTTCAAAGCTCTCGGAACCATAGATCTCGTCATTTTCTCGGCGATAATTGATACGATGGATTTCCAACAGCACCAACAGAATCAGCAGCAAGATTATAACGATTGCTATCCAGACTAATTGCAACGGATCAATCATTCGAAACCAGTTCCTTAAGCCTTAGTCCACACACCGCCGATGTAGGATCCGACGATAGTAGCAGGAACTTCGGTACCCACCAGCGGAGAGTTGCAGACATGACCCGCGAATTCAGACTCAGCAACAACGTGGGACTTTTCAGAAAGCACGACCACGTTCATGAGCTTGCTGTCAGCTTCCACGCCGGCAATCTTTGCAGGAGCGGCAGACAGAAGTTCGATGGCCTTGGCTTCGCCGAACTTTTCGGAGAGAAGCTTCCAGAGAGCAGGCAGAGCCACTTCCAAAGAAACGGCGCCCGGCACGGAATCTTCGAAGTTAACTTGTTTGTCCTGACGGAGTACCGGAGTGTGGTTCACACTGATAGCGTTTACGGTACCGTCGGCAATGCCAGCCAACAGGGCCTCGCGGTCGGCTGCAGCGCGGAGAGGCGGCAACAGGTGGAAAGCGGAATCCGTGGTGGTCAAGACAGAATCATCGAACAGCAAGTGGTACATGTCCACGTCGCAAGTGACGTCGATACCCTTCTTGCGGGCGTCGCGGATCAAGTCCAGAGTTTCGCCGCAGGTTACCTGCTTGAAGTGAACCGGCACCTGCAGGAAGCGGGCGTTTTCAAGAACCGTGTAGGCAGCGATGGTTTCTGCAATACGGGGAATGCCCTTCATGCCCATCATGTCGGAGTAGGCGCCTTCGTGAACACAGCCACTCTTACGGAGAGTCTTGTCCATGGGCTGGAAGAAGAAACGCTTGCCGGTCATCTTGCCGTATTCCATGGCAAGACGGATAAAGCGGTTGTGCGGGATGCTTGCATTACCGTCACCGAAACCGGCAACGCCCTTCACATCCAGGTCTTCATTGCCTTCGGCAAGTTCAAGCATTTCAGAAAGGCGGTCGCTACCAAATTCAACGCTGTAGGCGCCGAGAACAGCAAACTTCATGTTCTGGCCAGCCAGGCGATTTTCAAGGGCAGCAAGCTTTTCGCTGTCATCCACAGGATTTGCAGAGCTTTCGTAAAGGGCACCATAGAAGCCCCCCTTACGCATGGCCTTGATACCATCCTTCACAGTGTAGATGTCGTCGCGAAGGGGTTCGCGGAAATCAACGCCCAAGCCAAAGAGGGCGGGCATCACAAGGGCGCCATCGCAGTCAACTTCAGCATCCAGTTCGGCGGGATTCTTTGCAAAGTAATCCGGTTCAACCTCGTAACCATTAGCAATGGCAAGAGCAGCCTTCTGTACAAACTTTGCACCGTCCCAAACGCGGACGTTCTTCAAAACAACATTTTCAATTTTCTTTTCGCATGCCTTAGTCATTGTTGCGACCTCCAGCCAAAAGGAAGAGAACAGCCATACGGACAGCGACGCCGTTGGTCACCTGATCGAGAATAACGGAATGTTCACCGTCGGCGATATCGGAATCCAGTTCCACGCCGCGGTTGATGGGACCCGGATGCATGATGATCACCTTGTCCTTGCAGCAAGCGAGCACCTCTTCGGTAATGCCAAAGAAGTTGCGGTATTCGCGGGTGCTGGGGAGAAGAGCGTCGTCCATACGTTCGTTCTGCAGGCGAAGAGCGATAACGGCATCGGCGTCGGCAACAGCCTTCTTTACATCGGTTTCCCAGCTGACGGAGCCCGCCAGTTCGGGATACTGCAGCAGTTCGGTATTGCGGGGAACCAGGGTGCTGGGGCCGCAAAGGGTCACGTGAGCGCCCATGGTGGTCATGCCCCAGATGTTAGAGCGGGCCACGCGGCTATGGCGAATGTCACCGATGATCGCCACCTTCTTGCCCTCGAGAGTGCCAAGCTTTTCTTCGATGGTGAGCATATCCAGGAGACCCTGGGTAGGATGTTCGTGGGCGCCGTCGCCAGCATTTACCACGATGGCGTTGCTGTGTTCAGCCAGGAACTTGGGAACGCCTGTTCCCTTGTGGCGGACAACCACGATATCAATCTTCATGGACTCAATGTTGCGAAGAGTATCCACCAGAGTCTCGCCCTTCTTCACGCTGGAACTTGCGGTAGTGAAGTTCACGGTGTCTGCGGAGAGGCGCTTTTCGGCCAGTTCAAAACTGGTGCGGGTACGGGTGCTGTTTTCGAAGAACAGGTTCACCACGGTCATGCCGCGAAGGCTGGGAACCTTCTTTACCGGACGTTCCAGAATTTCACGGAACTGTTTTGCATGGTCCAAAATAGTGCGGATGTCCTGCTTGGACACGCCCTGGAGCCCGAACAAATGCTTGATTTGCAAAGCGCTCACTTTAAGCCTCCACTTCTACGAGAGTAACAGAATTTTCTTGATCAATAGGTTCAATCTTCACGCGGACTTCCTGATTCTGGGCGGTCTCTACGGAGAAGCCCACACAGTCCGGTGCAATAGGCAGTTCACGATGACCGCGGTCCACGAGAACGCAAAGGCGAATGGCAGCCGGGCGGCCAAGGTCCAAAATAGCGCGCATGGCAGCCAGAGTGGAGCGACCCGTATAAAGAACGTCGTCCACCAGAATCACGGTCTTGCCTTCCACGGAAGCAGGCATTTCTGTAATGCGCATCTCAGTGGAAACGTGCTTGCGGTAATGGAAATCGTCGCGGTAGAATGTTGCATCCAAACTTCCGAATTCCACGGAGCCACCGAACTTTGCGTCCAGGCGTTCCTTCAGTTTCTTTGCCAGAGGGATACCGCGGCTAGCCATACCGAGGATGACCAGGTCATTTGCGGAAGGATGGATCTTTGCGATCTTTGCAGCCATCTCGTCCAGGGCAAATTCCATGGCCTGGGCCGACAGCAGTTCACGAATAATCTTGCAGTTGTCTTTCATATACAGGTACGAGGCCGGTCGCTTCGCTCCCTTTGAGCTTTGAGGTTACTTTTTTATGAAATTAGCATTTTCGGGAGATTTTGGCGGGTTATGTTTGGGAAAGTAAGCTATCATCGGCACAACCGCAACAACACGCAACATATTGCACATTCATTGACAAAGCCAGTGCATTTTTATATTTTGCAACTTAATTAAGCAATATATTGCACTTTATGGATAAAATTTTTGAAAATCTACAAAGACGACGGGAGTCCCTTGGATTAAGCCAAAGGGATCTTTCGGAAATGTCCGGAGTTTCACTGCGGACCATCAACGCCATCGAAAACGGCGGCGCAAACCCGTCCATCGAGGTACTTTGCAAGCTTGCGGAACAGCTGGGATTGAAACTTTCCTTAACAGAGAGAGTCGTCAATGGTTAAGCAGGCATCGGTTTTCTACAACGGCTTTCTAGCCGGGGCCTTGACCAAGACTAGGGACAGTTTCATTTTCACTTACGACGAAATCTACCTTGCGTCCAGGCGCCCTGCCATTGCACTGACATTGCCTAAGCGACAGGAGCCTTACAAGTCCAAAGAGCTTTTCCCGTTTTTTGAGGGTTTGCTGCCTGAGGGCGAAAACCGCAAACTTTACTGCATGTCCTTGAAGATAGACCCCAGGGATTCCTACAGGCTGTTGCTGAAACTTGCGGGAAAGGAAACCATCGGCGCCATCACCGTGATGGAGGACGTATGACAGGCGCCACCTCCCCCACCATGCAGAACCGTTGCCACAGCTGTCTCAAGGAGACGACCCGGGATTTTTGCCCCACCTGCGCCAAGCGGCTCTTTGGCGTAAAGAAGTTTAACGCCACGCTGGATTTTTCCTTACCCGAAATCAAGTCCAACAAAGGTTCCATCCGTCGGATTTCCATTTCTGGCGCACAGCCCAAGTTTTCGCTAATGGTGAACGAAGGCCGGCTGGAGCCTACCGAAAATGGCGGTACCTTCATCTTAAAGCCCGCGGTAGAAGGGCTGTTCGACAACACAAAAGACATGCCCGCCAACGAGCACCTGACCATGCAAATGGCCCGACAGATTTTCAAGATTGACGCAGCAGACAATGCGCTAGTTTATCTTAAAGACGGCACACCCGCCTACATCACCAAGCGATTCGATGTTCTACCCGACGGCAACAGAATCTGCCAGGAAGACTTTGCCCAGGTGGCTGGCCTCACCCCAGGCGAAAAAGGTTCCAACTACAAATACGATTTCAGCTACCAGCAAATTGCCGACCTGATGAAGCAATACGTAAGCACCTACCCTACCGATGTGGAAAAATACTTCAGGCTGATTCTGTTCAACTATCTGGTCTGTAACGGCGACGCCCATGTCAAGAACTTTTCCATCTATTCTCCAAATGCAGATGGAGTTTACAAGCTGACCCCCGCCTACGATTTACTGAACACATCTCTACATGTTCAGGAACTTGGCCGAACCGCATTGGAGCTGTTCAGCGAAAACTCAGCTGCAGACGATTCCCGCGACGATTCCAGCGCAGACTTTGAAACCGAGTTTTTCAAGGCCAACGGATTCTACGGCAAGCCGGACTTTATGGAACTGGCTCGCCGCATTGGCATCAAGGAAATCCGTGCAGAACGCTTTATTGCAGAAACTTGCAGCCATTTAAGGGAAATGAACGCAATGATCGATCGGAGCTATTTAAGCGAGCCAAGTAAGGCGTTGTTCAAGGCACAGGTGAGAGACCGAGCAAACGCACTGGAGATGGGGTGAAAAAAAAGCTACCGTTCCGCGATAACGAGAAAGTATTGAACATCCCCCCACCTTAATGAACTGATGGGGGCGATTTTTTAAGGTCACCAAACTTGCTGAAGTGGGCTAAAAACATAGAAATTTAAATTTTTACACAATTTGCGTTACGCATTTTGCGTAACCTACACGCTTTCAACAAAATAAAGGAGCAGAACAAAAATGCAACCTGCTTCTATATGGATATTTTTCCGACAAGGTCCCTGGAGCAATTTACCGCTCTGTTCGGGAAAACTGTTTTAGGAACGTTGGACAGTCTCGGAAAGAAAGCGTTGAGCACGGCAATCCAGGCGTTCAAAAGTTGCAAAGTTGTTGTTTCCGCAGACCCCATTACAGGGAGTCCTCAATCTGCCCTTGAATTCCTGCCTCAGCAAACCAAAAACACTTTAGATGAAATTTTTTCGTACCTAAAAAATTCAGACAAGGAATGCTTCATCGCCATTGACGAATTTCAGCAAATCGCAGAATATGACGACGAAAATGTAGAAGCATTGCTTCGCTCCAAAATTCAATTTTGTCCCAACGTGCATTTCATCTTTTCTGGCAGCAAGCACCACTTGATGTCGGAAATGTTCAGTTCCGTCGAGCATCCGTTCTATCGCAGCACCGAAATTGTCAACCTTCACGCAATCACTGAAGAAGCCTATTACGAGTTCGCAAATCACTGGATGAAAATAGCCGGAATCAAATTACCTCGTAAGATTTTTTCTGCCCTATACGAGCGCCTCGAAGGTCACACTTGGTATATGCAAAGCATTTTAAACCGGCTCTATGAAATGCGTCCAGAGGAAATTTCGCAGAAACACATCAACGACTGCATTTTGCGAATCATCAACTCCGAAACGGATTCTTACCAGCGCTTGTTCAGTTCACTTACGGCAAACCAAAATCACTTGCTGACGGCAATCGCTCAAGAAGGAACCGTCGCAAACATCAACGCAAGTGCATTTATTGGCAAATACAAGCTCAAGGCAGCAAGCAGCGTAAACCGCGCTTTGGAACACTTGCTAGACAAGGAATTTGTGATGGACACCCCCAAAGGGTATGTTGTCTATGACAAGTTTTTCACCCTGTGGCTCAAGGGATTGTAAAAAGCAAAACCCCAAGGTTTGTGTACCCTGGGGCGATTGTTTCAAGGCTTTGCTTCACTAAGCCTTGGCTAGGCAACCCACCGACCATGGATGCCTAGTCTCGGAGGCAACGCACCGAAAGTCCACTGTTCGTGTTCATGACCTTGTCGTAGTCGCCGTAGCTCTTGCCGCTGTAGACGACGTCCAGGCTCAAGCGGTAGGCGACGTAGCCATCTTTATCCGTAGAAGACCAAAAGGTGGAATTTCTCGATGCCGTCGTAGTAGCCTGCTGGGAGAGCGGAAAAGCCGAATGAATCAAAGCCATCACCCCAACTTACGTCGCGTATATGGTTGTACCATTCACGTTCACCGTCTCGCAACGGCACTGCAAAACATAAACAAAAAAAAACATGTCAAGTGAATTTTGCAAAATCGGCAATTTCACAACAATTTCCCGAAATTTTTTATTTATATTGCATAAAGAACAACCTTGAATTCCCAATTTCGGTCAGGATTGCCGCGCCTGCGGCTCGCAATGACGTTTGAGGGTTCCAAAACAATAATCCACAGGAGATATTCCATGGCTTTTAATCAGCTGGACAAGCCCCAGGCAGGCGAAACCATCGCCATTATGACCACCAACCACGGCGTGATGAAGCTGCGTCTTTTCGAAGAACGTGTCGGCGAATGCGCAACCAACTTCATTGAACTGGCCAAGCAGGGCAAGTACGATGGCGCTCCGTTCCATCGTATCATTTCTGGCTTCATGATCCAGGGCGGCGACTTCACCAACCGTAACGGTACCGGTGGCCACGCTGCAGGCGGTCCGGGCACCACCATCGGCGACAAGTACGATCCGTGCCTCACCCACATGCGCGGCGCTCTCAGCTGGGCAAAGACCATGATGCCCCACTCCATCGGTTCCCAGTTCTTCATCGTCCACGGCGAAGACGTTCACTTCCTGGACCATCCGGCAAACGGTGGCCCTGCTGAAGGTTACTCCGTGTTCGGCCAGCTCTACGAAGGCTTCGAAGTTCTGGACGAAATCGCCGACGTAAAGACCGACCGTCGCGATGCACCCTACGAAGACGTGATCATCGAATCCGTGAAGATCGAGAAGGCTTAAAAGTTATAGGATAAAGGTTAAAGACGCAGGGTAAAACCTGCGTTTTTTTTTCGCGTTCACCTATTGTTTTTTCTCATAATTCGTAATTCATAATTCATAACTGCAAAAAAAATCCCGATTTTTTTGCATTCCCCCTTGACAGATTCCAAACAATTTTCAATATTTGGGTCACCCTCGGGGTTATAGCTCAGTTGGTAGAGCGCCTGCATGGCATGCAGGAGGTCAGGAGTTCGAATCTCCTTAGCTCCACTAAAAAGACTCGCTTAAAGGCGGGTCTTTTTTTATTCAGATACTTTGCAGCCAAAACCCAAGACGTGTATTTCTTTACAACACAACTTTACAAGCACAGCCCACTCAACCTTGAGCGTTCTGTAAGTTTTTTGTATTTTTGTCACAAAAATTGGGGTTAATGAAATTATGAATACGATCAAACGCAACTTCTTCTGCAAATTTTCAAAGACCATACTCGGAAGCACACTTATTTTCTCCACACTCGCTACCGCAGCAGACATCGTTTGCGACGAAGCAACCATGGACGCATTCGCCTATGAAGACTGCCTCAAGGAGCAGCAAGGCGGCACCGTTAACAACGAAGATTTCGGCAACACCGCTGCAGTCAAGGCCGCCAAAGAAGAGCAGGAAGCCGCTGCAAAGGTTGTTGTTCCCAAATACCAACCTTTTGGCAAAAACGCCTTCCTCACATCCTCCTTTGGAGAGAACCGCGGAACTCGTTACCACGCAGGCCTTGATTACTCCACCGACATGGAAGAAGGCTGGCCCATCTTCGCACCCGAAGACGGCAAGGTAAAAGAACTGCGAGTTTCGCCCTTTGGTTACGGCAAAGTCATGTTCTACCAGGGGAAAAGCGGTAAAACATGGGTTTTCGCCCACCAGAGTAGCTTTGGCGACCTGGATGACGCCATAGCAAAGCAGCAATACGCCACCAAGAAAAACGACGTTACAGTCAAACCCGGCAAGGCCTTTAAAAAGGGCGACACCTTGACATACGCCGGTAGCAGCGGAATCGGTAACCCCCACCTGCATCTAGAAGTACGTCTGGATAACGACCGCGTTGTAAACCCGCGCATATTTGACACCGACGCTTCAGACACTATCGCACCGCAAGTCCTTGGCGCCGCGTTGTGGCAGGGCAACGAACTGTCCCTTACCTCCGCCGAAGCCATAGACAAAGGTTGCATTGTATCCCCGATAAGAAATGAGTTCAACGTGAACCTGGCCGTCAAAATCGTTGACTACAGCCGAACTCCCAAAGACAATCCCATGTCTGTTCGACGTATATCCATGTGGCGTTACGACGACAAGATCTTTGAAGAAAGATTAGATACCCTGCGCTTTAGCAAGATGCTTCAAATCCGTAATCAGCTGCTGTGGGCCGAAGAAGCAGACTCCGCCGGCGATTGGCACTTCATTAATGCAAAAATCGCCCCGATTTCAAATTACACCTTGGAAATTGAAGACTTTGCCGGCAACGTGACAACAAAGAAATTTACGTTCCGTAACAAATGCACAGGCAATAAATCATTCCCCTTAACCAAGGTGCAAACCTCTCCCGTATTCACCTTCCTCAGCCGCCCCATGCTAGACCTGTTCCGCTGTGAATCCGGCATGAAGTTCTCTGTTCTCAAGGGCGAAAGCGTACTGGCAGAAAACCTATGTTCCGCCTACAGACAAGAGAACAGGGCGACTCTGCTCGGAAAGATCCTTGAACGTTATCCCGAAATGACAGGAATCCGCTACACAGCTGATGCAGCCTCCACTGGCGACGGCAAGGCTATTGACGAAGTCATTTCTGTATTCGGAATTAACGGCAATCAGGCCAACATTAATTGGAGCACCTCTATCGGCGATGTCAATATTACCCAAAAGATTACAGGCGCCCCCATAACCAACGACACCACAAAACGAGTTCTCGCCGTAACTCGCACACACACCGACAGCCTAGACTTTTTTGAATTCCACCCCAAGGGTATGCAACTGAAGAACTGGAACGTCTGTATAGAAAACAAGGAAAATCCGGCACCTCTCTACTGGCTTGGCGAAACTAGCCGTAACTGGTTCATTTTCAGCAAGCAGACCAAGGGAAAGGGACGTTGCGCCAGCACCAACGAACTACGCGACATCGCAAGCATCGATAACCAGGAATCAATCGCTCTGGGATTCCCTTATTGGGACGCAATGATGGTTGGCGGAGTTCGTCAACCGGCCCTAAAGATCCCCCTGATGTTCAAGTACGACGGTGTTGAAGACGGAAACGCAATCACAGTCCTCGCCGGCAAAAAGTGGATTGCAGCGGAATACGATTCCGAACCTCGCGAAATCATTATCGAAGGCGAAAAACTCCCGGATGCAGGAGAAACGATTACACTCCAGATAAAGGACGAAGCAGGCCGTAAGCTATCCTACGATATCGTGATTCCCGAAATGTAACACGAAACGCACCGACAAAGAACAAGATCAAGGTAATGAAAAAACTCCTGCGAGGACATCGCAGGAGTTTTTTTTGATTTCATCGGGCCGAACGGTCTTATTTTGCTGCAGCGGTCAGCAACTTTGTAATTGCTGCTACGTATTCTGCCGGGTTGGGAAGCGGAGATCCTTCGGCAAGCAGAGCCTGACCGTAGAGAGCCTTGGGCCAGTCACCCAGATCTTCCTTAGCTTCGGCCTTGGCCTTCAGCATTTCGCAGATGGGGTGCGTGGGGTTGATTTCGAGAATGCGTTTGGACTTAGGCACGTTGGCCTGGCCCATGGCCTTCATCATACGTTCCATCTGGGCGCTCATGGCGTCGTCGCTGGTCACGAGGCAGCAGGGGCTATCCTTCAGGCGGCTGGACACGCGGACTTCCTTGATGTCTTCGTCCAGAACCTTCTGGAGGTTTTCGCAGAGACCCTTGAAGATACCCTTGTTGGCTTCTTCAGCCTTCTTTTCGTCTTCGGTCTTTTCGAAGTCAACGTCACCGCGGGAGATGTCGTGGAACTTCTTGTCGCCGAATTCGGTGAGAGAAGACATCATGAATTCGTCGATGCCATCGCTCATGAGAAGCACTTCGTAGCCCTTGGCCTTGAAGGCTTCCAGCATGGGGTTGGACTTCACGGCATTCTTGTCGCCAATGAGGTAGTAGATTTCCTTCTGGCCTTCGGGCATGCGTTCCACATACTGTTCCAGGCTTACCAACTTGCCTTCTTCGGTCTTGGTGCTTTCGAAGCGGATCAGCTTCTTCAGTTCATCAAGATGCTCCCAGTTCATGTAGAAGCCTTCCTTAAGGACCATGCCCAGTTCCTTCCACCAGGCAGTGTACTTTTCTTCATCCTTGGACATGTTCTGCAAGGCTTCCAGAGTCTTCTTGATGACATGCTTACGGATGTTGGTCACAATCTTGTTGGACTGCAGAATTTCGCGGCTTACGTTCAGCGGCAAGTCTTCGGATTCCACCACGCCGCGGACAAAGCGGAGCCAAGGCGGAAGCAGGTCCTTGCAGTCATCCATGATGAAGGTCTTCTTCACATAGAGTTTCAGGCCGTGCAGTGCGTCGTTCTGCCAAATGTTGTAGGGAGCCTTGGAAGGAATGTACACCAGATTCCAGAATTCCAGGGAACCTTCGGCGTGGCTGTGGCTCCAGCAAGCAGGTTCGCCACCGTCGTGGCAAATCACGTTGTAGAATTCCTTGTACTCTTCTTCCTTCACGTCCTTTTCGGACTGGCGCCAGAGAGCGGTCTTGTCGTTCAGCTTTTCTTCGTCCTTGACTTCCAATTCGCCCTTGTCGTTCTTGGTGGGCTCCGGATGGAAGTAGATGCCATAGTTCACGAAACCGCTGTACTTCTTGATGATATCCTTGATGCGCCATTCGCTGGTGAAGTCTTCGGAATCCTCGTCGTCCTTCAGGTACAGGGTAATCTTGGTACCCACTTCGTTGCGGGGGCATTCAGAAATTTCAAATTCGCCGGTGCCTTCGGAAGCCCACAGGTAGCCCTGGGTTTCGCCAGCCTTGAGGGTCAGGACTTCAACCTTCTTTGCCACCATGAAGATGGAGTAGAAACCCACACCGAACTGACCGATAAGATCCACGCTTGCCTTGTCGGCGTCCTTCAGGTTCTTGATGAAATTCTTGGTGCCGGAACGGGCGATGGTACCCAGGCAGTTGATCAAGTCTTCCTTGTTCATACCGATACCGTTATCGGTAATGGTCAGCTTCTTCTGATCCTTGTTCACATCGATATCGATGCGGAGCTGGGTGCCCTGGGGCAGCAAATCTGCGTTAGAGAGAGAAAGGAAACGACGCTTGTCCAATGCGTCAGCAGCGTTGGAAACCAGTTCGCGGAGGAAGATTTCCTTGTTGCTATAAAGAGAGTTGATCATGAGGTTCAGCATGTCGCGAACTTCGGTCTGGAACTCCATTTTTTCAGTTGCCATTTTTTATCTCCAGTTTAATTTTCAAACATAACCGTTCGTTTTAAAGTTTCAAAATGAAACAAAACGACACTTTTCCTTGTTTTCGGTTATATAAACGCAAGAACTGTGCCAAACAAATCTCTATTTGGATTCGTAGCTCAACTTATTCATTATCCCGTTGTAAGCCTTTTGAAAAATAAAGGACAAGCCGACAATCAAAAGCAGGAATACAGCCAACGCGGCATGGGTAGACAAATGTTTGTCTATGCCCCAATACAAGCCCAATTGAATGACTGGAAAATGAAACAAATACATTTCGTAGGAAACGTTACCCAGCTTTGATGTATGGCGACTGACGGGCTGACTTAAACTAAACAACAACGCCCCCAAAACGAGAAGCATCTGACAAATAAAACTAACGTAAGTCAAGTCAATATCCAAAATATTCATCTCAATGAAAACGCACAGGCTCAAAGCAACAGCCAGGGCATTCCACCATTTAAAATTAATCAGATGATCTCGATAGTGGTATACTAACACTCCTGTATAGAAGTAAGCCAGTTGCCCTACAAACTGATAGGACAACGTATAATACAAGGGATTATTAAAAACAACAGAAATATATTTCATTGCAAAGGAATACAGAAACGATCCTATGCAAATAACAAACACTGCAACAGGCACATTCCACCTGAATTTCTTAACGCCCCAAAAGAATATGGGTATACTCAAGTACAAAGCCCATTCCACTTTTAGAGTCCAGAGGGAACCATTAACGGCAACCGCCGCACTCTCTTCAAAAACTCCCGGCAACGAGGGTTGAATAAAGTTAAGGAATACCGCATTTGACAACAGATACTTCCAAAACATACCGCTGGAGAAGTACTCCACCAGGGAAAGTTTTGAAAGGGCCGCCAAACCAAAGGCACACAAAAAAACAATAAACAAGTATGGCGGAAGAATTCGCCTAGCCCTGGACTTTACATAGCCCATTAAATCAGGGTGCTTTAGGAAACTCCCGTAAACGAGGAAGCCGCTTAATCCAAAGAACACGCCTACCGCGGTCCCGCTACTAATCGGGAAATCAACCTCTGCTCCAGATAAAACATTGTAGTGATCTACGATGACTGCCACAGACAGCACGTACCTCACCAAGTCCATATTAAGGAATCTTTGTTTTATCACGACGAATCCAGAGTCCGGAACGTTTTATTGCAGAGCAGAGGGCGCAGCCCCGTCAAAATCATTATAAAAACTATTTAATAAAAATCAATCCCAAAATACCAGCCACCCACAGGTAGTAGCTAAAGTAATGGAACTTGCCCTTCTGTACGAAGGCCATGAGCCACTTCAGGGCGATAATGCCGAAGATGAAGGCAACAACCATGCCCACCAGAAGTTCCGGAGTAAAGCCCGAAGCGTCGGCGCAGGCCAAGGCCTTTTCGGGCTTTTCGATGGCGTAGCGGGCGACAGTTTCGGGATCCTGGCACTTGATCCACTTGATGCAATCCAGGAGGGCGGCGCCACCGACAGCGGGAATGCTCATGAGGAAGCTGAACTCGCCGGCGTACTTGCGGTTAACGCCTAAAAAGATCATGCCGCTGATGGTAGAACCGCTACGGCTAATGCCCGGGATGCAGGCAATACCCTGCACCACGCCCGTCACCAGAGCACGCCACCAGTTCATCTTGACGCCTTCGCATTCAGGATGCTTGCTGCCGGTCTTACCCCACTGGGAGACGAACAACAAGGTGGCGGTAAACAGCATGGCGCAGCAGACGGCCTTGGGATTTTCGAACAGGCTTTCCAGAGGCTTCTTGAAACCGATGCCGATGATGGCCGTTGGAATGGAGGCCAGCACGATGTAGCCCGCTTCCTTCAGCTGGACCGGATCGCGGCGGATGCAGCCCACAATCATGTCCACAAGTTTCTTGCGGAACACGACGAAGATGGAAAGCAAAGTTCCTGCGTGGAGCATGATGTCGAAGAACATGCCCGCTTCCTTCATGTTCAAGAGCTTTTCGCCAAGAACCAGATGACCGGAACTGGAAATGGGGAGAAATTCTGCGAGGCCCTGCAACAGGCCCAAAATGATAGATTCAAACATGGTTGGAAATATAGAAAAGCTTGTTCACAATAAAAAGCCCCACGGGAACCGCAGGGCCTTTCAACAATGGAAAACTAAAAATTATTCTTCGCAGAAGTAATCATAAAGATCATCACGATTCTGATCTTCCAATGTTTCGGTTTCAGCGAAGGCTTCCAAACCCTTCACAGAAGAGGTATATTCCACCGTCGTTGCATCAATCCACTTATAGGTTTCGGTCATTTCCATGCCCATCATATTCATGGTCTTGGTCCAAACATCGTCGGACTTTTTGAAACTGTCGCAGTTGCCCAGATCAATGCCCAAATCTTCCATATCCGGTTCCCATTCACCATCCTTGCAGATCATGGACATTCCCAAATAGGTGGTCTTGTCACCTTCGTTGGACTTGGTGCATTCCGGCATTTTTTCAACTTCACTCAGAAGGCTGTCTATGGGAGAATCGAATCCATAGTCATCGTCATCATCGGAACCTACAGGGGATTCATAATCGTCGTCATCATCTTCGTCGTCAGAACTATCCTTCAGGCCATTCACCGTCAAGCAGTGATCCTGAGCTTCATTGAACATATCCTTACGAGTATAGGAATCAGAAAACTTGCCGGAGGTAGACTGGGCATCCAAGCTTTCACCCTTATAGGTGTAGAGAATCTTGTATTCATTACCGGAGATGGTGTAAGTCTTGGTCATGTCACCACCTAAGCCAATGTTATAGTAGCCATAGCTCCATGTGTCACTGTCCATCTTAAAGCTACAATCTTCCTTAGAACTGGAACCCGGCTGCTTCTTGTCATCATCTTCATCGTCATCATCATCCCCCATGAAATCAGGCATTTCATTCTCAAAAGGATTACAGATGTATTCAAAAAGGCTCTTATACTGGTCTACAGTAATTTTCTCATCCGTAGATTCAGTCCAGGTACCGGAGATTTCTCCATCAGAACACTTAAAGTCCTTCAGGACGCTTCCATCTTCCTCATCATCAATCACAGCTTCAAGTTTAGCCGTTTCACAATAAACTTCTTGTTCTGCTTTTGTGAACGTATTCTTGGGATAGGTTTCCTTAACGCTCCATTCTTCAGTTCCATCACCATTAACAGTAACAGACTGTGTAAAAGTAAATATTCCCTGAGAAACGCGAGTATAGCTGGCGGTTTTGCCAGACACGGAAACCTTACAAGAATTGTCCAAGACAGATCCTGTAGTAGGACTACTGCTAGAATCGTCACCGCAAGCCATAAGGCCAAAAGCTGCTGTTAGAGAAAGACCGAGAGCAAGTTTCTTGAATTGCATATTTAACTCCTTGAGAATTGTCATCTGCATTAAATATAACTTTAAACCGATATTTTTGTAAGTTTAGCATAATAAATAAGATGATAAATAAGATGAAATTTTCCAACTTTTGCAATTTCGCACATTTTCCCTCAAACTTCAGTTCAAAAGTCCCCCTTTTTCTGGCAAAAAGTTATTTTGCACAGCATGAGTCGTCAATTTCTTCTCTGTTTTCATGATTTCAGCGTCTGGAACTACCAGACGGTTATGCCAATCCTAGAGAACCTCAAGGATTTTGCAGGAGCCCCTTTTAGCGTCTTGGTAATTCCTGATACCGCCAAAGCGACAGAAGATGAAATCTCTGGGTTCAAAGCAGCCCTAACCCAGTTACGCGAAGAAGGCTTCGAGCTAGCCCTGCACGGATTCAAGCACAAGGCCGAATTCAGCCAAGGACGAAGCTACCTCGGACTTAGTGCAATGAACATCACCAACCGAGAAGCTGAATTTGCAGGGCTTAGCGAATATGAATCCAGCCGACTGTTACGACTCGCCCTAGAAGCATGGAACAAACTATTTGAAACTGATTCCAGCGAAACAAAATTTGTTCCCGCAGC
This sequence comes from Fibrobacter sp., assembly GCA_024398955.1. GTDB lineage: Bacteria > Fibrobacterota > Fibrobacteria > Fibrobacterales > Fibrobacteraceae > Fibrobacter. Next base: position 17,310 of record JAKSIG010000003.1, on the reverse strand, counting down.
CTTTGTGCCCCCAACTTGGTGGAGCAACAAGTACCTCCCTATGCAGGTTCGCAACATCAAGATGCTTTATGAAGGTCGTTTTTCTCTGACCACAAAGAAAGGGCGACAGATCGTTTCTCCCGTAGTTAGCTTTGCTGGTATACCCAAAGCCGCAATCAACCCAATGTTTAACGCTGGCGAATTCATAATAAAGTTCCCCGCAAGAGTCCCTCGAATAGCACTACACCCCAGCGATTTTCCTGAACTGCGCCCCCGCATAAGACATCTTATTCGCACAGCCCTAGGCAGCGGTCGAAAGTTGGTTCAGTACCACGATCTTTAAAAAAAAGATGTAAAAGAAAAGGTGATCTAAAGATCACCTTTTTTTAGAACTTTCTGGACTCTTCAGAAACGAAAAAAGCCCTGCAACCTAGACGGTTACAGGGCTCAAAGTCAGATTAGACTACTTGCACTCTACGAGTGCAGTAATCTGCACCTCGGTCATGCGAACACAAGTGCTCGCGCGACGCTCGGTTTACGATTACTTCACCTCGAAGTAGTAGGTCTGCAGAGTCTTGCCATCCTGAGACAGCTGGATGATCTGCTTGCCTGCAGGCAGGTTGCCCTTGACTTCGAACAGGTTTTCTGCCTTGTATTCGACGGTCAGAGCAGTGCTCTTGGACTTGTCAACAAAGAGACCGTTCTTTTCGTCGGCAGAGAATCCCTTACAGTCTGCATGATCTGCGACCTTGCCTTCAACAGCGGCAAAGGAAGTTGCAACCAGCGGAGAAGTAACGGAGCTTGCATTAACGTAGTAAACGTCAAGAGCAGCACCCATGGCGAGAGGAGCGGGCAAGTTAGAATACTTAACCTTTTCGTTCTTCTTTTTCTTCTTGTCCTTCTTGCCAGGAACCTTGCCAGCATCCGGATCGATAGGCATAGCCAAGCGGTAGCCAGCAACAGATTCGTTACAAGAAGTGGAGTAGATAACCCACTGGTTTTCAATCTTTTCGGGGCCTTCGGTAGTACCGGTCTTGTACAGACCCGGCTTCACCTGGTCACTGTATTCGTAAAGGGTAACAGTGGTATTGGGGTTTTCGTTAGTGGTAGCGATACGCTGCTGGCCAAGAATGTACTTGGAGCGACGAGCCTTAATCAGGTATTCACCAACGGGAACCTTTTCAAACTTAAACTTGCCTTCCTTCAGCTCGCCCTTGTACGGATACTTGGGGTTCTGAGTACCGTAGATGGTAGAATCCATCCAAACGGTGGGCATATCAATAGCCTTGCCAGTAAACGGATCAAGGACCACACCTTCAATGGTGCCGGACTTTTCGCAACCGGTCATAGCCATGGCAATGAGAGCGGCGGCACAAATAGTAAGTTGCTTCTTCATAACAATCCTAGTTGAGTTTATTGGAACAAATAAAAAGCCTCCCTTTTTGGCAAGGGAGGCTGAGGAACAAGTCCAATTATTCAGCGTCTTCTGCCTTAGCAGCTTCGACCTTGCGAGTCTTGCGCTTTGCAGAAGTAATGTTGCCGGCGAAGCGCTTGTTGAAGCGATCGATACGACCAGCGGTATCCACGCGATGCTGCTTGCCAGTCCAGAACGGATGGGTGTCAGCAGTAATTTCAAGCGTGATCACACTGTACTCTACACCATCGATAGTCTTCTTTTCGGCGGAAGACTTCGTGGAGCGGGTGATATATTCTTTACCCGTATTCGCATCGACGAACACGACCGGTTGATAGTTAGGGTGGATACCTTCTTTCATTGTAAACTTCCTATGAAGTAGTTGTTTTAGAGAACCTAAATTTAGAAGATTTCTGCCATTTTGGCAAGGGAAATTAGTATTTTTGAGGACATGAAACGAATTTTTACAGGCATTTTGATGGCTAGTTCCGCAGTTTTTGTACCCATGAGTATGGTCGCTTGCGGAAATGACGCTCCAGTCGCAAAGATTATTGTTGTAAACCAGAAGATGCCCCTGCTGGAATGGCCCGACAGCACCTACATCGCAAATCTCGAGGAAATCCTAAAACAGGAGCCCGAAAAGCCCAAAAAAGAAGCCGAAGCCAACATTTCCATGAATACATTCAAGGCTCCAGTTTTTCAACTTCCTGGATCGGTCACAGGCAAAAAAGAAACCAAAAAGAAAAGTTCAAGCCAGCCAACAGGCAATTTCGGATCTCCCAAAAAGTCGGGCAACAACGCTTTTGCAAAGTCCCAGGATAGCGGAGCCGAAAATTTCGCAAACAAGTTTAGCGAAGCGCTTTCCAAATTGCAGTCAGACCCCTCAAACTCCAGTCTGTACAAAACCGTTACGGCAAACGAAGGCGACGACCTTTTCAAGCTTCTTAAAAAGACCTACGGTGCAGGAGTCAACGGCCTCCCCCGCTTCTACGTGCTTTCAGCATTGCAATCCGTTAATGCAGGTGTCGCACTTGAGCACCTAAACGCAGGCGACAAGGTTCGCGTTCCCAGACTGTAAAGTCCGCTATTTACTTTTATCCTTGATATAACGTCCGTGGGGAATCAAGCGGATCGAGAAGCCGATATAAAAGCAATCGGCAAATTTTTCTGTATGGAACCAGGCCATTTCCATTCCCACAAGATCAGCCAAATCAGCAAAGAGGCCCAAGGTATATGCCGGATACTTCGACGAGTTCATGAACATACCTCGAACGCCAATAGTAAAGCCTTCGGAATGGGAAGCCAGTTCTCCGACAAACACCGGAGCATCAATAGAAAGCAGATGATAGCTTTCCTCAGAGAGATCCACATAAGCCCAGGAATAGCCATAGCCAGCACCAATTCCAAAAGAAACGGAACTGTTCGCTTCTAGGTAAAACATGGCAGCGCCATACGTAAGGCCCTGATAGGAACTGTCTTTTAGGTCATATTCTTTAGAAACAGCCTCCACTTCATCATCGGCAAATTGAATGGGCAATCCAACGCCCAAAGAGTAGAGTAACTGAAAGTATGGGCTAAAGCCCTCACCACGAGCTTCACGCAATCTCGCCTGTTCTTCTCGCTGGAGTTTTTCTTCGCGTTTACGTTCTCGCTCACGTTCCTCTTCAATAGCCTCAATGCGGTCACGTTCAGCTCGTTGAAAAGCCTTGACTTTAGACTTTGAAGCGTTATCCCACACAAGCATGCCATGCAGCCCCCTGTCATCGCGACGATAACGCTTCGTACCCGACCACGCTCCAGACTGCAAGTAATTTTCGACTCGTCCCGATTCAAGATCAATAGAAAAGATGGGCTTGTCGGGCATAATCAGGTATTCAAAAACATCTTCATCATTAATGCGATATACACCCTGAATACCCGTCTTGGATGCAACATAGACATTCTTACCCTGGAGTCTAAAATACAAGCCTCCATTTTCATCGGAAGCATCTTCCTTGGAACGTTCGAACTTGCTCACAAAAAGAGGCGCCAGCTTTTGAGCATCTGTATTGCTACGAATAAAGTCTCCACAAGTTTCATACCATTCATTCAGCACGTTATTTACAGAGCTTGAGTAATCATGCTTCGATGGTTTCAAGGTAAGATCGTAAGCCAGCTCAAAGCCTTTTTCTAGAGGTTCAGACAACGCAGTCCCATCTACTTCTAGCCAGGCTGAAGGGTAAAACAGCGACAACGGCAACCCTTCGTAACACGCATCAATCATTGCGCGCTTGTCGTTCATCGCCTTGCTAAAACGAAATGAGTTCATCTGGATTTCTCCAGTGAGCTTAAAGTAATCCTGTTCGAATTTTGGAATCGCAGACTCGTAATAAGTCATGCATTCCTCGTCCAGCAATTCCGTTATCGAAATGGTTCCGCAGCGATCGTTCATTTCGGCAATTTCTGCGGCCTGTTCCATAAGGTCTTGCAGGCGTTCCTTTTCCTGGACAGACAAGGAAGAAAGCCCCATAAGATTCTTCAACTGCTGTTGACGAATCTTAAGTTCTGCATCGGAGATTCGTGCACCCAATTGCACACTAGGAGCAGCATTCAAAACGAATGCGCAACAAAGCAAGGCAAGGAGTACAGCTCTGAATAAGCGCATGAATCTGTTAGAGAACGCCCTTGCTGCTGGGCACGCCCTTTACATTGCGGCTGGGAGCAACCGCCATAGCCACAGAACGAGCAAAGGCCTTAAAAATACTTTCGAGGCAATGATGATTGTCGTTGCCATAGAACAATTCTACATGAAGGTTCATGCGAGCGTTTTCTGCAAGGCTCTTAAAGAAATGTTCAAACATACTGGATTCAATACCGCCAGCAGTTGCCGCAGGCAGCTTCACATTCCAGACAAAGCCAATGCGATTGCTAAAGTCAATGCATACGCGAGAAAGAGCCTCATCCATGGGAACAAAGTAAAAGCCGTAACGCTCAATACCCTTCTTGTCGCCAAGGCATTCGACCAAAGCCTGGCCCAACACGATGGCAATGTCTTCCATGCTATGGTGCATGTCCACTTCTACATCGCCCTTGCAGGTGAGATCCAAATGAAAACCGCCATGGCACTGAAACAAGTTCAGCATATGGTCCAGGAATCCGTTACCAGAGTTAATGGTACCGTGGGTAGAATCATCCAGATTCAAAGACAGGACAATGTCAGTTTCGTTTGTTTTTCTAGAAATGGAAGAAGTACGCATAAAAAAATCCTTAACAGTTCTTACTTGACAATCTTGCCGCCATAAACGCGGAAACGAGTCACTCGGCCAAACTTCATTTCGGGAAGCGGAGTCTCGACGCCGTTCAGGATCATCTTAGAAATTGCCTGAGGTTCGCCAATGGTAACACAAAGGGTATCATTGGTATTGTAAACCATCTTTACGCCAGCCTTGCCAATGTTTCCCTCTTTCAAGAAGGCATTGTCTTCATCACGACGCTTCAGGCCAACCCAGGAACGAGCCTCTCCCGACCCGATAAGCAAGAAGCTGGTCTTGTTGGTCGTGGGAGCATCTTGAGCAGCTTGCTCGGCTTTCTTTGCGGAATCTGCCTTGGAGTCAGAAGAAATGAAAATCGTGGCAGAAGCAGGAAGATCAGATTTCTTGACAGCTTCATCAACAACAGCCTGGCTTACCGCACCTTCGACAACACCCTTGTCTGCGTTTATTGCAGCAGAATCGTTCTGCACAGAATCGACAGGAACTGCTTCGGCACCATCGGGAATTTCCTGGACTGCGGAAGAAGTATCTTCAGCTACGACAACCGGAGTTTCGGAAGCCGGAGATGCAAACTGCTTTTCGGCCAACTCATCAAGATTCAAAAAATGCGAGGCAACTAGGAATGCCAGTACGAGCAAGAGAATCGTTACAGGAACAGCCTTACTCTTTTTCTTTGTTTCAGAATCCGTCATGGGGGCAATCTTCTTGCCCGCAGAAACATCCTCAAAGTCATTGTTCAGCTTGGCGCCACTTTCTTTGGCATAGCAGGCAAGAACCTGCTGGAGGTCCAGATTCAGTTTGACGCTGACAGAATTCAAATAGCCTCGTACATAGGCTGCGACAGGAAACGCGTGCCAGTCACCAGCTTCAATAGACTTGATATAGGATACAGCAACTTTAGTCGCAGCAGAAAGCTCTTCTACAGACATACCGCGGGATTCGCGGACTCGAGCCACATATTCGCCCAGACGTTCTTCGGGCTTTTTTTCGATAACGGCCATAAACGCGTTACACCTCAACCTTCAAATCTTCCAATAGTTGCAGAGTTCGCGCTACAGGCAAACCAACAACATTGTAATAACAACCTCTAATCCCCTGTATAAGCCTAGCACCTGCAGTTTGGATTCCGTAGGCACCAGCTTTGTCCATCGGGTCCCTAGAATTTACATATTCTTGAAGCACTTGTAAGGGACTATTTCTAAAAACAACCTCAGTTTCTTCCTCTGATGCCGAAAGAAGGATTCCATCCTTCGCCACGGCAACCCCAGTAATGACCTTATGACTGCGACCATTCAAGCGCTGCAGCATCTCTAGGGCGTCAGCTTCACTCTTAGGTTTTCCAAGAGGGGTTCCATCTAAAAACACTAAAGTGTCAAACCCCAGTACAAACGAACCAGGTTCCTTACGTGATACAGACAGCGCCTTTAGCGAAGCATTTTCCCTAGGAAAATCAAGTGGGTTGGACGATTTCGGATTTTCGTCTTCGTTAGAAACTACCACACGAAAATCTACGCCTATGAGTTTCAAAATTTCGGAACGTCGCGGAGATCCGCTCGCAAGAACAATTTGAGATTTCATACAAATTCTCTTTCGTTTTTATTACTTATCCGTATCTGTGCTACCTGCATTCAACTTGATATCAGGCAGGTCTCGTACATAAATCGAGAAACTCCAGCCTGCGGCAGGACCTGTAGGAGTCCAGCTAAAGTCCAACTGCCAGCAATGCAGTACTCGATTAAAGGTAAAGCTATGTGTTACAAAGCGTCCTTCGTTATAATTATAACGCGTACTGTAAGTCATTTCCCAGTTCTTTGTTGGCTGGAGGCTTGCATTGATTCCGGTAGAGTGAGTTACCTTGTCCTGGAACAGATCCCTTGAAACTCGCGTACTGCTGAACGAATAGCTGTAATCCAGTCCAAAAGTCCACTTTAGCATCTCGTACTTTTGCATTTGAGACGGAAGGCCCCCATTAAATTCACCACTCCAACTAAAGTGCTTAGAGAAGTCGTATCCCCAATAAGTAAGTTCCGGCACCTGAACTTTATTCGGTTCTTCGGTATACTTATGGTAGAAACTATGACGTGTATTAATGGTAAACAGATAGTCTGGCAGTATCTGGAACCCGAAACTAGAGGTAATGTCCGAGAAATTCAGGGAATCGGCAGCAAAGTTGTAAGACACATTGTGACGCGTAGTCAAAAGACGTCGCGTACCATACTGATCTTCAACAGCCCTTGCAGTATCGCCCTTTGTAGTATCGGCGGCATGTCCCACAACCTTCAGATACTTAATATCAAAGTCATTGTTTAGGCCAAAGCCAACTGTTTTCTGTTTCACCTGATAAGGTTGCTGCCCTAGCAAAGGATGAGGAGCAAACTTTTTAACGGTATCAATTTCTGGAGCGTAAGTGTAAGAAACACTGGGAGAAAGAACATGTCGGACACCGGTAAAGCGTCCAATTTCAGGAACCCAGATGCCATACAGTTTGGTATCAGCCGTAATGCTGTAATTATGGTTGTAGGCAAACTGACCATAGTCATCATGTTCAGGGTCCAGCAAATAACGTTTGCGATACTTTAAGGAGTCTTCGGGATTGATCCAGCCAGTTCCAGTCCAGTACCCTGTAAATGTAGCCCTGGGAGTTAGATTTATCACATCAAACAAGCTTCCTGAATAATCCAAGGAGTAGGTTCCTGTGTAACCTACGTACTGCGCAGTCGTATCCACTTCGTTAATCGTATCTTGAGCGCGACGAGTGTAATAGTTAAAGCGATTGTTGAAGTTGTAATTGAATTTTTCTAGATAGGATTGAAAAGAACCATCTTCTTCAGCAACTTCATCTTCATCGGTTTCAAACTCAAACAACTGCCCACTCATGCGATACTGAACATCAGGAATTTGGCGTTCCATAAGGTCTGTAACCAAGTTATGCTGCTGGCTGGCCTTGACCGTAAGGCTTTTGTTTTTTCCGAACTTTCCGGAGTAGGTCAATTGCGCATTGGCTTGCTGATTCAAGATGGTTTCTGCATCTAGGGCATTATCCTTACGCACACTCTGGCTGCTGACAAAAGAACCAGATCCACTTAACGTATGCTTACCATCGGGAGTCAAGTTTTGGTTGTGACTAAAGCGAATGTCATAGCCACTGTTTCCAAGGTCAAATTCCTCTAGATAGGCTGTATAGGAAACGTTTCCATCTAGAACATAACGTTTTTTATAGCGAACCTCGCCCGTTACCGTAGAGCGTTCAAAGCGAGCCTCTTCACCTTCAATAATGTCACCTTTCAACGTTGCATCCCAATAATCGTTGGGAGCATAGTAAAAGCCAAGATTACTCATGTAGTAACCCTGTTTTTGGTCGCCACCGAATTTTGGAGTCAGCAAACCAGACCTACGACCACTCTTTAACGGGGCAACAATCATCGGCAGCACCGCCACAGGCACATCCGCAATATTCAGAACCACAGGCCTTGCAGTAATGGTTTCCTTCGGTTTCACCACCATGCGACGTCCATAGAAATAGAAATGCTGATGGGTAGAATCATTACAAGTACTGAAGTCGCCTCGGGCAATTTGAATGCGCTGGTCCGGCAGGCGCCGAACCTCCATACCATTCAGCTGCTGGTTGTCCTGGTAAGTTGTTGCGTAATAAATTTCGCCAATGCGGCTCTTCATATTGTACTTTAGTCGCATACCCGACAAAGACGGATTCTTTGTTTCGCGAAGCACAGGATCGCCACTTGCCATTAGCACAGAATTTTCCTGATCGAACATGATCGTATCGGCATCCAGAGTAGCCGTTCTGTACTTTAGCTGGGCACTATTGTTCAAGTTGAAGGTGGATGTTTCCACATTATACTGCAAATCCACGGCGCGATATTCAACTGTATCCGTACCGGTGGTATCATTCATCCACTCTACTTCGGTAGTATCCTCTTCGACCTGCTCCCGTTCTTCCAGCTCAAAGCGGGTCAACTCCTGGCCAAAAAGGCTAGGAGCAAAGGCTGCGACTAAAAATGCAAAAACAGCCCAAAGAGACCTATGGGTTCCGGATAATATCACGTTGGCGGGAAATGTAGAATAATGAACTAAAGGGTATAATTGAATTATCTAAAATAATGGGTTCAAAAAGACGATATAGTTTGCACGATAAAAAAAGTCCGCGAACTAACGCAGACTTTTTATAAAATTAATTTGTACTAAACAGTCTAGATTACTTAAGCACAGCGTTCTTACCGCTGACAGAACCATTCAGTTCAATAGTCACCATATAGCGACCGGCCGGAGCATTTTCGCCATTCCACAGCACCGAGTTGAAACCGGGAGCAACGCTTTCCTGCATAGAGGTAACGACTTCGCCTTCTGCGCTCATGACTGTGATCTTAGCAACGCCTTCGGACTTGGCGTTGAAGGACACTGCCTTACGTGTAAAGCCCTTCAAGGAAGCGGAACCAACCTTGCCGGTGCTGGGCTTTGCCTTAGGAGCAAACTCGTCAGCCTTTTCTACGTAGACACTATTCAAGTTGGTTGCATTGACCTTTTCATCAGCAGCGATAACATAACCGCGCTTAAGAACGGCCACAAGTTGCTTTTCGGGATGCTTGGCACTGGCAACAACTTCAAGTTCTTCGGAATCAAATTCAGTTTTGTCGGCATACCAGGATTCTACACTTTCGCTTTCAAGATCCTTGACGGTAATCTGGGTGCGGCGGAGAACAGCAGTGTAAGTTTCGCCCTCGCTAACGTAGGTAATTTCAAGGGGCTTATTTACCTGGCCACGAAGCTGGTCCTTTGAAAAATCAATGTTCTGACCCTTCAGGCTAACACCGTCAACAGCGGTAATCACATCGCCAGCCTGCAACTTGGAATCTGCAGCCGGAGTACCCGGAATGACTTCAACAACCTTAACGCCATCCTTAATCTGGTAAATGGTAACGCCAACACCGCCAAAGGACTCATTTTCAGCCAGGGCAGAAGTGGCAGCCATGCCAAAGGCGGCTGCAAACAAAGAAGCCTTAATGATTTTCTGCATAAAATTCTCCTTGAAATTCTTTCTCTAGGTAATATACAATAATTTTTGAAATTCTTTACCTGCGAGGAACACAAAAGTCCTCTTTACTGGCCAATATCAACCCCTAAAAAGTCCTAATCCTCCACCAGGCCCTCGTCTTCATCGTCATCTTCGTAATCTTCTAGGCTCTTTTCCCCCGGAGTAATGATGAGCCCCAATGTTACAGGCTCACCCTTCTGGTTAAGATATGCCTCTAGATACAGGGTGCTAGAAAGGCGAAGCAAGCGTAAATCCAGCATGGTCCCGCCCTTATGAATACTCTTAGGATTCAGGTTAAAGAAAAGAAATTTTTTATTGATATATTCAAAACGATCCTTTTCGTAATTGATAGACCAGCGAGAGTCACCATCGTTTTCTTGACGATAAAGGCATTCGTCGTTATCAATATCACATTCAAAACTTGCACTTTCCTGATACTTCTTGTTCCATTCACGGCTAAAGGAACAGGACTGAATACGAGAACCGCCATTGCGCTGCTTATTCAGACGATCATTAATAACAACGTAATCCATCTTCTGATCTTTTACCTGATTGTAAACATTCATGAGAATGATATAGGCTTCAATGTCCTTAGGGCATTTTCCGGAAAGGTTTACATCCTCATGAGCCTTCAGCAAGGTCTGCTGTAAGTCTACGTCAATGGCATCGGGAATTTCACTTTCCTTAATTTTATCAAGGACCTTTTTCGGCGGAATCACCACAACCTTGTCGCCCTTCTTAATGGCATAGCCCAATTCATCTCGCACATAGTCTAAACACTGTTGCACGTGGATATGAACCGTATTGGACCCGCCAGATACAAAGTCAACGCCGATATTTACATTCCATTCTCCGGCAGAGCTTCCAGAATTTTTATCCAGCGTACAGTACGGATCTTCTCGAATACCATCAATAAATACAACACGTGCATTTAACTTTGTTACAAGAGAGGCTTCCTTATCCATCATGCCACCCAAGCTCCAGAAATTAGGATTCAGACGTAACACTTCGGCAAAAGCCTTATCGCCATCCAGCGCAGGAAGCAGGGAATCATTGCGAGCATTCTTTTCTTGCAGCAGTTCGGAATACTCCGTCTTGACATTCATATTGCTAAAGCCATTTCTGGAAGCCGGGGCCGGGAAAGCAGCGACTGTGGCAACAAGCAACACGCAATGAATTATCAGCAGAGCAAAAAACAGAGAAAGCCTTTTCATATAGAATTCCTTACACCTTACGCATTTTTTTTACAGCAAAATGAAGCGCATAAATTAGCACACCGCAGGCGATAATGGTAGGACCAACAACAAAATTCAATTGGCAAGCCAGCAGCAGACCTGCAATTACCAGAAACAACGAAACTATAACAGATAAAACGATCATCTGAGCCAGGCTCTTAGCATAGCATTCAGCAATATAGGCAGGAATCGTCAAAAGGGCAATTACAAGAATCATGCCCACAGCCTGTACGGCAATGACCACAGTAAGAGCAATCAAGGCAATCAAAGCCATGTAATAAGCCAACACTGGAATTCCCTGAACACGGGCAAATTCAGGATCATAGGATATCGCCAGGAACTTGCGAAAATTTGCAATTACTGCAGCAAGAATGACAACAAGTAAAATTCCCATCCAGTAGAGAAGTTCCGTAGGAACAGTCAATAAGCTACCAAAAAGAAAGCTCATCATTTCGCCATTATAGCCAGGAGTCAAATCCGTAAGAATGACGCCCAAGGCCATACCTCCAGCCCAAATCACACCAATAAAGGTATCCGAGTTTTTACGATCGCGCCACGTCAAGATGCCCATCAGCAAAGCGCAAGCAAGTGCGAAACTTAGCGATCCGAGCATTGGAGAAAAGCCTAGAAGCGCTGCAAGACCAACTCCTCCAAAGGAAGCATGAGCAACTCCCCCCGACAAGGAAGTTAGGCGATTCACCACAACAAAAGTCCCCATCACGCCACATGCAACCGCAACAAGGATCGCGGCCACAAGAGCGTTCTGCATAAATTCCATCGAAAGCAATTCTAGCATAACTATTTCATTCTCTTCGCCAAATCAGGCAAAATGCTGGTCAGGTGCAGCAAAGATGGAATATAGAAGTCAACCCAGCTGGGGACATCAGGAACAGGATTTACCAAAATCGTAGTCCAGCCTCGACGATGAGCGGGTTCCAAATTTCGTACAGAATCTTCTAACAAGACTATTTGGGACGGATCCGCCGGGGATCCATTTGCAAAAAACATTTCCGGAACTTTTTCAGAGAGCCAATGCTCGGCCTTTTCGTAGGCGCTTTCGTGGGGCTTTCCAATCCAGTCCATCTGCTTCAAGTCAAAAATATCCTCAAAACATTGACGAACGCCCATGTGGGACATTCCTGCTTCACTCCAGTCACGGCGACCATTGGTAAACACATAACGATGTCCCGCAAGACCTGTAATGAGATTAGCCTTTGCAGGAGACGGCTTCGGATAGATTAGATATTCCGGTTGGTGGATGAAGTCAAAAAAAACTTCAGGATCAACACCATGCATTGCCTGGAGTCCAGCCAAGGTGGTTCCAAATCGCTGCAAATAATCCTTACGAATCTGATGTGCTGTTTCGAAATCAGTACCAGTCGCATTTTGAACCATCAAGGAAATACGATGGTCCAGGGAATCAATGACATAACGTTCATCGGCCCCATAAATGGTAAGGTCATAGTCAAAAAGCCAAATCATACAAACTCACTAGTAACCCATGGCAAGGCCGCCAATCTGACGGGCCAGGTAAGTAGCATAATTGTCGGTCATGCCGCTAACAAAGTCCAATACTTGGTGATACGCTTCGGCAGCAGTAACACTTTGACCAATCTTCGCCTGACCAATCAGTCGAACAATGCGATCGGCACGATAGGAATTATTGCCATTCTTACGGAAGTCGTAAACACCATTTATAAAAGCGTCTAGAACCGTACTCAATGTGGTATAGCTACCCACTTCAAGTTCAGTTTTACGACGGTCCGGATAGATGCGTTCTACGCCTAGACGCTTTGCAATACGGATGCCTTCCATGACCTCAGAACGGGATAGGTCGGTAAGATGCTTCACCGGTTTGCCAGACATGATCTGTTCGTAATTGTTCACAAAAGTGATTGCTACATCATCAATCAAATTCTGGATAGCTAGTCCGCGGATACTGCTGAGGAAGTCGCGGAAGTTCTGTCCATTTTCCTGATATTCCCGGTCAATATCCACGTCGGGGCCGCAGAGGTAGCTAAACATGCTACGCACATCGCCGAAAGAAAGAATTCCCAATTCGATGGCGTCTTCTACATCCAAAATGCTATAGCAAATATCATCGGCAGCTTCCATCAGGTAAACCAGAGGATGGCGAGCCCACTTGCCCGTTTCCAGCTCAGGAATGCCCAAGGTGTAGGCAGTCATGCGATAAAGATCTGCTTCCGTAGAGAACAGGCTGGTGGGAGTGCCGAACTTGGCCAGCTGAGGATACTTGATCATGGCTCCGATGGTTGCGTAAGTCAGACGCATGCCACCATCAAGGAAATGGTATTCAAGCTTACTCAGGATTCGATGGCCCTGAGCATTGCCGTCAAAGTTTTCAAAGTCCGCAATTTCATCCGGTTTCAAATCCTGCATGGGTGCAGAATTGCGATTCTTGCGGAACCATTCACGAATGGCGGCTTCGCCAGCATGACCAAAAGGTGGATTGCCAATATCATGAGCAAGGCATGCAGACTGAACAATGGTACCGAACTGATACTCGTTTACGTACTTAGGCAAATGCTGCTTAATCAAGTGGTAAACCGTAATGGCAAGACTACGGCCAACGCTACTGACTTCCAAACTGTGGGTCAAGCGGCTGTGTACATGGTCGTTCACAGAGAAAGGATGAACCTGGGTCTTGCGGCCAAGGCGGCGGAAAGCAGTAGAAAAAACAATACGGTCGTAATCGCGATGAAAATCAGAGCGGTTCGGATCCGGATCGGCCGGGTGTCCGTAACGCGTCGCAGAAAGCAAAGTGTCCCATTGTAACATGAGGTTAAAGATAGAAAATTACGAAGTACGAGTTATGATTTACGAGAGTAAATTAGTCGGCTACGACGAGATTTTCCATTTCGTAATTCGCAATTCACAAATCATAATTTTAAAGTTCCCCGGTTACGACTATTCAAGAAAAAAATCACACCAAAATCAGCGAGAATAAAGATCAAAAGCCACATTACCGTTCCGCTTTGGAAGCCGTAACTATGAAGTCCGACTCCCAGCAGGTTAATGCCAAACCAGCAAAGGAACGTGACAATCACATTGAAACAGTTGAACAGTGCGAAACCCTTTGGCGAGATGAGGTGCCCACCGCGAAGGTGCAGCCCAAGCATCGTCCAAAGGCAAACGAAAAGTGCACCACATTCCTTAGGATCAAAGCCCCAGAAACGCCCCCAGGCAAAATCTGCCCAGACACCGCCAAGGAGAGTTCCCACAATGGTAAATCCAGCACCAAAAACAAGGGTGCCGAAAAGGAGTTTGTTTATATTCTGAAGTTTTTCCGAATTCTTGGTGCAGCGGGTTTCGCGGAACAAGGCCACATGGGCTACGATTCCAGACAAAATAACACCAGCAAATCCCAGGGCGATTGTAAACACATGCAGTGTCAGAAACACCGAGGAATTCAACACCGCAGGAATGGGCTGGAATAAATCACCTGGTTCCAGAATAAACTTGGCAAAAAACAACAGGACTGTGGCCATTGCTGTTACTGGAATGATGAGGGAGAAGGTGCGTTTCTTGCAGAAAAGGAAGGCTCCGAATTCAAAAGATTCCAGAAGCAGGGCGACCAAAAGTACGATTTCATATAAACTGGAAAGTGGCGGACGGCCCGTAATGTAAAGACGCAGGACAAATGCTAAGGACAACGTTGCTGCGGTCGCCGCAGCCATGGAGTTCGCCGCCACATCAAGCGCACGTTTCTTGAAAATGGAATTGACGGAAGCCAAAAGGCAACCTAGAAAAGCCAGGATAAAGGCAATAAGGGCGAAATTGGCGTGGTTGTAGAAAACTTCTGCCTTAAACTTTTTTGTCTGTTCCGGAGTTGCCGTAGCCTTTCTAAAATCACCTCGTTCGATGGATTCATAAAGTTGCACATTGGCAAGCAAACGTTTCATTTCGGCTGTAGCCGGATGGTCATCGTTGCGGCTGGCGTAAAGCTCTAAATTTGAACGAGATTTATTCAAATCATCATAGCTTACATAGCGTTCATTTTCGGGCAAGCCTAAAGCATTCTGCACATCGCTACGAAGGACCTTGAAAATTTTGTAGCTAGGATACCCTTTTTCATAAAGCCGAAAATTCAAAGTCTGATAAGGATTTACTCGAACCCAAAAGAACAATTCTGTTGCAGACCAACGATAATTACCCCTCTTAAAATACGTGCTGCCGCTAAATTCATTTAACACCCCGCGAGCAAATGAATCATAAGGACGCAAAACACCATTCACGACAACAGGATCGTCAGGGGACGAAAGAACCCCCAAGCTATCTGGGTAATACACAGGTTCAGAGGCGTTGGCGTGTGAAACACAAAATACACCAGCCATACCCAACAGCAAAGGCAGCATCGTCGACAACTTCGTACTTGATCCTACCCACGATTTTTGCATTACACGAACTTTCGCCACATAGTGGAAAATCATGCTCAGCAGGAACAAAATCATAAAGGAGTAAGGCACAAACTTGAAAGGATCGTAGGTGGCGGTGTAAAGATCCACCTTCACGCCAAACATATCCACCTGACCCTTATAGAAAATAAAGTAAGGGTAGCCCTCCCCCACCTGCACCGCCGAGGTATTCAAGCTGTCGTCAACGGTGTAAAAGGAAATCTTTTGGGGAATCTTAACATCCTGCAATTCGCCAACGCCAGGAACCCCGCGAAAGCCGTTGTATTCCTGGCGAAATTCACTGCCCACAAGGCTTCCCACAAGAAGCACCAGCAAAGCAACATGCATTCCGTAGAGACCAAGATTTCGCCAACCCGAGGGCCGTTTCCTGCCCGAGTCGTCTCGAGAGAAAATTCGCGGCATGCGGTACATCATGGAGGCAATCAACTGGAGTGCGCTCACTGCAGCCAGAGATTTAAAAGCGGGTAGCGGAATCACCCCAAGAACCCACAGGAAATAACTTCCAAAAAAGCGATCTGTTGCAAGGGCGGCCCCTTCGTTACCCGCAGCAGCCTGACCGAGAACACCCCAAAACGTCAACAACAGAAAAGCGACCAGCAACACGCAGGTTACCTTCAAGGATGCAAATTTTTTCAAAAATGCGGTCACGGGCCTTTTACCCACACGAACTTTCTTTCGTCAAGACTTTGCTCCCCGTCAAAGCGGTAACAGGCCAGATGACCGCCACCAGTATAACGTGCAATACTAAAATCCAGACAGCAGACATTGTGGCGAATCAGGCGAGGCTCTCCTGTCAACCAATAATGTCCAAAAAAAACAGGACGTTCATTTTCCCCGTAATAGGACCGCTTTCGAATCTCCGGATTAACATCGCAACCATCAGGCATTGTTACCCCAGGCTGCAGACTCAGTTCCTGCAAGCTGGCAGACTCAGGATTCACCCACCATCGCAAACGTGTCCGAAATCGTTTTACATTCTCACCGTCAAAGAAAAATTGATGGTTAGGAAGTTCCATTTCAGGGCCCTTCAGCAACATATCAATTGGCCAGAACAGAGAGTCTCCATATTCATTATCTTCGTCGTTGGCACGGGCAATCAGTTCGTCAAAGTTTCCATCGGCAAAGCAGCTGATACCAGCGGCCTTCAACTGCGCCACCGCTAAAGGGTGAAAACTGGCGTGTTGCGCCCGAAATAAATCTGTCTCCAAGTAAAATGGCAAAGTCTTGGCAAACTCCCTCATTTCCAGGAATTCATCCTTACGGCCAACAAAATCCGCAACCGTCTTAGAATGAACCGCCACCTTGTTAAAAGTATGTTCCCGCAAATAGCCAGGACCAATTTTCTCAATATAGCGGTTGGCGGTTCCATTCTTCTGCCAAAAACTTAACATATTAAACTCATGGTTTCCCATAAGAGCAATAGCAGAACCAGCCTCCCGCATAGACTTTACCAAGTTCAATGTGGCACGCACATTGGGGCCACGATCCACATAGTCGCCAAGAAAAACAACCATACGCTCATTGCCTGGATAACGGAAAGCCCCTGCGGACTCCACGTAGCCCAGCTTTTTCAGCAGGGATATCAGACATTCGCAGTGCCCATGAATGTCGCCAATAAAGTCTATGGAATTCAACATACAAGAAACAATATAATCATTCAAGGCAACTCCTTTTTGAAAAAAAGATTTTTTTACCTTTGCAAACGTAAATCATCTGCAAAGGTTATCATCATGAAAGAAAAGATCGCAAAGATTGCATTCGTTCTTTTGATTCTCGCCGCCTGCTGCCCATACGTTGCCTCCTGGATGGCACTTTTGGCAGGCATCGTTTACGCCTTTATTTTCGGCGGTCCCGCCTTCCCCAAGTTCGCAAAGAAAACACAGAAGTACCTGCTTCAAGGTTGCGTGGTGGGCCTTGGCTTTGGCATGAACCTGCAGGCGGCCCT
>JAKSIG010000029.1 GCA_024398955.1 Fibrobacter sp. | reverse complement strand
ACCAGTACGCCAAGGACAACGGCTTTGACCTGGTAATCTACGATACCGCAGGCCGACTGCAGATCGACGAAGAACTGATGCAGGAACTGGAACAGGCACAGGCCGCAGTCCACCCCGACGAAGTGCTGTTCGTTGCCGACGCCATGATCGGTCAGGAAGCCGTGAACGTTGCCGAAACCTTCTGGCAGCGCCTCAAGTTTACCGGCGTCTGCCTTTCCAAGATGGATGGCGACACCCGCGGCGGTGCAGCCCTTTCCATCAAGAAGATGACCGGCGTTCCCATTTGCTTCATCGGCGTTGGCGAAAAGCTGAACGAAATCGACCTGTTCCACCCCGACCGTATGGCCAGCCGAATCCTCGGCATGGGCGACGTGGTCTCCTTGGTGGAAAAGGCACAGCAGGTTATCGACGAAAAGGACGCCAAGGACCTTAAGAAGAAGATCCTGAACAACACCTTCGACCTGAACGACTTCCTGAACCAGCTGCGCACCATCAAGAAGCTGGGCAGCATCAAGAGCATCCTGAGCCTCATCCCGGGCCTGAACAAGCTCCCCATGGACCAAATCGACGAAAAGGAACTGGTCTACGTGGAAGCCGTTCTCAGCTCCATGACCCCCAAGGAACGCAAGAACCCGAGCATCATCAACGGCAGCCGCAAGGACCGTATCGCCAAGGGTTCCGGCACCGAGATCGGTCGCGTGAACGCCGTGCTCAAGCAGTACGAGACCATGAAGGAAATGTTCAAGAAGGTGGGAGACTTCGCCCGCAAGCAGAACGGCGGCGCCCAGATCGGCTCCAACTACACCCCACCCAAAGACAAGAACAAGAAGAAAAAGCGTTAAGGCGAGCGTCGCGAAAAAATAAGCTTGCTTATTTTTTCATGACCGAGCCGCCAGCTTTTGGATCGAAGATCAAAAAGCGTTAAGGCGAGAGCCGCGCCAAAGTTTACTTTGGCATGGCCGAGCCGCCAACTTTAGGATTCGAAGAATCCCAAAAGCACTAAGCTTTCATTTTTAACGAGATTTAACACCGCTAGCCTTCGCTAACGGTGTTTTTTCTATAAAAGCGACAACTTTTTCCCTCAAAAACGCCCATTAAAATCTCGACCGATGTAATAAAATAAAAAGTCCAAAAACGCTCAATTTCAATCAAAAACGCAATTTTTTATATAAAATTTCCATTTTAAAATTTAATTTATATGCAAACAACGGAAAAATTTTACATTGCCGTCCTTTACACACAAATGTTTTTTGCTATATTTGGCCCCAGTTAAGAAAAACGCCCAGGTTCTGGGTTCAACAATTCAACCCCAAAAGAGGTTATAAAATGGCAACCGCTATCCGTCTTTCTCGCTTTGGTAAGCGTCACAACCCGATCTACCGCGTAGTCGTTATCGACAGCCGTAAGGCACGCGACGATAGCTTTATCGAACAGGTCGGTTTCTACAACCCCAACACCAAGACCCCCGAAATCAAGTTCGATCAGGAAAAGGCTCTCAAGTGGCTCTCCACTGGTGCTCAGCCCTCTGACACCGTTCGCAACCTGATGAAGCAGGCTGGCATCATGGAACTCTTCCACGAAATGAAGGCTGGCCGTTCTATCGAAGGTAAGGTAGCTACCCCCAAGGCTGTTAAGGAAAAGAAGGCTAAGCTCGGTCCTAAGGCTCTCGCCAAGATCGAAGCCGAAAAGGCTGCTAAGGAAGCCGCTGCTGCAGAAGCTGCAGCCGCTGCAGAAGCTCCCGCTGAAGCTGCAGAAGCACCTGCAGAAGCTTAATCCAAGCTTTTTGAGAAAGTCTCGCGCAGTACCGCTGCACGAGGCTTTTTTCAAAGGAGTCGCAAGATTCCGAACCCCTTTGCAACCACCTTCCATACACGGTATCCGCTTTTTAGTTTACCGTAGTCAGATTCCCACCCACGTCTTTAATGTCTGAATCCGAAGCACAAGAAGAGTTCATTACCGTTTGTCAGCTCATGCGCACTCATGGCGTCAAGGGCTACATCAAGGCAATGCCTCTGACTCACGACCTTACCCGTCACGAGAAGCTTACGGATGTGATGCTAAAAAAGACCAATAGCGAACTGGTTAAACTGACGGTGGAAGATTCCAAGCTGGCAAACAACTTGTGGCTGCTCAAATTCAAGGGGTACGACACGCCAGAATCCATAACCCACTTCGTCAACGGCGACTTGATGATTCCTGAATCCGAGCGTCTGCCCGCCCCCGATGGCGAGTACTACATCGACGACCTGGCGGGGTTCCGTGTCAAACTGGAAGATGGCAGAGATATTGGAGAAGTAATTGAAGTTCAAGAACTCCCCACCGTCTATGCCTTCCAGATCAAGTTTGATTTGGAGTACCAGAAAGAGTTTTCCGCTCAACCTATTCTAGCCCCCTGGGTCGAAGACTGCATTGTAGAAATCGACGAAGAAGGCGAGAGCATCACCTGCGACGCAGACTACCTCAAAAGCATGTGTCCAGGGGAAAAATAGTTCGGTTATGAAAATTGACTGCATTACAATTTTTCCCGAAATGTTCACCCCCATGAAGACATCCATCATGGGCAGGGCTCAGAATAAAGGGCTTATGGAATTCAACACAGTCTACCTGCGAGACTTCGCAATTAACGATTATGGTCAGGTAGACGACGTCCCCTACGGTGGCGAACCGGGCATGGTCATTAGACCAGAACCTCTGGCTGCAGCCATCCGTAGCACAGGCGTAAAGGAAGACGGCGGCAAGGTCATTTACCTGACTGCAGACGGCGTTCCCTTTACCCACAAGATGGCGGCCGAGCTTTCCAAGGAAAGTCACCTGGTCCTTGTCTGTGGTCACTACAAGGGTATCGACGACCGCATCCGCCAGTCCGAAGTGGATTTAGAGATTTCCATAGGCGACTTCGTTGTCAGCGGTGGTGAATTGCCCGCCATGCTGGTAACAGACGCAGTAGTCCGCCTCATCGACGGCGCACTTGGCAACAGAGAATCCGGCGACACCGATTCCTTTGCCCAGGGCGTTCTAGGGTGGCCAGTCTACACTCGTCCAGAAGTTTTTGAAGGGAAAAAGGTTCCTGATGTGCTTCTCTCGGGCCATCACAAGAACATTGCAGCTTGGAGACGTCAAGAATCGTTAAAAAGAACGGCAGAAAGACGTCCAGACATCTTTAAAAATCTCGAAAGAGATACTAAATTTGGCATCAAATAATTAACTGAGGTACATTATGTCCCTGAATATCGAAGCAATCCAGAATGAAAACGTGAAGACCGACCTTCCGGAATTCCGCGCTGGCGACACCGTCACCGTTAACGTCAAGGTTATTGAAGGCACCAAGGAACGTATCCAGCCGTTCAAGGGCGTTATCATTCAGGTTAAGAACTCTGGCATTTCCAAGACCATTACCGTTCGCAAGATGTCCAACGGCGTTGCTGTTGAACGTATCTTCCCGGTGAACTCCCCCCGTATCGCATCCATCCTCCTGGATCGCCCGGGTAAGGTTCGTCAGGCACGCATCTACTACATGCGCGACCTCCGCGGTAAGGCTGCACGTATCGACGAACGTCAGTAATCGCTGCGCATAGGCGGTTTTCTCCATGAATTCAAAGTCAGGAGATTCCCGACAGCAAATCATCCCGCCCACCCGTACTCACGTGGAGGCGGGATTTGTTGTTTATGCGCCCAAAGAATCCATAACAAAAAATGCGGATTCACCCGACAGTTCTGAAGAAGAACAGGAGCGAAGCATCGTCATCTTGAATGACGGGGAACTTGTAGCACGAGAAAAAGACAGCCCAAACGACATTGTATTTACCATGCATCCGGGAGACCTCGTAGGAGTAGCCTCTCTTTTAGAGCGTGAGCCCCTGAAGTACGAAATTGTAGCGACCAAGGCTTCCGACATTACCCTAGTCAACGAAGAATGCATGGAGTCCGAACTGAAGCGCCTCCCCCTTTGGCTGCTGGCGGTCATCAAGAATCTATCCAGCAAGACTCGCCACCTGAAGCAGGCTGCAGTTCAAACCCGCGTCGAAAATACAGTCAAAAGTCTGGCCCTCTTTCTCAGCAAGAAACCTGCAAAAAAAGGTAACGAACCCATTCTGTACAATTTTGCCGAACTGATCCAGGAATTTTCCTGGATTACCAAGATTGACATCGCCACCATCCAGCTAGACTTTAAGGGGCTGTACCGTCGGAACCTGGTGGATCTTTCCAAAAAAGACAACAAGATTTTTTGCAAGATTGTCGACAACGAACTTCTAAATATCTTCGTTGACTATCAAGAAGCATCAGACTCAAACATACCCTTCGAGCCGTACAAGCTCAGTCTCTACCAGAAAAAAGTCATGGTCCTTCTTTCAGCCTTAAGCGAAGATCAGCTGAAGGATAGCCCAAACTGGCTAGCTTTCATCAAAAAGCATGACGAAAGCGCAGATGTCACTGAATGGATTCGACTGCAAAAACTGGGATGGTTCAAGTCCGCCGGCCATGAGCAATTTCATGTCGATTTAAAAACAATCCGGTATTTCTTGAAGGCCTTAAGGTACGAAACCAACATTAGAGGAGTATTGTAATGATTCTCAATGAAGGCGAATACTTATGCATGGAAGGCGATACGAACAACACCCTCTATATTGTAAAGAGCGGTGAACTTGAAGGAATCAATTCCAAGAACCCAAGGCCCCTGGAATTCGGCCCCGGGGCTCTCATTGGCGTCTACAGTCTACTAGAAGGTACTCCCAGTAAACAAACCATAAAGGCAGTTACAGACTGCGAACTGCAAGTGATAAATCCTGCGAATTTGCAGGACACTCTCGCTCAGGAACCAGGTTGGCTCAAATCTATTTTGACCTTCCTTGCAGGAAGAACCCACGTTGCTAAAGAAAACCTTCGCAAAAGCAACAAGGTAAAGGCACTTCCGTCGTTACTTTATCTGTTAAGTTGTCGCGGCAATGTATCTCCCCTGCAAGAAATCTGCAACGAAGTCCGTCAGTTGTTCAATATCAGCGACGAAGAAACACTTGACCTGCTACAGACTCTTGAGAATCTTGACGTGCTAAAAATTCAATCCGACGAAATTCGAGTCGAAAGTCCGCGAGTCATAGGATTGCTGTACAACACAATCTGCTACCGCGCCCTGCATAAGAAGATTTCTCCAAACATTCTCTCAATGACAGACCAGATGATTCTTACTGCAGTCATGAGAGCCGTGCAGGATAGCCGAGAGCCATTAAAGAACGGCGTCTTCACGGTTAATACAGAGAAACTCATGGCCGTTGCGAAGAAAAATCTTCATGTTACCTTGACCTTGCGTACGATGCAGCCACTGATTCAGCGTCACCTCCTAATTCCGTCGACTTCTACAGACTCGCAGGACCCCAACGCACCCTTAGAAAGCATAGAGTCCTTCTATGGCGATTTTGAAAAAGTTCTAGACATGTTGGAATTGAACCGCATATTCCCCCTGCTAGACAAACACCTAGTTACCTAGTTTACTATCTTTGCATACGAAGAAAATCAACCCTCAAAGAAAGGTTAAAACAAATGAAAATCTCTGCCCTTCTCGTTACTCTCGCCTCCGTTGCCGCTTTCGCACAAGAAACCGCTGCAGAACAGCAGCAGGGTGGCATCGCCAGCTTCCTGCCCCTGATTCTTCTTTTTGTGGTCATGTGGCTGTTCTTCATCCGCCCCAAGAACAAGGAAATGAAGCAGATGGAAGAAATGCGCAAGGCTCTTAAGAAGGGCGACAAGATCATTACTACAGCAGGCATTATCGGCGTCGTCACAAACATCGACGAAACTTCTACCACCGTAACCGTTCGTACCGGCTCCACCACTCTTATCGACTTCGAAAAGGCTGCAATCATCCGCGTTATCAACGCACCCGAAGCAAAGCCTGTCGAAAAGAAAGACGAAGAAAAGAAGTAATTGACTAAGGGAACATTATGGCTCTTCTCCCGATTAGAACTTATGGCGATCCGGTGCTCCGCAAGAAGTGCACCCCCATCACCGAAATCACTCCGGAACTGCGTCAGCTGGCCAAGGATATGCTCGAAACCATGTACAAGGCTCCAGGCTGCGGCCTTGCCGCCCCTCAGGTCGGCTTGAACATTCGTCTGGTGGTTATCGACACCGCCATTCCCGACGAAGAAGAACCGCGCCCTTACATCATGTTCAATCCCGAATGGGAAGCCGAACCAGATGCCCAGATGGTAGACTACGATGAAGGCTGCCTTTCTGTTCCCGACGTTTTCTGTAACGTAGTCCGCCCCGACAAAGTTTGCGTTCGATTCTTTGACATTAACGGCGAACCTCAGGAAATCCACAACTGCGACGGCCTTTTCGGTCGTTGTATCCAGCACGAGGTCGACCATCTGAGTGGAGATTTGTTCGTAGATAAGATTTCTACCGCAGATCGAGCCCTGACTCAGTCCAAGCTCAAGAAAATGGCAAAGGACACCCAGGCAAAGCTCAAGGGTAAACACTAACTCGCCGAGGGATTGTTGGCCAGACTGTTAACATCCCTCTGGTTTGCAACCAGCCTGCTCAGTTCCGTTTATGCGGGACCGCAGGCTGTTTCTGTATCCAGCATCAGCGACGACTTTGACTTGCCAAACGATGTAGCAGAAGCGGAAATCATTCGCTTTACGCCCATTGAAACGAACACCACCACGGATCTTCCGTCATCAAGTGCATCGGCCGTTGCAAGTTCCAGCGCAGCCTTTGTGGCCATAGCGCCCGCTATTCCTCCCAGCAACCAGGAATCCTCCGTCAAGATCGAGGAGCGCAAGGTTCCTCTGGACTTAAATCGTCCCCTTCGGGTTGGAGTCTTTACAGGTGTAAAAGAAGTCTATCTCAAATACGCAGGCGACATCATTAAAGTTACCGCCAACGGCAAGAACATCAAGTTAACAGGGCATGGACAATCCATAGAAATGGATTCCCGAGAATTTAGCAACGAAGATGGATCCTGCATGGCCATAGCCCTGGATCCGCAAAGCTTAAATAAAGCCTGCTATCCCGGTTCTGTACTTTTTAAAGTTTCAAATGGAAAAGTAGACGCCATCAATTCTGTAGATGTGGAAGATTACCTTCGAGGCGTCATTCCCTACGAAATCGGAAAACTCGATAGCGGTCGTATCGAAGCCTTAAAAGCTCAGGCTGTTGCGGCACGAACCTACGCCTATAAGCATTACAACAGCCGCGAAGCCCAGGGGTTTGACGTATACGCCGACACCAAGGACCAAGTCTACAAAGGTCTTGAAGGCGCCACTCCTCTTACAGATGTCGCTGTTCAAGCAACAGCAGGCGTCACCATGATGTACAATGGCGAATTCATTATCGCCTATTACCATTCCACCTGCGGCGGCATTACCGAAACCCTGGCCACTTGGAACCGCGAGAACCTACCCTATCTGCAGAGCAAACCAGACTTGCGTGCCGACGGCACACCATTCTGTAACGAATCCAGCTACATGAAGTGGGAACGCCGTTTTAGCGATAAGGAAATTGTAGACCTCATCAAGAAAAACGCCAACGAGGCAAAGGCAAAATTTTCAAGCAACCAGGCCAAAGAATTTAAGACAATCAAGGACATCTTCGTTAAGGACAAATTAACAAGCGGACGAATTCTCACCCTGATTGTAAAAACAGACAAAGGCAATATAGAAGTTGCCACTGATAGAACCCGTTGGCTTTTCAAGAAAGCAAACACAATTCTTCCTTCATCATTCTTTAGCGTCAAGCACGAGGGCAAAGAATGGATCGTTACCGGCACTGGCTTTGGACACGGCGTAGGCATGTGCCAAATGGGCGTTCGCGCTCGCGCCCAGGCTGGGCAAACCTACCAGGAAATTCTCACCCATTACTATCCGGGAATCACTCTTGAAAAATTTGAACGATAAGCCGTTGCTTGCTGTCATAAGCCAAGGTTGTGCCGCAAACTTCGGAGAAGGTGAAAAAATCGCCCGTCTTTTTGAAGATGAATACCAGGTCTTTTTTGGAATTCCCGATAAAAGCGCAGTAGAGCCCGCAGTCTTTATTTTAAACGTGTGTACGGTCAAGGGCAATTCAACCGCACTAAAGCTTCTGCGAGAAGCGAAAGCAACAGCGCCCGAAGCAAAAATTCTTATAACAGGTTGCGCCCCCAAGGACCTGCAAGAAGACGTCCGCAAAATGTTCAGGGACGTTCGTTTTACAAGCCTTACCGAGCTAGGCAAGGAACGTTCTTCTTCTCAAATACCTTCTGCACATTCTGCGACAGTCCTTCGTGAGTCGCCCCTAGTAGGAATCATCAATATCGAAGAAGGTTGCCAAGATGCGTGCGCCTACTGTTCTACCCGTCTGGTAAAAGGTCGTCTTAAGAGCTATTCTGCAACCAGCATTATTGAACAGGCCCAGCAGCTTGTTTCCGACGGTTGCGTTGAACTTCAGCTCACAGGCCAGGACTGCGGCTGCTACGGATTCGACTTTGCAGACACCTCCCGAAACATCAATTCTGCGCAAAATCTTGCAGAACTAGTTCAGCAAATTCTCGTGAAGGTTCCAGGCGATTACCGCATCCGCCTCGGAATGGGCAATCCCCGTCACATCAAAAACTATCTGGAGCCGCTTCTGGAATGTTTCCAGGAAGATCGCGTCTACAAGTTCGTTCACCTGCCGGTACAGAGCGGATCAGAACAGATCCTGCAGGCAATGAACCGCAAGCACACCGCCCGCGACTACATTGACTTGGCCGCAGAATTCAACAAGCGATTCAGCCTATTTACCCTCAGTACAGATTTAATTGTTGGATTCCCCGGTGAAACCGATCAAGATTTCGCCGATACATTAGCCGTCCTTCAAGAAACCCGCCCGACAGTCTGTAACATCACCCGTTTCGTAAGCCGCCCGGGAACACCCGCCGCCCACATGCCAAACATTGTTTCTGATGCAGTCAAGCATCAACGATCCGCAGAACTTGCTGTAGCATTCCAGGCGATTGCCTCCGAAAACAACGCCCGCTGGATTGGACAAACAGAACGCGTCACAGTAGAAAAGACGGGTTACCGCAAGGGCACTGTAATCGCCCGCAACGACGCTTACCGCCCCGTAGCCATAGCCACAAGCTCCTCCCAAGAAACACGCCCCGGCACCCGGATTAAGGTTGACATTAGCGCTGCAGAAGCCTTCGCCCTTATCGGTATTCCTACAAAATAGCGTCTCACCTATTGCAGTTGCGGTAACCCTAAAAAATCTGTTATTTTCTAAACAGCAAAAAAGGTCTCCAGATTTCTCTGGAGACCTTTTCTAAAGTCATCTAAACCTTACTTAGACTTACCTCTGCGATAGCCACGGCGGTAGGTTTCGGTAGTACGAGAATACTTCACCTTGTTGATCTGAGGTGCACCACCAGTCAGCAAGCAATGCTTGTATTCTTCTGTTACAACAGTCACCTGATAGATGTACGGGCCAGTAGCCAGCATGCGACCATTCTGAGAAACAGGGTACATCTTGACAGTAGCCAACAGAGCACCGGTTTCACCATACAGCTTATACTGTTCACCAGTAGTCTTATCTACGCAGTTTGCAGGGCTATCAGTAGCGTCGCCCAAGGCGCTTTGCAGCATCTTTTCATCAATGTTCTGCTGATACTGGCTCACGAAATGGCCCATGTGGTCGAATACGCGAACGTTAATGCGAGTAGGACCGGAGATTGCAAAGGACCAGGATGCGCAACTTTCAACACCATTGGAGCTGAAACAGTTACCAGGCTTGCCAGCACCACCAGTAGCACCACCAACATAGTTCTTAGTATAGGCGTTCACGCTACCATCGGCACCAGTAGAACCATAAAGCTTAGCTTCTTCATCGGTGGGGCTCAAAGGCTGGCCATTGGCACCAGAACCCTTGGGCAAAGACGTCAGTAGCAAGTCTGCAGTCATGTTCAGGTCAAGTTCACCACCCTTAGCCGCGTCAGACAGCTGCTTAGCCTTTTCGCTAAAGTCCGGACGAACAATCACAGTATCCTGAGCAAGGACAGAGGGCTTGGTGTTAGCCTTAAAGTCGACAATAGCCCAGCTCTTGGGAGTTTCCGGAAGGCCAACTACAGCCTTGTCTGAAGCAGACTTGATGGGGAACGTCTGCAGCTTATTCCACACTTCAGCCTGTTCAATCAAATTCAAGCAAAGGGCAGACTGTGCTGCATCAGGGATAGCCTGGCACTTCTGCACATCTTCCTTGTAACCTTCATCATCATGCTTACGTTCAGTGAAGTTAAAGGTAAGACCGTCACCACCAAGAATACCAGCTTCAGAAATGGCGCCATCCGGTCCAATCAAAACGCCTTCAATCTTGTACATCTGACCAGCAGCACCCTGGTTCACAGGATCGCTGATCGAAGTTACGTAGTAACCATACACAACCGGCTTTGTAACAGCCTTTCCAGTAGCCGGATCAATCATAGGAGTACCATCAGCATTATAGACAGTTTCTTCACGATAGACCAGCATAGCCGGGTTTGCCGGAAGAGGAGAAACAACACCACTTTCACCAGCTGCAGCCACAGCTGCTTCAATTGCAGCCGAATTATCTCGAATACTGTTCAAAGTTGCAGGGCTCAAAGCAGTGTTCAAGAACATATTGGTAGTAGCCACGCCATTGGAGTCCACCTTAACAGAGGCTGTACCCACAGAAGGCATACCAAAACGAGAAGGTGCAATTTCAGACAGTGAGCTACGGATACGGAGGTTAGAACCATCGGTCTGGCGGTCAGCATAGAAGAAATGGAGGTAATGCCAGGAGGAATCCAGCCAAACACCAGTTGCCGGGTCAATCTTGGTAGCGCAGGAGTCCAGCAGCGGGTCACCCTGATGGCAACCATGAGAATAAGCAGCCAGGTAATCCATTTCAACCTTACCAGCAGCAGCCAAATGAGTACCACCAAGGTCCACCACCAGCACACCGTCAACGTAAATCCACATATCATCGTCACCGGTAAATTCAAAGACTTCGCCCTTACCCAGCTTGTACTTGAACTTTGCGTAACCAGCCATGGTGAAGCCATAGTTACGAAGGTGACGAAGTCCCAGCTTGGATTGGCGAATCGTATTAGGTACAGCAGTTGGGATGCCATGCTGAACGTTGTAAACATCCAAAGGTGCCAAAGTATCCTTGTTGCCCGGAGCAAACGCAGGATCAGTCGGGATGGCGGCCTTTGCAGCAGCAGTTTCGTTTCTGGGACCACCCTGTCTCAACCAATCTTCACACAACAAATTGGTTTTCTGCCCCATGAAGTCAGTCTGGTCAAGACTACCTCGATATTCATAAGGCGGGCAGAAAATAGACAGAGACTGAGCTCCATAGCTGTTTTCTTCACTAAAGCCATCTGCAAAGCCCAGCCAATGATGTGTACCATCCTCAATTTTATCCATGGGGAAATAGCCACCATTGTTCCAATTTCTATCAATTTCAAACATTCCCGGAGCCAGAGGGTCTTCGTTCAAAATCAACTGAGCATTGGTACTCTTGTTGACACCAACCTTATCCTCAAACCATTCTTCAAACTTGAAGTTATCGCAAGCGGAACGATGCTTCACAATCTTCGGTTCGTACACATAATCCTGAGAACCAATCAAAGTTGAGTCAAAGACGAGTCTCTGTTCCACCATACCCGGAGTCACATAAACAATCTGAGCCCATTCCTGCATTCCACATGCCGATCCAGCCGCACACTTTCTTCTGTCACCAGTCCAAGCATCACCAGTAGCGGGATTACATAATTCAGCAGTCAAGCCGCGCATACGAGGCAGACCAAGGACATTGGCGGTTCCAGTACACTCTGAAAATTCGCCATACCATGCAAAGGCAGGAGTTCCGCCAACTGCAACAGCCTCGGTAAACTCAGTTTTCTGAGAAATATAGTCGGGCACAGTGGAAGAAAACAGACCATTGCCACTTGTGTAAGACATAGGATAACCATGTTCACCAATTGCAACACCGAGTCCCAATCTCATTTGTTCAAGCAAAGCCTGCTGTTGGAGTTCTTTGCCCTTCACAGGTTTCTGCACTTCTTCAGTCATTGCATTTGCGCAACCAAAGTTATTCCAGTCTCCACGACGGGTAACCCATTCATTGTTGCTACCGTAACCGGACCAGGTTGCCACCCCAGATTCACGTTGTTCAAAACCGGCCCATGTATTGGCAGATTGTTTCGTCGGCATCTTAATAGGTTCAATAGCAAAGCTGTAGAAAGCTTCTTCCTGGAAGTTTTCAAAGTCAGGATGGGTTACAGGGAAATCTCGAATCACAATATCCAAGCTACGCTGATTATCCTCAGGCTGTACCATGGGAGTAGAAGGACGCTGAGCCTGAGACGTGACCGCCCCTGCCAGTCCAAACACCATTGCGGATAAGGCAACCCGCTTCACACAATCCATTTTCATATAATCCAATCTCCACCTGTAAACAGGTTATACATATTCAACGCTAAATATACACCTTTTTGAACTCTGGTAGAAAACGCATTTTTGAAAAAACTATGTAAAAAAGCCCTTTTGTCAAAAAAATGTGACTAAAACAGGGGTGCAAACGCACTCTTTTTTTCTAAATAGGGGCGACTATGACAGCATCAACCATCCTTCCTATTATAATGGCCCTATTGCTACTGCGAGTTTTATGGTTACGAATCAAACATGCAGGCACCCGAAACAACAGTTTTAAGCAACTCCCTCCCAAAGAGCAACTTGCCGTATTAAAAGAATGCCTACTCAACAACCCTTCCGAAATTAACCTGCTGAATCTTAAGTCGTTCCTAGAAAAAAATGCAGATAGTTTCATTCAACTGAAAGAAATTGACACGGAATCTTACCGCCCATTCATGAAAATGCAGCGCGAACTGCGCAACAGGAAAAATGCACTAGAAGAAGACAACCAGCTGTTCAACCTGCAATCGGAATGGATTGACAAAATCATCCCGCTAGAATTTGCCGAGGCAAACAACGCTAATCAGGACGGAGAACACGAAACCTTCATTACCCGCACCTTAGAAGGCATTCACAAACTTTACTCAGACAAAGCCATTCAAGAAAATCTAGAGAGCCTAATTCCCCACTATCCCAAAGCCTCAAGGTTATTAAATAGCTACCGTCAGCTGATGGATATTCGCGACAGTAGTGGAGCCGACGACGAATCCCTAGAAAAACTCCGCAAAGTAAAGGAAGCCTGGGAACAAGACCTGCTCACCTACGAACCCTAAGTCCTAAAAGAACTTTTGCGAGAGCGACGGCTTACAAGACACCAATTCTTCTATCTAGCTGATATTGCGATTCCGTGAATAAAAAAGACTGGTTACAAAACCAGTCTTTTTTATGAGAGCGAGTCCCTGTCGCAGGTTCTAATCTTGCTTTTAGGGACGAGCGGTCTTTTGTGAGCAAAAGCCTTCCGCTTTTGCGAGAGCGACGGCTTATAAGACGTTCTTGCCTATACCTTAGCCGTCGCGGTCTTCATTAGAACCAACGCCAAGTCAGACCGAAGAGCACCATGTTCTTAACCTGTGCATCTTCATCCTGATCCAGGTCATAAGCCATATCGAAGCCAACCTGCAGTTCAACCAGCGGTGCAATCAGAACAGTCAGGAGGTTTTCCCAACGACCATCAATAGCTTCAACACCTTCGAAGTTGCAGAAAGCCCACAGACGGCTCTTGAAGCCAACGATGTCAGAGAAGTTGTACTTGAATTCTGTAACGGATTCAAGACCCGGTTCATCCTTAAGCTTTTCGAACTTTTCGGTATCGGCATCATCTGCATAACCATAGCCATTGGAAATGGTCATGCGGTTTGCAAAACCAAGACGCTGACTGAACATATCGTTAGGAACGTAAGCAAGACCAGCAACCTGGGTTTCGTATGCCGGATCCATGAAACTAGAAACGGCAGTCTTAACTTCGTTGCCATCTTCGTCTTCGCTATAAACGTAGCCAGACATCATCTGGGTTTCGAAACGGTTGCCAATATAAGGCTTGAGCACTTCAGTCATATTGAAGTCAAGCATGGATTCCCAGAACAGGCGGTCGCTAGACTTGCGACGACCAAGGCCATCGGTCCAAGTCTGACCCAGGTCAATATCTACCAGGTTGCGCCAGTTTGCAACCTTCCACTTGCCCTGGACGTCTGCATCAAAAGTCACCAGCCAGGTGTAGTTGGAGGTTCCATCCTGCTGCCAGTTGTGGAAGTTATAGTAGTTATACTTAACGCCAGCGACCACATCAGCAGTCCAGTTTTCGGGCAGAGCGCCTTCGAACATGCCACCTTCAGCCATTGCAGGAGCGGCAAAAGCGCAAGCAGCTGCGCAAGCCATAAAGAGATTCTTCAACTTCATATTGTATCCTTTTTTTTATGGCCACGGGCGACCCTGGCCGAAATTTCAGGTCAAAAGATAGAACTTTTATTTTTTTTGTAAAACCCATCGCACTCTATAGGAAAGGCGTTTTGTGCGAATAATCACGATGTTTACTATTATTGGATATATGAAACGCATCCGAAACATCATTCTTGCTTTAGGGATCACCCTTGCCGGCGTAAATTCAGCCTACGCCCAGGATGTTTCGAACAGTCACAATTTTCACTTTGATGCAGGCTTTGGCGCCCGAAACCAAACGCCCGTCGTTTTCCTTGCAGGGTTCGGCTACAAGGATGCAGAAATTCGTATTCAGGGATTGGGCATTCACAACGGCCCCAACGACTTTTGGTGCGGATTCCGAGGAAGCCTTCTCTGGCAGTTCTTTAGAGGGCTCCCCTATTATTTTGAGGCTGGAGTCGGTGGAGGATATGAATACGCCGAAGCCCCTAACAAAATGCATCAAGCCCTAAACGACGCCAATAACGCAATGTACGCCCTCCCCTATAATTACAAAGAAGATGCGGACATTTCCATAGAACTTTGGGCTCATCTCTACGGGTTTTACACTCAAATTAGCGTCCCCGCTTACAAGTTCCGAGACTACGACTCCGCCAACATCTTGTGGGGAGCAGGATTTCTTGTTGGATTTTAGAAAGAATAAACCTGTTTCCGACGACTTTTGCAACAAGATTTAATAAAAGCAAAAAAGACTCCCTTGCAGGAGTCTCTTTTATTCGTTGAGTTACCAGGATTCGAACCTAGACAAACAGAGTCAGAATCTGTTGTGCTACCGTTACACCATAACTCATCGTTAGTGATGCCAAAGTTAATAATTAAAATTAACTTCGGCAAGGGTATTTCTTACTTTTTTTCAGAAAAAATGCTTTGGTCCGGCGGAGTATAGGTCAACCACTGAACTTCCTGCACGTTTCCTTCGGGCAATGTTACCGGAATGCCAGTTACATAGTAATCCATAGGAATTTCGGATTCGCGGAGCTTAGACATCACCTTTGTATCACCAGAGTAAAGAATTACTTCCTGATGCCCCTTCGGTAAATCAGACAGCGGGAAATCATAGCAGGTCACGTCTCGTACAAAATGAGACGTTCCCTTAATCCCCACTACAACGCTATTTACCATGCAGTTGCTGGACTGAGTCGTATCCTGGCGATTAATTACCAAATTCACCCCATTTCTTATGGAAGCGGGTTTTGCCAGGGAATCAACGCCCAAGTCCAAGGTATCCTTCAGGTTCTTAATTTCTTTTGCATTCACATAACGAGATACACCAGTCTGCACAGGGAACCCATCATTCATCAGGCGGTATTCAACTCTGAAGGAATCATCAGGAACAGAAGCAGGAAGCGGCAACCACCAACGTCCAAGCGAATCCGTTACAGTGTTTACAACAAATTCAAGGGAATCGCCTTCGGTAAATTCAAAGCCGAAAAGATCGGTAATGAGCATTACCTCGACACCTTCGCAAGCCTTGCCACTCTTGCAAACGACAGAACCGCTGATACGAGTAACAATCTTTGCCTCTTCCTCTTCTTCCTTGATTAGGGAATCCACTTCTACAGATGTGCTCCAGATGAACGGACCTTGGCTAACAGTGTCGCCAGCAGAAACGGAATCCTTCAGTTCCCAGCTGCGATAAATCAAGCTATCGGCAACACCATTATCCTGCAACCTTGCAATAATCTGCGGATCCCCCGGGAAGAATTCCATCCAACCGGTACCCGCGGGAATCATGATTCCAAAGGAATCTC
This sequence comes from Fibrobacter sp., assembly GCA_024398955.1. GTDB lineage: Bacteria > Fibrobacterota > Fibrobacteria > Fibrobacterales > Fibrobacteraceae > Fibrobacter. Next base: position 18,973 of record JAKSIG010000029.1, on the reverse strand, counting down.
CTGCAAACACGCTCTGATAGAAGGGCGTTCCTGCAAGAGTCACAACAAAGTGCGAGCCGACTTGAAGGTTGGAGTCTGCATTTTCGTAGTAAAGAACGCTGCTGAATATAGCGGCCTTTTCTAGACGGATAGAATCAATAGATTCGGGTGTTGTTCTAGGCAGGTAGAAGATTTCCGCAACGGAGGTATCAATAACAGCAAGCTGGAAGGTATCCGCCAAGGCGGAATCGAACGCAAACACACCAGCAGAGTCCGTCTGGGTTTCTACATGTTCAGGAATCTGCAAAGCGCCATCTTTAATTGTAGCACGACGGGCCATGCGAACTGTAGCTTCGGCAGCAATGGAACCATCTTCGCGGCGAACAACACCAGTTACGGCAGCTACAGCAGTGTCAGAATCGGCAATGGTATTGCCGGTATCCGTTACTGTGCCCGCAGTGTTTGTGTCTTCGGAACAGCCACAGAGAAGGACGAACCCCACAGCGAGGATCGAGGTCAACAAAGAGAATTTCTGCTTTTTCTGCATTACTTTTCCTCCTCGTCGGTTTCAGGCGGCAAGGCCATCTTTTCTTTGCTCAGAGGGAAGAACTGGATATTCATCTGGGCAATCATAGTTTCGCCTTCGTCGGAACGAACAATATCCACAACTTCCTTACGGAACAGGTCAATCTTGCTGATAATACGCTCCAAGCCTTCAGCCGACACGCTCATTGTCATGCAAGATACATTTCTGCGTTCGGTACTGTAATGGTCGAGAGCGTCTTTACCCAGGTCAATCATCTGTTTCTGGAACTGATGGACAAACAGCGGGGCAATTTCAGACCCGCTGAAGATAGCCTTGTTCACAGAACGGAAACAACCGGTAATATCAAGTTCGATCAACTGCAAGTTCAGCAAAAGCTGAATGGCCTGCTTGGCCTGCGGGAGGGTAATCTTCGGATTCAGGAACAGAGCAAGCTCCTGGATGTTCTTTTCGCCAATGTTCAGTACAGAAAGAGCTTCGCGAACGGCAACGTAATACCACTTGCTGTAATATTCCTGCTGATTCTTGGTCAAGGACTTGATGGCGCTGGGCAGAAGGGCGGACATCTGCTCGAAGATCGCCTGCTTGGAAGCGGGCGTTGTCGCATGGGTAAAATCAACCATCAAGGTAAAATAGCGGCCTTCCTTCTCGTTCAAGCCGAGAGCCGCAATAAACTTGGGCAGCATCTGAGGCGTAAGCGACTTACGACCGCGGATCAAGTCTAGATAGAAGCCCGAGGAAGAATAACCCGCCTTCTTCGCAAAGGATCTATAGGAAAAATACCGTTGGACCGACTTCCGGTAGTCGTAATAGTCCTGCAGGTACTTCCTGTAATTGTAATATGCATATACGTTCATCAAGGGTAAATATAATTTTTTTGATGTTTTTTGGGAACACCTACTTTTGCAAAAAACATAACAGAACAGGCTTTTTTACACTACAAAAAGGTTATTCAAAGCCCTAAAAACACAGGACATACCCCAGAGAACACCTAGAGAACACTTTCGTGAACAGTCTTCAAAAAAAGTATACCACCCTCAAAATTTTTAGGGTATATTTGGGGAACACCCAATCCCATCCCTCGGACTTCCGCTTCACTCCAAGCGGAAGTCCTTTTTTTGGTTAGAGAGGGGGCCCGCCCCCTCTCTAAAACTCTCCCGGGGGTTGGCTGCCCAACCCGACCGAGGGTATCTTTCGCCATATTTGCTTATGGTCGGGGACCGTCTCCTCTCCAAAACTTTCCTGGGGGTTGGCAACCCAACCCGACCGAGGGTATCTTTCGCCATATTTGCTTATGGTCGGGGACCGCCCCCTCTCTAAAACTTTCCCGGGGGTTGGCATTGCCCCTACAATCTAGAAGGCTCTTTTTTTATCTTTGGATGTATGGAATCTTCTACGTTTATTGCAAAGATGAAGGGTTTGGGGCTTCGCATTTTGCGGCTTGCTGGCGCATTCGCCCTGATTTACGCCTGTATGGTTTTCTATTTGGCCTTGACTGAGCGTCAAATTGCGTTTCCCAGAGCAATCCCCCATAAAGAAGCCAACGAAGCCATAAAAGGGAAAGCTCACGGAATTTCCTGTACACTGGAAGACGGAACCATTCTTGAAGGATGGAGCTACGGCTCAGCAAATGCGCCCACCGCTTTATACTATCCGGATTCAGACGAGGATGGTGCACAGTTCCTTGCAGAGGCAGCCCCTTTCGAGAACGTGACTGCGGTCACATTCAACTACCGAGGAAGCGGAAACAACAAGGGAACCCCTTCCAATGAAAACTTTGAAAGCGACGCACAACAAATTGCAGCATGCGCCGCCCAAGTCAACAACCAAGTTCCGGCATTCATCATTGGACGCGGCATAGGAGCAATTCTTGCAGCACAGCAATTCACTAAAAGCACAGGCAAGAACAGTCATCTAATTTTAATTGACCCCGTATACAGTATCGCCGATCAAATTCACGAAAAGTATAGATTACTTTATCCCAAATTTTTGATTCGCGCAGACGTCAGTATGCCTAAAACACTAGCTTCCGGCAGCACAGAAAACATCGTCATTCTTCAGGATAGAAAATCTAACGAAAACTCAACGGCGGTCGTCCGTAACGAATTATCCATCTCGAACTATGAAGAGGCTGACGGATCTTCTTTACACAATAAATTAGCAAATCTTATACAACGTATTATAATTAAAGCTGATTAGTTTACTTACATTTTTTCAGCGTTCCCACTCATTTTTTCTTACAAAAAGCCTATTTCGCAATAGGCTTTATTCTTTTTTTCTTATAAATGTTGTATGTAACGATGGATTTTTATTAATTTACAAGCAAAACAACAAAAAATTAATAACGAGGTGTATAATGGAAGGTATTATTGTCAAAATGGACATTCGCGGCTTCATCCGTTTCCCTGCAGAAGCAATCAAGGCACTCAAGCTAGATAAGATGGCAAAGCAGGAAACAGGCGCCAAAGGCGAAACTGTTGAAGTAGGGCCTTACGCAGACATTGAAGTCGACCCAGTCGGCAAGCGCGTCGCCATCACTCCGGTCAAGGATGCCAAGACAACTTCTTTCCGTTTTATCTTGGGCGTAAACGGCTCCAAGTCCAAATTCCTGTACTTCAAGGGAGCACTGAACGCAATTGGCGAAAAGATTGTTACAGGCCCCTACACTCTTGAAAAGGAAGGCAACAAGTACATCTTTACAAGCAAGAACGCCTCCAAGAAGAAGGGCGAATGGAAAACAATCGCATGCCGCAATTCCGTTGCGAACAAAACCATGCTTTCCATTGACTCTCGTGGCACCATTATTTTCGACCGCAATTCCAAGAACGCAGTCAACACTGTCGTCAACAAGACCATGGTTGCCGAATACGACAAGGTAAAGAAGACCTTCGCCCTTACCTTCAGCAAGGACAAGGGCTTTATCAACGTACGTACAATTGCTAGCCACGCAAACGCATCCTTTATGGGCACGCTTTCCTCTCACGGAATCGCCCTTCCGAAGCAAAGTTTCAGAACTGAATGTAAAATTGACGGAAAAGTTCTTACTTTTAGCGTAGCTGGTCTTGTTGCAGAACAAAAAGCAGCAAAATCCAAGAAATAAACTTTAAGCAACGAGGTTTACCATGTTTGAGGTTCTAAAGCAGTTCTTTTCGATTCACTACAATTTTGCAGGGCTCAGCGCACTGCTGCTGATTCTTTTTATATTCCTCATGACCAAGAAGAATGTAAAAGTCGGCCTTATTGTACTGGCACTCTTTTTAGTGCTGAATGTATTCCTCTACAAGAGAACCGAAGGTAAAGTCTGGACCCTAACCATCGACCCTCCTGAAACAACAGACAGCTACAGCTATAAGCAGCCTACCGTTATGAAATTCTCCGTTCTCAAAGACTGGACAATTACAGACGACAAGGGCGAGACCCACCATTGGTGCTGGGTCGAAGACTACTGGGACAGATTGTCCAATACCGACATTGTGGCCATCATCTGGGGTGAAAATTCCGGCAAGAAGCTGGCCAATACCTCGGAAGAACGCGCTAAACTCGACTAGTAGTTTTAAACAAACTCTTTCAAGAAAAACTCACCTGCCTCCATCTGGATGTAGGTGAGTTTTTTCATCCACTCCCCTGCAGAAGCAACAACGCCATTGGATACAGGCCAGACGCCCGCCACATGATGATGCCCCAGAACACAGCGATCACATTCATTGGACGCCATCGCATTTTCGGCCCAGGACAGATACTCGTTCATCTTAATGACTCTGGATTCACCCGCCTTACGACTGCTACTGCCAACAAAACGGGCCAGTCCCATCCCCCAATCTGGATGTAGTTGCTTAAACAGCCACCGATTCATAGGAAAATCAAGAATTCGTCGGAATAAACGATACCCAAAATCAGACTTCGCAACACCATCCCCATGGCGGCAAAGAACCTTCTTGTTCTGAATTTCAAGAACAACCTGCTTATGAACCTGAACACCTAAGGTCTTTGGGAAAAAATCCCCATAGGCAAAATCATGGTTTCCCTGGAGCAGGTGGACTTCAGCCCCCGACTTGACCAGTTCCTTTAATGCAAAATACAGTCCAAAGTGATTACGGTTAACGTAGTCGTTATATTCGTACCAAAATTCAAAAAGATCCCCCACTATCACTAGATGCGACACCTTTCCACGAAGTTGTTCAAGAAAGCGAACCAATTTCTCTTCACGATCGGGATCTCGACCAGGAGGGTTCACACCCAGATGCGCATCGGAAATAAAGACTGCAGGTAAATCCATACTTGCAATTTAACAAAAGTTAAAGACTTCCCATACTTTTGTATCTTTACTTGCAATGTTTTACAACACTTTAAAAAAATCCAGAGCCGTTTTAACATTTTTTGCGACAACCGCGCTAATATGTCTAGCAGGCTGTTCCGTAAATTTACGGCAAGGCAATCTGGACAAAATTCCCCTGACCGAAGAAAAATTCAGTTTCTTTGGGAATATCCCATTCATTTATGGTGGCGACACCCTGGAATTGAGTCAAAATTTGCTTCGGGCTTATACAGCCGCGGCAAGCCCCAAAGACTACCCCAGGGAATCCTGCCGAGGCAATGCAGAGATTTATGCGAAAGTCCGGCAAGAATCATCTCCAAGCGCCTGGACTCTCGGAGCGGTCGTTATTCCGTTCTGGCCAATCCTTCCAGTTGACGAAACGTTGACCTTTTCCCTAAAGGCAAGGATTTTCTGCAACGGTACCCTGGTCAAGCATGTTGAATTCTTTGAAGAAGAAAAAATCCAGGCAACGGTTTACGGCCGTATGCGTAGCGGAATCATCAATGACGCGGCAAAAGAAATGCACCGAAAATTAGTGCAGCGGCTTAGCTACGAATTAGGGGACAACCGTCAAACTGATTTGAATTCAGCCCTAAGTTTTAACGTCACTTTCTAAAGTCTTTGAAATTATGTCTCATACCCTATATATTGTCGCAACGCCCATCGGCAACATGGAAGATATCACCTATCGTGCAGTCCGCATTCTAAAGGAAGTGCCGCTAGTTCTAGCCGAAGATACCCGTCATAGCAGGATTCTGTTCGACGCCTACGGCATCAACACCCCCATGGAGCCATACCACGACTTCAACAAAGAAAAGGTAACGCCCAAATACGTGGAATACTTGCAGAACGAAGGAGACATCGCTTTAGTCAGTGACGCAGGCACTCCAGGAGTGGCCGACCCCGCATTCAACCTAGTTCGAGAATGCGTTCGCAACGGCATCGATGTAAGAGCGGTGCCAGGTCCATGTGCCATGATTACCGCCCTCATCAGTAGCGGCATGCCCACGGATCACTTCGCATTTCAGTACTTTTCGCCCAAGAAAAGCGCCCAGCGAATCCACTTGCTAGAAAAATTGAAGGACGAGGAGGCCACCCAGATTTTTTACGCCAGCCCCCACAACATCGACAAGTTCGTTGAAGAAATCAAGCTGGTTTTTGGCGACATTAAAATAGCCCTGATGCGCGAATTGACAAAGAAGTTCGAGGAACATCTTATCGGTACCCCTACAGAAATCTCGGCTCATTTCAAGAGTCATCCCCCAAAGGGCGAATTCGTTCTGATATTCAACCCTCAGGACAAAAGCGGACTTTAGCGCCCACAGCCTTACCCCAAGTTTGATATGGAAAAAATCAAAAGTTACGTCTACAGTCTACCCATACTCTACAAGATTTATGCCATCGTAATTCTTGTTGCAGAAGCTGTGATTTTTGCCTTACGTGCAGACGAGCCAGGACTGTACACCCAGTACATTCAGTTTCTCCCTTTTGCACTAGCCATACCCTTCTTGGCGGCCAAAGCCATACGTTCTAATTTCAGTCGCTGGATTTATACCTACAGCCTACTTTCCTTTGCTGTACTGGCCATAGACTACAATACTGCCGATTACAATGGCGCAGGCCATGCAGGTCTTATCCAGATTGCCATGACATTCTGCCCAGCCGGTTTATTCTGGCTCGTCAATTTTGTCCGTTGGAACATTCATAGGATTAAGGAAGCAGACTCGAGAGTTGCACTACTGCTCAGTACCTTTGCCTGGGGACTTTTTGCCTTTGCATATCCGCCAATGCCTCTTGGACCCGCAGCCTTGCTGCTTCTTGTACCCTGGTTTATTGTTTTAAATCAGTATGGAAGACAACAGGCCCTATTTGCGACGTTCTGGTCAGGAGTCGTCTACAACACCATAAACTACTACTGGATCTATAACGTAATGCACGTGGAAACGGCTCCCTCGGGGCTCATCCTGTTTGGCCTGTTCCTGCTAATTGCCTACTTCAGCCTCTACAACGTTCTGGCAGCGTTTGTCTACACCTTGGCAAATAAGGTTTCTATACGGGGATATCGCCTGCTGCTTCCGCTTTTCCCGGTTTTCTACGCAGGTCTTGAAATGACCCGCACCCGCGGTGATTTCAGTTTTCCCTGGAGTCATCTGGGCTACGTATTTGGCAATCATCTGGAATTACTGCAAATGCTTCCCTGGATCGGCATCTTTGGCTACTCCATCATAGTTGTCGCTTCGAACCAGGCTGTAGCCCACGCCTTTTGCAACTGCAAGAATTTCAAGAAAAGCATTCCCATAGTCGCAGTTCCCGCAGGCATATTTATGCTTTTGCTGGTACAGGGATCAATCGTTCTTTCTTCCGAAGAAGCAAGACCATTCAATCGCAGCGAAGACTCAGAAAATCCATCTATAGCATTGGTTCAGCCAAGCATCGCCCAAGGTGCCAAGTGGAGCAAGGACAGGTTTGATTCCATCGTAAACAAGACTCTTGGCATGGTCGAAGACAGCGTTCCTGCAGGAACCAATCTGATCATTCTGGCAGAAACCGCAATTCCCGACCACATTCGCAGACAGCCCGACGTTATTCGAAGAATCAGTCATCTGGCAGCCCGTAAAAAATCAAGCATCATGACAGGTGCTTTAGACTACAAGCGCAACGAACCTGGCAGTATCCGAAAATTCGACATCTATAACGCGTCCTTTCTGTTTGAGCCCCAAAAGCCCCGCATGCAACGCTACATCAAAAAACACTTGGTTCCCTTTAGCGAACGAATTCCCTTTGACGACATCTTCCCCATTCTAAACTATGTAGACCTGGGAGAAGGAGACTTCGTTCCCGGCAAAGAAACCCCTGTATACGGCCCTTACAAGTGGACTCCGTATATTTGTTATGATGCAATCTTCGGAGACTTAATCAGAGAAGCCATTCGAGAAGGTTCTCGTCTTATGGTAAACATCACTAACGATGGATGGTTCGGCAGAAGTACAGCCCCTTACCAGCACCTCAACCTCGTTCGCTACCGCGCAATTGAAAACGGGATGCCCACCGCCCGTTTGGCAAATAGTGGCGTTTCTGTATTTATTGACCAGTATGGACACTTCGACCAGAATACAAAACTTTTTACTAATGCCGTAATCAAAAGAAAAATGCCCCTTAAAACAAGGGACACTCTTTATAGTCGCATTGGGGATTCCGTCGAAACGGCATTGCTTTTATTCTTCCTCGCCTATCTAACGGCAGCCATTGGTCTAGGATTGAGCCAAGCCAGAAAAGCTAAAGCATCAGCATAGGAGGCCAGTGCCCTGCCTTGGGGCGTTCCTTAAATTCGGCCTTCGGTAAAAATTCTTTTAAAGCAAGAGTCATGCTCGGCAAGACTGCCTGATCCATACGGCCGTATAGAATTTTTATATCCTGTGAATTTTCAATACAGGACTCAATGGAATTTTGAACAAGGTAATTAAGGCCGTCACTTAATGCTTCTTTATTCATTTTCGAAGCAGCCTTGAACCAATCATCCTGCCATTCCCCAAATTCGTTTTCAAAGAATTCCAAAAAGGCATTGAGGGTTGGTTCTACAGAATTCTTTACCTGTCTTGCCATAAAAATTAACGTCTGATCAGTCCAATTGCTAGAATCTTCACAGAAGTTCGAAAAAGGAGAAAGAAGAATCCACTTCTGTCCTTCAGGCTTATCGGCGGAGGCTTTCATCAAGGCTAAGGCACCAAGTCCCCATGCCACAACGGTCGATGCCTTTGCAAGCCCCTTCAAATCATAAAGGCAATTCAGATGTTTCACCATTTCGTCGTACGAAACAAAGATGTGCTCGGCGTCCGGATTTGCATTTGTAAGATCATCCTCCCACAGACTCAAATCCGAAGCCCAATCGGGAAGCCAAAACCATTTTTCCATTATAGCATCCTCATGTAACTACATCAAAAAAAATCATCAACCTTCATAAATATATTGTGTTTTTATAAAATGGAACGCTAAACAAGAAAAAAACTCTATTATTGTAAAAAAAAGTTACCAGGATCATTGACACTTACTATGGGATTAGATAAGTTTATTATATGAAGTATCTTAATTTATTCATCGGCTTTTCTCTTGCGCTTACCGCATTTGTCTTTGCAGCAGAAGACAATCATTCCACCCGTCAAAGGGCAAACTCCGCCTATGATGAGCTAGACGACGCCATTTCTGCAAAAATCAGCAAGAAATTTGGTAGACAGAATGAAGGAGCCAGCTCTCAAAAGAATAAAGACCGTCACGATAGATATTCCCAGTACGAAGGAAAATACCCTGCTAAGGAAGCTCCATCTCAGAGCATCACTTCTCTGCCTGCAGATTTTCCCACCCCAACAATCATGGTTCTACCCTCAGTAAGCGGCAAGGGAACAGCAAGCCTTCAGGTTGTAGCCAACAATCCCTACGCAAAGGCTGCAATGGATGGTGTTAACGAGTATTTGACCGCCAATCGCTATTCAGTCAAGTCCCTCGAAGGATCAGATAATCTAGACAAGGTCATTCAAATCCAGAATAGCCTAGCAGGGTCCGACGAAGATCTTGCCTACCTGGCTAGCTTGGTACTTAATGCAGATATCTACATCAAGTACTCCGGTTCTGTAGACAAAAGAGGCATCGTGTCTGTCGAACTGAATGCCTACGAATCTTCTACAGCCAGACTTCTGGGCACTCAAAGCGCAACTGTTGACGGCTTAGGAAGAAACAGTGAACTAGACCGCCAGGCCAATTTAAGAACAGCCGCAAAAAAAGCCATGCCAGGACTGGAAAGCAAGATTGTCTCTTACTGGCAGGATGACTACAGAAAGGGATTCAAGTACCGAGTTATCATGAATATCAAGGGAGACTACGACGACAACCAGTTGGAAGACATCCGTGAAGATATTAGACAGAATCTTAAGGATTCCTTCAAGAATGTCAAAGGCAACTCAATGACATCTAAAACAATCGACCTTGTAGTCTACAGTGATTCAGACGACGTTCAAGATGTCTACAGCCAAATTCGCAAGGTTGTAAAGCCTATCGCCCCCGTAAAGATGATCAACAGTTCTAAAAAGCTGATTATCATGGATATCAACTAACATGAATCTTAAAGTTTTAGTTATTTGTGCGCTGATGGCAATGCCTGCAATTGCAGGCAAGATTGTAACCTATACAGCAACATCGAATGTTTCTCAGGAAGAAGCAAATAACGCTGCCATGGCAGGAGTAGCCAAGCAGGTTTCTTCGCAAATCAAGGTAGATCAAACCTTGAGCAAAGAAGAAACGACCATCGGCAACAAAAGCGTTTATAACGAGAATTACCGCGCCAGCAACAAGGTCAAGACAGACATCAAGATCAAGGGAATCTCTGTAAAGCCTGTTAAGACAGACAAGGGTTTTAAGGCTACCGCCACTCTCGATATGGATGAATTCACAGCAGACATTCAGTTCAAGATGAAATCCATCCAGAAAGAAATTTCTGCCCTAGAAGCCAAGTGCCGCAAGGCTCTTGACGAGAGACAATACCTGGATGCTATTTCAGCAGTTGAATCAGCTAAGCCTCTGATCCAAGACTACAACTATCTTGTAAATCAGCTGGGCCAAGTCTACCCCATTAACGATTCCCATCGTCTAAAGCACAACGTTCCTGCTCTCGAGGCGGAGTTGGTACATAAGCTTACCGACATCCAGATACAAGGCCCTACAGAGGCATTTACATTGAGCAAGCCAGACATGCAGCCCTGGGATGTTGTTGTTTCTGACAAAAACGGAACCGTCAGCAATTTCCCGTTGGTCGCAAGACAGGGCAGAAATGTTCTTGCAGAAAAACGTACTCAAGAAAATGGCACCGCTACGTTTACGCTACGCGGGATTAATATCGACAAAGGCCCCTACGTAATCGTTGTGGAACCTGCTATTTCTGAAGAACTGCTCAAGGCTGCAGGACTTCGCCAAAAATTCGAAGTAGACTTCAAGGTAAAGCAAGCCCGCTGCGCCATCAGATTGGAATGCAATGAAGGCGGAAGCATCTGCTCTGCATTAGAAAAGAGCCTAGCCAAAAAGTCCATCTACAACGACGACGTTCCCGGGGCCCCAGTTTTGCAGTTGGCCGTCACAACAAGAAGTGGTCAGCCCATTGAATACATTCCAGGCAAGTTCACTACCCCCTACGATGTGGATGTATCCCTAAAGGGAAATGAAATTACATTTATCGGTTCCGGACATGAAAACGGGAAAAAGGAATCCGATGCTGTTGCTGCCGTTTTGAAAAAAATGGATTTTTCAAAATTACAGAAACAGCTAGACGCATTCTGCCAATAATGAGTTTAACATCGTAACTACATCAGTTCATGGGCAACTTTGTTCCATGAACTTTATATTTTTAGAGACATATCAGTTTTTAGACGTAGCAAGTTTTTCAAGATCATGATCAAGAGTCATTTAAAATCTTTTGTCTTATTCCTCATTGCGGTTCTGATGCTAACCACCTACGCATTTGCTAGCCCATGGAATAGCAAAAAAAACAAAAACGGGCCCATTCCTCCGCGCCCTCACAATAGTTACGTCTACGACGAGGACCACTTGATGACCTCTCAGGAGGTCAAAGTTTTCAACATCATTGCAGAAGAACTTTATCGCAAAACTGGCGTTGGGTTGGCGGCCGCATTAGTGGATGACATCGGAGATAACAACTACCGAGAATTTGCCCTGGAAACAGCCCATAGCTGGGGTATCGGAAACAAGAAGGACGAGGGCATCCTGATTTTCGTAGCACTTAAGCAGAAGCGTCGCAGCGTAGAGGTTGGTTACGGAGCCGAAGGGTACCTGCCCGACGCCCTGGTGGAACGAATTCAAAAGAAAACTCTTATTCCCGCCTTTAGACAACAGAAATACGGTGAAGGCATTTTGGCTTTAGCCTGGAATCTTGCAAATGTTGTTGCAAAAGAAAAAAATGTTCAACTGGATATCGAAGAGGCCCCCTCTCCCGAGCAGAGCATGCCTTTTCGGGCAAAATTTTTCATTTTACTTGTCATCATTTTGATTCTGCTTTCCAGGTTTGGAGGCGGTAGCGGCAATGGATGCCTCTGGTTCCTTATAGGTAATGCCATTGGCAGCTCCAGTCGTGGAGGCGGCTTTGGCGGAGGTTTCGGCGGTGGCGGAGGCTTCGGTGGCGGCTTCGGCGGTGGCGGATTCGGAGGCGGAGGATCTGGAGGAAGCTGGTAAACGGCTGATAGAACCATTTTAATTTTTACTAAAAAACTGACTATGAAAAAGAATTTAAGTGTTATAGAATTACAAAAATCTGATTGGCCAAGCATTTTACAGCAAGCACTTGGCGATAATATGATATCGGCTTTTATTCATGGTGATTGCCTGATGGAAGGCTTTAACGCCATGGAATCCCCTTGGACAATTAGCTTTATCCTTCGAGACAATTCCAACGATAAAATTGCCCCGGTTCAGGAGTTGCTAAAAAAAGCCAAGAAAGAAAATATTGAATTTCGTTACTTCTTTACTCTAAAAGAAATTCAGACTTCTGAAGATGTGTTTCCGCTGGAATTTTTACACATTGCAAACCGCAATGCCGTAATTGCTGGAGCGACACCTCTCCCAAACTATGTTCCTAATATGGAATGTCTGCGATTGGAATGTGAGCGAGAACTACGAGGGTTGCAGATACATTTAAGACGAGCCTTTACCTATCTAAACGAGGACCGCAATCCACTAGGCTTTTTTGTTCGGGCTAGCTCAACCATGCTCCCAATCATGTACGGAGTGTACTATTTAAGACATCACGCCTATCCCGAAAACCATCAACAAATTTATGATGAGTTCCCTGCACTTAAAACACCTATCAGCAGTAAGGATAAGGAACTTTTCTTGGAAAGCGTGAATAACTATATTAATTCTGTAACAGAAATTGTCAACTTAGTCGACACCATGGAGGTTGTATGAAAAAAGTTATCTTGGGAACCTTAGTAGCAGTAATCCTACTAGCTGTCATTATTATCGGCAAGTCCGTTAGTGTCTACAACAACATTATCGCCCTTGACGAAGGTGTAAAATCTCAATGGGCTCAGGTAGAAAACACATACCAACGACGTTTTGACCTTATTCCGAACCTGGTTGCAACTGTACAAGGTGAAGCTGACTTCGAAAAAAGCACTTTAACAGCGGTCGTTGACGCCCGCAGTCATATGGGCGGAGTCGTCAAAGTAGACGAAAATATGCTGAATGACGAAGTTGCCATGAAACGATTCCAGGAGACTCAAGCAACTTTGGGAGGAGCATTGCAGCGTTTAATGGCTGTTAGCGAAAACTACCCCAACCTAAAGAGCAACACCAGTTTCCAGGAACTACGTGTACAGTTGGAAGGAGCCGAAAACCGAATTGCAGTCGAGCGCAAGCGCTACAATGAAGTTGTTAAGGAATACAACACGACCATCCGCATGTTCCCCAACAGTTTAATCGCAGGTTTTGCAGGTGCAAGCCCCAAGGTTCCGTTCTCTGCAGACGCAGGAGCTAGCACAGCTCCTACCGTAAAGTTCGACACCAAGTAAATCGGATCAGGTCATAATGAAATGCACCCGAATTATAGGCACAGTCCATCACGGCAGCTACAAAAAAATTATAGACGTTCTTTTTACCAAAGAGGAACTGTCTATGCGAATGAACCGCAAGACTGCTCGCGACGGTGTTGAAATAGAACTGGAACTTTACGAGGACTTGCAGGAAGGCGACATAATTGCAGAAAACGAGTCCTACGCTTACGCAGTAAAGCTATACGTTCCAAAGCTTCCCAAAGAAAACCTTAATCCCGAAATCAAGGTTAAAAACTACCTTTAAGGCGGTACGCACTCGAATCAAAAAACGAATGCATACAATAGCAGGAGTTGGTTATGGAAAAACACTTTCAAAGAACAATTCTTCAAAAGTTTCTCTGGCTCGTTGTAGCCGTTTTTTTGAGTATGCCCGCTCACGCTGCGACTTACTCAGCCGAAGAACTTGACACTCTTGTTTCTACCATAGCCTTATATCCGGACCCACTATTGGCCCATGTGCTTTCGGCTTCTACCCACAAAGACGAAATTCCTTCGGCAAGCCTTTGGGCCAGCAGCCACAAGAATATGAAAGGGGAAGTTCTTTCTGCAGAAATGGAAAATGCAGAATTGGATTATGACGCAAGCGTTCTTGCCCTGATTCCATTCCCTTCTATATTGTCCACAATGGCAAAATACTCCGTTTGGACGGCCCAACTTGGCGAAGCTGTTTCAAATCAGAACGAAGACGTGATGAAAGCGGTGCAACGCATGCGCAATGCAGCCTATGCACATGGCAACTTAAAAACAGATCAGCAAAATACCATAAGTCAAAAGGTTATAGAAAATAGGACCGTCATTACAATTGAGCCCGTTCGAGCAGAATACATCTACGTTCCTGTATACAACCCTTCTGTAGTCTATTACGTTTACTCAGACAGGTATGTTCCCATGCGTTACAGTTACGGTGTCTGGACAGGGCATTGGTACAGTGATTGGGTCTGGAACGACAGCTGGTTTGAATGGCACGCCTATTCCATGCATCATCACCCTCGTCCGCCTCGCCATTACAGGCATCCTCCAAGACATGGCGGACCGACTTATGCCCCCAGGCCCCCTCGTCCTGGAAATGACCATCGTCTGCCACCCAAAAGTTCAGCACAGCCTCAACCCTCGACAAAGCACACGAGCGTTCCTTCCGGCAATCCACAAAAAGATCCTATAAGATTCGATCAGTCCAAACCCATCATTAGAGATCACTCCATCAACAACTTTGGTAACGTTACCAAGACACCCAGTAACGGTAGTTCCAACAATAGCTATCGAAAAGACGAAGACGACAGAAACGGGAATTACAGTGACAGGAACAGCAATCAAGGTCGTTCGTACGACCAGAACAACAGCAATGGTGGATTCCGCAAAAGTCTGCGTCGGTAAAAACGTGATCGATTAATTTCAAAAAGGTTTATCAATGACACTCTACAATTCCATTCTCGACACCATCGGAAATACGCCTCTTGTACGCATCAACAAGCTGAACAAGGGTGAAGCAGAAGTTTACGTTAAACTTGAAATGTTCAATCCTCTGGGCAGTGCCAAGGACCGCGTAGCCCTCGAGATGATTGAAACCGCCGAGAAGGAAGGCAAGCTGAAGCCCGGCGCATTGATTATTGAACCCACCAGCGGGAACACCGGCGTGGGCCTTGCCTACGTGGGCGCCGTAAAAGGCTACAAGGTGGTGCTTACCATGCCAGACTCCATGAGCATGGAACGCCGTATGCTTTTGAAATCCCTGGGTGCAGAAGTTGTATTGACAGAAGGCGCCAAGGGCATGGCCGGCTGCATCGAGAAGGCAAATGAAATCGCCGCAGCAAATCCGGGAAGTTTCATCCCTCAGCAG
Source organism: Fibrobacter sp. (assembly GCA_024398955.1). Classification (GTDB taxonomy): domain Bacteria; phylum Fibrobacterota; class Fibrobacteria; order Fibrobacterales; family Fibrobacteraceae; genus Fibrobacter. The sequence continues at coordinate 3,689 of JAKSIG010000029.1, read as the reverse complement.
TTTGAAAATCCTGCAAATCCGACTGCTCACTACAAGACCACGGGCCCCGAAATCTGGCGCGATACCGAAGGCAAGGTGGACGTGTTTATTGCGACCGCAGGCACCGGCGGAACCGTCAGCGGAACCGCAAAATACCTGAAGGAAAAGAATTCTAATTTGTATGTAATTGCCATTGAGCCAGACGATTCTCCCATGATTACCAAGGGCGTTTCCGGCCCCCACAAGATTCAGGGCATCGGTGCAAACTTTATCCCCAAGATTTATGACCCCAAGGTGGTTGACGAAGTGTACCTGACCAGTACCGAAAAGGCGGGAACTGCAGCTCGTGCCGCCGCGGCCGAAGAAGGAATTTTCGTAGGAATTTCCTCTGGAGCAGCCTTGGAATGTGCACTTACTGTGGCTAAACGCCCCGAATTCAAGGGCAAACGCATTGTGGCCCTCCTTCCGGATACCGGCGAACGTTACCTCAGCACCTGGCTGTGGAACGAGTAATAATTAACAATGAACAGTTAACAATGAAAAATGAAGAATGAAGAGTGAAAAATGAATGATGATGGGGGTGTGGTGAGGTTGTTTTTTTTGTTGTCATTCTGAGCGGAGCCGGTAGGGCGAGAGCGAAGAATCCAGCGATGGAAAGTGAACAGTGAATAATGAACAGCGAAGAGTGAATAATGAAGAGTGATTGGGGGTTGATGAACCTGCAATTTGCATGGATGAAATGAAGTAAATTCGTCAAATTATATACTATCTTTAGACGATGTAGAACCCGACATCATCTTTTTATGCGAAAACTTGTACCGCTATTTTTCTTGATATGCACCTGTGCGTTAAACATCATGGCGCAGGAAACCTCCGCAGACGTTGCCGAGCAGCCTTCAGCGGACACCATCCGCATCGAAAAGACCATACGCGATACAGTTACCATCAACATAAAGCCAAAGACTGATACGATTTACGTCACCGAAGATTCCCTCAAAATACTCCAGTGGAAAGCTCGGCGGGATTCTTCCAACGAAGCTACATCAGACACGTCGTTTAGCCTAAGCAGCGTCTATCTTGGCCTCAACTTTTTTCATCTGGCAGCAACAATCATCAAGTATCCCGCCTACGAAATCAGCATTGAAAAAACTCTAGGTAAACGCCAATCCTTAAGGCTAATCCACAGTCTCATTTATATCAACGACGAAGATTTTTCAAATAAATACGGAGACGGCTTTAAAGGAGACATTTTCCAGTGGACGGCAGGAGCGGCTTATCGTCACTACAGGAAAAGTTCCATCCTAAGCGGATACATTGAATTCGGACTGCAATATGTCAGCAGAATCGGTGACTACACGGAGCTGGATTATGTTTATGAATGGAATGCCGACGCAAGAGATTATGTAAAAAAGGATATGTCCAAGGATATCCACCAAAAAGCTCAGGGTTATCAATGGTTCGTTAACCTAGGAATGGAAAACCGCAAGCGTGCCTTCGAGCACCTGTTTACAGATATTTCTTTTGGTATCGGCTACAACGCTCTTAGCAACTGGGAAAAAGGCGTTCTTTATGAGTTCGGCACCATCATCAGCGATGATTTGCAGTTCAACTTGAATGTCGTCATTGGATGGGGACTGTAAAATGAAACACTTGATTTTTTTCTCGCTGTTGCTTTGTGCAGGAATAATTTCCGTCTCTCACGCCTCGGATACCTTATATGTAGAAACGCATATTACCGACACACTGTACGTCATCGACGAGCCGGACACAGTCTACATGAATGTTTCCAAAGAAGCTCCAATGAAAATTCCATTGGACTCTAACGCAAGTGATTCCTTGGGTAATACAACCAACAGTCGCGAAGTTAAGGAACCTGGACGAGCCATCCATATAAACTACATGACAGGGATGTCTATGATCGGTATTTTATTCAAGATTTTGCCTATCGACTTGACCTATGAAATAGAGACAAAATACAGGTCATCTATCTTACTCAGCATCAGCAGCTATATGGAATTTGGAGACATCGACTTTATAAATCCCAAGGAATGGGATGGTTTCAGGACAATCACTAATTTGGGCATAGGGTACCGCCAATACATTGTTACAGGAAAGACACTTCTCGAAAATGAGGAATCAAAAAAACATAAACTCATCAACAATCCCTACGGTTCCATTTCCCTATTCCTTCAGGGCGAAATTTTCCCTGGACTCATGTACAGACATGAAGTCAAGCTGGACGAAGATGGACACAAAAGAGGTGATTACTATAGAGACTACGCCTTCGGAACCAGTTTTGTGCTTACACCAGGGATGTCCTACACGGTGGGACACTCCGTATGGACTTTGGGTTGGAGAATTGGTTACCAATACTGGTCACACGACTTCAAGAGCTTTGGTTTAGTAAGTGATGGCGAAGGCATCGCTTTTCAGCCAGGTGTTGCAAATGGCGGAGTCTATCAAGGGTTCATTTTTTCCATAGGCTTCTAGATGAAAGTTCTTATCCTTCTTTTAGTTTTTTGTGCAAACGTTTTTGCAACTTCGGATACAGTCTTTGTGGATAACCACAAGGTAACCATTGTAGCACCGGCATCTCCCGATACTGGAGATAAGACGGTCTTTGGTCACGAAATCTCTGCTCACATTAACGGTGACTATGGGTACGCTTTCACGTATGAACTGCACATAAACAACTTTGGTGTGGCCGCAAGATTTGGCTATTCAGCTCTTACATCTAATGGTTGGGTCAGTTCCCTTGGCTACTACACCCAAAAAATCAATGAAAAAGGCGAAGTCAAGGAGATGAACTTGGCGCTAATAGGACGCTACCACCCGGGTTGGCTCACGCGGACGATGGAAGTGGGAGACTTTCTACTTGCTGTTCAAGGAGGTCTTACCGGCCTAAGGCACGAAATTGACATTGAGGAAGACGCCAAGGGCAATCCCATAAAGGATACCCAGTATGGCCTACAAATTTTCATCGGGGCCGATGTGCGATGGATTTGGAAGCATTTTTATTTTGGTGCTGAACTAAACATAGGGAGACATATAGTCAATCCCTCCTGGAAAGACCAAATGAGCTGGAATGATCGGGCTTCCGTCACCAAACGCATCATCAGCAATGGATTTTTTGAAACCGTTGTCAGTATCGGCATTCCTTTTTAAGGGTAATCTTTTCTATAATTCCTATCGTAAATATTATGGCAAAAACCTAAAAGGTTAAACTATGGACATTCCTGAATCTTCGAATTTTATTCAAGACATTATCGTCAACGACTTGCAGACCGGCAAGCGCAACAAGGTGCTGACCCGTTTCCCTCCGGAACCTAACGGCTACATCCACATCGGCCATGCCAAGTCCATTTGCCTGAACTTCGGTACCGCCCAGAAGTTTGGCGGTTTCACCAACCTCCGCTTCGACGACACCAACCCCACCAAGGAAGACGTGGAATACGTGGATTCCATCCGCGAAGACGTGAAGTGGCTGGGCTTCCAGTGGAAGGAAGAATTCTTCGCTTCTGACTACTACGATCAGATTTATGCCTTCGCCGAAAAGATGATCGAAATGGGCAAGGCCTACGTTGAAGACCTGACCCGTGACGAAATGCAGGAATACCGCGGCAACGACGCCGGTAAGCCTTCCAAGCCGTCTCCGTACCGCGACCGTAGCGTTGAAGAAAATATGAAGCTGTTCCGCGAAATGCGTGACG
>JAKSIG010000028.1 GCA_024398955.1 Fibrobacter sp. | reverse complement strand
TGTATGGCGGTCTCTCAAAATACCTGCTGAAAACATCCTTGAAGTTTTCTGAAATCCAATAGCGTAAATAAACGTCCATGGATGTAAGCAAATCAAGAGCCTCGCTTCCTGTCAATGATGTTTTAACTCTTTTTATCAACTGCGCCAGGAACTCGCCATGGTCCTCCGGAACACGAGCGTATTTCAGAGCACCAATGAACGCTCCCAGCCGAGGGCTGAATTCATTCAGGCACTTGTCATCGGGAACAGTCGAAACATCCAGAAAGACACACTTGAAAGGAAGCAAATAGTCATGCATAATCTTAGGATAGATTGAATACATTTCCTCAAGAGGATTCCATGATTCCACACCGTTATACACAATCATCGCCACCAAGGGAAGGTCTTTATCAATACCTATCATCCGATTTTCTTCCACCAGATGATGTTGGTACCTAAGAATTTGTTCTATAGCCTTGTCATCACGGCAAGATTTATGTTCTAGCAGAAACCCTACACTGAGCCGACCTGACTCATTTTCATTAGGAAGAAATTCCTTCTTCACCTTAGCAAGAAAAACTAGATCATCGGAAATTCCTAAAAATGAATTTTTATCCAGTAAATCCACAATAGACTTCAAATCTTCATCACGAGAAGTCAAGTATTCCACAAATTCAAGAAATGTGGAGACATCAGATAAAACATCCCTACAGAAGGGATCGTGCAACAAAGAAATGCTCATTATTTCCTCTGCGTCCTAAAGGCGCGTTAAATTTTGTGTAGTAAAAGGAGGCTTTGCCCAATGAGGCAAGGCCAAAAACATGTTAAAGTTTTAAGGATTCCTTTTAGTGCCCTACGTTACGTGTCCAGATAGCGCTTATCCAGGTACCCTGCGGCTTTGTGCAGTTAAGTAAACTGTGCCGCGAACAGCAAGCAGAGAATTATACGACCGGCTCGTAAGCCGGATGAGAATGGTACAAATCTAAGCAAACTGTTTTAACAATGCAAGGGCCAGGAATCATTTATCAAAACCTTATCCCAAGCACCACTTCCAAACGGGAACGACTTGAATTCCGTCATCTAGAACGGCTTCGGAATCCCAAGTGACGATTAGGCAGTCCTTGACTTTTATTTCATCGCGGGCAAGGAGCAAAGCCGACAGTTCGCGATCCGATGTTTCGGATTTTTCCATGTTCCAGGCGACTTGGATTAGCTGCCGTGATTTTGAATTTTGGTCAGTCACCAGAAAGTCAACTTCACCGCCAGATTTGTTGATGTAATACTCGATTTTATTGTTGCCGCGGCGCAGGTGCATAAACACCAGGTTTTCAAGCAGCCAACCTCGTTCCGCATCGTTCTTTGGAGTCATGGCGCGAATGAGCCCGGTATCAACAATGTAGAACTTGTCTGGGTTCGTACGGCGAACAGCCAGAGAATCAGTCCTTATGGAAACAGGATAAATCAAGTAGGCATTGACGAAATATTGCAGGTATTCAGAAATGCGTTCGCGATTGTCAGAAGCACCTATGGCACGGAGCGCACCGGAGATAGCTCGTGTAGAAATTTTGCGCGCATAGTTGTGGATGATGTAATCCAAAGTATAGCGCAATGCCTGAGTGCTTGAAATTTCATGGCGTTCAATTACATCGCGATAAACTACGGCATTCACATATTCCTGAAGCAGTTTGTTGCGGATTCGCAAATCTTCGCCTTGAATATCGGGGAAGCCGCCTTCTTCAAGATAACGGATCATGGCGTTTCGCAGCAAGCCCGCCGTTCTCGGAGAAAACGGTGCCTGCGGCACAGTCTTTACAAGACCATTAAAAGTCAGAAATTCCGAAAAAGAAAGCGGGAAAATTTCAACATCGAGAGAACGGCCTCGCAACTGCGTGGCGACTTCTGATGAAAGAAGTTTCGCAGAAGACCCTGTCAGGCAAAGCTGAACGCGATTGGAATCCACCAACCGACGGGCAAACAATTCCCAGCCGTCAACATCCTGAAGTTCGTCAAAAAAATACCAGCATTTTTCCTTTGCGGCCTCGGGGTACATGGCTGCATGAATTTCTCCAATGAGCTTCAAATCGTTTGCCGAAACACCTCGCAAGCGTTCATCGTCAAAGTTGATATAAACAATCCGTTCTAATGGAATTCCATCGCTGAGCAATTCCTGTATTCGATGAAACGCCACATAGGTCTTGCCCACACGACGCATGCCGATAATGGAGGTCGCATTACGCGCCTTTTCGTAGTATTCAACAACACGGGGGTGAATTTTTTCGGGAATGCCTTCCTCGTAAAATTCACGCATAATTTCGGCAATTGCATTCTTCATAGCTTGCAATATACATAATTTTCAATTGCGTTACAAAATTGGCTCAAAAAATAGACCAATTTTAATTAAAATTGGCATAAAAAATAGACCAGAATACATCTAAACTATAGATTTTAACATTTGTATTTGCAACTTTTATACATTTTTTTATATATTATATTTACATTTACAAATGTTATTTTATAAAAGTAAAGGACACAAAGATGCTAACCGACATGACCAATGGCGCCATCATGACCACTCTGGGGCGCAGGATCAAGGAGTACAGGCTTAGGGCCGGCTTGATGCAATCCGAACTTGCAAAGTCCGCCAACGTGGGGCTCAGCACCGTCATCAAGTTGGAGCAAGGCAAGTCCATCTCGTTGGAACTACTGGTCAGCATCATGCGGTCCCTGGGAATGCTAGAGAACTTTAACACACTTGTCCCCGAACCACCAGTAAGCCCAATGCGTCTATTAAAACTTCAGGGAAAAACGGTCAAGCGAATCAAGAGGGGAAAGAGCAATGACTGATTTGATCGTAAGGGTTAAATTATGGGGAGAGCTTGTGGGCTCCCTTGTATGGGACAAGTCTCTCAACTGTGCAGCTTTCGAATATGACTCGAACTTCAAGAAAAAAGCCTGGTCAGTCTCTCCTTTGGTAATGAAGGTTCCCAGCCGGGGATCCCAGGTATTTCAGTTTCCACAAAACAAAGGGAACTGCTTCGAAGGTCTGCCAGGACTTATTGCAGACTCCTTGCCAGACAAATTTGGAACCCAAATCATTAACGAATATTTTGCAGCAAAGGGTTTATCCACAGATAACATCACTCCGCTAGACCGTTTATGCTATGTGGGTACAAGAGCTATGGGCGCGCTGGAATTCGAGCCAGCCCGAGACCTCGATATTTTAAACGATTCCACCTTATTACAAATAAACAAACTTACTCGTCTTGCAGAAGATATCTTCAACAAGCGTGCGGAATTCAAAGCAAATTTAAAGGAACAGTCTAAAGCTCTCAACGACATCCTTCGTATTGGAACATCCGCCGGAGGCGCCAAACCAAAAGCAATCATAGCCTTTAACGAAAATACGCAGGAAATTCGAAGCGGGCAGGTAAAAGCTCCTGATGGATTTTCGTACTGGCTTCTCAAATTTGACGGTGTCAGCTATAGCGAACATGACAGCATCACTGATATCCCCATGGGTATCGGAAATGTTGAATTTGCCTATCACAAAATGGCTTTAGAAGCAGGCCTTCAAATGAACGAATGTAAGCTGCTGGAGGACGGAGATAGGCATCATTTCATGACCAAGCGATTCGACCGCAAAAACAATGGCGAGAAAATCCACATGCAAACTCTCGCCGCGTTAAAACATCTAGACAGAGATTCGCGCCATTCCTACGAAGAACTTTTTGAAGTGGCAAGAAAGTTAGGCCTAGGCGACGGAGATGCCAGGGAAATTTTCAGGCGAATGACATTCAATGTGTTGGCGTTAAACAACGACGACCACACCAAGAATTTCTCTTTTCTAATGGACCAAGACGGAATATGGAAATTGGCCCCAGCATACGATTTATGCTATGCCAACAACCCCAACAGCAGATGGATAAACAAGCATCAAATGTCCATCAATCAAAAGCAAGCCGACATTTCCACAAACGACCTCAAGGCGATCGCACAAACGCAAGGCATCCGCGGTTTCGAAGAGGATATTCAAAGAATTCAAGCGGCAATTTCACATTGGTCAGAAATCGCTAAAGAGTGCGGCGTTCGAAAAAATCATATAGCCGAAATTCAGAAAGCGATGGATTTGCAACGGGACTTAGGATAGGCCGTTAGACTTTTTCTATCTGGCACGCTACGCGTGCAGATAGTACGTCTCAACCATAAAAATAAGCAAGCTTATTTTTGCGGCACTCGACTTTTTCTATCTTTCCCTTTATGTACGATCCGCGCTTTTTACCGATTTGCAAAGAAGACCTAGACGAACTTGGCTGGGACTACGTTGACGTAGTGGTAATCAGCGCGGACTGTTATGTGGACCATCCCAGTTTTGGCCACGCCGTGGTGGCTCGACTTTTCGAGCACGAGGGCCTGCGTGTGGCAATCTTGCCGCAGCCCAACTGGCGCGATGACCTACGAGATTTTAAGAAGCTGGGTAAGCCCCGTATGTTCTTCGCCATCAGTAGTGGCATGGACAGCATGGTGAACCACTACACTGCAGCAAAACGCTTACGCAGCGACGACGCCTTTACCGCCGGCAACAAGGCAGGATTCCGTCCGGATTACGCCACCTACACCTACGCAAAGATCGTGAAGATGCTTTACCCCGATGTTCCGCTGTTGATTGGCGGTCTAGAAAGCAGCTTGCGTCGCGTGACCCATTACGATTACTGGAGCGACCGTCTGAAGCCAAGTATTCTGGCAGATACGGAAGCGGACATTCTGGTGTACGGCATGGGCGAAAAGCCCCTGAAGGAAATTGTACGCCTTTTGAAGAAGGGCGTTCCATTCAGCAGCCTGAAGAATATTCCCCAGACCGCAGTTCTTGTAGACAAGGACAAGGTTCCTGCTCCCGGCAAGCACAAGGAACTGGGAACCTCCTGGGAAGACTTGCGCCTGCCTAGCCACGAAGAATGTGTGGCCAGCAAGAAGACTCAGATCCAGAGCTACAACAAGGTGGACATCGAATGCAACAAGATGTTCCAGCGCCGCATTCTGCAGGACGTTGGCGACAAGACTGTTGTCATCAATCCGGCCTACCCGCCCATGGAATACGGCGAACTGGACGAAAGCTTTGAATATCCCTATGCACGAGCACCTCACCCGCGATACAAGAAGCGCGGCGACGTTCCTGCATTCGAGATGATCAAATTCAGCATCAACACCCACCGAGGATGTTTCGGCGGTTGCAGTTTCTGCGCCATCAACGCCCAGCAGGGAAAGTTCATCGCCAGCCGCAGCCGCGAAAGCATTTTGCGTGAAGTGGAAATCGTCACCAACATGGAAGGCTTCGCAGGCACCATTACGGACCTGGGCGGCCCCAGTGCCAACATGTACAAAATGCGTGGCCGCGACCGTTCCCGCTGCGCCAAGTGCGCCCGCCCCAGCTGCTGCACCCCCAAGATTTGCGACAACATGGACACCCGCCATGCGGAACTTCTGGATTTGTATCGCGAAGTCCGAAACCACCCGAAGGTCAAGCACCTGTTTATCGGCAGTGGCGTCCGTTACGACTTGATTTTGCAGGAAACCAACGACGCGGCCTTGCAAAAGGACCACGAGGAATACGCCCGCGAGCTTATCGACTATCACGTCAGCGGCCGCCTGAAGGTGGCTCCGGAACATACCGTCGAAGAAGTGCTGAAGCTGATCCGCAAGCCAAGCTTTACGCTATTCCACAAGTTCAAGGAATTCTTCGACGAGGAATGCAAGCGCATCGGCAAGAAGCAGCAGATCATCCCCTACTTCATCAGTAGCCATCCGGGTTGTACCGAGGCCGATATGGCGGAACTGGCCCTAGAGACCAAGCAGTTGGGATTCCAGCTGGAACAGGTTCAGGACTTTACGCCCACCCCCATGACCATCGCCACGGAAATGTTCTACGCCGAAATGAAGCCCGATGGAACTCCGCTGTACGTTGCAAAGACTCCGGAACAAAAGAAGGCACAAAAGCAGTTCTTCTTCTGGTACATTCCCGAGAACCGCCCCCAGATTCGTGCCACCTTGGAACGTTTGAAGTTGGGCAAGATCGGCCGCCTGCTGCTGAGCAGAACCGCCATGGCCGAGGGCAAGAATTTCAGCCCCAGCAAGGAACGCGAGGAAAATCCGGAATTCCGCGAGAAGGACCTGCAGAAGCGCGCCGAACGCAGCTCCATTTCCATCGTCCCGCAAAAGTCAGGAGAAAAGGGCCGCTGGGAAAACTCAGCCCGCCGCGAACGCCGTCAGGCCGAATTCGGCGACAAGACCTGGACACCGCGCCACGAACAGCGCAACGCTCGCCGTGACGACCAGCGTCGCGAAGGTCGCGATGACAACCGCGATTTCCGTCGGGAAGGCGATCGTCGAGGCAGTTCCTCACAGAACAGTCGCGGATACAATTCCCAGGATAGTCGCAACAAGCGGAACGATTCTCCGGTACACTTTACCTCGAAACGCCGTTTTGGACGATAATTTTACAATCTTTTTTCAAAAAATGCATTTTTGTATCATAGATGCGTATCATAAAATAGCTATATTGTAAGAAACGAAATCATTTAACAATCCTATATTGGGATTGTTCCGCACAAATTCCTAAATTTGCAGGCACTGAAATGAAATCCATTCTCGAATACAACGACTATCGTTCTTACATTCAGGACTACTACACCGAAATGAAGGCTAGGCACCTCATGTCTTGGCGCATTTTTGCCAAGCAGGCAGGTTTCGTATCTCCTTCATATATCAAGCTTGTTTGCGAAAACAAGACCAACCTGAGCGACGAAGGCATTGACCAGCTTTCCAAGGCCATGGGACTACGTGGTTATGAAGTTGAATTCTTCAAACTTCTGGTCCACCTGAACCAGGCAAAGCTTATCGAGGAAAAGCAGAAAATTCTTATTCAGGCCGCGAACTTCGCACAGAAGTATAAGGTGAACATTCTCAATCGCGACATGTTCAGCTACTTCTCAAATTGGCTGAACCCGGTTCTACGCGAACTGGCACCCGATGTTTCAAGCATCAAGGTTAGCGAAATCGCACGTCGTTTTGTGCCTCACGTAACCGGAGCCGAAGTCAGAAAGTCGCTACGATTCCTGGTTAGCAACGGATTTCTCATTCAGAACGAAAACGGCACATACCGTCAAGCCGAAAAGAACCTGGCTTCTGACAACAAGGACATTACCATGACAGCCCTTCGCGAGCTTCATCGTCAGGTAGGTACTTTGGCTCTGGACGCCCTGAACAACGTTCCCGTAAACGAACGCGACTTCTCCGAAGTCATCATGGGCGTTACCAAGAACGCATACGACAAGATTCTTGCCGAAATCGCAGACTTCCGCAAGAGGGTCATTGCCATTGCAACTCAAGAAGACGGCATCGACCGCGTTTACAGTTTGAACATTCAAATGATTCCCCTGACCCACAAGAATACGGGGAAGAATTTTAACAAAAAGAAACAGGAAAAAACCGAAAAGGACATCTAGTGAAACTCTTCCGCACCATACTCCCTGCAGCAATAGCAACTTTATTTTTCGCATGTTCAGACAACGATAGTTCCGATTCTGCAGGTGGTGCCACCGAGGGTACAAACGGATTTGCCATTATAGACAAGGAAATTGCAGGCGTTACCCAGAAGGGTCCCTTTGTGAAGGGTTCTCCGGTAACAGTTCTTGAACTGGAAGAAAAAACATTGAAGCAAACAGGCCGCGCCTTCCGCGGCAAGGTTGCAGAAAAGGGAACCTTCTCCATCAAGGGCGTAAACCTGGAATCCAACTACGCCATTCTCGAAGCCACCGGTTACTACTGGAACGAAATTACCGGCGAACAGTCCAAGGCCCCCATCACGTTGAACGCCATCGCCGACATTTCTGATCGCGACAACGTGAACATCAACCTGCTGACCCAGCTTGAATACGAGCGAGTACTGCAGCTGGTCGAAAACGATTCCCTTTCCATTAGCGAGGCTAAAAAGCAGGCTAAAAAAGAAATTCTCAAGGGTTTCTTCTACAGCAATGACAGTCTTGATTTCGAAGACCTGAACATATTTGAAACCGGCGAAGGCGACGCCCTGTTACTTGCTGTGTCATCCATGATTCTGGCAGACAACAGCGAAGCCGAACTCATGGAACTCCTGTTCGACATCGCAGAGGATTTGCAAAACGGCAAAATCGAAAACGATTCTATCCGGGCTGTTATCGCAGACCGTGCCGCATTCAAGATGGACATCGCCAGAATCCGCAAGAACGTTATGAGCTGGGATATGGCCGATACTCTTCCCAACTTTGAAAAGTTCATCGAAAACTTCTGGTCCAATGAATACGACCTGGGTTCATGCGACAAGAAGAACGAAGGAAAGGTCAAGAAGAACGGCAACAAACTCAGCCAGTACGTGTCTACCAACTTCCTCTGCGAGGACGGCCGTTGGAAAGCCATCTACTACAATCCCGATTACAAGTACGGTTCCATCACGGACAAGCGCGACGGTCAGACCTACAGGACGACAAAGATTGGGGACCAAGTATGGATGGCGGAGAACATGAAGTACAAGCCCAAGGGTGCTCACGAAACTACCGCCTGCTATGACGACAAGGAAGCCAACTGCGAAAAATACGGCATTCTTTACGGCCTTGAAGCGGCCCTAGTCTCTTGCCCCGAAGGGTTCCATGTGCCTTCAGAAGAAGAATGGCGTGTTCTTGCTGACTTTATGGGAGGCGATTCCATTGCCGGGCCGAAACTTAGAGCCGTAGGCGGCTGGAACACCACAGAGTTCCCGAGCACCTTGAACGACAAGGATGAGTACGGATTCTCGGCCATGCCTGCTGGAGTCCACTATTTCGGAGGATTCGGTTCTGTCACCTACTTCTGGACCACTCATTTTGGGTACAGGGGTGACGAACTTCTTGGCGCATACAATATCGCCATCAGTGCGGGGGATCCGATGGAATTCGGCGGAACCGCACTGACATCCACGAAGATTTCGCTGCGTTGCCTCCAGGACAGCGAAGAAAAGTAAGAATTCTTGCATCTTGCAATTTAGAGCCCTTCGGTTTTTGACCGAAGGGTTCTTTTTTTACACGTTCAAACGGCAAATAGCAAATAATTTTTACACACCTACAACACAGAAACCGCATAACAAAAAGCAATTTTTATAGCAAAAGCCCGAAAATAAACTTATTTCTTACACAAAACATAAGGATTGGAGTGTTTTATGAAGAAAAAGTGTTTGGGATTGGTTTCTGCAGCAGCCCTTGCCACCATGTTCGGCGCAGGAGTTTCTACAGCAAATGCGGCAAACGGCGATGCCTACAACTGGCCAGGCTACCGTTCGGATTTGGATTATGATACCAAAACAGTTCTTGGCGGGATGGATTTGACTCCGCCCACACAGTTCAACAACAGCTGTTCCGGCGTAACCGGCAAGAAGGCCGGCAAGTGGTGGGCCTTTTACTGGGGCAAGGACCGCGACGCCCGCATTACGGACGTGACTATCGACTCTATCCTGAAAAAGTACGACACGGATTTTGAATATCTGTACAATACCATGGGCTGGGCACCCGACGCACAGGCTCAGGACGGCCAGTACAGCGCCGTCTATTACTACGGTTCCGGCACTTGCGCTGGCGGCGCCAAGACGGATACCACCGGCGGCTGGCAGTCATTTGTGGCAGGCTATACCGCAGTGGCCGCAAGTTTCTACCCGCTTTACAGCTTCAACACCAGCTGCCCTTACCGCGATCGCGTCGCACAGATGGACGCCATGATCCACGAAGGTATTCATTCCATGACCAACGGCTACCCAGGCGCCAAGGAAGCCCACTGGTTCCAGGAAGCAGGCAATACCTGGATTCAGCAGGACATGTTCAGCCATCGTAACGCAATCTACAGCGGCATGGGCTTCCTAAATGCAGCCACCCTTATGGCTCCTTTCATGCCTATTGAATGCTACTCCGGTTGGCTCGTAGATGGCACCTTCGGCGGCCCCGGCGCTCAGGGCGTTACTGGCAAGAACCAGCGCAACCTTCTGGGCGGCGCACAGTACAGCAACATCTTCCCCACCTTCATCGGTACCTGGCTGGGTACGGGCGCCGTCCGCTGGATCTACGGAAACGCTTACGGCAAGACAAAGTACCTGCTGGAAACCTACGGTCTGGACAAGGGCCTTGGTGATGCAGGAGTCCGCCGCCTGATTACAGAATTCCGTGCCAAGATGGCAATGCTTGATATGAAGGAATGGTCCAACGAACTGAAGAACCTGATCAACAACAACTTCGGCGGTAACGCCTACGAAGAACAGTACTACTGGGACAATGGTCAGTATCGAAATTCCTGGACCATGACGCCCTACCAGACAACAACCGTAAGCGGCGAATACATTATTCCTGACGAAGCAACTACTCCGGGCTGGTCCGGCAGTAACGTGGTCCCCCTGAAGGTCCAGAGTGGAGCCAAGCAGGTTACAGTCACTTTCTATCCGGTGGGCAGCAATTCCAACAACACCAACATGAACTACCTGCTGTGCTACCGCGCTACAGACGGCACCCCCGTCTATAGCGAACCCATTACCGGCGAAGGCTCCGTCACTTTGCGTTTGGACAAGGCGCCCTCTTCTACAAACGGATCGCAGATGGTTTTCGCAGTCATCGTTAACACCGACTACAAGTTTACCGGCAACGAAAACATCCGCACCAAGCATTTCAACTACAAGCTGAAACTTGAAGAAGGCCTGAGTGGTGCAGGTGCAGCAAATGTCAAGTACCATAACGACTTCAAGCTGGCATACGACTGGAATAACATCCCCAGCGGAAGTACTCCCGCCGTTTCGAGTTCCAGCGGCGCAATTACTTCTTCTAGTTCCAGCGTTAAAGTTAGCAGCTCTAGCGTTAAGGTCAGCAGTTCCAGTGTTACCCCCTCCTCTAGCAGCTCCATTTCCAGCTCCTCTAGCAAGGTCAATTCTTCTAGCAGCGTCAAGGTTGATGCTCCCGTCCAGACCGTTCAGGAATACAACGTTCCCGTCACCCTGCCTATTGACGAAGATTACGCCACAGTCACTGCAAAAATCAACCTAGAAGAGGTCGCCAAGGCTCTCGGGATCTCTGCAACGGAACTCGCCAAGGCAACCTTCTTTGCCGTTGAACCCAATGGCACTCACAACGAGACATCTACCGCAAACGCTCCGGGTCACTGGTTCGGCAAGAACGGCAACGTAGTCAACTGGGGAGAAAACGCCTATGTATTCGCAGAATGGAACCTTGCCGAAGGCACCATCGCCATCGGGCATTACCCCAACAGGGTTAGCAACGGCGATAAGTTCAGCTTTACTCAAGGTCTGAAAGTCAACAGCAAGGCAGTACTCTTCCACATTAACGTTACTGTTACCAACGAAATCGGCAATGACGAAGAAATCGTTGTGTCCCCCACTGAACAAGACAACGAAAAAGTCGATACCGCCTCAACAAAGTTCAGAGTCGCGGGTCCGGCAACTCACATGGGAATCATCAACCGTCGCGGCGTTCTTACCATCAACTACACTCTGGAACATCGCGATAATGTAAAAATCAGCCTTTACTCTCCCTATGGAGCGTTGCTGGATGTAAGTATCAGCGGAATTGAAAATGCAGGAACCCACAGCAAGACCATGGATCTGCGTAAAATGGGACTTCCTGCAGGTACCTACATCGTGAAGGTAACGACCGGCAGCTACAACGAAAGAAGAACTGTTACGGTTGGCCGCTAGCGGACTTCAAAATTCTCCTCCAAACTACCAAAACCAAAAAAGGCCTGCAGCTTTATGCTGCAGGCCTTTTTTTAAAAGCGAAGTCGCTCGTTTGTCACCATCAGCGGCTCACTCAGGAGCGTGCAAGCACGCTCCACCATTCGCCGCTGGTTCTTTCCTTCTGGACGGTGAAACCGGCTTCTTCGAACCATTTTAGGATGTAGTCCTTTTCGGTGAGAAGCTGGCCAGAGATGATGATCTGTCCACCGGGAGCCAGCAAGTCTTCCATGTCATCGCGCATGGGCCAAAGTTCGCTGCGAATCATGTTGCAGAGCAGCACATCAAACTTCATGCCATCCTTGAAGGAATCCAAAAAGCCCAGCACGCAGTCGCTATGGTCAAAGCCGTTGCGTTCAAAATTTTCGGTAATGCAGGGAATAGTCAGAGGGTCGATTTCAGTTCCCACGGCAAGTTTGGCGCCCTTGCGGCGGGCAAACATGGCCAAGATGCCAGTGCCAGTGCCGATATCCAAAACAGACTTGCCGTTGAAATCGATTTCTTCCATCAAGTGGGCGCAGCTACTGGTGGTATCGTGCTCGCCGGTGCCAAAAGCAGTCTTTGCTTCCAGTTCCAGAACAACAGTTTCTGGATCTTCGGCGGTAAACTCAACCCAGGGCGGGCGAACAACAAGATGGGGGCTTACGGAGACAGGCTGGGCACGGTCACGCCACCACTTGTCCCAATCCTTGGCAGCTTCTTCGGCCACTTCAAAATGATACTGTGGGAACTGGGCAACGATACGATCGCGTTCTTCCTTATCGCCTGTATAAAAACAGAAGTCTGTGCGACCTGCTTCTACCGGGTCTAATTCTTCAAGAGTGGCGACACCCGCTTCAAAAAGCAGGTAGCTTGCGATTTCATATTCTTCTTCAGAGCAATAGCCCTGGGCCTTGTACCATGTATCAACTTTTTGCATGGTTAAAATTTAATATTTTTAATTCGTGCTTTATATCCACCAATACCCCGACTGGACAAACTTCCGCTACAATTACCAGAGTGTTTCTGATACTTTGGGCAAGACTCGCCTTTTAGAAGGTAAGCTGGTGGGAATTGCAGACTTGGTAAGTAACCGTGAAGTAGAAGCAGCCATTCTCTCGCAGGATATTGTGGCAAGTTTTGCGCTGGACAACTACGTCCTGGACGCTGAACAGGTAAAGCTCGAGATTGCAAAACGAAACGGAGCCGTAGACCAGATCCGAAACATTCTTGGTGCATTGCAGAACGCCAATACGCCTCTGACAGAAGACCGACTTTTCGCCTGGCACGCCGCCATCGGCCAGAACAAGGTCCGCAAGTTTCGCGAAAAGGAAAGCCAGTGGGGAGTCTCCCCCGACCGCATCCCCCACGAAATGGAACGCTTCTTGACTTGGTTCGAGACAGCAACCGTCGACGGAGCCATTAAGGCGGCCATCGCACAATTCTGGTTCCTGACAATCAGACCCTTCGAAGACGGAAACGGCAGAATCGCACGCACCCTAAGTGCCATGCTTCTAGCCCGAAACGAAGAAACCGCCCGATGCCAATATGCATTGAATGCCGCCCTACTAAAAAATCGTGACGACTACAATCGCATTCTCTATCACGCACAAATTGGCAATGGCGATTTAACGGAATGGATCCTGTTCTTCTTAGGCGCACTGCGCAGTTCCATTGAGACGCGTCTGGAGGAACTCGCCCCCGCATTAAGGAACATGCAGTTCCGCATGAAGTTCAGCCAGATGGATTTTACCCCAAGAGAACGCCGCCTGCTGGAAGCTGTTTTGGCCGGGGAACTGCCCTCTGCATTCTCTGTAAAGGAGGCGGCAGCCCTTACTGGCGTGAGCCACGATTCTTCTTTACGCGACATACAGTCCCTTATGGCCAAGGGCATTTTCAAGGCCGAAACAAAGGGCGGACGCAGCCAGAAATATTCTCTCCTGTAGTTTCTACAAAAACTGCGTCAATTTACTGCGAACAAAAAATTGTCGCCTTGATTGACAATCAAGCAGTTTCAAACGATATAACCCATGTAAGAAGGGGCCTCCCCCCAAAAAATATAGGGTGATATGACAGTAAATATTAATAACACAATTTCTAGTAACAAGTATTTCAGCACCATCTGCACAAAGCTTGAAAAATCCGGCAACATCAAGCCCAATAAAGAAAATATGGTGTTCTCCTCCCTAAAGATCCTGGAATACTGGGTGCGAATTTTACAACAGAATCCCGAATGCGTCAATTCCGCGGTTGCCATTCGCCTGATGGATGAAAAACATACAATCACCGTCGTTGAAGATGTTGTCAAGATGTTCAAGCCCCTGCTGAAAAAGCCTAAGAAAAAACGAGCTAATCAGGAAATTCCCGGCTGCATCGACGAAATTTGCATTGATGATGATGAAGAAGACGGCATGCGCACCGACGTCTGCAGCGGTCACTTTTTGCGCGCCATCAAGCGCTACATCGACGAAGATAAACCCGATTGCCACTCCAAGGCCATCGCCAATTTGCTAAAGGCAATCAACAACGCTGATTCCGACGACATGAACCCCATGCTGTACCAGGAACTGCAGCGCACCATCTGTGACCATTTCCTGGATTTTGCCATGTACGCCCTAAAGAAGGGCGTTAAAAAGAACGACACCTCTTTCGCACGCGTCCAGAAGGTCAAGGAAACCTACCGTCTAAACGACGACGAGCTCGAAATGCTTTTGTACTTGTGGCTCCGCGACAGCCCGGATTTCGAAATTCAGGAATCCGAACGTAGCTTCTTGCGCCATCGCCGTTTCCGCGACAACGAAAACAACGTCAATAGCCTAATGAACATCGCCCGCGCTACCGGCTTTTCCACCGAACGAATTTCGGAACTTTTGGGCAAGAACAGCGCATTGAACCGCTTGAACCTATTAGGCGATAGCCTGGACCTGCCCAATGAAGTCTGCAAGTTTCTGAGTGGATACAGCGATGGCACCAAGATGAAGGCTTTTGCACCGGCACCCAGCGCAACCGTAAATTTCGAACAACTTCAGGGCAAGAATCCCGACGCACGTCTTCTATTGACAATGCTCAAGAATCACGATCGTAACAGCCCGCTGAATGTACTGCTCTATGGCGTACCCGGCACAGGAAAGACAGAACTCGCCAAGGCTCTGGCCGCAGAACTTAATGTTCCCCTATGGGAAGTCAGCATTGATGTAGATGACGAAGAAATCGGAGGCCGACGTCTGGAATCCCGCAACAACAATCTGTTGCAGTACCGCCTGCGCGCAGTTACCCTGGCCGACTGGCACTGCGAAAAAAATCCAGGAATCATCCTTGTTGATGAAGCCGACATGGTCCTGAATTTTGGAGAAAAGGGTTCCCTCAACCACTTCTTCGAAACTCTCCGTACTCCCGTCATCTGGATTTCCAACAAGATGAATTTTGTGGAAGACAGTACCCGACGCCGCTTCGACTTTTCTATGGCCTTCAAGCCCCTGGCAAAAGATGAGCGTCTTAGCGTATTAAATTCTGTACTTAAGGCTCAAGATGCCGAAGACATGCTCACCGACGAAGAAAAGCTGAAACTTGTGGTAGAATACCCCGCCATGGCAGGCGGCCTCACCTTAGCCGTTCAGCGCACCAAGAATCTCATTGTTTGCGGCGCAACCGAATCTGCCGACAGCTACAAGACCATCGCTCGCATTCTCAAGGCCCACACCCACCTTATGGGAATCCGCAACGGCAACCTCAAGGACGTAGAAAGCCATGCGCCCAACTATTCGCTGGAAGGCCTAAACATAGAAGGTTCCACCAACGAAATTATGGAAGTAGTCCGAAATTACGATCAGGTATGGAACACCCTTGAAGAAGATGACGCACCCAATTCCCTGAACATCCTGCTTTATGGCCCTCCGGGTACCGGCAAGACCGAATTCGTACGATACATGGCCCGCGCACTGGGACGCAATCTGATTATCAAGCGAGCCAGCGACCTGCTTGGAATGTTTGTAGGCCAGACCGAAGCCCAGATTGCCGCTGCTTTCGAAGAAGCGAATCGCACTAAGTCCATCCTATTCTTTGACGAAGCGGACAGCGTGCTGAACAATCGCGCAGGCGCTACACAGAATCATGAAGTTTCTAAGGTCAATGAGCTTTTGACCCAGATGGAAAACTTCAAGGGAATCTTTGTGGCGGCCACCAACTTCGAAAACCACCTGGATCCTGCAAGTTCTCGCCGTTTCGCATTGAAGCTTGGTTTTGACTACCTGAAACCCGAAGGCGTGCGTCATATCTGGGATGTGTTCTTCCCTGACACTGCCTGCCCCGACTCTGTAGCAAATATCCCCATGCTCACTCCCGGAGACTTTAACGCGGTTAACGGCCGCCTGCGTTACTTCCCCGCAAGCAGCAAGACACCCGAACGCATCGAAGCCGAACTCCGCAAGGAATTGCGCTGCAAGGATTCCAAGGCCGGACGCACCATGGGATTTTAACCCACTCAAGAAATCCTTTCATATAACTCCTAAAGCAAAAACCCCTGCAGAAGAAATTCTGCAGGGGTTTTGGTTACAAAAAACAAAATTTCTATTTCTGAACAACCGCTACAATAGCGGCAATCAACCCGCCAAAGGCAATGCCTGCAACCACAACAAGGCCAACCAAAGTCCACTTGGCATACTTTAGCCACTTGATCAGCTTCGAATTTGCTTCATCGGCATACTGTTGGTAAAGATTCAAGATAGCCGCAGTAGACAATCCAAAATCATCGATCCACCCCAAAACAGGAATGGCATCTGATATGGCATCAAAAGGAGAAATGTCATAAATCAAGGCCATGGCCGCAAGCACAAAGGCTATGCGTTTAGGGAGCTTGTTCTCATTCTGAACCTTCTGTTTCTGGTTCAGTTCATCCATGCTATGGACTTCTACGTTGTCATAAACTTTTTCTTCTTTCTGCATAGAGCATCTTCTTTCGCAGGTATTCTTGTTGATTAATCTAATAAAAAAATCCGCCAAAACAAACATTAAAAAAATACCGCCGGGAATTGCTCCCCGACGGTACCTTTTCACACAACACAACACTCTTTTTGTTATGGCTACAAAGGACGGTTATTGGTGAAAACGTTTGCGAAGGCGTCATAGTTCGCTGATCCCTGACGCGAGTTGCAGTAGACCGCAAATTCCACTGCAGTAAATTGATTCCCGTACTTTTCCAGCAGCTGACGATAGGCCTCTGCCACCACAACAGGGTCGTTTCTAAAGGCTCCACAGCCAAATGCTCCCAGTACAAGAACGTCAACCTTATTCGCCAGCGCCACCTGGATAATGCGTTCTCCACGTTTCAGATGAAGTTTCAGCAAATCCTCGCGGCTAACGCCCTGGGCGTCGAACCACAAATTGGGCGCAGCGCAGGTTATGACATCGACCGCAAGCCAGTCCTTCTTTGGCAATCGGGCCGGTTCTTCTACATCACTTTTGATTACCGTTACATCGGGAGCATAAATGCAGGCATCTGTATAAAGGTGGTCGCTTCGCTTGCGATGAAAGCGGTAATAATTCTTGATAAAGTCATCCTTTACCAAAACCGGATAGAGCGTAGAACAGCGGCACAGGCATTCTTCCTGGGCAAATGCTCCATTGGTAACACCGCCTCCGGGATTTGTCGCCGACGCAAAATTCAAGACAGCAATACGCTTGCCCGCATATTTTGACTTCAGTTTTCTGGCGGCTTCAAAAGTGCGATGGCGTGAAACTGAGATAGCGCAGGATTTTGCACATTCCCCAGCACATTCTACCGATTCTGTCTCACCATAAAGTTTTGCACCTTGCAGCGAGACTTCTACCGCCTTTTTCAGGGCGGCATTTTCCTGGATCATGTTCAGGGTATCCTGAAAAATTTCAATAAGTTTTTCTCTTGTCGTCATATAGCCTCAATTCTTTATCGTGAATCCCCTATAAATTGTCAACAAAAACATCATTTTTTATAAAAAAATGGATTTTCATGAAAGAATTTAAAAGAACATCAATTTTCTCCATCAAAAAAATCAAATTTGTGAAATTTCCATTTTTTTGAATTTTGTATATTGGTTTTCGTAAAAGAGATTTGAAATGCTTGATAAAGAAGTTTTAAAGACTGTCAGCCGTATTGAACTGAGCGTCAGGGGCACGCTGGACACCGTTATGACCGGTGCCTACCACAGCTCCTTCAAGGGGAACGGTATGGAATTCAGCGAAGTCCGCGAATACATGCCCGGCGACGACGTGCGCACCATCGACTGGAACGTTACCGCACGTACAGGCACCCCTTACGTCAAGAAGTTCATCGAAGAACGCGAAATGACCATGCTCCTCATGGTGGATGCGTCCAGCAGTTCCGAATTCGGTAGCGGCACCCAGATGAAGGGCGAAGTCATGGCCACCCTTACCGCGCTTCTGGCCTTTGCCGCCATCAAGAACAATGATAAAGTGGGTCTCTTGATTTACACCGACCAGGTAGAACTCTTTATCCCTCCCGAAAAGGGCCGCAAGCACGTGCTGCGCCTGATCCGCGAAATTCTTTACTTCAAGCCCCAGCACCACGGCACCAATACACAGGTGGCCCTGGAATACGCCGGCAAGATTCTGAACCGCAAAGCTGTTGTGGTGGTCATGAGCGACTTTCTGGACGAAGGTTTCGAGAACGCATTCAAGATTCTGCGTAAGCGCCACGATGTGCTTGCAGTTTCCGTGGTGGACCCGCGAGAAATGGAACTGCCCCCCGCCGGCCTCGTAGAACTTGAAGACCCCGAAACCGGCGAGACCTTGCTTATCGACACCGGCGACGCCGCCTTCCGTGAAGCATTCGCCCGCGAGGCAAAACGTCAGGGCAAGGCCACCAAGGAACTGTTCCAGCGCATGTCCATCGACTTCGTGCGAATCGAATCCAAGGAAGACTTCAAGGATACCGTGGCCCCGCTCATTGAGCACTTTAGACGCCGCGCCAAGATGGCAAGAATGTAATTTACAATTCTTTTACCTTTTGACCCTTTACAAAATAGACGGCTTAGCTATATTACATCCCGAGCGTTACGAATCGTCTCCTGAACACTTGAGTTAATCAAGTGTTTTTTTCTTATAGGAGATAATATGCCCACACAAAAAACAGCAACCACCTTCGCTCACAACGAATCCCCAAAAACTGAAATTGCCTCGCTGTTGGCGGATTGCGCCTTCAAGTATGTATATACCCGCGACAATCCCAAGTCCCGGGAGAACTTGCGGCAGCTAATGTCAACGCTCATTGGCAAGAAGTTGCAAAAGGCGGAGCCTCTGGTTACAGAAACCTTCGCATCCACGCAGCCCAAAACCGAAAAGACCTCACGCTTCGATGTCCGCGTGGTCATGGACGATGGCGACGAGGCCGATGTAGAAGTACAGCTGTGGACCGAAAAGGACGATTACGCCAAGAGGCTTTCATATTACGGCGCCAAGCTCTACGCCTCCCAGGCAACCAAAGGCGCTAAATATAAGGATCTGAAAAAATGCTACCAGATTATCATTTCGCAGGATTGCATTTTCCCGAACACATCATGGCTCTTGAATTTGGATATTTCCGCACAGGAAAATCGCATGTTCAAATTCGACACCATGCATTGGTGCATTATCCAGCTGAACTATCTTGAACAGGCAATCCGCGAAAATGTTGGCAAAAACAGCGAATACTTGCAAAACCTTTTGGATTTGTGTAAATTTATCGCGACACCCACCCGGGTTGAACCTTTTGAAGACGTGTACGAGGATCTTATGGCATTTAGTGCTGACCAAATCGAAGCCTACCGCAAGGAAATGGAGGAGCGTCGCAGACTGGATGCAATCTCTACTCGCAAGTACACCGAAGAATTGATCAAACAGCAAGAAGAAGAAATTGCCGAGCAAAAGCGAGCCATCGAAGCCAATAGGCAGGAGCTTGCGGTAAACAAGCAAGAACTTGCTGCCAATAAGCAGGAACTTGCAGCGAATAAGCAGGAACTTGCTGCGAACAAACAAGAGCTTGCCGCCAACAAGCAGGAACTTGCGGCGAATAAGCAGGAACTTGCGGTGAACAAACAAGAGCTAGAAGCAGAAAAAGCCCGTGCCGACAAAAACGCCAAGGAGCGAGACGCATACGCCGAAATCCTCAGGCAACACGGCTTGCTGTAAAAGCAACAGTTATGCGGAGAATTGCCTGTAGCCCAACAACTTCAGGCTATACAGCGCCGTACCCTTGCTGATGCTACGAACGTTGGTGGCATAGCCAAAGATATTGCGGAGCGGAATGTCCGCCTTCAAGAAATGGGTACGGCCATCGCCGCCGATTTCCTTTACCTTGCCATCGCGGGACTGGATATCTCCGGTAATGACACCGGCAAAGTTCACCGGACATTCCAGGGAAAGTTCCATAATGGGTTCGTAGGCAGCGACATCCGCGGGCTTGATCAATTTCGTCACTGCATCGGCGCAACACTTCTTGATCATGGGAGGCAGGGCGCCTTCGCTCCAGCTAAAGTCCAGAACTTCAAAACGAACGCCTACCAGAGGGCCCTTGCCAAGCACGCCAATTTCTGCGGTTTCCAGCAGGGCGGAACGGACACCCGCCAAAATTTCACGAGGCGCATTTTCCAAGAAATCCGCAGACAACCGAATGTCATGATTCACTGGCAATTCTGCCGCATTTTCCACCACGTCATTCTCGATGGGACTTGCAGACAATTTAATGCTAATTTTGTGAGGGCCGATCTGGAAAGTATTTTCTACAGGTTCCAGAGAGCGGGTCAAACGTTCCTGCCAGCGGACTTCAGGATCACCGGCCTGCACTTCACAACCAAATTCTCTGCGGAGGCGAGCCAGCAAAACATCCTGCTGGACTTCACCTACAGTATGCAAGTACCAGAAGCCGCCATCGTCATGAACCACACGGAAGCTGGGATCCATACGGCTCAAGGTATTCAGGCTCTTTTCTACATGATGGTAGTCGTCGGTGCTGATGCATTCCACGCGGGTCTGCAAAAGCGGCTGATAGCGGTCGCGGATGTTTTGGTCCGCGGCGCCCCCAATAGAACCATCCTGCAATACAACCTGGCCCAGTTCCGTTTCGTAGGGCGCCCGCATGGCATAAATATCGCCAGCACGAATTTCATCTACAGGCAAAAGCAGGTTGGCCTTGATGCGTGAAAATTCAAATCCCGCGGGCCATTCCTTACGTTCCATATCGCAGTGAGCGCGGAACAATGAAATCTCCCCCACGCCCTTGAAATGACGCAAGCGAATCACCTGCCCCAATTCACCGGCGCCAAACTGCGGTACCTCGGGCAAGAAAAAGCTTAAAGCCGTAATCAGGCTGCGAACTCCGAAACCCGCCATAGCGGAACCCGCATAGCAAAGGGCATAATTGGAATCTAGAGCCAGCCCCTTCAGCCCCCGCAAAAGCGCCTTGGGCGGAACAGGCTTACCCTCCAATGCAAGTTCCAGAACTTCATCATCGAAGTTGCTGGCAAACTCACAGGCTTCCTTGTAGTGCTTTTTTAGAAGAGCGGCGCTATCCACCTCGTCAGCACAATTCCCTTCGGAAACGCCAGCAGACTCTATCCCATCAGGCGAAACGACTTCCTCGCCTCGCTCATCATGAACCAGCCTGCTATTGCTCAGCACATCCAGAACGCTGACCATCTGTCCGTCCCTGTATTCAGGCACTGTCATCAGCACAGGGCGCACACCAAGAATTTCTTCCACGTTGATGAGGGTTTCGTCCAGCGAGTAGTCGGGATTATCCAACTTGTTTATATAAAGTATGGTGGGTACTCCCGCTTCCCTTAATTTTTTGAAGGCGGCTACCGTCTGGGTTTCAACACCGCTGGCTGCACTCACCACAAGCACGGCCCCTTCCACAGCAGTCAAGGCCATGTCCACTTCGGCGCCAAAATCTACATGACCCGGAGTGTCGATAAAGTTGAACCAGGTGTTCTTCCATTCAAAATGAGCCACGCCACTTTCGATGGTAATGCCACGTTCCTTTTCTTCGGGCAGGTAATCCATGGTGGCAAGACCTTCTTCCACCTTACCCGGGCGACGAATCTCTCCGGCGGCAAAAAGAATCCGTTCGGAAAGGGTTGTTTTTCCGGCGTCCACGTGGGCCAAAATGGCGATATTTCGAATGGGTTGCATAATCCAAAATTAGTAAAACAACCCAAAATCATTTATATTTATTTCTGTATGTCCTCCGTTGATATTTCAAGAGCAATCGCCACATTGGCACAGACCTACTACAAGGTCCTAAAAGTCAATTTGACTGACGATACCTATGAAGTGGCCAAGCTTCTTCATTCTGAAGTCGAGCACGAAAAGACCCTGGACGTAAAAAGCATTTCGCTCTGGCTGATGACTTTCGCTGACCAGGGCAACGTTTACGAAGCCGACGAAAATATCTATCGAACCCGGTTGACGCTGGAATCACTCCGCAATTTTTTCAAGGAAAACGACAGATTCCGCCTAAGGTATCGTCGTAAGACCGATGGTGTATTCCGCTGGGTATTCATGGAAATTTTGAAGGCCGAAGACTACACCGACAAGAATCAGTCTGTATGGCTGTTCGTGCAGGACATTCACGATTCCTACGTCCACGAGATGGAAGTGCAGCGTGAACTGGAACATTTCTGCAAGTACGATACCCTGACAGGCCTCAACAACTTTTATTCCTACCAGACGTTGTGCCGCAACTATGCCGCGGAACACGACTGCGAAAGCATTGGCGTCATCTTCGCCGACCTGAACGGCCTGAAGCTCATTAACGACACCCGCGGCCACACTGCAGGAAACGACTTTCTGCGGTCCTTTACCAGCAAGCTGGTGGAGCACTTCAAGCACGAGCTCATCTACCGCATTAGCGGCGACGAATTCCTGATTATATTCAGGAACTGCGACAAGGAAGACGTCGTATTCCTGGCAGAAAATTTTCAGGCATTCCTGAATCAGGATCCCGTTCCGCAGGCTGCCATCGGATGCAGCTGGAGCAGGAATCCAAGCCACATCGAAGACGTGACTCGCGATGCGGAAACCCGCATGTACGTAAGCAAGGAAGCCTTCTACAAGAAGCATCCCGAATACAAGCGCGGCATTGCGGAACTGGCCTACAAGAGAGAAATCGACGCCATCCTAAAGAGTCTTTCCAATTCCTACGCGCTGATGGCAACCATCGACCTGGTGCAGAATTCCTACTGGATTCTAAAGAGCGTCAAGAAGTCCATTGCTCCCAAGTCAAAGACTTTTGAAGGCATCGCCAACGACGTTCTGGATTTTATCGATGACGAATACAAAGGCATTGTGTCTAACTTCTTCGACATTCAGCACCTTACGTCTGAACTCAAGAAAAACAAAAGTCTCGTTTTCGAATACAAGACCGTAAACGGACACTGGCATCAGGCCACGTTCCGCACCATCGATGAAATGGAAGGGAACCCCATCAAGGCCCTGTTTATTCTGGAACAGGTGGACCACGGCAGAGCCGCACGCCTGGAACATGTTCGCGACCTTCAATTCGAGCACCAGATTATCGAAGGCCTGAGCAAGAACTACTCCATGATCTGCCGCATCGAACTCGGGACAAAGAAGGTTCAGCTCTACAAGAATATCTCCCTAATCGAGAACATCACCACGGCAATGGCCAGCCTTGATTACGACGCCGTAGTCAAGTGGTTTACCCAGAAGTACGTCGTTTCCGAAGACAAGAATCGTTTCGCGACATTCATGAATTTCGACAATGTCCGCAGTCGTCTTGAGAAAACCGACCAGACATCCATCCTATTCAGGACCATTCCTGAATTCCACAACACAAAGACCGAAAGCTACAGCCAGTTCTTTTTCTACAGGCTAAAGAGCGACCCCGACAAGATTGTGCTTGCCACCAAGAACGTGACCAACTCCATGGGGTAGCGGGCCCATTTTTAATTATGAATTACGAATTATGAATTATGAGATTTTTTGGTTTATAATTCGTTACTGAAAGTTATTCTTTGGACGTTTTTTAGTAAAATTACTTTGTCTACAATTTGAATTGTCTGGGTGATGGCATCTAATTTTATAACGGAGCCTTCTACTTCTTCGTAAGTGCCTATACCTTCAGCAAGAATCTTGTCCTGCACGAAATGCATCACCTTCACTATGGGATGTTCCCCCTGCGACAATCGTTCCGTCAAATTCGCGATGGCCTCGTTCAATTCCAGACGAGAATCCTCCATCAGTTCCTCTTGACGGATGGTCAGCTTCTTTTCGGCGGTTTCGGCGAGGGCGGCACTGTGCCCGCGGAGGGCTGCGAAGGGGGCAAAAATCTTCGCACGATTCTCTACGCTCATTCGCGGATGCTTAATGAGAAAGTTCCAGTCGTTACGCGGGTACGGCAGATTGATGATGTCTTCGTAATTATCAGGCACGGTGGCCTCCTATCTGTCCGTTGCGCTCTACAGTGGTGGCGCCTTCCTGCAGGTCCATGCCCTTGATGATGGCGTTCTTGCCAAAACGCTTCTTGATGAGAAGTTCCGCCTTCAAGCGTTTCTTTTCTTTCTCCTGCTTTTCTACATCGGTAAACAGGTCCGCCTCTTCGTAGCTTACGTCAAGCACGTCATTGGCCACAAGATTCAAACGTTTTAGCGTCAGCTTGGGATTCACGATGCGGTCGAAGAGGGCCATGACCGCTTCTGCAATGACGGACTGTGAACAAGTATAGCGGCCCAGTCGCGTAGTGCCGTTGGCAGGCTTTGGAATTTCGCGTCCGTAGTTATCAATAACGGTAGGTCCAACGTAAATTCCCTTATCCACATTTTCGCGGTCATACCCCATAAAAAGCGTCAGGCTGTTGGTCACCAGATTCTTGTCGATCAAATCCAGAGTCAACGTATCCACCATTTCACGAACAACAATGCGAGCCTTGTCGGCACTGTAAGCACAGCTCAGAACCTGCCCGCCCCCAATGCTATTGGCCTTTGGCTTGTACTTCTTGATTTCGGCGATAGTGCAGGGTTCGTAACCCCAGGCATGGTCTATAAGGATTTCGGCATTGATCCCGAACATCTTATAAAGGGCGTCGGCATTCTTGACGCTGACGCGGGCCAGGTCGCCCATGGTATAAATTCCGCGGCCCCGATTAAGCCTGCAGTTTTCAAGACGTTCCGCAATTCCGCGGCCCACTTGCCAAAAGCTAGTGAGGGGGCGGTGATTCCACAAGTTCCTGCGGTAGCTCATTTCGTCCAGCTCTGCTATGCGGACGCCATCTTCGTCGGCTTCTACATGCTTTGCCATGATGTCCATGGCGATCTTGCACAAATAAAGATTGCTGCCTATGCCCGCGGTGGCCGTAATGCCGGTTGTCGCCAGAACATCCTGCACCATGGTCTTAGCCAATTCTCGTGCGGTCTTCTTGTAAAGCTTTAAGTACTGCGTTACATCGATAAAGCATTCGTCGATGGAATAGGCGTGAATATCGTCGGGACTCACGTACTTTAGGTAAACGTTGTAGACCTTGGTAGAAAATTCCACGTACTTCGCCATGCGGGGCGGCGCCACAATGTACTCTACATCTACGCCGGTGCGGCGCTTTACTTCGCGCAGTTTCTGGATGACTTCAAAAAGGCGGGCGCGACCGGGAATGCCGTAAGCTTTTAGGCTTGGAGAAACCGCCAGACAGATGGTCTTTTCGGTACGGCTGGCATCGGCCACCACCAGGTTTGCCTTAAGCGGGTCCAGCCCCTGCAGGACACATTCCACAGAGGCAAAAAAGGACTTCAAGTCGATCGCTATAAAGGTGCGCCTTTGAGAATCTGCCATAAGGTCAAATATAGATTTTCCTAGATTTCCCCGCATGAACTTTCTAGAAGAAAAAATTCTCCGTGACGGCAACATTAAGGAAGGCAACATCCTTAAGGTTGACAGTTTTTTGAATCATCAAATCGACGTTGACATTATGCGCCAGATGGCCTACGAATTCCAGCGTCGCTATCGTAATGTAGAAATCAACAAGATTCTGACCATCGAAGCAAGCGGCATCGCCATCGCCACATTGCTGGGACACCTTTACGACGTTCCCGTGGTCTTTGCCAAAAAGAGCCAGACAGCAAACAGTACTGACGACAAGTATGTTTCTCAGGCCTACTCCTTCACCCACAAGAAGATGAACAACGTGTTCATTTCAAAGCCCTACATGAAGGCTACCGACAAGGTTTTGATTGTGGATGACTTTTTGGCAGACGGTGCCGCAGCACACGCCCTCATCGACCTGGTCCATCAGGCAGGCGCAACCGTAGCAGGCCTCGGCATCGCCATCGAAAAGGGCCAGCAGAAAGGCGGGGCAACTCTTCGTGCAGAAGGCTACCGCGTAGAATCCATCGCCATCGTCGAATCCATGGATTGGCAGACTCAGACCATCAAGTTTAGGGATCAGCCGGAACTGCCGCTGGAAAATACGAATTTGAAACTGGGGTAAATGCTAGATCCTCGCTTTTGTGAGGATGACAACAAGTACGTCATTCTGAGCGAAGCGAAGAATCCAGTTCTAAGGAATCATTATGAACAATTCATCAGAAAACATCTACCAGCTGGACGGTCGCGTGCCGGTGCTGAAGGCGTTGCCCTTCGGACTGCAGCATGTGCTGGCCATGTTCGTCGCAAACATCACCCCCATCATGATTCTTGCCGGGGTTGTAAACCTGGATAAGGGGCTGACTGCGGCCCTCGTTCAGAACTGCATGATCATCGCCGGTATCGGCACCCTGGTGCAGCTTTTCCCCATCTGGAAAATCGGTTCCAGATTGCCTATCGTCATGGGCATCAGCTTCACCTTCCTTTCCGTTTCCATCGGCATTGCCACCACCCAGGGCATGGGCACCCTCATGGGCGCCGTGATTGTAGGCGGCATTGTGGAGGGCTTGCTTGGTCTTTGTGCAAAATACTGGCTGAAACTTATTCCACATATCGTTGCCGCTACCGTGGTAACGGCTATCGGATTTTCTTTGTTGCCTATCGGCGCAAATTCATTCGCTGGCGGCCAAGGTTCTGCGGACTTCGGCGCAACACACAACTGGATTGTTGGAAGCGTCACCTTGCTTACCTGCCTGCTTACGCAGGTTTTCGCCAAGGGTTTCCTCCGCTCCCTCTCTGTGCTGGTGGGCCTTGTGGTCGGTTACGTTCTCGCGCTTTGCATGGGCATGGTGGACTTCTCCGGCCTTTCTAACTGCAGCATCGTGGCACTCCCCAAGATTTTGCCCTTCACTCCGGAATTCCACATTGGACCTATTCTTTCTGTGGTGGCCATCTTCCTGGTTTCCGCAACAGAAACCGTGGGCGACTCCAGCGCTCTCGTAAATGGAGCCCTCAAGCGCCAGATTCACAAGTCCGAAATGGGCGGTGCCATCAGTTGCGACGGCTTCGTCAGCACCATCTCCGGCATCTTCGGCTGCACTCCCATCACTTCCTTCAGCCAGAACGTGGGCCTTGCATCCCTCTCCGGCGTGGTGAACCGCTTTACCATCGCCACAGGCGCCATTGTCATGCTCTTGGGTGGCATCTTCCCTCCTATCGGTACATTGCTTACCACCATCCCGCAGGCTGTACTTGGCGGCTGCACCATCATGATGTTCGGTTCCATTTTGTTTGCAGGTTTTGGCATGATGGCCAAGAGCGGCTTTAGCCAGCGCAACATGGTCATCGTGAGCCTTTCCCTCAGCGTGGGCCTGGGCTTTACACAGGCCGCCGGCATGTTCAAAGAATTCCCTCAGATCTTCCAGACCATCTTCGCAGAAAACTGCGTGGCCGTGGTGTTCCTGCTGGCTGTAATTTTGAACCTGGTTCTTCCTAAAGAAAAGGAAGCTCCCAATACTGCAGAAGAAAAGAAGAACTAAAATTCTTTTTCTATAAAAACCACTTTTTAAAACTGCAATCTTTATAGATCAAAACCACCCCGAGGAATTTCGAGGTGGTTTTGGTTTGGTGTATGGAAGCTTTTATCGGTTTACAACGCGGAACACGTAGTTGCCCTTGGGCAGATTTTCGATCTGCACTTCGGACTGCATGCCTACGGCCTTGCGGGTTACAATCTGGCCCATGGAATTCAGGACGTAGAGATTGTAATCGCCAACCTTGTTGAAACGGATGGTGTAGCCATTACCGTTGCGCATGACAGAATAGCCAAGCTTAGCAGACCTTACGGAAGTAAGACCAGTCTCGTCACTTTCGGTTCCTTCAATATCTTCGGAAGAGGAACTGACGATTTCGTCTTCGCTACCGCTTGATGAAGGTTTGTCTTCGTCAGAAGAAATCGGCGGGGGCACGGAATTGCTTGAGGCGACAGCCGCTTCACTGGAACTAGAAATCGCCGGAGCTACAGAACTGCTGGAAAGTTCCGGAGCCTGGGCCTTTACCATCTTGATTTTCTGGTTGTCTGCACCGGTGCGAACCCAGGTGATGACAGGCATACCCACTTCCTTGGAAACGTTCAGTACATCGCCCACGAAGTCGCTTTCGTAATCACCGTAGAGGTAATAGCCCTTCGCCTCGGAAGCGTTTTCGATTCTGATTTCGCAAGGAGTCTTGGAAGTTTTAACCGTATCCAGCAAGGTGGCGGTGGGGCAGTAGTAATTGCCGGTACCAACATTTTGCAGGGAATAATGACGACGGTTCTTTTCGTTGTGGGTCAGTTTCCAGTACTGGTTGCGATCGTTTTCGTTTGAGGTCTGCTGTACCACGATTCCATTTGCATCTACGAAGCTTAAGTTGCTGTGGCTTGCAGTCAGGCGGAAGGTGCCGTTTTCAATCAAGGCGTTGTTCACCTTGTCTACGCCAGCAGTGGTGCGCTTGATCTTCTGGATTTTAGCGTCCTGGTCGTAATACAAGTAGTCAATGTTCACAGACCTGCGGTAAGTCCAGCCGCCGGGAGCTGTAGCGCCGTGATACATAAAGTACCAGTGGCCCAGATAGCGGAAGATGGCCTGATGGTTGGTCTCGGAATTTTCCATCTTGTCGTTGATGGTTCCCATCTGCGTCCAGGGACCGTTCATGCTCTTGGCCATGGAATAGTTGATGGTAGAAGGATAGCCGGAAGCGTAACTGAAGTAATAGTTGCCGCGGTACTTGTGGACCCAGGGAGCTTCGAAGAAGTCCTTAATCTTAACGTCCTCGGGTGTGCCCGCAAGTTCGATCATGTTTTCCTTCAGTTTTACACGGCGGCCTGCGTTCCAGGAACCCCAATACATCCAGATGTCGTTGCCATCGTAGAAAATGGCGGGGTCGATGTTCAAGGCAACGTCATTGGGTGTATCGTCGGTAATGAGAGCGTGACCGATGGCGTCTTTCCAGGGGCCAGACGGATGATCCGCCACGGCAACGCCGATGGCGAAACCTTCATCGCGAACGATGGTCCTGTGATGCACGGCAACGTACCAGTAATACTTTCCGTTACGGTATTCGCAATGACCGGCGAAGGCGTTTCCCGAAGCCCAGGAGAACGTGCGCCAAGAGAGAACCGCGCCGTAGTCGTGGTAGTTCTGCATGTCGTCGGTTACGAGAACATGCCAGTCGTTCATCAGGAAGAATGCGTTTCCGCCCTGAGGGCCCTGTTCGTCGTGGCCCGCAAAAATAAACAAGCTGTCGTTATGGACAAGTGCCGCTGCGTCGGCAGAATAGAATGCCGTAGTCAGCGGGTTTGCTGCCATGGCCATGGCGGCTGCGCCAAGCCCAAGAACAGCTGCGGTTTTCAAGCCGACTCCTTTGTTTTTTTTACCCAAATTCATTAGCGCTTTACCACTCTGAAGATGAAGTTGCCTTGAGGAAGGTTTTCAACCTGCACTTCGGACTGCATGCTTACAGCCTGGCGCTTGATAACCTGACCCATGGAGTTCATGACGAACAGGTTGTAGTTGCCGACCTTGTCGAAACTTACAGTGTAGCCGTTGCCGTTGCGTGCGACAGAGTAGCCAAGCTTTACGCCAGCGACCTTTGCCAAAGAGCTAGGATCTTCGGAGGAAGAACTGATGATAACATCTTCACTGCTGCTAGAAGCCGGCTGTTCGCTACCAGAGGAGGCAGGCGCAACATCGTTTCCAGAAGATGCCGGCGGATTGATCACGGAGCTGCTGGAGACCGCCGGCACAACGCTAGAGCTAGAAACTGCAGGAGCATCCTTGCGAGTCACCGTGATAGTTGCAGTGAGCTTTGCGTTTTCAATGCCTCCGGTGGTTTCGATGGTGTAGGCATAATCGCCTGCAGCAACGTTTGCGTCCACCTTGCCACTGAAGGTCACCTTCTTGCCGGCTGCATCCACATCGGCCTTGATACCAGAGGGAAGGCCTGTTACCTTGACGCCAGTTGCGTTTGCAAAGTCGTAGTAGAAGTCAGTGATTTCTGCGCCAGCTTCAACCGTCTGGGAAGAAGAGCCTGCGCCGTGCTTGGTGAGTGTTGCGGGAGCGCCATTACCGAACTTGATATTGCCTACCAGAACTTCACCACTGTTACCAGCAGCAGTCAGGTAGAAGTCCTTTACACCCTTAAGCTTTGCGGTTGCGGAGCAGGAAACTTCGGTCCAGCTGCTGGTGCCGCAAGAAGCGGGAATGGTGCACTTGGAAAGTTCGGTACCGGACTTGGAACCGTCACGGATGCTCAAGGTACCGCCACTGCACTGCTGGAGCTGAACCTTCACATCGGTGCTTTTGATGGAGTCAGTCACCACGTTTTCGAAGATGGCGTAACCGCCAGCCTTGATGGCGAACTGATCCTTATTGGTCAAGCGAACCTTGATACCGTTATCAAAGCCGTTAGCCGGAATAGTATCACGAATCACGCGGAGGAAGTCGATACGATCCAGTTCTGCATAGTTCTGATCCGGTTCCACTTCGATGAAGTTGCCGCCACGTTTGAGAGTTGCGGGAATCATGGCAACAGAAGATTCGGGGAAGCTTCCCCACGCACCAGTCTTCGAAAGCTTTACGGTCTGGGACTTGCCGTTGACAGTTACCTTATGGGTTGCATCATTTTCGCCGCCGTTGGCATAACGGTAACGCATGATGTAGTCACCAGCCTGCATGATGTTCATAGGCAGGCGAATCTTGGAACCCTTGGTGTTAATGTTACCGACGTATTCACCATTAGAGGAGGTGTTGTTATAATTGAAAGCCAGATCGCCATCCACTGCACGGGTCATGGCGCCATGTTCGGCTTCGGCGCTCAAGTAGCGACCCAAGAAGGGCTGGCCCATTTCCGGCCAGTTATCGTCAGTAAATACAACATCACGAATATGAATGTGGTTGTACTTGTCGCCAGTCAGGTCATAGTAATGATGAACGAAGCGAATGCGGTTCAAATCCTTAAAGGCTTCGCCACCACCGGGGCCGACGTAACGGCTGTAACGCTGCATCAAAATGGTGCCACCGCCATCATTCAATTTCTTGCCGCTACGGTCGTAGTAAGTACCGTTCACCTTGTCGGCGCGGCCCATGGCAGTCTTGTAAGTGGTCTGTTCAATTTCGTTACCCTGCTTGCAGCAAACGTCCCAAGCGGTAAACAGAAAGTACTTGCCACCGTGTTCGATAAGGCTAGGACCTTCGATACCCTTGCCACCGCGGGACGCGATCTGGTAGTTAGTCTTGTCGTCGGCAGCCTGCTTACCGGTATTGGGATCAAGCTTTACGAGACGAATGCCGCCTGCGTTCCAGGAGCCGTAAGTCATCCAGTATTCGCCATTGGCGGTCTGCACAACGTCGGCGTCAATAGCGTTATAGTTATTGCTGTTGGTGGTACGAACGATTTCGCCCTGGTCGGCCCAACCTGCAGAAGGATTGCCGAAATCCAGTTTGGAGTTCGTAGCCAGGCCGATAGCAGAAGTTCTCTGACCAAATACGGAACCGCAGTAGAAAATGCCGTACTTGTTGCCCATTCTGAACAAATCCGGAGCCCAGATACCGTCATGCTTACCACCCACGGCCTTATTCAGCCAGGCGTCCCAGTTAGCAACGTTGCTGAGGGCTCGCCCCTTGGAAGCCCAAGAAGTCATATTTTCGGAAGTCCACATAGACAAATTGTTGTTGGTGGACATCAAGATGTAGCCGTTTTCGTCACGGAACATGGTAGGATCGTGACCACCCTGACGATTATCCTTAGCATACCAGTCGGCAGCCAATGCGCTCTGGCCAGCTATTGCCAGAGCAAAAAACGCAGCGGAAAACACTCCAAAGCCGCTGCGCTTGTTTAAACCAAAACCAATACCCATTATACACTCCTTTTCAGTATATTCTAAAATGTACTCTAATTTTTATTAAAAGTCAACATTTTTATGTAATTTTTATAAAAATAACGATAAATACCATTGTCTAAATAAAATATTTGTCCACATTTCAAAAAAATTAAAAATAGGGAAAAATTGCCTTTTTTTTCATGAAAAAAAAGCTAAAAAAGCTCGATTTCACAAAAAAGCGTAAGCCGTCTCCGAAATTTTCGAATTAGACTTACGCTCCTGTTTGGTTTTGGTTGTATGGAATTTTCTTGGCAAAAATTACTTGTTAAAAGTCTTGATTCTGGAAGCGCGACGCTGCAGTTCATTTACACTGCGACCATTCACATAGAAGCTGCGGCCTCCATTACGCAGGCGAAGTGCGGCTCGGGACTGTTCAAGACGGCGGTTTACGATAGCGGTCGTGGAATCCGTTGAACCTTCTTCGACCTTTGCGGAATCCTTTTCGTCTGCAGGCGGAACCACAACAGGATCGATGGATTCCACTACAAACTGGATCTTGTCGATATTTGGGCCGCCATCTGCTGTAGTAGAAGTGAAGGTAATGTTGCTCACGCCGGCAGGCATCTTGAGAACCACATCCTTGCTGGTCCAATTTGTCCATTCACTGGTGGATTCGAAATCCTGAGACTTTACCTGAACTTCACCATTAACAGCGATGCTTACCGGGCGA
Source organism: Fibrobacter sp. (assembly GCA_024398955.1). Taxonomy (GTDB): domain Bacteria; phylum Fibrobacterota; class Fibrobacteria; order Fibrobacterales; family Fibrobacteraceae; genus Fibrobacter. The sequence goes on along the minus strand of JAKSIG010000028.1, from coordinate 3,134 downwards.
TTGGCAGTGGAACCGTTAGCGAAAACAATGCGAACCTTCTGTTCACCTTCACTGGGGAGGCACACAGGAATGGTTACGAAAGAACCTACGGCGTTATCCAGGTTGGCGTAACCCTTGCCAGAGAAGCCCGCATGCTTATCTTCAAAGATTGTGTTACTGAAAACTGCATTTTCCGCTTCGTAGTTCAGGGAATCCTTTGCTACGAACTTGAAGTTTGCACCCAGATTCACTTCCTTGTTGAGGGAAGCCACCGTGTAATCCTTGGCGATACCGGAGTTATCCCCAGTCCAGCCTGTGAATTCCCAGCCTTCTAGCGGAACGGCGGTAAAGGTAACCTTGGAACCTTCCGCAATTTCAGAACCTTCGATGCTCTGTGCGATGGTGCCACCTGCAGCCGCAGCGGTCTTCACAGTCAGCTTCTTCACGGCCTTTGCGCCAACCCAATCCGGAAGGGTCGCATTGTACTGCTTTGCGATGGCAGCCAGTTCATCAAGGCGAGCATTTGCAGTGTACTTTTGGCCATCACGATCAAACATGGGCTTGTTGCTGTAGCGGGTGGGTTCCCAAACGAAAGTACCCCAACCCAGATCGCCAAAGTCATTCATAATGCCGTTAATCAGCTTGGTGCGATCAGCGGTATATTCGCAGCTCAGCACAGGCTTTTTCTTCTTGGTCACAAGACCGAACATATCGCGCCAATCCTGGCCATTGTTGGTAGTACCGTAAGTGGATCCGCAAATGGCATCGTAATCGATGTTGGCGTCAATCTTATTGTACCAGCTTTCAAAACCGCCATCAGGACGAGGACGGCCATGCTGCATCACGATCTTGATGGAAGGATCGATATCGCGAACAGCCTTTACGCCGGAGTTGATGATGTTCGCAAATTCTGCAGTCTTGCTGATGGAAACGCCAGAAACTGCGGAGTTGATTTCGTTACCCACCTGCACCATGTCGGGGCGAAGGCCTTCCTTCATCAAGGCGTTCATGGTGGTCTTCACATGGTCATAGGCAAGCTTGCCCATTTCGGCATTGGACTTTCCTTTCCAGGAAGCAGGCACATACTGCTTACCGATGGAAGCCCAGGTGTCGCTCATATGGAAGTCCAGGAAGAAGCCCATGTTATGAGCCTTGATACGCTTTGCCAAGGCAATGGTATGGTCCAAGTCGCACCAGCAAACCTTGGAATTTGCGCCGGAGTAGCTTTCGGTGGCGTAACCAACGCAAGAGTTCACGAAGGTACGGACGCGAATGAAATTGATGCCGTGATCCTGAAGAATGTCAAACAGGTCCTGCTGCTTGCCATCGTGATAATACTTTGCACCCAAGGATTCATCTTCCAGAACCCAGGAAACATCCACACCCACAATGTAGGGGCGAGCTATTGCAGCGGCGGCAATTACACCCATGGCAATCGCAGCTTTCTTAAAAGTATTCATGAAATTGAACTTCATAACTTACTCCTTTTTATCCAATCATCCCTGCCCAAGCGTTCTAAGGTCCCTAATCCAAAACGCCTAGACTTTTTATTTTACTGTACTACAATATGTACTACAACTTCACAAAAACAAATATAATCAATTTTACTACAAAGTGTACTATAAAATCAAAAAAAATTTGGTACATAAGAAAAGCCCCCTTTTCAGGGGGCAAATCCGCATTTTTTCTTCAAATTTGACAGTTCTGGAAAAATTATTTCATTGCCTGCTTCTGTAGAGCATAGAAAAGTCGCATCCAGTTTTCGCTCTGGGAGCCGTCGAAGAAGAAAATTTCATCGAGGCCGCCCACCAAATTGGGCTTATCACCGCCAATGGCGGGGTTGGTGCAAGTGGAGAAATCGCCGCCATTTTCAAACTGGTCCTTGCTGTGGCTTACGCCGTCCACATAGGTAAAGATGCTGTCTCCGCGGATGGTGAAGGAATAGTTATGCCAAGTTCCATCCAGAATTCGGGCGGTGCCATAACCCGAGTTATAAACGCCAACGCCATCATGGCGTGCGTCAATGCGCAGGTTTACGGCGGCCTGGTTACCGCGCTGCTGCAAGATGAAAGCCACACTATCCTTCTTAGCAGAAAGAATGCGGGTGTAGCTCTTGCCCGGTGTTGCCTGGGAAGCACTATCAGCCTTGATCCAGATGGATGCGGACATCCGTGTTCCGTTATTGGTAAAAGGTTCAAAGCCTTCAATCATCTTCCAGGAATCCGTAGAATCCAGCCAGAGGGCGTTGCCGAGGATTCCCCCATTCTTAGAGCCCGTCAAGCTGTCAAATGATTCCGTATGGCGCGAAAGCACTACGGCGGTGTCGCCTACAGGCTTACCCCAATCATCGTAATAGCAGTTGTTCAACAAGTCAAATGAGAGAGTTCCACTTTTCGAGAAGACAACTTCCTTTAGGCTGCCCCAGTACAGCAGGGAATCCCCTTCGCTCTTTTGTAGAGGGATTACGCGACCTAGCGCATCCACAAGGCAGGCCTTCGCGGCAGGCTTTTCCAGACGGATGGGCAGAGGCATATCCTTGAAGGGCTCATCTGCAGAAGATAGATCTTCAAAGCCTTCCGGAAGCGAAACGGTTACCGGAATCACTTTAGTGTAACCATTAGATTCGTATTCGCCTACAAAGACAAAGAACATTTCTCCATCATTCAAAGCGAAATTTGACCAGAACATTCCTTCATCAGTAATGTCTACCGCCCAATATCCCTTGGGAATTTCCGGAAGTGCGTTCACCTTGACTAGACCATTTGCCACATCAGCTGAATCCAGAACATGGTTAACGACACTCAAGGTGGAGTAGATGGTATCATTCTTTAAGGACCTTGCGACAGGCACTGAAACCTTTATGGTGTCGCCAATTTTGCAGTCAAAAGGTCTCAAGTCAAAATAGGCACTGGCATTTCCTTCCGTGATTTCCTTATGGGAGGTTTCGACGCACTTGGCTCCTGTGGAGTCTACGTAGTAGGCAGCGCAATTACCCAGTTCAAAATGAACATAGATGGTTCTTTCGTCTCCATCTCCATTAGAAACGACAGCGGAATCGCAGATTTGACCGCCAGCCATTTTCCACTCAAAATCCAATATTCCTAGGGCATATTCAGAGGAATCCGCATTATGTCCAAAACTAGCATCATAGATAA
>JAKSIG010000027.1 GCA_024398955.1 Fibrobacter sp. | reverse complement strand
TCATCAGCAAGGACACCATGTACGTGGCCCGCGACGGCTTCGGCTTCCGCCCCCTAAGCATAGCACGCATGGGAAAATCCTGGTGCGTCGCTTCTGAAACTTGCGCCTTTGATTTGCTGGGCGCCAACTACGTTCGCGACATCCAGCCCGGTGAATTTCTTACTATTACGACCAACGGACTTCATTCCGAACGCTTCGTCCAGAAGGACCGTCTGGCCCACTGCATTTTTGAATATATCTACTTCAGCCGCCCGGATTCCAAGATCTTCGAGCAGTCCTGCGACAAGGTTCGCCGCAAGATGGGTAAGCAGCTGGCCAAGGAATGCCCGGTGGACGCTGACATCGTCATTTCCGTCCCGGACAGCGCCACTACCGCAGCCCTGGGCTACGCACAGGCCAGCGGCATCCGCTTCGAAATCGGGTTGCTCCGTAACCATTACGTGGGCCGCACCTTCATCGACCCCACCCAGAACGTTCGCGAGCAGAAAGTCAAGCTGAAGTTCAACCCCATCGAAGGCGTCTTAAAGAACAAGCGCGTCTGCGTGGTGGAAGACTCCATCGTCCGCGGCACAACGCTAAAGATTCTCTCCAAGATGCTCCGTGACGCAGGTGCCTTGGAAGTCCACATCCGCATCGCATCTCCTCCGGTAGCTCACCCCTGCTTCTTCGGCATGGACTTCCCCAGCCAGGGCGAACTTGCAGCAAGCTCCATGACGCCAGACGAAATCGCAAAGATGCTGGGCGTAGAAAGCCTGGGCTACCTCAGCGTGGAAGGCATGAAGGAATGCACCGGCGAAGGCGAAAACTACTGCGCCGCCTGCTTCGATAACAACTATCCCGATTACATCGGCATCGATGCCGACAAGTTCCGCTGCGGTTAATTTTCGAAAACCTAAAAAATGCAAAAGAGGTTCGCCGATTATTTCGACGAACCTCTTTTTTAGTCAGGCTTTTGCAACACAGATTTTAACGTTAAAGCGTTACACCTGTTCGTAAGTCCACTTTACATGCTCAAGCATAAAGTCGTGGGCATCGAAAGCCAAGCCGAACTGATCCTTAATCTTGCTCAACTCAAACAGCATTGGTTCATCAGACCATCCCAGGTCTGTTTCTACAATCTTGGACTTTGTCCCCGGTTTTTGGGCTATCATCATTTCGGCAATTTCTTTCCAGCCAATCCATACTTCCCCCATGCCCAGGAAGATTTCCTCGTTTTTATCGGATTCCAGAACCTTCATGTAAAGTTCTGCCTGCTGGCTGGCATGAATAAATTGCGTGCCGTCATTCTTGATGATATTAATGTCGCGACCTTCCTTGACAGCCTGGGCCATATTGAAGAAACGGCGGTCTGGCTGTGAACACCCATCGGGCCAGGCAGGATTGCCAAAGGTATAACCCGGACGAATAATGTTGCGGGTCATCTTGACTTCGGGGAAATTTGTACCATAACCATGAGAGAAGCCCAATACAAAAGCTTCGCCAGCAGCCTTTGTTGCGCCATACAAGTCCATCGGCAAATTGCTGGTAACTTCACGCATAGAAGGACGCATACGGCCCATTGCCGCGGTACTGGAAGTATAAATAAACTTTTGGCAGCCAGCCCTTGCGGCGTTTTCTAACAAATTAACAGTAGCCCGTGTATCGTTCATCAGCATGGTAGATGGCGTTTCGCCCCATCCAAGAGCAATATGAATGCAAGCGTCACAACCGACCAGACCATCAGCCATTTTTTCATAATCAGTCAGGGCACATTCTACAAAAGAAACATTGGGCATGGCCTTCATTGAAGGAACCTTATTGGGGTGACGTGTCGCCACAACAACTTCGTGACCCTTGGCAAGCAAAGCCTTGACCACATAATGTCCAATAAAACCCGTTCCACCTGTAACAAAAACTTTCATATTACACCTCGTTTTTCAAGAAGAAATATACAATCCTTTTTTATACAGGAGTTATAAAAGACTGCATTTATTAGGTACTACTGTATACAGAGACCCTTTCCTTATAGAACTGCCCTACTTTCAACACAAAAGCAGACCGTTCAAGGCAAAAATAACTACATTATTTGTGTATAAAAAGGTTTTTATCAAAGAGGCTTACAATGGCACGTATGCGTGTTCTCGTTTTGATGGGTGGTCCTTCCACCGAACATGATGTTTCTGTAGTTAGCGGCACCGGTGTAGTCCGCGCCATGAATCCGGACAAGTACAACATCCACCCGGTTCTTATCGACAAAGATGGCACATGGCACTGGTCTTCTCGCGAACTGTCCCCCTACCAGAAGGACAACTTCAGCGTAAACTATTTCCACGGTCTCGAAGGAACCGCTGCCAACACCAAGAAGAATCCGGCCCTTTCTGAATTGCCGGATGCAGACATCGCATTCTTGGCACTCCATGGCAAATGGGGTGAAGACGGACACATCCAGGCTTTGCTTGAAAACTGGGGCATCCCCTACACCGGCTGCGGTCTTTTGGCATCCGCTCTCGCTATGGACAAGATCAAGTCCAAGGAAATCTACCGCGCCAATGGTATTCCCACTCCTCCTTACAAGGTCATCTGGAAGCACGATTTTACCGGCGACACCCTGGTAAAGGTCTCCGACGAACTGGGATTCCCTCTTGTCATCAAGGACCCGCTGGGCGGTTCCTCCATCGGCATCGGCATCGCCAAGGACCTTGACGAAGCCGGCAAGATTGCACAGGACCTGTTCAAGGATTCCAACCGTCTCCTCTGCGAAAAGTTCATTGCCGGTGGCGAAGCTAGCTGCGGCTACATCGAAGGTGAAAAGCCCCTGCCGCCTACCGAAATGCGCATGACCACTCGCGAATACTTTGACTACGAAGCCAAGTACAACGGCGAATGCAAAGAAGTTACCCCTGCAGAATTTGCACCGGAACTTACCGCTCGCATTCAGGATCTAGTCAAGAAAGCTCACTACGCTCTTGGTGGCGCAGGCTACAGCCGTACCGACGTCCGCATTACCAAGGATGGCGAGCTGTTCGCTATCGAAACTAACACCCTGCCTGGCATGACGCCCACCAGCCTTCTTCCCCAGCAGGCTGCCTGCAACGGCATCACCTATAGCCAGCTCATCGATTTAATTATCGACAAGAGCCTGTACATAAAAAGATAGCGAGCTATCTTTTTAATTACGAGTTACCAGTTATGAATTACAAGAACAAATAAGGTGGCACAGTCGCGATTATCCAATCTCGTAATTCATAATTCATACTTCATAACTGAGCACGAATGACTTTAGATCTTTTTGTAGACACCTCCCGCAAGGGAATTTCTATGGCGCTTTCACAGATTGCGCAGAACGGATCTGCCGCAATCTACGAAGAGACAGTCGATACCGCCGCACGAGGCGAAACGGCATCATCAATTCTTGACGAATTGCTAAACCGAGTTGGGGCTCATCTAGAAGACATCAAGCGAGTTCTTGTAACTGTGGGTCCCGGATCCTTTAGCGGACTCCGTACCGGCGTAGCCTTCTGCCAAGGCTTGTGCTTTAGCGGCAAACGAGAATTATTTGGCGTCAGCACACTGCACGCCCTGGAATGCTTTAGCGGCGCCAGCGATTCAGCCTCTGTAGCTGTAGTCATTCGAGCCCGACCTGGTTACTGGTACCTACGTCAAACCATTGACGGCAAGGCCGAAGAAAGTTTTATAGAAACTTCCGAGGTATCCTCTCGCCTAAAGGCAAACAGCCCTAAGACCGTCGTAATTGACGAAGCGGCCACCGCCGACGAAGCCCTTACCAACTTGTTCAAGGAAATTGGCGCAGAAACCGTTCTTGATTCAGGTAAGCCCCTCAATATGTGGTCCACGCTGTTCACATCTGAAAAGGCTAGCCTTATCCAAGAAGCCAACTACATTCAACCGTCTTACTTTGAAAAGTTGAAGTAACGGACGTCAACCGAGCCAATCCCGAGATCATATGCCCGTTCGCAAAATGGAAATTGCAGACATTCCAGCAGTTCTTGCCATTCAGGAGGAACTACAGTTTCAGGAGTGGAATGAAAAACAGTTTGCAAGTGAAATTCGCGCTGCATATGCAGCCTGTTACGTTTACGAAACTGATGCAGCCGACGAATGTTGCGGCACGCCTAAAATTCTTGGATACGCAATCTTCCATATACTCGGACCCGATTCAGAACTGTTGAGCATAGCCACCCGCAAAAGCCAACAGCAAAAAGGCATTGGGCAAAAACTTATCGACGCAGGATTTGCCCTTCTGAACTTTTCCAATGGAGACTGCTGCTTTCTGGAAGTTCGCATAAGTAACGAAAAAGCCAGGCGTTTCTACGAAAAAAACAAATTTAAAGAATATAGCATCCGCAAAAAGTATTACTCCGATGGAGAAGATGCAGTTCTCTATAAGACCGAAGTCTAACAAAAAAAACGAGAGTCAAAATTGCCTAAGAAACTCAGTAAAAAACAAGTTCGCTTTCGTCGAATTTTAGCAAGCGCAGCTCTTGTTATTGCAATTCTTGCTGTTATTTTTTTCTACCTGATTATCACACAAAGTGGTCATTGGCTTGTCGAAGACGATGAATTCGAACACGCCACCTGGGTTGCGGTTCTTGACGGACAGTCTGCTGATATGGAACGCATAGACTACGCTGCAGACCTTTTGACTAACGGTAAAGTAGATTCGGTCTTGATTCTTGGACGTCGCTGCCTGCGCACCCGTAACAATTCCGAATTCTACGCCGACGAATTCATGCAGCAAGGCAATTTTGACAGCAACGCCGTATTCCTTGTTTCTCACAATGATCCATCTACGATAACCGAAGCATTTACCCTCATACCCTGGCTCAAGAAACATAAGGCGGATACCGTATTATTGCTCACCTACGCCCCCGCCACCTATAGAGTCAAACGAATTTTTGAGGTGCTTTCTGGAGATAGCCCTGTTTACAAGACAGTCGACATACACCATTACCAATACAATGCAGACTCTTGGTACACCAACCGAGAATCCCGTAAGAACTGGCTTCGTGAATGGGCCGCCTTGGCAATTTCCTATGTAGATCTTTGGGGAGTAGAACCACTAACTGTAGCAGACTCTACCTACTACAAGCCAATCGTTACCATCAAGGATTTTGAAGCACAGAAAAATCCAGTTGTCGATTTGCAGTCTTTATTACCCACTGTGCAGAAAAAAATTGAAGAGACCGTTTCTGACACTTCAGCAACGGCCTCCAGTGATTCTACAGCAACAAGTACTGCTGACACGACTTCAGTTCAGACAAAGTAAAGCCAGTACAGCAGTCAACGGAGAATTCCAGTTGATTGCGGTTTCATTACTGGCAAAAGAACAACGTTCATCCGTATAGGAAAGCCCGGGCAGGTCGCTGGGGTAATGGGCTGAACGATGCATATCCTGACGATCCTTATTGATGCCGCCAACAAGCAAGCCGGGAATCGGTTCAACAACACCATCCGAGTGACTCAATCTATGGTGAGGGAACTTGGGAGAACTCCAGGCGGATCCCGTTACAAAGCTAACGTTTACAGGATTACGGCCGTAAACAAAATTCAGCAGTTCTCGGCACCAGTCAACCAGCTGTTCGCCATCAACTTCTTCACGCCAGGTGCGTACAATAGCGAGCGTCAGCGCATGATTAGAAACCTCGCCAGTACTCCCCCAAATAAAGGCCCTGATGGAAAGACCATAGGCGTCCGCCTTTTGCAAGCGGATAATTTCAGAAGCACAACCTTCCAACGTCCTACGAGCACAATCACGAAGTTCAGCGTCCTTATCCTGTAAGGCTAGGGCAATGTAACCCAAATTCTGCGTATCGCGCCAGTCCATACCAAGATGGGGCGGATTCTTGTCAATATCCTGCAGAAGCAACGAACGTAATTCACCGGAGTCAATGACATTGCCACCCGCAAATTCAAGTTCACGATATATCATGGCTCGAGCCCAGAAGAACTCATCATCGTAACAGGAATCGCCGTAGCCGCCGCTTCCCTCGGTATTATGCGGCCAGTCCGCTTCGGGATTTTTACAGGCCCAGCCATAGGCGCGTATAGCGGATTCAAGGCACTTCGCAGAGAATTCCGCATCATCCTGACGATAGACTCTGCTAGCGGCAGCCAGGCATCCTGCAAAATTCAATGTAGACGTCGTAGACTTTCCAAGAATCAGGCGTTTCTGCAGCAGGTCAGAATCCGTAGGCGAGATAAAGCCATCCCAATGTTGCGGAGTCACCTTAAAAAAGACACCGCCATCATGGTCTTGCATCCTAAGGAAAAATTTCAGTTCAAAACGAACTTCGTCCTTTAACCCATAGGGCAGTTCAAAGGTGCCGCCCTTGTTAACAACATCAGCAGAACGACGTAGTTCGCACGCAAGCAACAACGTGGCTACAGACACGCCACCATTCACAAGGTACTTGCCGTAGTCGCCAGCATCATACCAGCCACCATGCGCATTCCACGTTCCCTCACGATTCATAGAAGGGTGAAAATTAATGCAATCATCAAAATGGGCAGCAGGTCTGGCCCACTTTCCTGCGAATTCAGAAGTCAGTTCTACACCACTTCGCTGAAAATAGAAAGACTTGATATTGGCTTTCAGCTGACTCATAAGCCAGCCATCCGAAATTTCAAAAGTCTCAGACTCAAAAAGAACCTTGTCCTGCAGGCAAACCAGAATCTGATAGACGCCAGCTTCACAGACAGCAGAAAAATCACCGGACCATAAATTTTCGCCAGAATAGTCGCAGAGTCCCTGATGTTCAAAGGTTCCTTGCCTAAAGACACCTCTAAAATCAATCAAGCCAGTGGCGCTAACCACACGAAAATACAGGTCAGGCCAGACAGTAGGTTCTACAGAAAGTCTTGAAGGCTCCATAAAGAAAACCTTCTTGGCAGCAAGTTCGTAACCTACATGGTTATAACGAATGGGAATGTTCAACTGAGCTTGAGGATCCATGCCACAAGAATAGCTTTTCCGTCCCCCAAAAAGGGAACTTTAGGGAAAAATCCCGTTTACCGCAAGAAACGGCTACGCATCAAGGCTATTTCAGCCGCATAACCAGGCAATTCATTTGGCGTTTCTAGATAGAATGGCAGTTGATACAGAGCAGGGTGATTAATCACCCGAACCAAGGCCTCTAAACCGATAAAGCCTCCGCCAATCACTTCGTGACGGTCCTTATGGCTTCCCATAGGATTCTTGCTGTCATTCAGATGGATTGCCTTCAGTTTTTTTAGGCCAACCACCTTGTCGAACTGTTCAAGAACATCGTCCAAATGGTCAACAATGTCGTAGCCGCCATCAAAAACATGGCAGGTATCCAGACACACGCCCATTTTATCGGAAAGTTCAACACGATCTAGAATTGCACGAATTTCCTCGAAATTTCGTCCAACTTCCGACCCCTTTCCTGCCATTGTTTCTAGCAGAACAGTAGTCTTCTGTTCCGGCTTCAGCAGGCGATTCAGCATTGAAGAAATAAATTCAATGCCAACATCAGCCCCCTGCTTTACATGGCTGCCCGGATGAAAGTTGTACATAGCACCAGGAAAATGATCCATACGGAAGATGTCATCTTTCATCACATCCTCGGCATACTGGCGTAAACCCGCATCAGCAGCACAGGCATTCAGCGTATAAGGAGCATGAGCAAGTACGGGTGCAAAATGATTTGCGTCCAGCAACTCCACTAGCTTTGCAGCATCGGCTTTATCAAACGGCTTTGATGCCCCTCCACGAGGATTGCGGGTAAAAAACTGAAAGGTATCTGCACCAATAGAAAGGGCTGTTTTACCCATGGCGAGAAATCCGTCAGACGAAGAAAGATGACAGCCAATATGCAACATATTAGAAGGAATAGTTTAAAGAAACAATGCCGTAGGCATCCTTATACTGATCGGAACGATTATCGGGTCTGTAGTTCATCACCGTTCCCAAAGTCCATTCGGTGTATAAGGTCGAAGAGTGATTGATTCTAAGAGAGGCTGAACCATCTACATCCAGTTCCATTTCGCTGTACTTTTCGTCTTCGATTTCATAGTCCAGGAAATTCTGACGAACACCTGCAGCCAGGTTCAATTCCATAAAGCGATCCATCATGGGAATGGTCATATTTTCGTTTACAGTCCATTCCAATTCAGTCATATCATACCGATTGTAGGTTTTGTAGCGCGCCATTCCAGAAAGAGTATTCCTAAAGTCGCCAACAGAAGTTGTCAAAGACACCGGATAACGCTGTTCAAAGAAATCGCTGCCATGGAAGTAATATCCCAACAGTCCAAAGGTCTTGTCAGACAAATCCAGATCCTGAATGAGTTCATCCTGAACAAACTCTGAATAATCTGTACGAACAGTAAACACAGAACCAACCCTAAGAACATTCATCGGCAGTCTAAAGGTCAAGCCAATTTGCCAAACATGCTTTAACAGTTTTTCATCAAACTGGGTTGCCAAGTATTCTTCGTTTTTCAAGGAATAATACTGCGCCCAGTGAGCAGAATCCAACTTCAAAGTGTCGTTGCCTTCAATCAAATCCAAGGTCGGCTTACCGGAACGAGCCTTAAACCAGTCGTCATCATAAACGCCGGAATTTGCTTCAAACTTTCCGTACAGGCGTTGAGAGGTGCTGCGAGTTCTGTAATTTACAGCATATTTCAAGGAAAGATCAATTTTTTCATTTAGCTTAAAGTCATTGCCAATATAGGCATCATGAATATACAGAGTTCTATTTTCATCCTGTTCATGGTCGCGGAGCCAGTCTTCTTCGGCACCAGAGAACATTCCCCAGTGAGTGCCTTCACCCATACCAAAAATATTGTAGCCATCGCCATCATCAGCGGCATTTTCCACATTCATGGTGTAACCAAAACTGAATTTCCAGAAGTCAAAAATTTTCTGGCGCAGGTTGCCTCCCACCAGGCGGGAATTCTGAATCATATCTGGAGAGCCTGCACTGTAGTAACCTTTACCTACATAACGAAGGAAACCCTCGATAAAGGTATTTTCGCTAGACCACTGATAGGAACCCGCAACTGCAAGATGATTATAGTCCCAGAAATCTCCGCTGGTAGGCTTAAGGTCCGTATCCTTGGCACTCTTAGCAATATCGGAAGCCTCATTCAGCAAATCACGCAGTTTTTGGCGCATGGCAGAAGGAGTCATCTGTGCATTTTCACCGAAAATGGATTCCAGCTGAGCAACCGTCAGACGATTGACATCCTTGGGATTCTTCATCAATTTGTTCAGCAAACTGTAGTTAGATGCATCAAGTCCTTCTTCGGCAAAGACCTGGTTGATTGCACGAATCTTCGCTGCATTTGCTGTATCTGCAGCACCCATGGCAACCTGGCCATTCAACTTGATATCGCCCGGGAAAAACAGCCAATTTCCATCGGCAAAGAAATTACGGGATGTAATCAGCGGGCTAGAAGTGTTGACATTTTCAGACTGACCATCTCTAAGGAAAGGGTCTTTCAGATAGTCCTTGCTACCTACAAATCCTAACGTTCCGTTAAAGCGACGATGCATATTCCAGCGAATGCGGGAGCCTGCAACCATGTTCTGAGCTTCGGCATCACCATCTTCAATATGCTCATTATACACATCGTAATTGCGATCGCCTTCAATCTTTGGGGCGCGAACTTCACCACCAAATGCAGTTCCTACAAACAGCGGTTCTCCAGCTGCATTTTTAAACAAATTCAGCTCATACTTACCACCAAAGGCATTAATGCCAGTCAAATAAATTTCACCTGCATTTAAGGCGAAATCGCCCAAGGTCAAGGACTGCATTTCATCGGTGTATACAGCCTGCAGAGTGTGAGCCTTAAACGTATCCCAGGAATCGTTCGAGAAATCTGCAGTAAATTCAATTGTCTGCCCTGTAGGAGACTCCATCATCATGCTGGCAGTCCAGTTGGCGAACAATCCCGGAACTTGGAAGTAGTTCTTATAACGTTCGCCCACCAGAATTGTATCAGAACCAAAAACGTAGGCTTCGCCAGAATGATTATGGTTAGTCAACACCTTGTGATAACCCAGGTCCAATCCCAAGTTTCCTGAAATTTTCCAGGAGTTATCTTCGGAAACATCATTGAACATGGCATAGAGTTTCATGCCATCGGCATAGGGATTTCGAGGTTCCTCCCCCAACGATTCCATGTCATCATCAACTTCCTGATCAACATTGCGAACGTTCCTGTTCAAGGCTCGACGCATTTCTTCAGAAGGCAAATCTCGCGCAGCAATACCGATCTGATTTCCTTCAATAAGCGAATTTCGCTGAGTCAACTTGTTATCGCCATAGTCAAGGACTGCGACTTCATTATTTTGAATTTTCGAACGTTGCAGCTGCAATACTGAGCCATCTGCAGCCACGACGGCAATACGGTTTCCTTCTAGAGAAGACCCATCAATATTTATATCGGCACTTTGCGTAGCCCACACGCCAACATTACGGCCATTCTGAATTTTGCACCATTGAATATCAGCTGAACCATTTCGAACATAGACGGCGGCACGTCGTGCGTTATCGAAATTCACATCTCGCAATTCAAGAGCACCGCTTTCGACAGCAAAGCCAAACTCGGCATTGCGTACTCTTAGGTACTGAACTTCAGAGCGCTTTACGCCGGTAATAGAAATACCATTCCAGGAATCGCCCGCCGAGGTAAACAACACAGGATTATTCACCTCGCCTACTACAGCCATGGACCCGCCACGCACGTCAATGCCTGTGCCCTCTTCAAAGCGAACGACAACGCCCGGCTCAACAAGCAGGGCCCTTCCTTCTGGCACAACGATGGTTTCCTTTACCAAATAAGGAGACTTATCCTTTTTCAAGAAACCAGAAACAACACCACCCAATTCCGTATCAACAGCAAAAGCACTCACATGGAGTGCTGCTGCAATAAGGGCTGTTAGAGTAAAAACTCTACCGAACATTCCCAATTACCTCATAAACTTTTCTGGCCTTCGCCCTGTAACCGCTCTTGTGGGTTACCTCAATATCGAACCTGTTCACGGAATTACGTTCCAGAGTTACAGGAATCTGATAATCCAGGTTCTGAATCTGAGAAAGGATTTCTTGCAATATAGGTTTTCCGTTCTGCTTTACCACGACTTTGTACAACAGTTCGGGGTCATTTTCTGCAAGTTTTATTCTAAACTGCAAAGTCTCGGTAATGATATCAGCAAAACCTTCGGGAGGAACAGGAGGCGGAGTCATTTTCTGCTTTGTACCGCCGATGACACTGACATTAAAATGCTTCTTGGGGTAACAGCCCATAACCTGGGAGACTTCGGCTTCGTTACCGGCAAGATCCTTTGCCTTAATCAAGTATTCATGACGTCCGCTTTCAAGTTTCAGACGGCTCTGAACATTCTTGGTAATGGATTCTTCGGATTTTTCGGTACCGTCTACAGCAATGGTCACAACGCCTGCATCATTCTGCATTTCGCTTACAGACAGATTGGCGGCACAGCGAAGAGAGTCGTAAGAAACGATATTTACTACGGGAGCCTTGCTATTGACTTCGGTACAAGCCTTGTTCACCTGAACATCAACAGACTTGGTAGAATTGACCCCGGCCCCCATAAAGGTTAAGGTAGCCTTATTCACATTCCACAGGCCATTTTCGTCGTTAAGAACGACTTTTTGGGCAAAGGAATGCGCTACACCATCGGCAGCACGAATCAAGTTTGCAGACTGGTAAGAGTTTCCCACCTTAAGAATCAAGGTTGCCGCCTCATCAGAAGTGCGGTAGAAACCTTCAACCATCAGACCCTGATCGCAAACTTCAACAGGAGATGTGGTAGACACAGAAAAACCATTTTCGGGAAGAGCTTCGGCAGCAGCCTGAGCCTCGGACTTTAACTGTTCCTGATAAGAGGAATCTGCCTTCTGAATTTCAGGAAGCAATTCCTTTACAGGTTTCTTCTGCGCCAGCAATTTTTCGATTTTCTTTGCAAAGCGGGCGTCACCAGAAGAGGCCAACTTCACAACAACTAGAGAATCCGAGCCGAAAGTGGTTTCGCCAGCAACGATGGATACTGTCTGACCACTCTTGGAAGAAATTTCCAGCTTACCAGTCTTAAGGCCGGCAAAGAACACATCCTCGCCACCGATATAGCCTTCGGTACCGCGGATTGATGCAGTCATCGTTCCAGTCTTAAAGACAAACTTGGACTTGCGTTCCTGAAGTTTACGGACAGCAAAATCAATATGTCCCTTCTTGATATCAATACGGGTTTCAAAACCACCTTCGTTATTCGGTTCCAGGAGGTTGGTCATTTCAATTTCCGCATTTTCTGCGATGGTAATTGAACTTCCATCGGGCAAACCGAAAATAACTTCAGATTCAATTCCGGTACGCACACGGTCGGCTTGGTAAATTTTTGCGCCAACGTTCAAAGAGGACCAGTCTTTCTGCTTTTCCTTAATTCTTTCTACAGACCCCAGTGCAGAGCGCACCTTACCTACAGCAGGTGCAGAAAAGGCCAATGCCGGAAGCAAAGCCACGGCAACAGCCAGTTTTAAGCCAAATTTCGCATTAAAATTGCCTTTAGGATCAAGGATCTTTTTGAACATAATCCCTCAACTTTTTTCTTTGAAAATATGCTTTTTTTGCTTAAAAATTCACGGAATCTTTATAAAGGTGATATAAATCAAAACTAGCCACCAGCAAGTTTTACCGTATAGCCACGCTTTTCAAGTTCGGCCTTCAAAACATTGCGTTTGTCGCCCTGAATTTCAATGACAAAGTCTTTCACAGAGCCGCCAACTCCGCATTTCTGTTTCAATTCGCGGCCTAAATCCTTCAGTCCATCTTCATCAAGGGGCACGCCCGTAACCACGCTAGCCATTTTACCACCACCCAGGCGCTTCAACTGAATGCGAACCACTCCATCGCCCTTGGGACGTTCCGCCCTTGGCTTTTCTTCTTTGATGCGGCCTACGCCTGTAGAATAGACTAAAGTGCTACGTTCTTCGATACCCATACAATTCATGTCCTAGATGTTATTTTGTAATCTTCTAACCGGTCAGAAAGTTCAATCTTCCCAAACCATCGTTTTCTTAATCTTAGCAATTATGCAGAAACTGTCAACAGCGTCAAAAAAAATTAAGCTATGTACAAAAAGCCCCGAATTTTCATTCGGGGCTTTTCTTCAATGTCTCCTACATTAGCGAGACTTAGGACGCTTGTAACCGAAGGGCTTCAGCAGGTTATCGCTGTTCTTGACAACGTCGCCCATCTTCTTACCCGTAGAAACCGGCGGCAAGGTACACTTGAGTTCAGAACGAACCTTTGCTTCAACCTTGTAGACGTAGGAACCTGTACCCAGCAGCTTACCGCTTTCGGTACGAACATCGCCATTCTTATCCGGTTTCATTTCGAAATACATCTGGAGCAAGCCAGCTTCGTTCGTGTAGTCCGGATCATCCAGGTTCTGAGTGAAGGTGTAGTAATCAACGAAGTTACCCAGAGATGTGTAAATCCAGATCTTCACATCCA
The DNA here is from genome assembly GCA_024398955.1 of Fibrobacter sp. Taxonomy (GTDB): domain Bacteria; phylum Fibrobacterota; class Fibrobacteria; order Fibrobacterales; family Fibrobacteraceae; genus Fibrobacter. The sequence goes on along the minus strand of JAKSIG010000027.1, from coordinate 24,001 downwards.
TCTTGGACTTGTACAGGTTAACCTTGCTCAGATCGCTTACCTTCTTGATAGAACCGTCACAGTATTCCTCAATATATTCTTCAACAGTGACCTTTTCACTATTACCGGCATCAACACCTTCCAGCGCAATACGTCCGTCATCGGACACAAGGTCATCCAAGGTAGCCATACCGCCCACGTCGTTAATCACCGGCAGGCGAATGTCCATAGACATGGTGGGACCAAGGTGGCCCGGCAGACCCGGATACGGTTCTTCGCCACTACCCTTCTTAGTATCGAAGCTACCACCCTTCAGGGTTTCAACTTCCTTACCGGTAGACGGGTTCCTAATGCTTACACCGAAGGTCTGTCCTTCTTCCGGAGCATTTGCGGCGTAGTATTCGTTGACCTTGTCCAAGGTAATGGTGGTTACCGGCTGTTCAAGAGCGATATCAACGTTCTTGCCATCCTTCATCACCACATAGACTGTATCGGAAGCTTCGTTACCGGCCTTATCGCGGAAGAAGCGGACGATAGCATTAGTACCTTCTTCAAGGCCCTGAACATTCAAGGTATCCTGTTCAACACCATCTACAGTCCAGACGACGTTTACGTAGTTGGAGTATACCACTTGACCATAAGTCGGGGCAGTAATCTTCACAACTGGCGGAGCCTGGTCAAGCACAATGAACACAGACTGGGTTGCAGAGTTGCCATACTTGTTAGTGTAAGTATAGGCCACAGAGTAACCGATATCGCCTTCTGCATTCTTGACCAATTCTCCGTTTTCGTCAATCACGTAAGAAACAAGTGCGGTATTACCCTCTTTGTCAACATATTCGTAAGTGACCACGAAGGAGCCTACACCACCCTTAGAAACATAGGTGCTGGAGCCATCGTCCTTGTCATTCTTGTCCTTATCGCCCTTGCTGTCGCTGCTGTTCTTGTCACCCTTAGAGGAAGAAGAACTGGAAACATGAGAGGAGTTTGCGGATTCAGCAGCGGCGGTAGTCATCAAGACGCCAGAAGCATCGCTCATCAGGACTTCGCCGGTAGCGGCATCAGCCTGGTAAGAAACAGTAACTTCCTTGCCATTGATGGTCTTTACGTAAGAAACGGTAATCACTTCAATGGAGTCAACCTTGCCATCGGCACCAATTACAGGAGTCAGCAGAATTTCGCCCTTGTTATCGGTCTTGTAAGTAACGGTTACTTCTTGCTTACCAATCTTTTCGGTGTAGGAAACGTTGACTTCGGTACCGTTCACAGGAGTTCTAGAAACGCCACCGGCGGGGTTCAGGTTAAGAACAGGACCATCCTTGGCAACAGAAGTCACGCTACTCAAGGCGCCCTTATCCAACTTCACAGTATCCAGTTCCAGCTTGACATTAAAGGAATCTACCATATGGGCCACGGTGTCACGAACAATAATCTTGATATCGTTCTTAGGACCGTTAACGTAGATGCTAGAATCCTTTTCATCAGTCTTTTCAACAATGGTATAGATGTTCTTGGCATCAACATCATTACCGTTGGCAGTCACAATCACTTCCGGAGCGGCGGTACTGAAGTAAACAATCACGGTATCGGAACCAGCAACATCCTTTGCAGGATCCTTATAGGTAATCACGATAACGTTCTTGCCTTCATGATAAGTAGTATCCATAGAAAGGGTATCACCATCCTGAGTCCAGGTAATTACAGCATCAGGATTGTTGGTGTAAATTTCCTTCGGATAAGTCCAAGTTGTATCGGTATTTTCGACCTTGGTAATCTCAACTTCAGACTTTTCGAGGATGTTGTCCACCAGGATAGTAACCTTAGCTTCTTCGGTAAATTCACCATCGTTGACAGCAACAACCAGTTCATAGGACTTCTTCTTTTCGTAGTCCAGTGAATCAATCAAAGTCACAGCACCAGTCTTGGGATTGACCTTGAACACTGTGGTATCGCCACCAACAGCTGTATAGGTAAGAGTGCTGTACTTCGGATTCTTATCCGGATCCACAGCCTCGACAGTGTCAATCACAGAACCGATAGTCGCATCTTCAGACACATGAATAATCTGGTCCTTAATTGCAGGAGCTTCGTTCACGTCGTTGATGGAAACAACGATTGTAGTCACAGAGTCCTTACCCTGAGGATCAGTTACCTTAACGTCAATTTTGAAAGAAGTATTCTTTTCGTAATCGAACTTAGAAGGATCCTTCACCACAACCTTGCCATCTTCAGTAACCTTCACGAAGTCGCTGGGAGTAACCAAGGTGTACTTGCGGTCTTCCTTATTTTCAGGATCGTCCTTGTCTTCAGATTCAATAACTGCGATTACAGAATCCTTCTTGACATTTTCATCGATCTTGAATTCCGGAGTAGTGATGTACGGAGTTTCAAGGATATTGTCAATCTTGATAGTCATGGTGTCAACAACGAACAGAGTCGGATCGTTCTTATCAACAACCTTCACGACCAAGGTATAGGTAGTTTCATCCGTTTCGAAGTTGAAGGCCTTCTTTGCGGTAATGTTACCAACAGAGTCCACTTCAAACACATCGGTATCGCCATCGATAAGAACAACCTTGTTATCGCGGAAGGCCGGCTGCTTTGTATCCTTGTCGTCACCCCATTCGATCTTTGCAAAGACCGTATCGGCATTGTTATGTTCATCAAGGTGGAATTCGTTAGCAACAACGAACGGAGGTTCGTTAACGTCAACAACCTTGATGGTACGAACGATAGAAGCGGTGCTGTCATCCTTGTCGGTAACAGTGATGGTAATCTTGTGGAGTTCCTTTACGGTTTCGTAGTCAAGCTTTGCGCTATCCTTCACGGTAACCACAAGCTTGTAGCCAATTTCATCCTTGACCAGCTTATTATCGTAAACGAACAGGGAATCGAATCCAGACTTGTTATCGTTCTTGATAGAAACCTTCATGGATTCCAGGTCACCCACATCTTCGTCCTTGACATAGTATTCAAGAACCACAGTACCTGTGGGAGAATTTTCCTTAACGTTCAGAACGATGTTGCCATCCTTATCTTCGCTACCGCATTTTTCAACGCAGTCTGCAGGAGGATCGTTAGGCTTGCCACAATCAGCAATCATGGCGTCGCACTTATGGCAATCTTCAGGATTCTTTTCGTCGCAAGTAGGATCGTCCTCGATGATTTCGGGAGTTTCACCAACATCCTTCAGCTTAATGGTAACTTCAGAGATTGCCGGAGTGGTTGCACCATCGGTTACTTCTACATGGAATACAAAGACAGAATCCTTTTCGTAATTCAGGGCAGAGGGATCCTTCACGATAATCTTGTTACCGTCCATTTCGAAGGGAACGCCATCTTCCACCACCTTGTAACTCAAGGTGCCGTAAGCAGGATTCTTTGTATCGGGATCGCTAGCCTTTACAGTACCAACAACATAGCCCTTAGCCGGATTTTCAGGAATAGAATCCTTGAAGTCTTCTGCGCTAGGAGCTTCGTTTTCATCAACAATCTTAATGACACGAACAATGGTATCAGCAAGCAGGCCATCATTGGCGATAATCAGAATCTTATGAGTATCCTTAACGCTTTCGTAGTCAATGTCGGTAGCAGTGGTCAGAACAAGCTTATTGCCGTCCACCAGTGTTTCGGTAATCTTAAACAGATCCTTAGAGCCAGAACCGTTCACATCGACAAAGCTGACAGTCATCTTCTTGAGATCGGCTTCGTCTTCGTCAAATACATAGTATTCCAGGACCTTGTAATCCTTTCCTGTATTTTCCTTTACGCTAATGTAAACGGTGTCCTTGTTGACAGCATAGCCACACTGGCCTTCCTTACATTCAGGATCAGGATCGCACTTTTCCTTAGAGGCGTCACAGACGTCATCGCACTTTTCGATGGTGGCATCGCAAACAGTAACAGGAGTGCAAACTTCCTTTTCAGGATCGCACTGGTGGCAATTTTCCTTGTTTTCGTCGCACACCGGATCAGGAACGATAATCGGCTTATCGTTATCATCATCGATATAAATGCTAATGACAGCTGTAGCAGAATCAGCAGGATTGCCCTTGTCCTTAACCTTAACAGTCACAGGGTAAGTGCTTCCGGTCAAAGCAGGATCTTCATGATTCAAGGTTGAATCAGCCTTTACAGTGATAACACCAGTAATCGGGTCAATCACGAACGGAGTTTCACCAACAATGGAATATTCAAACTGACCGTTGGGCAGAGAATGTTCGTCATTTTCACTAGCGGTGACATTGGACGAACTACCCTTCTTCCAGCCTTCGGGGCGAACAGTATCGCCAGCCAAGGTGTTTTCCTTCACAATGAACTTCTGGTCTGCAATGACCGGAGTTTCGTTCACGTCGCGAATGGAAATGACCTTCGGCAAGGTGCTAGATGCGTGAGCCTCATCTTCAACAGTAATGGCGACCTTGAATTCCAGAGCGTGGGTCTTTTCGTTATAGATAGCCTTGTTCCAGAGCGTTTCGAAATCATTCAGGGAGCCATTGACAGAAACTTCACCAGTCTTCGAATCAATCTTGAAGAGATCCGCCGGAGCACCAGCAGTTACCATCTTGATAGACCAGGAGAAGTTGTCTTCGTCACCTTCATCAACGTCGGTAGCAATGAGAGAACCGAAGTTGTGGATTTGGACATGTTCGTCAACAATCCAGGTCTTTCCATCGTCAGTCAGTTCAGGACCTTCATTTTCGTTGGTCACGTAAATGGTAATTTCCTTGGAACTTTCAAGCTTGCCAACGCCCTTGTCCTTGACAGAGACAGTCACCTTATAAATCTTGTCGTCCCCCACCTTCTCAAGGGCAGGATCCTCATAGTCAATCTTTACACCATTCTTTACAGTGATGACACCCTTAACAGGATCAATTGCAAAGTAGGGATTGTCGGCAATGGAGTACTCATACTTACCATTGAGTACTTCGACACGGTCGGAATCATTAGCCAAGACATAATCCGGTTCACCGGCAACCCAAAGCTTCGGCAAAACCTTAGTTGCAGGATTTTCGCCGACAGATTCCGCAATGGTAAATTCACGAGTATCGGTAATAGCCGGAGTTTCGTTCACATCACGGACAGTCACCTTACGGATCAAGGTATCCTTTGCGTCATCAGCATCAGTCACAGAAAGAACAAAGGTAAATGCGGAATCCTTCCAATCCTTCATGACAGGTTCATGATTCAGCTTGTCCGGATTTTCCACGACCAGCTGAACGAACATATGGTTCTTTCCGTCTTCGCCCTTGCGAGATTCAGTCTTCAGGGAGAAGATATCCTTCAATGCAACCTTGCCTGCTTCATCAACAGCAGAGCAAACATTCTTGACACAGTTCACATGTTCAATATCAAGTTTCAGGTTGCTAATATCATCGGAACCATCCACGTCAATGAATTCCCATTCATTGATCAAGGTGCCCTTAGCCACGAGGTGATCAACAGTCTTTTCTTCGATAGGATAGTTGGATTCGTCATCCTTGACCAATTCCGGCTTTTCGTTCACATCCTTCACATTGATGGTCACTGTAGCAAAGCTAGAATCTGCAGGATTACCCTTATCCTTTACCCAGACAGTAACGGAGTAAGAAGGCACATCTTCGTAATCCAGCAAAACACCACTCTTTACGGTAATGACACCGTCCTCAGAAATCTGGAACGGGGTATCCTTTTCTGCAATAGAATAGGTAAACTGGCCATTGGGCACCTGGACGCGGTCGGAATCGCTAGCCACAACATTCTTCGGATCGCCATTCTTCCAACCCTTAGGCAGAACTTCGGTCACAACATTCTTGCCATCATATTCAGGCACTTCAAAGACCTGACCTTCGGCAACAACCGGAGTTTCGTTCAAGTCACGAATGGTAACGGTGCGCTGCAGGGTGTCGCTGAATTCGGCGTCTTCAACCTTGATAACCACGTTAAAGACAGAATCATTCCAATCCTTCATGACAAGTTCATGATTCAGCTTGTCGGCATCCTTCACCACCAACTTGACGAACATGGAATCACGGTCGCCATTCTTACCAGGGCGAGTTTCGGAGGTCAATTCAAAGATGTCTTTTACGGAAGCCTTGCCCGCATCCTTATCCGAATCAAAACCAACCTGAGTCAAGGTCAAGGTCAAGTTCTTAAGGTCATCATAGGAATCTTCATCAATAACTTCCCATTCCTTGACCAAGTCACCATTCTTGACTTCGTGCTTAGGAGTCTTTTCGTCCTGGTCGTAGTTGGGAGCATTGTCCTTGACAAAGTGAGGAGTTTCATTGACATCACGTACATATACAGTAACTTCAACAGTCTTGGACTTAATATCGCCACCCTTACCGTCACCACCATCGGCAACAGTCACATGGAACGTATACACGTCCTGCGTTTCATGATCAAGCACAGCATCCTTCTGAACGCTGATCAGACCAGTCTTCGAATCAATGACAAAGGGAACATCCTTTTCATCAATTTTGTAAGTCAGCTGACCAAAGGGCTTGGAAGGAAGATCAGGATCACTAGCAATCAGACGGCCATCATCCTTGCTTGTGGAGTCGCCACCCACAGTGTGGACCTTGATGCCAGCCTCGCCTTCCTTAATTTCAAATTCCTGATTAACAACGATAGGATCTTCGTTGACATCAGTGATGGTAATAGACACAACAATCTTGGAGGAATCTGCGTCATCAGGATCATCTGTAGAGGACCCCATATCCTTGACAACAACACGAATATGGAGAGGTTCCTGATCCGTTTCATAATTCAAGTCAACGCCGTCCTTCACAGAGATAACGCCAGTAGACGGATCAATGGTAAAGAATTCGTTAATCTTCTTGAAATTGTCTTCTGTATTTTCGGAATCAAAAACATTGTCAAATCTGTAAGTGAAACCAGTCTCATCGTCAACGTCATCTACATTAATGTTACCATTAGCAATACGATCTTCACTCTTTACGCCATGTTCCGGAATAGTGTAACCATTGGAGGACAACTCAGGAGCGTCGTTGACGGGAAGAACACTAACGTATACCGTTTTGCTGCCGGAACCGACAATATTATTGATATCAACAACGGTAAACGCAAAGGATGTATACGCATAGGAAGAGGAAGGATCACCATAAAGATCCTTAGCAGGGGTAAAGACAAGGTCCTTCAGAGAATCTACAGGAATAACCTGAGAGGCGGAAAGATTTTTCCCCTTGTAGGTTAAGGAACCCTTATCACTTTCGGGCAAGCTCTTGATAACAACACCCTTCTGCGGAACTCCGGTCTCTGAGAAGTAAGTAGAGGTTAGTTCGGTTGCATTATCGAAAGTATAAGGAACATCTTCCTTAGCAATGACGTGGGCGTCTTCTACCACCGGTAAAGAATTCACATCAATAAGATTCAAATCAAAGAATCCATCGCGGACATTACCCGGCATCACTGCACCGCTCAAATCGAAAATTTTGATTCGAGCTTTTTCGTTTCCCTCAAGAAAGGCGTCCGTAGCCACGTTAATTTTAATCTGAGACTTAACCGTCGGACGATCTGTTCCCGCAAGAATTTCTACAGAACCAGTGTCCTTTCCGCAAACATACAAGTGCGTTGCACTGTTGAAGTCAGCCATGCTGGCCAGACCTTTTTCACTGGTAGTTTCAGGCACGTCAAAGCAATAGTTAAAGAAAACATCAACCTTGGTTATTTCAGAAAGGCTAATTGCAACGACTTTTTCAATATCGCTTTCCGGATAATCATAAGAAGTTCCAACAGTAGGTTCCAACGAAAGAATTGGAGGATCGAACGGAACATAGCGGAAACCAGAGCCGTCAAAGAAAGCATCCACGTAGATATTATCAGCAAGCAGCTGACCAGCCAATGTCATAGACTGTCTTACGGTAATCTGACCGGTCGTGATGAAAGTTCCCTGAATAACATCACCCTTATTCATAGCAGCCCAGTCAATGTTCTTTGTAGTATAGAACAAAAGATTCCCCGCATAGTCTTCGTTCTTCACCTGGGTTGCGGTTCCAGTCTTCCAACGTTTGTTTTCTTCGTCAAATTCAGCATCCTTATCCATATAGGAAACTACAATTTGGTTTCCAGAGGGAATTCCTCCTGAAAAACCATTCGTAAGGAAAATTCTGGTCAAACGACCGCCGTTAGGCATACGGATTTCCAAAAGATTAGTATTTGTAAATCGAATGTAATCAATGACAATATCGTACGTACCCGCGCCTCTTGGCACATCAATGGTCGGATGGCCCGCAGGAAAATCCCGGTCCCCATTGTTATTGTCCTTATTATTATTCGTGTTGATTGCCGGATAGACTACAGCAGAATTTGGTCCTAGCTTAGGAATTCTCAAATCGGTATTTATCTGCGGCACACTGGTCGGACAGTTTTCATAATTTGATCCAACAAATACTGACGCATCATCATTATGAGCTTTAATGTATTCCTGGTTAGCGGTTCCCTTAACACACTGATTTCCTAAAATTAGGTTCTCAGAGTTACGCCAGTTAGCTTCTTGGTTAATAACAACATTTCCAAGAACACGCACTGGACCAGACGTGATGGAGTCATTACCATCACTCATCACAAGATTGCCGCCAACAAGAACCGGACCGCCGATAACATGCTTATTGTTACCGCTTCGCATATCAAAATCGCCGGCTGCTGTTCCAAACCAGCCAGACTTATCCGGCACAAGAATTTGCTGTCCGCCGAACTTAATTCCTTCGGCACCAAACATCTTGTACTTCATCAGGTCTTCCCAGAAGCCCTGCTGTTTGCTGTCATCGATGCCATCGAAATACAGCGGAGCAACATCCGCTGCCATAGCGGGAACCACCACAGCCAGAGCCATGACGATTTTACTTAATACATTCTTTCCAAACTGCATATTCCATCTCCCTAAGATGAAATTATTTCTAAACATTTACGCCAGCACATATTCCATATTGGAATATACGTTAGGCAAATCTTTTTCTTTTCTTACAATCCCCAAATATAAAAAATTTTCGGTGATACGCAACGATTTGTTAACAATAAACCAACATATCGTTGTATTTTCTACAATAATCGGGACTTTTTGTGACGGCCAACATGTTTTTTCGCAGGACGATTGTAAAAAAATCAAAACCGTACTCGTTTACCCAAATTTACATTTGCTCATTTTAGCACCTACACGAATTTTCGTTTATAAACTTTTTCTTGATAAAAAAGATCGTTGGGTATAAATTGCGCTTCCTAAAAAATCTCTTTCGTTTTCTATCTTATCGTTTGTAACAACCTGAACGTTCTAACAAAAAGGCAAAGAAATTGAAAAAGTCTCTTACCGCACTTTCTTCTATTCTTCTTCTCGCTGCAGCAAGTTTCTTAGGCGGTTGCAACGACGAGCAAAAAAAAGGTTCCGCACATCCGGAAAAAGTTACTGTAATGATTTACAGTGAATACATCGATCCGGAGATGCTGACGGATTTCCAGATGAAGACCGGTTTCAAGCTCCAGTTGGAACTTTACGAAGCCCAGGAAGAAATGATTGGCAAGCTCCAGGCCTCCGGTACTAGCCAGTACGACGTAATCATCGCAAGCGACGTCGTTATTCAGCAGATGATCCACCTAGGTTTGATTGGCAAGCTCGACACCAACAAGATCGCAAACAGAGTGAACATTGCAGACCAGTTCCGCAATCCTTCTTACGATCCGACAAACGAATACTCTGTGCCGTATCTGTGGGGAACCACCGGCATTCTCTACCGCGACGAAAGTGTAGACCCAAACAAGGTCAGCTACAGCATGCTGTTTGACGCCAAGCAGACCAAGGGCAACTTCAGCCTTCTGGAAGAAAGCCGTTCCATGCTTTCTATGGCACTGCAGGCCAAGGGTTACGACGCCAACTCCACCGACCAGAAGCAAATTAACGAAGCCGTGGAATACATCCTGCAGGCCAAGAAGGACCCGCATTTCCTGGGCTTTGACGGTTCCGTTGGCGGCAAGGACAAGGTTCTTTCGAAGATGGACTGGGCAGCAATCGTATTCAACGGCGAGGCAATGGCAGCCATCGACGAGGACTCCACTCTACAGTTTGCCATTCCCACCGAGGGTTCCTTCATGTGGGTTGACGCCATGCTCCTGAGCAGCAAGGCTCCCAATCCGGAAGGCGCATATGCATTCATGAACTACATCCTCGATGCAAAGATCGGCGCACAGCTGGCAAAGTTCATCAACTACGCCACCCCCAACAAGGCTTCTCTTGAAGTCATTGATGACGAGTTCAAGAACAACCGCGTTGTCAATCCGACTCAGGAAGAAATCAAGCGCATGGTATTCCTGAAGGATGCTGGTGACGCTGCCCGCCTGTACGACGAGGCCTGGACAATCGTTAAGACTAGATAATAGGTTCAAGTTTAAAGTTTAAAAGGAAGGTCTCGACGATGTCGAGACCTTTTCTTTATCGATTTTTGGGGGCTTTACGCTTTAAACTTTTGGTTTTACGTTACTCTGTGCGAGCCTTGATGGGAAGCGGAGCAAAGGGCGGTTCCAGCTCGATGCTGATGGGGCAATGGTCTGAGCCCTTGACTTCGGCGTGAACATTGGCACTCACGATGTTCGGGGCGAGCGCCGCATCAACGAAAGCGTAATCGATACGCCAGCCTACATTGCGGGCTCTAGCACCAAAACGGTTGCTCCACCAGGAATAAACGTCCTTGGCATCAGGATGCAACTTACGGAAGCTATCGACAAAACCGTTTTCGACGTATTTGTCCATCCAGGCGCGTTCGATAGGCAAAAAGCCGCTCACGTCAGCATTTTCCTTGGGGCGGGCAATGTCGATTTCCTTATGGCAAGTGTTGTAGTCGCCAACGGTAACCACATGTTTGCCGTCGTCGATCCAGCGATTGCAATTCTCAAGAAAAGCATCGTAAAAACGCAACTTATAATCTAGACGATCATCGCCAGATCCGCCATTAGGGAAATAAATGCAGTTAAGCACCCAGTCGGGGAAAACAAGTTGAAGCACACGCCCCTCTTCGTCAAATTCCTCGATATCAAAACCATAATTGACACGGTCAGGCTCTATCTGAGTAAGAACGCCTACCCCGCTGTAACCTTTTTTGCGTTGGCAGGGGTTCCAGTAGGCAAAATATCCTTCGGGGTGAGCAATATCTTCGTCAATTTGATCCTCTTCGGCTCGCACCTCCTGCAAGCAAAGAATATCCGGCTTCGTTGCGTTGAACCAATCAGAAAACCCCTTTTTGGCGGCAGAACGTAAGCCATTGACGTTCCAACTACAAATATTCATTTTTTACCCAATCTTAAATCCGGCGCCAAAGATAGATATTTAATCTGTCATTTCTAGACAAAATGAGGTTTCATCAGTTTTTTGCAACCAAACAAGCGCTAAAACACGAAAAAAAACGGCTTAAGTTAACTAAAGTTTACAAAATAAGGCAAACTTTTTTCAAATATCTTAAGAAAAAAAACGCAAAACGAAATAATAAAATTATATTTATGCCCATGAAATCTAAAGTGTTGTTCTATACTAGTCTTGCATTCTGTTCCTTTGCTGCACTTTTGACCGGCTGTGCCGGATCAGCCGGTGGTGAAGAATTGGACGTTCCTACCAACCTTCCCCCCATCTGCCGCGAAATCAACTTTGTTGAACAACCCGACATGCGCGAAATGTGCGGCGTACGTACAGTGCGTTCCAAGGCCTATAAGAACATTCCGCAGCAGCGCTACCTGATCAAGCCTCAGGAAACCTCCATCGTCAAGACTGGCGACAAGATGGAACTTCGCTTCCAGAACTCCCTGCCTATCTATCTCGATGGTCCTATTACTCACGAGCTTGAATTCAATCAGGAAAAGCGCCTGGAAAAGGTTAAGAACACCTATGATTATCACGAAATCTACAACAAGGGCGCAGAGCGTATCCGCATCTTCAAGATGGGCATTCCCACCGACAAGGGCAACACCTACGACTTCTGTTTCCGCATTCCCGAAAGAAAGGGTAATGCACGTACCCGTAGCGTTGCCATGGGTAACCATATCGAGTCTTTGAGCTGCTCAGACTTCGACCGTCTTGTTGCAGAAAACGCAAAGACAAAGTAATCTAGGTAAAAAGAAAAAGAGGATTCCCTCGCCAGATCAATTAAAGGAAGTGCTTACGGCACTTCTTTTTTTTATTTGTTTTCTGTAAAACAGCACTCCCGACAGCGAGACACCCTTTTTACATTTTCTACATTTGTGCAGTAATAGTTTGGTTCTTGAATGTCCACAGAAAATCGATACATCCACAACGCCCTTAAGCAAGTTCACGTAGAGACATCCGCTACATCCGTGTCCGGATTTTCCATTTCGGGTCTCGCTACATATCTGCAGATGCCGGAGTTAGATTTTTGCGTGGACCTTGGCGAATGTCCCCTGTCGGCCACATCCATCAATCACGTCTTTTTGACTCACGCACATGGTGATCACGCACGTTGCCTAATGCGACATCACAGTCTTCGCAAGATGATGGGCGTAGAACGTGACAGCGTTTACTATGTGCCCGAATGCATCGCCGAACGTGCCAAGGACTGGATTCGCGCAGAGGCCCTATTCGAGGGAGTTCCCGAGAACAAGTTCCGCCTGCCGACCATTGTTCCTGTTTGCGCCAACGAATTGCAGTTTCTGGAACACCGAAAGGATCTTGCCTTGGAAGCCTTTGACGTAAAGCATTCCATTCCGGCTATGGGCGGCACAATCTACCACTACAAGAAAAAGCTAAAAGACGAATTCCTGCAGAAGACACCTGCAGAGCTAATCGAACTGCGGCAGAATAAGGTGGAAATCACCCGCGAAGTTTACGACCCATTGGTCAGTTTCATGGGCGACTGCATGGGCGAAAGCCTACTGGACAACTACCGAGTTTTTCAGTCTAAGGTACTGATTACGGAATGCACGTTCCTGTCTCCGGAAGACGAATCCATGAGCGTCAAGAAGGGGCACAGCCACATCAACGACATCGTACGAGCCCTGAATGAATTGGGCGACGGAGTCAAGTGCGAAAAAATCGTTCTGAGTCATTTCTCAATGAAATACTCCGACAGGTACATTCGAGATGTGATAGCAAAGTCCATTCCGGAACAATTCAAGGAAAAAATTGTTGTACTACTTTAGACAATAAAAATTGCAGGGTAAAAAAACATTTTTTAGATAAAGGTGAAAAACCCTAAAAGTGAAAGAAAATTATGAACGAAGAAGCAAAGAACGAAGTTGAAGAAATGGTTGAAGGCGACACCAAGGCCAAGGAAGTGGTTATCCCGGAATTTTTCCGCGACCTGAAGGAAGACGAAAACGCCAAGAGCCTTTGGCACTATGTGTTCCGCACCAACGGCGACCGCAAGCCCATCGCCACACCAGACGGACTCCCCCACAAGCTGGACTTTGACTGGAAGGACATGTTCCCAAGTCATAATGACCACATCGAAGTAGAAATTGGTTCTGGCAAGGGCAGTTTTATTTCTGATTACGCAGCAAAGCACCCCGACTACTACATCATGGGTAGCGAATGGGACTACACCTGGGCCGCCTTTGCACAGCGCAAGATGAACAAGGCCGGCGTTCTGGAAAACGCAAGCATGCTTCGCGGCGACGTGTTCTATTTTCTCCGCGACTGCGTCAAGGACAACACCGTAGACGCCTTCCACATGTACTTCCCGGACCCGTGGCCCAAGGAACGCCACCACAAGAACCGCCTGCTCCGCCCCGACTTTTTGGAACAGGTAGCCCGCGTTCTTAAGCCCGGCAAAAGAATTTTCTACTGGGGTACCGACCACAAGGAATACAACGAGGTGGCACTGGAAGTGTTCGACAACTTTCCCGGCTGCAAGGTTTTGGTCCGCAACACTGCAGAACCTACCGAAGGCATTATGACAGGCTTCGAAAAGAAGTACCGCAAGGAAGGAAGACCTATTTACCGCAGCATCGTGGAGTTCGAGAAATAAATTATGAATTACAAATTATGAATTTTATAAACGCGCCTCCGGCGCCAAGTTTAATCTCGTAATTTGTAAATCGTACTTCATAACCATTCCTTTTGTCAGCTTCTGACATTCGTATTTTGCTAGTTTATCGTCACTATGCTAAGGTCCCTTTCTATCAACGGTTTTACTCTCATTGCCCAGGCGGAAGTTCCGTTCCGCCAGGGCTTTACCGCAATCACCGGCGAAACCGGCGCAGGCAAGTCCGTTCTTTTAAAGTCTCTGCGAGTGGTCTGTGGCGACAAGGCTCAAGGAAGCTTTGTTAGAACAGGCGCCGACAAGGCTGTTGTCGAGGCGACCTTCGACATCGCTGGCGAAGAAGATGTCAAGAAAGTATTAAAGGAACTGGAACTGGACGATGGCAGCGACGAACTGATCATACGTCGCGAAGTTCTGGAAAATGGCAAGGGGCGCGCCCGCGTAAACGGATCCGTCGTAAACCTGGGAGACTTGCAAAAGCTCGGCGAAGAACTGATCCAGATGCACGGTCAAAGCGAACAGCTGCTGCTTCGCGATACCCGCACCCATGCCAAGATGCTAGACGATTTTGCAGGCAACGTTTCTTTGCTAGAAGAATACTCCGACCATTGGTCCGCATGGAACAGCATCAAGGCAAAGATTGCAGAAACCGAGGAACGAGCCAAGAATCTGGCTGCGCAAAAAGATTTTCTGAAGTTTCAGTTCGAAGAACTCTCCAAGGCCAACCTGAAGGAAGGCGAAGAAGAAATTCTTGAAGAAAAGGTCAACAGCGCCTCCAAGGTAGAAGCGGAACGCCGTTACCTGGACGAAGTCCAAGGAATTCTTGGCGGCGAGAACGGCCTATTAGACCAGGTACAGTTGCTACAGGCAAAAATGCGAACCTTAGCATCTAAGGTTCCCGACTACGACGAAGATTTAAACGCACTTGTCGAAGTTGCGGACCCCTTTGAAAGCATCTGTAAAGACCTGATGCGTCTGAGTCCGTCTGCGGCAGTAAGCGCTGCGGATATTGACCGTGCCAATGCCCGCATCGCCCAGATACAGAAGTTAAAGCGCAAGTATCGTACCGATGTAGCCGGCCTAATGGAGCTGACAGAACAACGCCGTTCTGAATTGGACAGTCTAGAAAATCTTGACGCCGACCTGGAAGAGCTGGAACGCCAGTCTTCCAAGGAGATGGCAGAATTGAACCGCATTGCCGGCTTACTGACAGAGGCCCGCAAGACAGCAGCAGCCCGTTACGACAGCGCAGTCAGCGATATTCTGCACAGTCTCGGCATGCCAAAAGCAGAATTCAAGACTTCCATTGAACCGCAGGCGCTTTCTCCTATTGGTGCAGACCGCATTGAATTCCTGTTGGCCCCGAACCCTGGCGAAGGTTTCAAGAGCTTGCAGAAGGCGGTTTCGGGCGGTGAACTTTCCCGCTTGCTGCTTGCCATCAAGAGCGTTATGGCAGAGCTTGACAAGGTCCCGCTGTTGATTTTTGACGAAGTGGATTCCGGCATTAGCGGCGAAGTCGGCAACAGCATTGGCGACGCCCTTCGAAAGCTGGGCAAGCACCACCAGATTCTAACGATCACCCACTTGCACCAGGTGGCAAGTCGTGCGCAAAACCAACTTGCCGTAAGCAAGAAGGAAATCGATGGCAGAACGTTCACGTCGGTTGTAGAACTGGACCGCGAAGGCAGAATTACCGAAATTTCCCGCATGTTGGGCGGAGATTCTGGCACTGTTCGAGAACACGCAAAACAATTGCTCGACGAAAACTTGTAAATTTGTAATGGAATTAGAAAAAGACGTTTTTTCAGAGTAATGAAAATGGCTGAAGAAAAAGTTACAGAAGAACCCAAATTAAATGGTGAACCCGCTGAAGAAGTAAGACTGCGCACCCGAATCTGGAGCGTGCTCAGGGCCATAGTTTTCGTGGCCGTGCTTGTATTTATCTGGCAGGGTATGGCAAAAACCGCCTGCGCCTTTGTAGCCATCGCAATGATCATGGGCTGGGTCAACCTTTACCAGCTGCGAGCTCAGGAAATTGAAAAGCCTTATTACAGATTGTGGCTGAACTTTATCGACGGCTTTTTGGCTTTCATGGTAATGACCAGCATTTTTGTACGAGATTTAATGCAACAGCAGCAGGCAGAAAAGTTGCTTGGCGTAGGTTGCGTTGTTTTGTTGGCTCGTCTAATTGCACATACCCTATTCTCTCTTGGCGTTCTTCGCGAAGGTAAGCAGCTCCCCCGCAAGCGCCGCTGGGGCAAGCTATCGAACATTTCAATTACAATTACCATGGGTGTTTATTTGCTGAATCTCGAAGACTATCAGCAAATCAGCATGGTGTCTTCGATTCTATTGATTCTTGCAGCCATGGCGGCTTATGCCTACTGGTACTATCGAGATGCGGCGCACCGCAAGCCACTTTCTATTGCAAGCCAGCTCACCATGAGCCGCATTGTGCTGACTCCGTTCTTCCTCTGGGTTTTCTTCTATGACAACGACCTGAACTACAGCAACAACAGCATTGTGTTCAAGAGCCTTTCGCTGATAATGGTTCTTGGCTTTATGCTTACCGACTTTTTAGATGGGTATCTTGCACGTAAACTTGGCGAAGTCAGTACTTTAGGTAAGTATCTTGACCCCTTTAGCGATAAAATTTCGAACATGACAATCTTCATGTGCTTCATTGCAACGGGCTACGCTCCCGTGTGGATGGTGGCGCTCATTTACTTCCGCGAATCCAGCGTCGAAACATTGCGCACCTTAGCGGCAAGCGAAGGATTGATTATGCCGGCCCGCCGTAGCGGAAAATGGAAGACTGCACTGCAGGGAACTGGCATCGTGATGATTCTTCTTGGAGCAATCGACCCCGTTAGAATGCTAATTCCGGGCTTTAATGATATCTGGGACAGCTTCCCGCAGATCGTAATGGGTGTGATAACAACCATTACAATTCTTAGTGGCATCGACTACTTCGTCTCTAGCAAGCACATCCTTAAAAAATTCGTTTAACAGATTGCTCGCCAGAAGCCCTATAAAATTTTGAGAAAAAGCCCTTGACAAAAGTCATGGGCTTTTCTATATATGGTCTCAACATCGACGCGGGGTAGAGCAGTTGGTAGCTCGTCGGGCTCATAACCCGGAGGTCGCAGCGTTCAAGTCCTGCCCCCGCTACTAAAGAGAGACGTTCAAAGATTTGAACGTCTTTCTTCGTTTTGAGCAGACATTACAACACCCATTCGTCGAAAAAACACCACGGGTTTCTATCTTTGCGCTTATGAAGTCGTACGACGAAAAAATTGCTCAGCTTATTGACGAAGACAAGTTGCTGTACATTCCAGCAAACCGAATCGTGACTTTGGTTTTCGCCATCATCTGCACCGTTTTCGTTGTCTTTAACTTGATTCAAGGCGAGCCTCTGATTTCGGCTCTTAATGGCGTTGTAGCCATCGTAATGTACTTCAGCTACTTTACGATTATCCGCTTCGGGACTTTAAAGATTGCAATGCCCGTAGTGATCGTGATGCTCACGGGACTCATTGTCACCTACATTCTGAATGGCGGACACGAAGGATTTGGAGCCACATGGGTTTTGCTGATTCCCCTTGTAGCCGTGTACACTTTACGCCCCAAAGTGGCTATAGGATACCAGCTCTTTATAGCGGCACTTTTAATCGTTGCATTCTACTCGCCCTTATTTGCGTACTGCTACCCATACTCCGAAGCCATCCGTACACGCCTTCCCGTAATTTATGTGATTGAAGTGGCCATTGGCATCTTGTTGAAGCGGAACATGGCCCAAAGTGAAAAATACAAAGACAAACTTCTTCGCCAGAATATTGAATATAAAGAAAAGGCTGAAGCAGCAAGTAAAGCCAAAAGCGATTTTTTGGCAAACATGAGCCACGAGATCCGTACGCCCATCAACGCCATTCTCGGCAACGACGAACTTATCTTACGAGAATCCAAGGAAGCCGACGCACTGGAATACGCCAAGAATATCAAAACTTCCAGCAAGGCCTTGCTAGCCCTTATCAACGACATTCTTGACTTTTCCAAAATTGAGTCGGGCAAGCTCAGCATTATTCCTGTTGAATACAAACTGGATTCCTTGCTGCGAGATTCCTGCAACCTGGTTATTATGCGAGCCGCAGACAAGGGCCTTAAGTTGCAGACAGAAGTGGAATTTGCCGCACCTTCAGTCCTTTTAGGCGACGAAATTAGAATCCGCCAGATTTGCACCAACCTGCTGACAAACGCTATTAAATACACAGAATCCGGTTTCGTAAAGTTAAACGTTTACACCACCATTGGCGAAAAAGAACTGATTAACTTAGTCATCGAGGTCCAGGATTCCGGAATCGGCATTTCAAAAAACAATCTGAAATATCTATTTGACTCCTTCAGCAGAATTGAAGAAAAATCCCACAGAGATATCGAAGGTTCTGGTTTAGGCCTTGCCATTACAAAGCAACTTGTAGACCTGATGAACGGTTCTATTCAGGTAGAAAGCATTCTTGGGAAAGGCACGACATTCAAGGTCGTTCTCCCCCAGAAGATTATTTCGGCCAACCCCATTGGTGAATTCAAGCTATTCGCAAACGAAGAACTTCCCGCCTACCACGAAAATTTCCAGGCTCCAGACGCAAAGATTCTTGTTGTGGACGACGTTAGCATGAATCTGAAAGTTTTTGTGGGATTACTCAAGAGGACGCTTGTCCAAATTGACACGGCTATCAGTGGCGAAGAATGCATTAAGAAAGCTAGCGAAAAGAAATACGATCTCATTTTCCTGGACCACATGATGCCCAATATGGACGGCATCGAAACGTTCCAAAAATTGCAAGCCATGGGAACAGTGAACCAAAACACACCGACCATAATGCTTACAGCTAACGCCATCGAAGGCGCAAAAGAACGTTACCTAGGCGAAGGTTTCTGCAACTACCTGTCGAAGCCAATACACGCAGACCAGCTAGAAAAAATGATCCAGGAATATCTTCCCAGGAACCTCATTAAATAACGGTATGTAAAATGGCTCGTTTAACGGAAGCAGAAGCACTTGACTTATTTTTGAACGCACCGCTGGATGAACTGCGTGCGATGGCAAATGCAGAAAAGGAACGTCGACATGGGAAGTCTGTTTACTGGGTAAACAACCGCCAGATTAATTATACCAATGTTTGCGTTCTGCACTGCAAGTTCTGCGCCTTCAGCAAAATCAAGAAAGACAGCGTAACTGCATACGACTGGGACTACCCCACCATTCGCGACAAGGCAGCCTTCGCCATCGAAGGAGGCGCCCGCGAGCTTCATATTGTGGGCGGCCTTCACCCGGATCATCCATTTGACTACTACATCGAAATGCTACGCAAGCTTCGTCAGGAGTTTCCAAAGGTCAATCTGAAAGCCTTTACCGCAGTAGAAATTTGCCACTTCGCAAAGCTTTCTGGCCAGACTCCCCTGCAGATTATGCAGACCCTGAAGGATGCCGGTCTAGACGCCCTTCCCGGTGGTGGTGCCGAAATTCTGGTGCAGAGCGTACGCGATCAGATTTGCCCCGGCAAGGAAACCGGCGAGGAATGGTTGGGCGTTCACCGTGCGGCACACAAGATTGGCATTCCGACCAACGCCACTATGCTTTTCGGACATATTGAAAAGCCAGAAGATCGCATTGCCCATATGAAGATGCTGAGAGACCTGCAGGACGAAGCCCCCGGATTTTTTGCATTTATCCCGCTGGTCTACCATCCGGAACACAACGCACTCCACAACATCGTTCCCAACATGACTTCCCAGGAAGACATCTTGCGTACTGTTGCGGTTGCCCGTTTATTTTTGGACAACTTCCCCCACATTAAGGCATACTGGATTCAGATGGGCATAGAGACCGCCATGAAGGCTCTGCACTCTGGCGCCAGCGACCTAGATGGCACAATCATCGAAGAGAAGATCACCCATGCAGCAGGTGCCACCGTACCCGTAGGCATGAGTCCCGCACGCATGCGCGAACTGATTACGAACGAAGGTTTGGAACCGGTGGAACGCGATGCTTTATATGAACGATTCTCTTAACGAGAATCGTTCATTAGACAAGGGAAGGCTCCGCCCTCCCTAATACCCTCCTTTTCCAAACGCATTTTTGCGTTCTCTTAACGAGAATCGTTCTTTAAACAAGGGAAGGCTAAGGCCTTCCTTTTCTTTTTTAGCAGATATTTTATACAAATTCCTATTTAATGACGATATAACGACGGAGGTCCTTTATGAAAATTCTGTCGTTTCTATTTGTTATGATTCTTTGCATCCAGGTTTTGGTATTCACGAAGTTTCTCAAAACAACGGAGGCGCAAAACAATTTCATCCGGGATATTGCTACCGAGATGACCAAGATGAACACTTCTAGGGACGAATCTCTGAAAACGGATTTGCCGGAGCCCACCGAAGTACAGGCTCAACCTCGTTTTGCTCCCCATATGGACTTCATTGAACTTCTTGAGGAAATGACCGACAGGCACCCTAACGAAAATCCAAAGGATTACAAATGCTGCAACAGCATGCGAGCAGGAGCCAGTCCAGACACCAAGATTAATTGGTCCACAGGCTTTACTGAAGATGTCAGCCTAAAGTTCTTCCCATTTATCAAAGAGGGCGAAGGTCGAATAGGAACAGTGAATATCAGTCTAGAAGGTTCCCCAACCAATCAAGTTCTAGATACCGTGCTGAAGCCTGTTCCCTGGAGCATCTACGTTATGGGGCCCAATGTACATCTGGTCTACGACATCTTTCTCACATCAGATTTCAACTGGGAAGATTATCGCGACTTCGGGGAATATCTCGAAAATAAAAAATGGGCCCAACATCTAACTGCACTAGATTCCAACGAAATCAACTGCAGATCTCAATGGTACGAAGTGCGCCTCCCTGCGGCGGGCAACAAGAAGCATCAACCTTTCTGGATGGGCGTGTACAAGGAATACGGTAATCGTTCAGGAACAGTTCTTGTCTGGATTATTTTTGATAAGCCCGACAGGAATCTCCTACGGTGCGTCATCAACAGCGATCACTATACGAAGGAAGAAGAGATGGATATGAAAGAAGACAAACCTTTCGTAAAGCTCTATTTCTGATGCAGTTCACTCATTCGGCGGACTGATTCGGCGAATACAGCAGGTTCCTGCAAGAGGCTGATTACAATCCAACCATCCTCATCAAAATCAAAGAAGAAGCCAGGCTGAACAAGGACATGCTTTTCGCGTAATAAACGAAGAGTCAATTCCTCGTCATCGTCACCAAGGTGCAGCACTGCGTACCAGCCGCCAAGAACCTTGGGGCAGTACTTGCAGGGGAACGCAGCCTGCAAAGTTTTCCAGTTGGCAAGCAGACGTTTGCGCACAAGACTTTCGTACTGTGCGGACTGAGCCAGGAGCGGAGCTGCCAGCGCCTGGGCACAGGAACTGGCACTGAGATAGGCGTCTTCTACAAATTCAAGGGCAGCACGGATTTCTTCGAAGTTTTCACGAGGGGCATAGAAGGTCATCCAGCCGAATTTCAACTGGGGGGCGCCAACAGCCTTGCTTAAACCGTTGAGCCAAAAGATAGGGCACTTGGGTCCGTTGGCAGGAGCAAAGACAACATCGTTTCCGCCGCAATCGAAAAAGTCCTCTTCTGCGGTCATCCCCGGCTTGACCGAGGATCTGGAATCGTCCTCCAAACCAAAGTGGCCTGCTAGATCCTCGCCTTCGCGAGGATGACTTGTAAACGGTTCGCGAGGATGACTTGTAAACGGTTCGCGAGGATGACTTGTATGGGTCAAATACAGCCAACTGCGCTTGACTTCGTCACTGAAGCCGTAGTCGCCAAAGACTTCGTCTACCACCAGTACGAGGTTGTTCTCTTCGCAGAAACGGACCACCTCGTTCCATTCCTGAAGGGAGACCATATGGCCTGTGGGATTGTGGGGCGAAACCAGCAGCAGGATGCGGGCTTTTTCAGGTGCGGCAAGCAGGCTGTCTGTATCCAACACAAAGCGGAACTGCGCCGCAGAAGCCTGCGGAACTGAAACCTGAGAAGCCGAAACCTGCGCAGCCTTCAATTCCCGAGACTCAACCTGAGCCTTCAACTGCGAGAGCGTTCGTTGCGGTTTCTCGCGGACCAGTTTCAAAAAATAGGGAGCGCATTCCAGATGTTCCAGCTGAGCCAGCGTATCCAGCAGCGGATAGCCCGGCATAGGCGTCAAGATGACATCACCGGGATTGCAGAAGGTCTTGAAAAGTACAGAATAGGCTTCGCTGGTACTAGCCGTAACGACGACCTGATTGGGAGTAAAGACTCCCCCACGTTCCTTGTAGTAAGCGGCAACAGCCTCGCGAGCCTCACGCCAGCCGGATGCATCGGGCGACCAATGGCCGAACTGTTTGCGGGCTTCGTTCACAGCGGAATCCAATTCCACCGGCAGCCCTACACGAACAGGCGAACTGACGGTCATATCGATGAGTGGAGAGACGTTCTCCCCGGCGACATTCCCGCTTGCACATTCTGCGACAACCTCAGCTTTCGCCTTTTCCAGTTCCTCAAAAAAAGGACTTGGGGTTAAGTCCTTCGGAAGTCTTTTAGACAGCTTTATGCCCTGGATTGCCACGTGATTGCGTTCCTCGTAATGGCGCAAGGCTACTTCTTTTTATGCTTCTTGATGACGCCCACAAGAATAGTGGAAATCAAAATTCCGGCAGGCAAGAGTACGGCAATAGTCAACAGAATCAACTTCTGGAAATCGCTCATTTCCTTCAGGGAATTCTTGAAGTTCTTGAGACGACCAAGAAGACCAACCTTACCAGCTACTTGAGAATTCCCAGAATCACCTTCCTCAACAAGGTTGGCGCTGTTTTCGGCAAGATCTTCGGAACCGGCAAACCCCTTCGGATTTGGGATTTTACCCTTTAAATCAGAAATGGCCGCTTTAATCGGGTCAACAAAGCTATTGACCTTACCGATCAACGATTCCTTGTGCCTTTTAAAAGGACGAATGAGTCTGCTGGTTAGTTCCATAAAGCCCTCGAACCTAAAGCTTCGAGCCTACTTATACAAGAGGTTCACGCCGCCAAAGAGGGCGCGCATGTTAGCCTTGAGAGTATCGCTAGAAACACCGCGGCCTTCAACTTCCTTGCCGTTAGCCTTCAGCACGATGCGGCTGAGACCGCGACCGGCCCACAGCTTATCCTTTTCGGGAACCACCACCTGGCGGTACTTAATCAGTTCCACCGGCATGCCGATTTCACGCATGAGGATGAGACCCGCTTCAATAGGACCTTCGGCAGTCACGGACTTGACCAGAGCTTCGCCGTCCTTCTTAAAGTGGAAGATAAAGCGGCCTTCGTCGGGAATCACTTCGACGTTGTTGAAAATCAGGCGGCCGTTCACATTCACGCGCTGTTCGCGGAACACGTCCAGAACGCGTTCGGCGCTCATTTCGCCTTCCTTTTCGCTGTAGCTCTTGAGGATGGGCTGCAGTTCGGCGGCTTCGGCCAGGCTCAGCTTGTAGCCGAACTTGGTGATGATTTCGTACACGGCGGTACGACCGCTCTGGCTGGTAAAGCTGAGGGAATCGTTCTGGTTACGGCCAATGATGGAGTAGTCAATGGGGCGATAGGCACCCTTCTTCATGTCCTTGGTCTTGGAAGCGCCATCCTGATGGATACCGCTACGGTGAACGATAGCTTCGGCACCAATGAGCGGAGCGCGGGTATAAATGTTAACGCCAGACCACTGAGAAATCAAGATGGCGGTTTCGTAAATCTTGTCCAAGTGCAAGCCGGTATCTACGCCGGAATTGTGCAGGCCCAGAGCCACTTCATAGAAGTTGGTATTGCCGCAACGTTCGCCAAGGCCGTTCAAGGCAACTTCCAGCTGGGTAGCACCCACGAAGAAGCTTTCTACAGTAGCGGCGGTGGCCATACCCAGGTCGTTATGGCAGTGAACAGAAATAGTCACGTTCTTGGGCATGGCATCGTACACCTGCTTGATCTGGCTGATGTACAGCATGGGGCGGTAAC